>CAMCXS010000124.1 GCA_945883495.1 Akkermansia muciniphila
TACTGCCGGGTACATTTTGGGTTTCTCAGGGTTGATCTGATTTACTCAAAAGCCAAATCTGGCTTCTCAGAGCTGATAGGCGCTAATGGTGCAAATCCGCACGCGCCTGCAGTTTCACGAGTTTTCATCTCACCGGGTTGACAAGTGCCAGGGTGATTCTTTCCACGCCACCCCCGCCGCCGGGAGCGGCGTTTCCGGAAAGCGGGCACCTTCCGCCAAATGGTCTTGCGGCCGGGCGGTGTCCGGGGGTAGGGTCCCGTTCCCGTGACTGCGACCGTAACGTTGACCCCTGCACTGCGCGGACTCCAGGACATCGTCGGCCCCGGCGGACTGTTGACGGAGCGTGCCGATTTGATCCCGTATGCGTTCGACGGGACGGCGGAATTGTATCAACTGCCCCTGGCGGTGGCGTTGCCAACGGACACCGCGCAAGTCGCCGCGTGCGTGCGTTGGGCGCGGGAGAACCGGGTCAGCGTGGTGACTCGGGGTTCGGGGACTGGCCTCAGTGGCGGGAGCGTGCCCCTGCCGGGGTGCTTGGTGCTTTGCCTGGCGCGGCTGGATAAAATCCTGGAAGTGGACCCGCTCAATCTCACCTTGCGCGCGCAGCCGGGCGTGATCACCAAGGAAATCGATGACGAAGCGGCGCGGCAGGGCCTTTTCTATCCGCCGGATCCCGGATCCATGAAAATCTCCACGATCGGCGGGAACGTCGCGGAGAATAGCGGTGGGCTGCGCGGGCTGAAATACGGCGTGACCCGGGATTACGTGATGGCCTTGGAGGTCGTGCTCGCGGATGGCCAGATCGCCCGGCTCGGGAATGCCTGCGTCAAGGACGTGGCGGGGTATTCCCTCAAGGATCTTTTCATCGGCTCGGAAGGGACGTTGGGCGTCATCACCGAGGTGCTTTTGAAATTGCTGCCCCGGCCCGCCGCCCGCAAAACGATGTTGGCCACCTTTTCCTCGATGCAGGCGGCCGCCGAAGCGATCTCCGCCATCATCGCGGCGCGGATCATTCCCTGCACGCTGGAGTTCATCGACCAAACCACCCTGCAATGCGTTGAGGACTACACCAAAATCGGCCTGCCGACGCACGCCGCCGCCGTTCTCCTGATTGAAACCGACGGTCATCCCAGTGCGGTCGCGGATGAAGCGGCGCGCATGGAAGAAATCGTCCGCCGTCACGGCGCCGACGGCGTGCAGGTGGCGGCCGATGAAGCGGAGGGAGCCAAGCTGGCGATGGCGAGGCGCCAAGCCTTTTCCGCGTTGGCGCGGGTGCGGCCGACGACGATTCTGGAGGACGTGACGGTACCGAGGAGCCGGCTGGCGGAAATGGTCGGCTTCGTCTCGGAAACGGCGCAACGGCACCAGCTGCAGATCGCGACATTTGGCCACATGGGCGATGGGAATTTGCATCCGACGTTTCTGACCAACGAGCGGGATCGCGAAGAAATGGAGCGGGTTCACCACGCGCTTTCGGAAATCGTGGACAAAACGATTGCGCTGGGAGGAACGGTCACCGGCGAACACGGTGTGGGATTGGCCAAAAAGGACTACTTGAAGCGGCAGTTCGATAACGCCAGTTACGGACTTTTACGTTCCGTGAAGCGCGCGCTCGATCCCGAAAACCTCCTCAATCCGGGGAAAATCTTCGATTCCGAACCCGCCTGAGCCATGGCCAAGGCTTCCCTCCGCGATCTCGATTACAGCGTGCTCCAGCAGTGTATGCACTGTGGGATGTGTTTGCCCACGTGCCCGACCTACATTCACTCCAAGCTGGAACGGCATAGTCCGCGGGGCCGGATCGCGCTGATGCGAGCGGTGGCGGATGGTCGCTTCGACGCTGGTGAGGAGCTGGCGCGGGAAATGAATTATTGTCTTGGCTGCCTGGCCTGCACCACCGCCTGTCCGGCCGGAGTCGACTATGGAACCATGTTCGAGACGGCCCGGGCGGAAACCGAGGCGAACCAGACCTCAGGTGGAGCGATGCGGCGCTTTTACCGATGGCTGGTCCTGGAGCAGATCTTCCTCTTTCCGGAGCGGTTGCGGATCGTGGGATGGATGTTGCGCTTCTATCAACGTTCCGGTCTGGCGGGTTGGGTGCGGCGCCTCAAGCTGCCCTACTTGCTCGGGCGGAAGATCGGCGACTTGGAGCCGCAGGCACCGCCGATGGAAGCGCGCTTCAGTGACGAACAGATCGCCGAAGTGGAAACGCCTCCCCCTGGAATCCCGGTGCGTGGCCGGGTTGGCTTGTTGAGTGGTTGCATTCAGTCGCTGGCCTTTGGATCGGTAAACCGGGCTACCGCCGATGTCTTGTTGGCCAATGGGTGGGAAGTGGTCACGCCGCGGCTGCAATCCTGTTGCGGCTCCCTCCATGCGCACAACGGCGCTCCCGAACTGGCGCGCCGAGCCGCCACGGCTTTGATGGATCGCTTTGGTCTGGAATCATTGGAGGCGGTTATCACGAACGCGGGCGGCTGCGGCTCTCATCTGAAGCACTACGCCGGGCTGTTCCAGGAAGGTGACCTCGCGGCGCGCGCTCGGGCTTGGGACGCCAAGGTGAAGGACATCCACGAATTCCTGGTGGCGACCGGCTTTCGCAAACCAGCAAATCCAGAGGCCGAGCCGCTCCAGCTGACTTACCACGAGTCTTGTCACTTGTCCCACGGACAGAAGATCCGCAACCCGCCCCGGGAGATCCTCCGCTCCATCCCAGGTTTGCAGCTCGTGGAACTTCCGGAATCCGATCTCTGCTGCGGGAGCGCCGGGATTTACAACATCCTCCAGCCTGAGGAAAGCCAACGCCTCCTTGACCGCAAGACCGGCCGGATCGCCGAAACCGCCGCTGGCCTCGTGGCCACCGCGAATCCGGGCTGCCATTTGCAACTCGCCCGAGGGTTGCAGCAACGCGCATTGCCCGTTCAGGTGGTCCAACCCGTGGTTCTGCTCGCTGAGGCATACCGTCGCGAACGCCTTTCCCCATGAAATCCCTCGTCCTCTTCTTCGTCAGCCTTTGCGTCACCGCGTTTGCCGATGCCAAAAGGCCCAACATCCTTTGGATCATCAGCGAAGACATGTCGCCGCACTTCGGTTGCTACGGCGAAACGGCGATCGCTACTCCGAATGTCGATCGGCTTGCTGTCGAAGGGACGCGCTTCGCGAACGCCCACGTTACCGCGCCGATTTGCTCGACCTCCCGCTCCGCCCTGATCACTGGGATGTACCAAACCTCGATTGGCGCGCATCATCACCGCAGCGGGCGCGGCACCGTGAAGATTCATCTGCCATCAGGCGTCGTTCCGGTGCCCCAGCTCTTCCGGGAAGCGGGATATTGGACCTGCAATGGATCGTGGCCCAACAAGGGAAAGGGAATCGCCAAGACCGATTACAACTTCGAATGGGATCCGGGGATCTACGATGGGAATGACTGGGCGGCTCGTCCGGCGGACAAGCCCTTCTTCGCCCAAATCCAACTGCACGGCGGCAAGGTGCGGGATGGAGCCAAAGCCGCCCAGACCTTTGCCGCGGCGCTCGGCTCGCTCACCAATCCCGAGGGGCTCACCCTGCCGCCTTACTATCCGTCCTCTCCTGCGATGCGCGAGGATTGGGCGCTCACGCTCGATGCCTGCCGCTTGGTTGATCAACAAGTGGGGGCGATTCGCGCTCGATTGGAGGGGGAGGGGATGCTCGAAAACACCGTCATCTTTTTCATCACCGATCACGGGGTCAGTCATGCGCGTGGCAAGCAGTTTCTCTACGCCGAAGGCACTCACATCCCCTGCATCATCCGTGGGCCGGGCATTGCCGAGGGAACGGAGCGATCCGATCTCATCGAACACATCGACTTGGCGGCCACCTCTCTTGCGCTGGCGGGTATTCCCAAGCCAGTGGCGATGCAAGCGCGGGACGTTCTCGCGGCGGAGTATCAGCCCCGGGAAACCGTATTTTCTGCCCGGGATCGTGCCGACGAAACCGTAGACCACATCCGGAGCGTGCGGACGGACCGCTGGCTCTACATCCGCAACCTCCTGCCGAAGCGTCCCCACTTGCAGCCAAACAACTACAAGGATCATAAGCGCTGCTACATCGCCTTGCGGGAGGCGCGGGCGGCCGGGCCGCTCAATCCCTTGCAAGAAGCACTTTTTGCCTCAGAGCGGCCCTACGAGGAGCTCTATGACACTGATGCTGATCCTTGGGAAGTCCGCAACCTTGCCGGCGACCCAGGACATGGCGCCAAACTCTCCGAGATGCGCCAACGTCTCGATGCCTGGATGGAACAAACGGCGGATCAAGGCCGCCAACCCGAGCCCGCCGCCCAGTATGAAAGCGACATGGCGGCGTACCTGGGCGAAGGCAAGAAGGCCGGTTTACGCTCGGAGATCGAGGCAAACATTGCGCTCATGAAGCGCTGGGCGGCCGAGGGGAACTAACCCTAAATCCGGAGATTGAGTCATCGCACGCGGAGGCGCTGAGAGGCGGAGAATCAGACGGGATAGTGATTTTGGTCAACTTGAGGCGCTCCCTCACCAAGTGGGCGCCGGTGGACAAGCCTTCCAGCCGTCAAGATCCCCAGTCCTCCGCGCCTCCGCTTGAGCCCAGACCATTTCCGTTTCTAGGCTAACCCGGGCCTTGAGGGCGAGGGCCGGCTGTCTGGCCTCGGACAGGACGGAATGGTGCTCAGGCCGAGTGGGCTGGCCTGGACCCGTCAAGACAGGTAGGCGCGAGAGCTACTTCTCGTGCGTTGCCATGTTCCTTTTGTGGCCTGCGCAGCGCAAGGCCGGGGAGCGGCGGGGTAGGCAACCGTCGCGAACGGATCGGGCGCCCACGAGGTGGCATTGCTTCAGATGCACTGAATTTCAAGAGCAAAATGAATAGAATTACAACATTATGCTTGCAGAATTGAGAAATTTTGGAAGCAATGCGTCTGGAAAACCTTAAAAGAGTTTACCAGAAAAACCGTACAAGCCCTCACATGGAATTTTTGAAACGAACCTGGCCCCAAATTCGGTGCCTAAGCAATTGGAGTCCGTTACTGCCGCTTGGCGGATGGGCGGTAGTCACCTTGGCTGGGGGCGCGTTGGCGCTGGCCCAGGATGTCCCTTCTCCTGAGTCGGTGATTACCGAAAAGGTGGTAGTCATCCCGGTGGAGCCAGTCGTCAGCGAGCTGCCGATCGTGGAGAAGCCCCCGGTAGTGGTGGAGGTGCCAGAACCTCCAGAAGACGAGACCGAGGTCGATCCTGAGGTCGATCCTGAGGTCGATCCTGAGGTCGATCCTGAGGTTACCGTTCCTCGGGCGGATCCTGTGAAGGACCCAACTGGCCTCCGGGCAGAAGCGAAGTCCCGGCACTTGGATTCCCTGGCGAATGTTCCGGTGCCATTGCCGGGGAATTTGGCGGAATTCGTCAAGGACCGCGATGTGGCGGTGGCTTTGGGGAAGGCGCTGTTCTGGGACATCCAGGCCGGCTCTGACGGAATGGCATGTGCCAGCTGTCACTTTCACGCGGGTGCCGACTCTCGCGCCAAAAATCAGCTTTCGCCGAGCTTCATCGGCGGGAACAAGAAGTTTGATCCGGTGCGGACGGCAAGCGGCGGACCAAATTACACGCTCAAGCGCGGTGACTTCCCGTTTCACCAGAAGGTGGATGTCACCAGCAACTCAATTCAAGGCAATGTGGCCTTCGATACCGATGACGTCGCTTCATCCGGTGGCGTTCTTGATGTGGCGTTCTTGGGGTTGGGCGAGAAGCGCTTCCCTCGGGTTCTGCGCAATAACGTGACGCAAGACATTCACGTCATCCGGCGTTTGGTGAAGAGCGGAATCATTCCCGTATCAAACGGATTTGAGCAGTTGCGGAGTCGTCCGCTGCTATTCAAGCCGCTGCCGTTTCCGGGTTCCACCTTTCTCGCGGAGATTCTCCGGACCGAAGAAGTCGATCCCCTTGGATTCTATATTGTCTCCGGCGGCAAGTCCCTGAACACTCGCCGTGTCGAACCAAGGAATACGCCCACGGTGATCAATGCCATTTTCAATCATCGGAACTTCTGGGACGGACGGGCAAACTTTTATTTCAACGGCCGCTCACCCTTTGGGCCTCGTGATGAGGAAGCCACCGTGTTTGCCTACAATGGAAGTGGGTTGACCAAGGAACGCATCAGTCTCGATCATGCGAGCCTAGCCTCCCAAGCCGTCGGACCAACCGAGAGTATTCTGGAGATGTCCGCGCATTATCGAAATTTTCGCCACGTGGCTCGCAAGCTGTTGAATTCGCAGCCGCTGAGGACACAGGTGGTGGCTCACAACGATAGCGTGCTCGGGCCGTTGTCCCGTTCTACGGCCTCCATGGCCCGTCCGGGATTGTCGGTCTCCTACGCATCGCTCATCCAAAAAGCGTTCCACCAGAAGTGGTGGGGCGCCCCGGGAGAACCCGTCACGGAGTATGAAGTTGCTTACAGCCATATGGAAGCGAACTTCACGTTGTATTGGGGCATTTCCATCATGCTCTATGAGAGCACATTGGTTTCCGATCAAACGCGTTTTGACCGCTTTATGGAAGGCGACAATAACGCCCTAAACGTCACGGAGCGGCAGGGGCTCTCGTTGTTCTTGAACGAAGGAAAGTGTGTGAACTGCCACCACGGGGCGGAATTCACGGCCGCCGCGGTCAGTCAGATGCTGACGAGCAATCAGAATACGAAGCTCATTGAGCGGATGATCATGGGAGATAAGAAGACCGCGATTTACGACAATGGCTTCTATAACATCAACGTACGGCCCAGCTTTGAGGACGTGGGCGTAGGGGGCACTGATCCCTTCAAGAACCCTCTTTCCTTTTCCGTGCAGGCTGTCACCGGTCCGGTCGTCGATCATCTCGACCTGAGTGATTCGAGTGACTTCGAGGTGGATCCGGGCACCCCTCCCACTGCTGGCGAGCGGGTGGCCGTGCGCGGGGCCTTCAAAACGCCGACTCTGCGGAACATCGACCTGACCGGGCCGTATTTCCACAATGGTGGTCAGCTCACCCTGGAGCAAGTCGTCCAATTCTATGCGCGGGGCAGTGACTTCAAACGTCAGCAGCTGACCGATAGCGATCCGGACATTCGCCCCCTCTCAAAGCTCAATGGCGATCGGACAAACATCCGGGCGGTCGCGGCTTTCCTCCGGGCGTTGACGGATACGAGAGTGGCGTATGAACGGGCACCATTCGATCACCCTTCCTTGCCCCTTCCTGATGGGCACTCGGGCAGTGCGACGTCGGTGATGGAGGACCGGGGACTTCTCGGTACGGCGAGATCCTCGTTTCTTCAGCTTCCGGCGGTGGGAGCGAAGGGACGGTCGACGCCGATCGAACCATTCTTGGGTGGATCTTTGGTAAATAGCCGGGGCATTCCGCAAAGTGATGGCTTGCCGTCGAGTCTTCCCTGAAGCGAAGGGATCTGCTCCAAGTAATTCCCACTAGGCATTTGATCTCCCCGTCTGGCGTAACCCGCTGGGCGGGGTTTTTTTTGCCTTGATCGTACAGGGGGTGCGTGAGTCGTGGGCAGTGAGGCAGATCACCCGCACCGAACCGTTCCCAATCCTTATGACGAATGCATTTTACGGCCACTCGATGGGCGGCAAGCTCACCACGTGTTTGAGATGAATCCGGAGTCGGACAACACGATTGTGATCACCCTGACTTGCCACCAGTGGGGCGCGTTCTCGCCCGGGACGCCGGCGGTGACCTACACCGCGGCGAGGGAGATCCTGGGTGGACGGGGCTGGCAGAGAGTGGCCTTGAGCGCGGGCGATTTTCTGGCCATTCGCCCGGACGCCGCAGTGGGCAAAGCGTTGGCGGACTGGCGCACGATCACGGAGCTGGCGATCAGTCCGAGTGGGGAGCTGATTCGTGATGGATCGCGCCACAAGATCGCCGGAAGCGCCTGGAAGGGGCCTCGCGAGATCCGCAACCTGCGGTGGGAGCTTGCCGCGCCGTGAGGAGAGTTGGGGCAGGTTTTCGCCAATCGAAATGCGGTTGATCGGATGTCCGATCCAAGCTAGCCTCTGGGCGATGGCGGTGACGATTGCTCTGCCGGTTCGTCCGGACCAGACTGAGTTCAACCTTGTTCGTTGGGCTGAGGTGATCGCCGACACCAGTTATGCAGCCCTGGACGGCCGATTTGAAACGGACCGTTATGGCCACGTCGTTCACATGCCGCCGCCAAGTTTTCGCCACGCCCGTTTGCAGCGCCGCATCGCCAGCGCACTGGTGGATCAGATCAAGCGAGGGGAGACGGCCACGGAATGCCCCGTTTCGACGGCGGATGGCGTGAAGGCGGCGGACGTGGTCTGGCTCTCGCCGGAGCAGTTGATCCAGGCAGCGGATGCAGTTTGCCTGCCGTTCGCTCCGGTGATCTGCGTGGAGATCAAGTCACCGGCGAACTCCTGGCGGGAGCTCGAGGACAAGCGCGCTCTCTATTTCGAAGCCGGAAGCAAGGAGGTTTGGTTTTGCGATCACGACGGCATCATGCGCTTTTTCATCTTGGGGGAAACCGGTGGTGGAGTCGTCGAGGTGGAGCGATCTCCCTTGGTCCCGGGCATGGTCAAGCGGATCGAGCTGGAAGACGGGACCGGCGCGTAGCAGCCCCCGGGGCCCGCTCCCTCTCCGGGGTGTGAATGATTGTGATGGACGCTGGAACGGAATTCTTGGGAATTCCGCTACTCAGAATTCATTCTCGTAGCGGAACGGAATTCTTGGGAATTCCGCTACTCAGAATTCATTCTCGTAGCGGAATCGCCCACGCATTCCGCCCTTTCTGACCATCAGTTCCATCACACCCCCGTCTCCGTGGAAACTTGAATTCCGCCGCCGCCTCCGGCACACTCCGCGCCCGAGGTATGAAAGCGTGGCTGAATCGAGAAGCGACCGTGGCTCCGGCTGGATTTTCCCGTTGGCTGGTGCCGCCCGCAGCCATCGCGGTGCATATGTGCATCGGGCAGATTTACGGGTTCAGCGTGTTCAACAAACCGCTCGCGTCGGAATTGGGGGCGCAGGTATCGCAGGTCAACTGGGCGTATCAGATCGCACTGATGATGCTCGGGATCTCGGCGGCGGTGTTTGGGAAATGGGTGGAACGCTCCGGCCCGCGACAGACGATGCTGGCGAGCTGGCTCTGCTTTTGCGGCGGCTTGCTCCTGGCCGCATTGGGCGTGCAGGTGCGGTCGTTGCCACTGGTGTTGTTTGGCTACGGTTTCGTCGGAGGGATCGGGCTGGGCTTGGGCTACATCGCGCCTGTTTCCACGCTGGTGAAATGGTTTCCCGACCGGCCCGGGATGGCCACGGGGATGGCCATCATGGGATTCGGCGGCGGGGCGCTCATCGGGAGTCCCTTGGCTCAGGAATTGATGCGATTCTACGGGGGCACGGATCCGGGAAGCGGGGCTGTCCCGGCGCTCGTCAGCATGGCGGGCCTTTACTCGATCTTCATGATCGGTGGGGCGATTCTCGTCCGGGTGCCAGCGGAGACGTGGAAGCCAGACGGCTGGACGCCGGTGATCAAGTCCGGCCAAATGATCACCACCGCGAGCGTCACGGCGGACGCGGCCATCCGGACTCCGCAATTTTGGCTGCTCTGGATCGTGCTCTGCATGAACGTCAGCGCGGGCATCGGCGTGCTCGGCCGGGCCTCGGATATGTGCCAAGATATGTTCGGCGTCAGCGCCTCCATGGCGGCGGGTTTCACCGGGTTGTTGAGCCTCTTCAACATGGGCGGGCGGTTCTTTTGGTCCTCAATGTCCGATGTCCTGGGCCGCAAAGTGATCTATTGCGTCTATTTCCTTCTCGGGACGATGCTGTATGCGCTGCTGCCCTGGACGCAAGAGACGCAAAATCGTGGTCTCTTCGTGTTATGCACCGCCGTGATCATTAGTATGTATGGCGGCGGTTTTGCCACGATTCCCGCCTATCTCAAGGATCTCTTCGGCCTGAGCCAAATCGGTGCGATTCACGGACGGCTGATCACCTCCTGGAGCATGGCCGCGGTGATCGGACCGTTGCTCATCAATGGACTCTCGGACCGCCGCATCGCCGCCGGCGTCCCAAGGGCGGAGGCATACAACGGGACGTTTTACCTGATGTGCGCGTTGCTGGCCGCTGGGCTGGTTGCGAATCTGCTGGTGCGGCCCGTGGATGAGCGCCATCACCAGCGCCGGTGAAATCTTGCGCTCGGCATCGGCGCGAAACCGTCTATTGTCGGTCATTCATGGTCGTTCTCAGCTCACCTCAGTGGCTTTTCCTTCTGCCGGTCCTTTTGGTGAGCGGCTGGTTTTGGAAAGGGTTGCGGCTCTGGCAACCGCTGCGGGCGGCCTGTTTGCTGCTGTTGGTGCTCGTGTTGGCGGATCCCCGGGTCAATCAGACGCAGCGGGGCATGGATGTGTGGGCGCTCGTAGACCGGTCCGAGTCCGCTGCCGCTCTCACGGAACGGTCCTTCAAGGAGTGGGAGCAGTTGCTCAAGCAGTCGATGCCCTCACGCTTCGACCGCATCCGTTGGCTGAACTTTTCCGGAGAAGCCGTGGAACTGAGCGGCGCGGAGAACACCATTGTGGCTGGCGCGGCGAAGCATACCCGGACGCGATTGGCCATTGAGACTGCTCTGGCTTCGCTAGCCCCGGATCGGCAGGCCCGCATGCTCGTGCTGACCGACGGTTTTGCGACGGAACCGCTCGGCGACGCCGGTCTCAAGCTGCAGAGCGCGGGGGTCGCCCTCGACTTCCGTCTGGTAGCTCCGCCGAACGCGAAGGATTACCAAATCCTCGACCTGCGAGTGCCCTCCCGGAAACGTCCGGGCGAGCCTTTCCTCGTGGAAATCGAGGTGCGCGGGACCGAGGACGGGACCGTGCCGGTCATGATTTCCCGGGACGGTGGCGAGGCCCGGGAGGAGATGGTGGAGATCAAGGGTGGCTCAGGCGTGATCCGCTTTGCCGCCCGGCTGGCGGAGGCGGGGGCGCATCGCTACGAAGCCCAGCTGGCCACGTCCGATGCCTATACCGGGAACAACCGGTTTGAGAACTGGATTGAGATCGTGGCCGGCCCCCGGATTTTGCTGGTGACGCGGTATGCCGATGATCCTCTGGAGCGGATTCTCACGGCCCAGGGCTTCACGGTGGAAAAGGTCATGGAGCCCACCAAGCTTCACCCCGGGCAACTGACCGGCGCCAAGGTGCTCATCCTCAACAACGTGCCGGCTTACGACGTGCCCTCTGATTTCCTGGCTTCCGTCGATTTCTTCGTCCGGCGGCAAGGCGGCGGTCTCCTCATGGCGGGCGGCAACCGTAGCTTCGGGGCGGGCGGTTACTTTGAGTCGTCGATCGATCCGTTGCTGCCGGTCTCCATGGAACTGAAGGCGGAGCATCGCAAACTTGCGGTGGCGATGGCCATTGTCATGGATCGCTCCGGATCGATGTCGGCGACGGTGGCGGGCGGGCGCAAGAAGATGGACTTGGCCAACGAAGGCGCTGCCCGCGCGGTTGAGCTGCTCGGGGACTTCGATTTCGTGACGGTTCATGCGGTGGATAGCAGTCCGCACCGGGAAGTTCCGTTGACGGCGGTGGGGCCGAATCGGGGCTCGATTATCAGCCGGGTGCGGCGCATCGGCAGCACGGGCGGCGGCATTTTCGTCTACGAAGGGCTCAAGGCTGGTTGGGAGGACTTGAAGAAGGCGGAAGTGGGGCAGCGCCACCTCATCCTCTTCTCGGACGCCGCCGACTCCGAGGAACCAGGGGATTACAAGCGACTCCTGGGCGAAATGGTGAAGGACGGGGCCACGGTCAGCGTGATCGGCCTGGGAACGGAAAAGGATGTCGATGCCGCGCTGCTCAAGGACATCGCCAAGCTTGGAAACGGACGGATGTTCTTCACGGACGATGCCACATCGGTGCCCAACATCTTTGCCCAAGAGACGGTGGCCGTGGCGCGCTCCCTGTTCATCAAGGAACCGGTGGGGTTAGCAGCCACTGGGCGATGGCTGGAGATCTCCCGGGACAGTTTGGATTGGCTCTCCCAGGTGGATGGCTACAACTTGAGCTACGCCCGGCCGCAAACCTCCGTGGCTGCTCTGACGACGGACGACTACCAGGCACCGCTAGTCTCCTACGTGCAACGAGGCTTGGGCAGAAGCGCCGCCGTCTCGTTTCCGCTGGGCGGAGAGTATTCCGGCGCCACCCGGCAGTGGCCGCACTTGGCCGATTTCGTACAGACGCTGACCCGATGGTTGATGGGGGAGATCTTGCCGCCCGGCCTCGGACTGCGGACGAACTTGGCTGGCACCGAGTTGACGGTCGATCTGCTTCATGATGATTCCTGGTTCCGGCAGTTGGCCGTGCCTCCCAAAGTCTTTCTGGCGGATGGCGCCAAGTCCGGGGAGGCGGCGGTGCGAGAGGTGACCTGGGAGCGGATTGAACCCGGTCATTTCCGGGCCAAGGCGAATCTGGAGCCCGGCGTGCTGACGCGCGGAGCGGTGCAGATTGGGGAAGCGGCGATTCCTTTCGGCCCGGTGGTGGTAGGGAGCAGCCCGGAGTGGAACTTTGATCGGGAACGGATCGAGGAGTTGCGGCAAGTCTCCGTCCAATCCGGAGGCGAAGAACGTATCAATTTGGCCGAGGTCTGGAAGCAACCGGAACGGAAAGAATTCGCCTCGATCCAGCCTGCGTTGCTGGTGGTCGCGCTTCTTCTGATCTTGGCTGAGGCGTTGGCGACGCGGATGGGTTGGTCTTGGGCCTCCCTGCGAGGGCATGTTCGAGTTCCGTACCGGTCCCATCCATCCGCGACTGGGGCTGCTTACCAGGCGGCCGCGCCGGTGCCCGCCACTAGCGCGCCACCCACGAGCAGCCCAGCGCCGCAGCCCGGGAGGGCCGACGCGGGTACGGCAGCCGATGGGGATTCAAGCGGAAGTCAGCGGCGCTCGAGGTTTGACCGTGCGAAACGGCTGCGGCGGTAAGCGCGGGAGGCCACTTCATTCCCCCTGATTGATCGTTGCGTTTTGGGCCAGGGCGGCTCAATGCTGCATGGATGCACGAGGAAACCCCCGCACCGCAAACGCAAACGCAGGCGCCCGTCCGGCTGGCTTGGTGGCAGAATGAAGATTGGCTGGCTGTGGTTGCGGCCGTGCCGTTGTTGGTGGCGGTGGTGGCGGGTTGGAAAGTGCCTTTGCCGAAGCTCGCTTGGGGATCCGCCGCGGACTTGGGCGGGGTGTTTTCCGGGGCGAACTTGGCGGGGATCGGGAGCATCACCCTGATTTTGATTGCTTTATCTACGGTGGCACTGGCGGCGTCCTTGGGGCGCCGGGGGGCCGCGGCGTTTCCCGCCGGAGCCTGCGTGGTGTTTGGTTTGGGGTGGTTGGCCCAGCTGTTGGCGGCACATTCGGAGCTCAAGGCGCTGGGCTTGGAATACGTGGTGTTTGCCTTGGGCCTGGGGTTGCTCTGGAGCCATTTGCTGCCGGTGCCCGCCTGGCTCATGAGTGCGGTCCGGACGGAATTTTTCATCAAGACGGGCATTGTCATCCTGGGGGCGGGAATGCTCTTTGGGGACCTCATGAAGGCCGGAGCTCCCGGCCTGATCCAGGCGCTCTTGGTGATCCCCGTCGTCTGGCACATCACCTTCCGCTTGGCTCGCTGGCTCAAGGTGGATGATGAGTTCGGCGTGATGCTCTCCACTGCGGTGTCGATCTGCGGGGTCTCAGCGGCGATCGCGGCGTGTGGCGCGATTCACGGCGACAAAAAGAAGCTCTC
Source organism: Akkermansia muciniphila (assembly GCA_945883495.1). Classification (GTDB taxonomy): domain Bacteria; phylum Verrucomicrobiota; class Verrucomicrobiia; order Verrucomicrobiales; family DEV007; genus V1-115. The sequence continues at coordinate 13,760 of CAMCXS010000124.1, forward strand.
CTACGTCACTTCCGTGGTGCTGCTCTGCGCGGTGCCCATGATGATCCTCATGCCGTGGTGCGTCCAGTGGATGGGCCTGAGCGAGGCCGTCGGCGGTGCCTGGCTCGGCGGGACGCTCGATACCAGCGGCTCGGTGGTGGCCGCCACTGAGATGATTGGGGAAACCGCGACCAAGACCGGCACGGTGGTGAAGCTTTCGCAAAACGTTCTCATTGGCGTGGCGGCCTTTGTGCTCTCGCTCTGGTGGACGCTGCGGGAAAAGGCGGACGGTGCGCCCAGCGGCCGGCCGGATTTCGGGATCATCTGGGAGCGGTTTCCCAAGTTCGTCCTTGGGTTCATCGCGGCGTCGTTGGTTTTTTCGTTCCTGCTCGATCCCGCGGTGGCCAAGACGTCCGATAAGCAGCTCAAAGGCTTACGGGAGGTTTGGTTTGCGGCGGCCTTCGTCTGCATCGGGTTGGAAACCCGGCTCGGCGACCTAGCCAAACTCGGCGGCGGTCGGCCGGCGCTTGCGTTTCTGGGCGGGCAGGCCGTGAACGTAGCCTGGACGCTGCTGCTCGCTTGGATGTTGTTCGGGCGGCAGGGCTGAACCGAAATCCGGAACGGGGGTCATCGCACGCGGAGCCCAGACCATTCCCGTTTTCAGCAGACAATCCACGGCGCGCCGAAGTGGAACGGAGAGTAACTTTTCGGCTCCGGGGCCCGCAAGTTAGCCTGGAGGTTCAACGTTGTTTCGACTACGAGCACGAGCACGAGCACCGCTGCGCTGAGCACGAGGGAAGATACGAAGGGCCGATGGAAGGAGACGAAGTTCGTTCTCAATCTCGTGCTCGTGCTCGTGCTCGTGCTCGTAATCGAGCTTGAGTCGGTTCATCAAAACTCCCACTCCACCAAGCTCGGTCCCCTCGCTCCCGCCCAGTAAACTGGATCGAGTTAGTCGGGAGGATCAACCATCAACGAGGAACCGTCCTGTGAGCGACTCGTCCAAGGGACCGTTTTCGGGTCGGGGGGGAGGCGTCAATCAGCGGAATCCGAGGGAGCCGGTGCGGGTGAGGGGGCCGGAGGCGCCGGAATCACAGTCATCCAGAAATCCGCCGTTTCATTGATCAAATAATCGCCCCGCGATTCCTCGTTCTGCCAAGTGCGGACGATCGGTTGGGGCGCGGCGCTGGCGGCCTCCCCGGTGGGGCGGAGATGGAGGTGAAATGG
>CAMCXS010000125.1 GCA_945883495.1 Akkermansia muciniphila
ATGAAACGGAAAAGCCGGCCCAAACGCCACTCAAAAGCAGGAAGTGCATGAAAGTAATGTTCCATCCTGGCCAACTGCGTAGCTGATTCCGCTACGGGATGGAGCTGGTGTAGCGGAATCAGTGGCGCGGCCCGTGAATTTGCCTACACTGGATCCCAGGGCCAAATCGTCCTATCGCCACTGATTCTATGTTCCAAAACCGCATTGACGGATCGCTCCGCTGGTACTGCGTCCATACCAAACCCAAAAGTGAACACATCGCCGCCGCCAATATTGCGCGGTTGGATGGCGTCGAGGTCTTCTGCCCCCGGATTCGCTTTCAAAAGAATACGACGCGGGGCAAAGTTTGGTTCACCGAGGCGCTTTTCCCCGGCTACGTGTTTGCGCGATTCGACATCGGCGTCAACCTGCGCGCCGTCAATGGCACCCACGCCGTCCTGCGCGTGGTGCGGTTCGGGGCCGATTCCTATCCCTCCGTCCCCGATGACCTGATTGAAGAGTGGCAGCGATCGGTCGATGACCAGAAGCTGATCACCATCCAGGAACAGTTCAAACCTGGTGACGAAGTCGAGATCGTCGAGGGCCCGATGCGCGGCATTCGCACCATCATCACCCAAGTGTTCCCGGCCCAAGAACGCGTCCGCATCCTCCTGGAGCTCCTCGGAGAAGTCCGTGAGGTGCAAGTCTCACTGGACGCCGTGAGCAAGAAAGAAAACATTCGGTTGGCGTCTTCGGATGTTTCGACTTGAGTCGGGGCGCCGCCATCGTCCTGACCGATCATGACCCGCGACCGCATTGACGCGTTTCTTTCCACCTATCGTTCCAAGCGCCTTCTGGTGATTGGGGATTTGATGTTGGACCGTTTTATCTGGGGCAACGTGAGCCGGATTTCCCCTGAGGCCCCCGTCCCCGTCGTCCACGTGCAACGGGAGAGCTCTTACCCCGGAGGCGCCGCGAACGTCGCCCGCAACTTGACCCCGTTCACGCCGCACGTCTCCCTCATGGGGTTGATCGGCACGGACGACTTCGGCTCGCACCTCTTGCAACTTCTCGGCACCGAGGGGATCGACACCGGCGGCATCCTCCGCGATGAACGCACCGAAACGATCGTGAAGACCCGGATCGTCGCCCGCCATCAGCAAGTTTGCCGCGTGGACCGGGAATCACCGATGGCCCTAAGCCCCGCCCAGATCGAAGGCCTGCTCGCCCGCCTGGAGGCCCAAGCGCCAGAGATCGATGCCATCATCTTGGAAGACTACGGCAAAGGATTGCTGCATCAGCCGGCCATTGAGTCGATCGTGACTTTGGCGAACCGGCACGGGATCGTGGTCACGGCGGACCCGAATCCGAACAACAAGCTCTCCTGGAACAAAGTGACCGTCCTCAAACCGAACCGCCTCGAAGCCTTCCGCATGGCCGGCATGCCGGAACCCGCTCCGGCGGCGAATCCGCTGCTGGACGAGCCTCTGCTGGAAGTCGGCCGCCTCCTCCTGGAGCGTTGGGACATGGCCATGTTGCTCATCACTTTGGGGGAACACGGCATGCTTCTGTTCGACCGCTCCGGCCCGCCGCGCCACGTCCCCGCCCGGCACCGGGAGGTGTTTGATGTTTCCGGCGCGGGCGATACCGCCGTGGCCCTGCTTACCTTGACCCTGGCGGCCGGAGGTTCGCCCCTGGAGGCGGTGGAAATTTCGAATCTGGCCAGCGGCGTCGTGGTCGGAAAACTTGGCACGGCGACGTTGACTCCCGCCGAGCTGAGGGAGTCTGTCCCCCTATAAGCGCAACTATGGCCGCCCCCGATCTTTTCTCCACCCGGCTTTTCGAGCACGCGGAAGTCATGCGCGCCTTGGAGAGCCAAGCCGAGTGCTTTCAGGCCATCACCGAGACCGCTACCCGCGCCATTCTCGCCGGAGGCAAAATCTGCTTCATGGGAAATGGCGGCAGCGCCGCGGACTCTCAACACTTGGCGGCGGAATTGGTGGGCCGGTTCCAACGGGAGCGCACCTCGCTCCCCTCCATCGCGCTCACCACCGACACCTCAATCCTCACCGCCGTAGCCAACGACTACGGATACGAAGCGATTTTCGCCCGCCAAATCGAAGGTCTCTGCCGCCCCGGGGACGTGGTAATCGGCCTGTCCACCTCAGGGAACAGCCCCAACGTTCTGCGCGGAATCGAGGTCGCAAATCGCCTGGGTTTGGCCACGATCGGATTTTCTGGCGGCTCCGGAGGGAAGTTGGCACAAATCGCGCAGCAAAGCATCATCGTCCCCTCGCCCAAAGCCGCTCGTGTGCAAGAAGCTCACATCTTCCTTGGGCACACGCTTTGCGAGGCGATTGAAAACGCGATCGATTCCTGACCTGACATCACATGATTCGACCTGAGGAAATTCAGTGCATCGGCCATGAGGTCGCCATCCGCTGGGAGGATGGCACCGAAGATTATCTCCCCATGGAACAGTTGCGAGCCTTGTCTCCAAGCGCGGAGCAGCAGGGAGAGCGGGATTTGCTAGGGAACACGATCGGTGGCACCTCGCGCCGCGAATACCCGGGCGTCACCGTCACCGGTTGGATTCCGGTTGGCGGCTACGGCATCCAATTCTCCTTCAGCGACGGGCATCGCACCGGCATTTACAGCTTTGCCTATCTCAAGGACATCGCTCGCGCCCTCTCCGCATGAAGCTCGACCACCGTCCGCACATCGGCTGGCGTGAATGGCTGTCGCTGCCTGACCTCGGCGTGCCGGCCATCAAAGCCAAAATCGACACTGGAGCCCGCTCCTCCGCTCTGCACACCCACGACTACCAGATCGTGGAACGGGACGGGTTGCCGTTCGTGATTTTCCGGCTACACCCGTTCACCGACGCCCCGTCCATTGAGGTGATCCGGGAAGAACCCGTCACCGAATTCCGCGTCGTCAAGGACTCTGGCGGCCATGCGGAAAGGCGGCCGTTCATCCGGACCCGAGTGTTGCTCGGGGATCACCAATGGACGATCGACCTAAACCTCACGAACCGGGAGCGCATGACCTTCCGCATGCTCCTGGGGCGGGAAGCGATGAACCGGAGATTTCGGGTCGTGCCGGAAGCGAGCTACCTGTTGAGCCCACAACCGGTGCCAACGATCGCTTCCGAAGAGTAGGTTCGAGGCTCAGAGAGCCACGAGCACGGCCACGCCGATGATCAGCAGGATGACCAAGCCGGAACCGCTCTTCAGGCCAGCTTCGGTTTCCGCCAGCACGTCTTTGTCGAGTTCTTCTTCGACCGCCAATTGAGTGATTTCCTGAAGATTGAGAGGCTTCTTCTCGACCGACCCGGCGTAAGCGGCTGGACTAGAGAGAAGCATGGCGGCTGCGAGAATCGTGGCGGTCCAGTGTTTCATTACGTTCACGATTATCAAAAACGCTTCCACAAAGTCAAGATTGAGACGCGAATTTGACAGCAAAAGCCGGCGCGGTCAGGGTGAAGGTCATCATGCCCCTGGTAATCAACGGCGAAGAGGTTGACGACCGCGTGGTCGAAGAGGAATTCGACGCGATCAAGCAGCACCACGAATCCCGGGGCGAAGTCGTCTGTTGCGACCGCGATCCCGAGTTTCGTCAACGCGCCCTGGATCACGTCGTCAATCGGACCCTACTCCGCCAAGAGTGCCTCCGCCTCCTCGGGGAAAACCCGGAAGCCGAGCTCGACCAAGCGGTTGCCGATCTGAAGGCGCAACACGGCAGCGACGAAGACTTTTACCGGAACACCGGTTACACCCCCAAGCAGGAGGACCAAATCCGGCAACGCGTGGGAGAAACCTTGGCCGTCACCCGCATTTTGGATCACTTGCTCGGCCCCGATCCGGACCCAACCGACCAAGACCTCCAGCAGTTTCAACTGGATCACATCGAGAGCTATCAAACGCCCGAGGAAGTCCGGACCTGGCACCTGTATTTGGAGCCAATGGGAGCGGAAGATGGCTACCACTGTTACCAGACGCTGCGCAAAGCCCGCCACGAGCTGCAAGCGGGAGCGGACTTCGAAGCCAAGGCCAAGGAAATCTGCCGCCCGGACCATCAGGTGGATCTCGGGTTCTACCGGCAAGGCACCATGCTCCGGGAGCTCGAAGTGGTGACCTTCTCCATGGAAATTGGCGAAATTAGCCCCGTGGTTTCCAGCCACTTCGGCTTCCATCTTTTCAAAGTCGTCGACCGCAAACCGCCCGTCCCCCTCCCCTTCGCGGAGCTCCGGGAAGAACTCGCCAAACAGTATCTTCAGGTGTGGCGGGAGACGAAAGTTCAAGAAATCATCAGCCAGCTCAAGAGCCGGTCCACGATCGTCACCCCCGAGCTGGAAGAGGCCCACCATTGACGTGATCCGATGAAACTGACCTATCCGATTCCTGGCTTGGAACGGGCTCAGGGCTACCTCGAACTGGGCCTGCTCGAAGAAGCATGGACTGAACTCGTCTCGCTTACCGCCGAGCAACGCGACTTGCCCGAAGCGCTCCATGTCATGGCGCCGCTCCTCATGCGGCAAAAACGCTGGGAAGAAGCCCTCCTCGTCAGCTATCGGATTTGCGAAGTCCTTCCCAGCCAATCTGGCGGGTTCATCCACGCCGCCTATTGCCTTCACGAACTCGGCCGCACCCGCGAGGCTTGCGAAATCCTCCGCAGCGGCCCGGAATGCCTGCAACGCGAACCGCTCTTCCACTACAATTTGAGCTGTTACGCCGTCTATCTCGGCAGCTACGACGAAGCCCGTGTCCTCCTCGAACGCTCTTTCGAATTGGACGAACGCCTCGCCAGCGTCGCCGAGCACGACCCTGATTTGCTCCCGCTTTGGGCGACCTTGCGATGCTGACGCCCTCCGCCCTCGAAGCGCTCCAAGCCTCCTTTGCCGCCAACTTTGACCTCCGTGCCGAGGTGGGCGCTTCCCTCTCCATCTGGCACGGAGATACGGAGATTTGCTCGTTGCACTCCGGCTTTCGCGACCGCGCACGGTCCGTCGTCTGGGACAAACACACCATCGCCCCAGTGTGGTCCGCCACCAAAGGGCCCGCTGCCGCCACCGCGCTGCTCGCCCTTCACGACAGCGGACTGACACCGGAGCGTCCGATCGGTGATCTCTGGCCGGAATTGGCTCGCGGCCAACTGGCTCGGTACCCGATCGCCGCCCTGCTCTCCCATCAGTGCGGACTCGCCGCGCTCGACACGGAGGCGCCAGTGCAGGATCACGAAGCCGTCGTCGCCGCGCTCCACGACCAAATTCCGAAGTGGTTCCCCGGGGAAGGGCACGGATACCATCCCCGCACCTTCGGATTTCTGGCGGAAGAAATCGTCCGGCGCGCCTGCGGCCTTTCCTTGGGGCAACTCTGGCGGACGCGCATCGCCGAACCGCTCGCTCTCGACTTTTGGATCGGCCTCCCCGAGAGCGAAGATCACCGGGTCGCCGAAATGCTGACACCCCGGCCCGGGATCGATCCCGCGTCCCAGGAGTTTTACCGCGCTTTGGGACAGCCGGACAGCCTGACCGCCGCCGCGTTCGCCTCTCCTCGCGGTCTTGCTGCCGTCGGAGAAATCAACCACCCCGCAACCCGGCGGCTGGCTTTGGCCGGCTTCGGAGGGATCGGCTCGGCCAGCGCGTTGGCGCGGTTCTACGCGATGCTCGCCGCCGGAGGACGAGCCAACGGTCAGCAGATTTTGCCAGAACCCGTCTGCCGCTGGGCCGCCACGCCTCTCAGCGATGGGATCGACAAGGTGCTGCTGGTTCCCACCACCTTCACGGCGGGATTCATGAAGCAAGCTCCCTCGTTCCCTCCCGGCACCTTCGGCCATCCCGGCGCCGGTGGCAGCCACGCTCTCGCGGATCCCGCGCGCAGGCTTGGCTTCGCTTACGTCATGAACCAAATGGAACGCAGTGTCTTTCCCACGGAGAAAGCTCTCACGCTGATCCGCGCCGCCCTCGCATGAAAGTCCACGCCGATAGCTTCACGTTCCGAACCACCGGCAAGCGGACCTACGAAGTCACCGCTCACGTGGAGCGCATCGTCCAGGCGAGCGGAGCGCAAACCGGGCAAGCCACCGTCTTCGTCCGTCACACCAGCGCCAGCCTCATCATCATGGAAAACGCGGATCCCTCCGCGCGCACCGATCTGCACGGCTTCTTCAACCGCCTCGTGCCAGAGAACGAACCCTGGTTCGTCCATACCTGTGAAGGCCCGGACGATATGCCGTCCCACATCCGCATGGTGCTCACCGGCTGCTCCCTAGCCATCCCGATCCTTCGTGGACAGTTGGCGCTCGGCACCTGGCAAGGCATCTTCCTCTTTGAACATCGCGATGCCCCGCACACCCGGGAAATCGCCGTCAGCGTTGTCGGCGCATGACGGGAGGGCTGGCTCACGACGGCAGCTCCGCCACGCACCGGAATCCGGTATCGTCATATCCCCGCGCCGGATCCCGCAATGAACGGGCGGAGCTTAACAGGTCTTGCAGGTGGCTGTCCCGCCAAGAAGCGCCACGGACGATCCTCCGCCCAGCCGAGCGACCGCCGGCGTCCGCGCACCACTCCCAGACGTTGCCGCCGAGGTCGTGGATTCCCAACGGATTTGCAGCGTAACTCCCCACCGGCGAGGTCATGGGATGCCCGTCCCGGTAACCGCCGATCCGCAACACGCCCCTGGCCCGCACTTCCTCGCCCGCGTAGTTTCCCGCCCCCAACGGCGGAGGCCACTGGCCGCCCCAAGGGAACCTGGCATCGTTTTGGGCCACTGCCTGCACCGCCTGCGTCCATTCCGCATCGCACGGCAGGCGATAGCGGATCCCCTCGCGTTGGGTCAACCAGGCGCAGAACGCGGCGGCCTGTTGCCAAGTGACGCAGACCACGGGGTGATCCCGCTGCTGCCTCAGCTTGCGGGCTGCCTTCTTCCACTGTGCCCCAGCCGCCGGACACTCTGCCGCAAACAGGGCATAATCCTGCACCCGGGTGAGCCATTGGCTGAAAAGCACCGCTGTCCCCGGCACGGAGGAAAACGGCAGCGCCAACGAATTGCGAAACGCCTCGGTGGTCAATTCCGCAGCAGTCCGGAAGCGCACCACTCCCGGACCAAGGCTCGCCTGCCGTTGCAAGTCCCGGCTCAATCGCGCCAGCACTCCATTCACCTCGGACGGAGCCAGCCCATCAAGCGCCCCCTTGGTGTCATTGGCACACTGGTAAACCGCCCCCAATCGATCCGCCAGCAAGCAATCACTGACGAGAATCCAATACAGCTTCAATTGTCCCGATTCCGCGTGCCGCAACACCCGGGGCAACTCATTCTCCCGGATGAAGCTGGAACTTTGGAAGTGCGGACTGACCAGCAAGACCGCCGCTCGGCTCGTATCGATGGCACGGCCGATTTCGTCGTTGTAGCGATCTCCGTAATCGATCTTGCCTGAATCGACCCACGGTTCAATCAAGTTCTCCTGTTGCAGCGGAGCGAGATGCGCGCTCAAACGATCGAGCCAATCGCGATCCCGCCGACTGTAGCTGATGAACACACGTTTAGAGGAACGGTCTGCCATGAACGAGAACGTCCCCGGTCCCCACCCCTATTCCGGAGACCTGACCCAAGTTCCACCCGGGCGATGCGACGGTCAACCGTACCCGGGCAGCAGGGCGACGCACCGCTTCAACAGAGAAACCCGGCGATCTCGTCCGCCACCATCAGGCCACCCGTAGTCAGCACAAACCGGTCGTCGCGAAATTTGGCCAGCCCTTCGTTTAGCAACGTCTCCGCCAAATCTTCCTCAATCCACGCCCGCGGCACCCCATCGCTGGTCCGCAACAGCAGAGCGAGTCTCTCCATACCGCGCTGCATCTCGGAAAGACGTTCCGCATCCTGCCTCGCGTGGCCCAATCCGCTGATTTGCTGCGCCCAACGGACCGTATCCGGAAGATTGCGCCAGCGCTCCCCCGCGATCGTGGAAACCGCGCTCGGCCCCAAGCCGAGGTAATCCGCCCCGGCCCAATACGCTCGATTGTGCACGCTCTCACGCCCCGGCCGGGCAAAGTTGGACACTTCGTAGTGCACCCACCCGGCCTCGCCCAGCAGTTGATCCGCCAGGAGGAAAAACTCCGCGTCCCGGTCCGAATCCGCCGTCCACTCTCCAGTCTCGAACCGCTCCAGGAACTCCGTGTCCTCCTCGTAAGTCAGGTTGTAGGTGGAAATGTGATCCGGCTCCAGCTCCATCGCCGCCCGGAGCGAGTGCTCCCAATCCTCCAGCCGTTGCCCGGGAACCGAAAACATCAGGTCAATGTTCACCTCTGGGATGCCTCCTTGGCGCAAAGCCCGCACAGCTTCCGCCACGTCTTCAGGTCCATGATCCCGTCCCAAAACCTCCAGCGATCCGGCATCGAACGCCTGCACTCCCAGGCTTACCCGCGTCACTCCCGTCTCCGCCCAAATCGCCGCCCGCGCTGCATCGAACGTTCGCGGATTCGCCTCCAAGTTCCATTCTTCGAGCCCGGCCAAGTTCATCTCCTGACTCATCCCGCTCACCAAATTTTTCCAAACCGGCCCCGGCAACAGGGAGGGCGTGCCTCCGCCGAAGTACAACGTGCGCGGAATCACCTCGCATTCCTTCCGGGCAAATCGCAATTCGCCGATCAGCGCGTCCGCGAAATCGCTATACGAGGTTTTCCCGGGCTGGTGCTTGTAAAAACCACAGTAGGGGCAGATCCGGTGACAAAACGGCACGTGAACGTAAACGTGTTGCACCATCGCCGTCGTTCCAGTCACAGTCACCTCCTCCTCTCTCCTCGTGAATCTCTCGACAACTTCTCGTCAGGCAAGCGGTTTTGCAGGCGATTTCGGGGGAGCGTTGCTGCGCGACGTCTCCCGCTCATTCTACCTTTCTCTCCGGCTCCTGCCAGCGGGAATGCGCCCCGCTTGCGGCTTGGGGTATCTTCTCGCCCGGCTTTCCGACACCGTGGCTGACGCTTCCCTGGCTCCGCTTACTCAGCGCCGCGAGTGGCTGCTGGGTCTGCGCCAAGCCTTTTTGAATGGTGCCACGCCCCCCGACCTCACGGCCTTGGTTCCCTCCCTCGATAGCCCGGGCGAACGGACGCTGACCACTCGTGCCCCGGATTGCTTGGCCGCCCTCCAAGCCGTCGATGCCCCCACCCGCGAAGCCTTGCGCGAGGTGCTCGATCCCATCACCCGCGGCCAACTCCTGGATCTTGATGTCTTCGCCGCCGCCGCGCCGGGCCAGCCCAGTCAACTCCCCTCCGTCGATTCCTTGGAACTCTACGCCGATGAAGTGGCCGGGTGCGTTGGTCGATTCTGGACCCGGATCGCTTGGCAATCGGATCCCGCGTTCGCTACGGAACCGTTGGCCGCGATGATGGCCTGGGGAACGCGGTACGGCCGCGCCCTTCAGTGGATCAACATCGTTCGCGACCTGCACGAAGATCGGCCCCGGGGCCGAGCCTACTTGCCGGCCGGAGAAAGCCCCGCCGCCTGGCTGCAAAAAGCCGAACACGGGTTGCGCGACGGCCTCCGCTACACCAGCGCTCTGCGTGGCCGCCGTCTCCGTCTTGCCACCGCCTTGCCCGCCTTGATTGGCGCCGCCACCATCCGCAATCTCCGGGCGAAGGGCGATGCCTCGTTCACGCAGCGCATCAAAATCTCTCGGCAAGAAGCCGGCGCGATCGTCCGCGGAGCCGCCTGGCGGGTTCTGGGTAACCGTCCCCTCGGTCCCTACTTCGAAAAACTGCTCCAACCAAACGGGGCAAACTCCTCCGGCACGGGCGCCTCGAACGCGAGCGGCTCACCGGTCACCGGGTGATTCAACCCGAGCCGCCACGCGTGCAGCATGAGCCGGGTCAATCCCGCGCGATTCAAGGTGCCCCGGCCATAGATCGGATCCCCCAAAATCGCGTGCCCCAGATCATAGGCCATGTGAACCCGGATCTGATGCGTCCGCCCCGTGTGAATCCGGCATTTCACCAGACTCGCGCCGCGTTCCCGGGCCAGAATCTCCCAATCCGTCAGCGCCCGCTTCCCTTGCGGCGGCGGCACGATCGCCATTTTCTGCCGATTCCCCGGATTGCGCCCGATGTGATTCTCGATGCGCCCGGAGTCGCCCCGCACCGTGCCGAGAACAACGCAGAGATATTCCTTGCGGGTCTCGCGCGAAGCGAACGCCTCCACCAAGGACCGATGGGCATCATCTGTTTTCGCCACCACCAGACAGCCGCTCGTATCCTTGTCCAGCCGATGCACGATCCCGGGCCGTTCTGGGTCCCCGATGCTCGATAGTTGGCCTCCGCAATGCTGCAACAAGCCTTGGACCAGCGTTCCGGTGGGATTGCCCGCACCCGGATGCACGCAAACGCCCTCCGCCTTGTTCACGGCCAAGAGGTGTTCGTCCTCGAAGAGAATGTCGAGCGCCATCGTCTCACCGCTCAGTTCCGCGGCGGGCGCCTCTTCGGGGACGATCTCGATCCGGTCGCCGGCCGCGACGGGCCGCTTGGGAGTCGCCGGTTGACCGTTGACGAGCACGCGGCTCTCTTTGACTAGAGCTTGCAGCTTGGAACGGGAAAACTCCGGAAGGCGGGCCGCCAAGTAGCGATCCAGCCGTTCCCCGGAACTCTCACCCTGTTCCACTTGCAGCGTAATCATTTTTCGATCTAAGTTCCCGCTCACTCTCCGTGCTTTCTGGTATCGATGCCTGACCTATCCGAACCGCTGTTAAACACCTGTCCGGAATGCGCTGGAGTCATCGACGTCAGCTCTGTCCGGCCCTACGAAAAGGTCACTTGCCCCCATTGCGGCCAAGCCGTTCGCGTCCGGATCCATTTCGGCAAGTTTACCATCCTCGCCGAAATTGGCGAGGGCGGGATGAGCCGGGTCTTCCGCGCCCACGATAGCACCCTGGGACGTGAAGTGGCTCTGAAAGTCTTGCACTCGCATTTCGGCGATCATCCCGAGCTCATCGCCCAATTCGAGAAAGAAGCGCGCCTCACCGCTTCCATCAACCACGCCAACGTGGTCCAGGTCTACTCCGTGGGCCACGACCAGGGCTACCTCTACATCGCCATGGAACTGCTCCAGAATGAAAATCTGGACAGCAAGCTCGCCAAAGGCCCCATCCCCGAAGCCACGGCCCTCCGCCTCATCCACGAAGTCGCCCTGGGCTTGGCCGCCGCCTCCAAAATCGGTCTCATCCACCGCGACATCAAACCCGGGAACATCCTCTTCGATCGCTCCGGCACTTCCAAGCTCGTCGATTTCGGCCTGGCTCTGGTCCTCGGCACCGAAGAGGAAATGGCCGATATCTGGGGCACTCCGCATTATGTCCCTCCCGAAAAACTCCAGGGTCTGCCGGACGATCTGCGCGGGGATGTCTACAGCCTCGGCGCCACCCTCTTTCACATCCTCGCCGGAAATCCGCCCCACGCCGTCGATACCGTCTCCACGGCCGAAATCCTCGCCATCAAGTCCCAGCCCGCCAACCTCCGGGCCGCCGCTCCCCGCCTTCGCAACCGCACCATCCAACTGGTAAACCGGATGATGGCGTTCGATCCCAAAGATCGGTTTGCCAATTACCCCGACTTGCTCCGCGCCATCGAGGAAGCCCGCGCCGAGGCGGATCCGAACTTCATCGTCCCGGGACGCGTCCGCAAAAAGCCCGTCTGGGTTCAAGCCGCGATGGGCGCCTCCGCCGGCTTGGTTCTCCTCGGCATCATCGCGCTCTTTTTGAAGCCCGCGTCCTCGAAAAAGGCGACCGCCGAAGCCCCCTCCGCACTGCATTCCACCAGCAAAGAAGTGGTCGTCTCCGCCGGCCAAGCAGCCCGGCTCCGCTTGGTCGATGACGCCCGTGGCCGATACGCCGCTGGCAAAACCGAGGAAGCGCTCAAGCTCTTCACGGATGCCGAACAAGACGGCAAACTCCGCGCCGATCTCAGGGCCTGGGCCGCGTTCCACCTCGCTCTTGAAGCCACCCTCAAAGGCGACGCCGCCGAAGCCAAACGCCTCTTCGGAACCGCCGCGGCGCACGCCAAACCTTCGTCCGCTTCCCTTGCCGATTGGTTCGCTTCAATCGAAACGGGCTCCGCCTCCCCGGAAGACCCGCTCGCCGCCCTTCCCCTCGGCTACCAAGCCATATCCAGGGGTGATTATCCCGCCGCCGCAGCCCTCTTGCAGAGCTACCGCACCGCCAAATTCCCTGCCGATGAAGCCTGGAAAGCGCTTTACCAAGAAACCTGCGCCGCCGCCCAAGCCGACGCCGCGCTCCTCAGCAAGCTGCCGGAGGAACCAGCCCCGGACAACCCCGCCTCCCTGCAAAAAGCCTTGGATGGCTGGAGCGCGCTGGTGACGAAACTCCGCGGCGAATCCGCCCGCCAGTTCGCCCAAAGCAAAGTCACCGCTCTCGGCTCCGCCCTGGTCCAAGCCCAACGCGAGGCTCAGGAAGAAGCTCGGAATCGCGACAACGACCTCCTCCAGACGGCCGCCACCAAAGCCTTGGAATTGACAAAAACGCGAGACTTCGCCGCCGCCGCCGCCATCTGGACCAGCGCCAAGCCCTCCTCCGATTGGGGCCGCCAACGCGCCACCCACGCCGCCGAGGCCTACGCCCGCGCCGGACACTTCCTCACCGACTTCACCTCCAAAGTCGGCCAAACCGGCTACACCGGCCAAATCCTCCGCACCTCCGGCCCGCCCTTCGCCGCCCGCATCGTCTCCGGCACCGCTGACAAACTCCTCGTCGATCTCGGCTTCGGCCCCACGCCCATCGCCCTCAGCGCCATCTCCTCTCCTGGCATCCTCCAAATCGCCAAAGCCAGCTTCCTCCCCAACGCCGGCCCAGACGTCCTGGAACGCGCCGCCTTCTTCGCTTGGTTCAGCGGCGACACCGCCTACGCCAAAGACCTCTCCCGCCAACTCAACGACCTCCCCGGCTTCGCGGATCGCTGGGACGCGGTGGTGGTGCCGTAAGCGGCCTTGGAGTCTTGGACGCACCACGGCCCGCTGACCGCAGGCTCCCCAATACCAGGTAGCCGCCACGCTCCTCGCTTCTGAGCTTTGCGATGGAGGCAAAGTCTACCCCGTAAAGCGCAGCAGTTGAGGGACCCAAACGGCGCCGAGACCTCGCTGGGAGACGCGCAGCGATTTTCCCGAGTCAACGATCAATGCAGCCATTCTCCGGGGCTCACGGCGGAACCCGGCCCGCGATTCCAACCCGATACAGGACGCAGCTGGGAAGCCCGCCAAAAAACCGACTCCCGCTGACATTCCGACAAGATTTCAGTAGTCCAACCCACCAAGTCAGAGCATGGTGGCATCCGCAAATCCTCACCGATGCCCGCCACTGATACTTCGAAGTCCAAATCGCTCGAGTCCTGGATTGGGGACGCCGCTTTGATTCGGTGGACGGATGACGACAAACTCAGCCGCTACAACCACACCAGCGACGCCGAAACCTATCGCCCCATCGCGGAGATCGCGGCCGAACTGGACGCCATCGAAGCCGAGGCCAAGGAAACGGACACGGCGTTGCGCGCCATCCTCAAACAACTGGGGGTTTGATCCGCAGATTGCGCAGATGAACGCAGATTTCCAGAAAGATCCTGAGACCTACGCCATCATTGGTGCGGCCATGGAGGTTCATGGAGAGATGGGAAATGGGTTTCTGGAAGCGGTGTATCAGGATGCCTTGGAGATCGAGCTCACCCAACGCAACATCCCGTTCACCCGTGAGCAGCCCATCCCCGTGACCTACAAGGGGCATACACTAGGCACCCCCTATCGAGCCGACTTCGTCTGCTACGGCTCCGTGATCGTTGAGCTCAAAGCGATCAAGACGCTCACCGAAATCGAATCTGCCCAAGTGCTCCACTACTTGAAAGCCACCGGATTTGAACGCGCCCTTCTTATCAATTTTGCCACCCGGCACCTCGACTACAAACGATTCATTCGGACCGAAAACGATCCGCGCCCCTCAGCAGCTAACCTTTTGGTGGGAGAAGATTTCGAATGAGCGATGTCGTCAGAAAACGTCGGGTGAAACCGCAGATTTCGCTGATGAACGCAGATAGAGAAATCAACAAACCTCATCTGCGCCCATCTGTGTCATCTCCGGTTAACCGTGTTTCCATCTGCGATACCTCCAACGGCACACTAGTGAAGCGTTGGGAAAACCGCAGATTTCGCAGATGCGCGCAGATACAGAAATCACCAAACCTCATCTGCGCACATCTGCGTCATCTGCGGTTAACCGTGTTTCCATCTGCGATACCTCCAACGGCACACTAGTGAAGCGTGGGGGAAAACCGCAGATTTCGCAGATGCGCGCAGATACAGAAATCAACAAACCTCATCTGCGCACATCTGCGTCATCTGCGGTTAACCGTGTTTCCATCTGCGATACCTCCAACGGCACACTAGTGAAGCGTGGGGGAAAACCGCAGATTTCGCAGATGCGCGCAGATAGGGAAATCAACAAACC
>CAMCXS010000126.1 GCA_945883495.1 Akkermansia muciniphila
CTCGATGGCATGCTCAAGGACGTGGCCTACCAAGGAAACTCCGTCGATTTCTGGAACGCCTGCGATGGCCTCGGCGGCGCCCCCACTTATGAAGTCGGCGGCGCTTTCAACTGCGGCAAAGGCCAGCCGGGACAAATCGCCGCCGTCAGCCATGGAGCCGTGCCCGCCCGGTTTCGCAAAATCAACATCCTCAACACCGCCAATGAGTCCGGCGCGAAGACCGCCTTCTTCCCCGCTCACTCGCGCGACTGCTGCTGTGGAGGAGCCCGCACCGCATGGACCTAAACACCGCCGAACTCCAATCTCTCTGCGCCCAAATCCTCGATCTCGTCGACGCGGACACAGCCGAAGTGTCGATCCGAGACGCCAACGACCTGCATCTCCGGCACGCGAACAACGACATCACTACGAACTCGCTGACCTCCAAGCGTCAGCTCGGGTTAAGCGTGAGCTACGGGCAGCGTTCCGCATCGATCTCGTTTCAAGGCACCGATCCCGCCAGCCTCAAGGAAGCGGTGACCAAGGTGCAGACCATGGCCAAGCTGGCCCCAGAGAATCCGGAGCACATGCCACCGGTCCCGCCATCCCAATTCGCCGAGCCGACCGCCTACTCCGAAAAGACCGCCGCCGCCGGCCCTGAAGACGCCTTGCGTTGGGTCCGCCCTGTCATCGAAGCCGCCCGCGCCGCCGGTCTGGAAAGCGCCGGCTATCTCCAAAAGAACCTGCTCACCTACACCCTGGCCAACAGCAGCGGCCTCTTCGTCGCCCAACGGCAGTCCTCGATCGGCTTTTCCATGACCGCCCGCACCCGCGATGGCGGCTCCGGTTGGGCCAGCACCCAGGTGACCGACGCCTCGGAGCTCGACCTCACTCCGATCGGCGAACGCGCCATCCGCAAGGCCCAGGACTCGCGAAACCCAATTGAACGCCCCCCAGGCCGCAGCACCGTGCTCCTGGAACCGGCGGCCGTCCGGGACCTTATCTCCCTGCTCCTTTGGAGCCTGGACCGGCGCGACTTCGACGAAGGCCGCAGCTTCCTCAATGCACTCGTCGAAGACGGCAAAGACCCGGTCGGCCAGGACATCTTCGGCAACGCCAATCTCATTTCTGATCCCCTCTTCGCCCCCGCCCCCTCCCTAACCCATTCCGGAGGCGAACCGCTGACGCACACCGAATGGATCAAAGACGGCGTCCTCCAGCATTTGGTGACCGGCCGCTACTGGGCCAAAGCGAAGGGCCTCGCCTCTCAGCCGATGCCAGGAAATTTCATCATCCCCGGCGATGGCCTCTCCACGGAAGAGCTGATCGGCAAGGTGAAGGACGGCGTCCTTGTCACCCGTCTCTGGTATCTTCGCATGGTTCGTCCGGAGTCCCTTCTCTACACCGGCCTGACCCGGGACGGCACCTTCGCCATCCGCGATGGCGAGATCGCCGGGCCCGTGAAGAACTTCCGCTTCAACGAAACGCCCGCGAACGTCCTCAAACAGCTCATCGCCTCCGGAAAACCCGAACGCGTCCTGGGCAGCGAAAGCGACGAACCCGCTCACGTACCCCCGATGATCGTGGATGGTTTCCACCTCTCCTCGGTGTCCGACGCGAGCTGAGCATCTCGTCAACCCGACACCCGGAGCCGCAAAAACCGCGAGGCGCTTCCTCCTGCAGGAACTACGTCCCGCACCGTCACCACCTCTCCGACAGATCCCGGGTCCGTCGCAATGGCCGTCCAGGTCACCAGATCGGACGAAGCTTCCACCGTGTACACCACATCGGGCCTTGCTCGCAGAAAGGTAATCTCCAGCCGTTGCTGAACCAGTTGGACGTTCGCCGCGGCTCCCACGTCCGAAAGCTGAGGGTTCAGATCCAGCGCATACGCCAGGAGGTTCGGAAGCCCCCGGCCAAACGGATCCGCCCCGTCCGCTGCGGTGCCCGAGTTGGCGATCGTGCCAAAACGCTGCAGACGCCAGAGCTCCCGTGGGCTGGCCAGCACCAAGTCGATGTCACCACCAGTACCCGCCGCATAATCAAGAAACCAAGTCCGTCCCGCTACTACAAACGGCTGCCCAGCCGCCAAGCCCGCGAAAATCCCCGTCACCACGGCACCAGCATTTCCCTCATTGCGCAGGATGCGGAATCTCGTGCCCGCCGGGAGGTCCGGATCGGCCATGATCTCCAAACTGCCGCCCAGCATCGCTGAGGAAGTCGCCCCCGTGAGCACAAGCTGGTCGTAGGAGGAAGCAGAGTTAAGCCGCACACGCCAAGTGGCTCCCGCCGGCAGAGAAAGATTGCCGCCAACCGAACCCGCAGGCACAACGCTGGCACCGGAAGCCACGGAAATCGACGTACTCACGCTGGCCCCAGGGGCGAGGACCAGCGTGCCCGCGTTCACCGCAATTGGCCCCGTAAACGAGTTCGCTCCGGCTAACGTCAAGGTCCCCGCGGTCGTCTTGGTCAGCCCGCCCGTGCCGTTGATGCTGGCCACGTTCGCCAGCGTGCCGCTTTGGAAATTCAGCGTCGTCAACGCGGCGGCGCCGGTTCCGCCTATCGCGTGTCCCCCCAGATCCAACGCCCCGCCGTTCAGAATCAGCACCGCCGTCTTCGTCCCCGGCCCGCCAGTCGCACCCGACCGCAACGGAGACGTCAAATTGAGCGAGCCGCCGGTGACGGCCAAGGTGGCGTTGGATTGCCGCGTGCCCGAGCTCGGCGCGGTGGTGGAAACAATGTCCCCCAACGTAATCCCCGCCACCGTCACGTTGCCGCCTGCCACCGTGAGAGTGCCCGTGACGCTCGCGGCGGCAGTCGCGACCGTGGAACGATTCTCCGCCACGACGATCCCGCCCCGGAAGTTCGCGGTGTCCGCAGCGGTGCTCGCAGCGGAACCCAGCACCATCTGGCCTACGTGGAGTTTCTGCGCGTTTGCCGGAGCCTGCTCCAACACGACCTGAGCCTGCACGTCCAGCGTACCACGATCCCAGCGGAAGGTGTCATCTGTGACCTGAGCCGGACTGCTGGAGGCATTGCGACGGCCGATCACCAACTGATTGAGCAGCAAATCCGCGCTGTGCCCGCTGACATCAAAGGTGGTCACCAAGTTCCGCCCCGTCGTGGAATTGTTGTCGTTGAGAAACAGGTTCGCCCGCCCCGAGCCATCCACCGCGCGAAGCCGGACCGAGCCGGTACTCTGGCCACTGACAAAATCGATCACGCCGTCCGAGCGGTTATTGGCCGCGGGCTTCTGGCCCACGTAGACATTCGTGGTGTTTAACACGTTCGCCCCAGCGCCCAGGAGCATCGTGTAGGTCCCACCTCCATTGGCATCGCCGACGAAGAGATTCAAGGCGGTCAAGGTCGATGCCGGAGCAAGCCGCAACGCGCCAGAGGCGTTCGTCCAATACACTCCCAGGAAAATGTCCCCCGTGCTGCCCGTATCGACCACCAAACTCGACAACCCGGTAAAATCCGCGGTGGCCCCATGACCCGAGCGGCTCCCCGCCACGATGAAGTCACCGCCCACCGTGCTCACCACCAGCGAGCCTCCCCCAGCGGAGTTCAACGTGGTGGAACCCGTCCCAGTCACCGTGGCTCCGTTCAGCCCGATCGTCGCCGCCCCCTTCACCGTCAGGGTGCGCCCAGCGGCAATCGACAGAGCATTCGTGCCCAGGCTGCGGACATTGAAACTCGATACGGTAGCGCTCTGCTGGAGATCGAGCGTGGAACTGCTCACACTCGCGGCCGCCGCGCCGTAGGTGATGGTGACCAAACCCGGCGTCAGTCCATTGAATCGCAACGAACCGCCCTCCAAGATCAAATCGCCACTCCACGAATTCTCTCCACTGACCTGGAGCTGCGCTGCTCCCGTCTTGGTCAAACTGCCGAATCCGGCGAGTCCTCGCAGCAAGTTGATCGGCTGTTGGGCATGCAACGTCACGTTAAGCCCATTGACGATGACGTGACTGTCGAGCACGAGCGGCTGATTCCCCGATCCCGCGCCATTCGAAAGCGGAGCCGCCCCGCTGAGCCGCACCGTTCCCCCGCTGATCGTCGTCGCGGTGCCGTTCCCGGATTGCTGCAACGCCCCCACCGCGACCGGCCCACTCAAGGTCACCGCGTTCACCCCGCCAGTTTGAAAATGCACCCTGTCCCCATGCCAAAACGCCCCCAAAGCACCAGTGCCATCCGCGGCGAAGTTCCAGTTCGAGGCCTCCCAATCTCCCGCGCCACCTTGCAATCCAGAGGCTGCCCCGCGATCCCAGTATTTCCCCGTGTTCGCCAGACTCGTGGCCAGATCCGCCGTGGTGCGGACCAGGATGGATCCATCCGCGATCAGGCCCCGCGTATCCCAGGACAGCCCGGAAGCCAACTCAGGCAAGTCGTAGGCGGCGAACGATCCGTTGAACACAGTCGAGCCAAACAGCACGAATCGATCCCCGGCCTGCAACGCCGCGCCCTCATTCACCACCCGCAACGTGCCGCCGTAGGTGATCGATGCGGCTCCAGCGAGATTCGGCGCCGCCGACGGATTCGCGCGGTTGACGCGGCTCACCACCGTGGCCGTGCTCGCCAGGATAACCCCACGCTCCATCCGCAACGTCCCGCCCAGTTGCACCGTACCCTGGATCACGACCGGCGCGCGCAGCGTCCCCGCACCCGTGAGCGTAGCTTCGGGACCGATCGTAACCGTCCCTGGCGAGGTGAGCATGCCTGCCACCTGGAGGATGTCCACGCTGATGGTCGTCGCCCCACTCCATGAGTTGTCGCCATCCAGAATCAAAATCCCGGGAGCCAGCTTCGAAAAGCCCGCGCTCCCATTGATCGAACTCACATTCTTGAGTGTCCCGGAGATGATCGAAACGGTTTGCAAGGGCGCCGCCGCCGAACCAATGGCATGCCCACCGAGATCGAGCACGCCGCCATCCAGGATGAGCCGCGCGGAGCCTGTGCTTGCATAATTTCCCGCCGCGAGCCCCGCGATTGGACCACGCGTGATCGGCCCCGTCAAAGTCAGCGAACCGCCGGTGACATTGAGCGTGCCCACGACATACCCTGGATTCGACGTCACCAAAGTAATCGGACCAGACACCACCGTCCCGCCGGAAACCGTAAACTCCGCCTCGGCATTCTGGCCGTTCGTGGAGCGGGCGATTTCGAGTCCCCCCGTGAATAGAGCCTCCCCACCCCCGATCTCCACAAACGCCAGATTGTCCGAGGCGCCCGACTCACTGATGGCGATGCGCGTCATGCCATCCACTCGCAGGGTGCCGGTATCGAAATAGAAGGTGCTCGAACTGCGGGCGCCGCTGGTCTGACTGCGCCGCGACAGATTCATTTCGGTCAGCCAAAGATCCGCCGGCTGACCACGAAGATCGAAGTTCAGCACCGAATTCACACTGGCGGCACTCGCGTTTCGATCCATGTCGAGCTGGGCAGGCCCCGTGCCAGCGGTGTTGCGAATCGTAAAACGGCCCGGGCCACCGAGCGCTTGCAGATTCGTCGACTCCCCTCGAACGCCCGTCGCCGCCGTGGTCGCACTCGACAGCGCCACGAGATCCGCCCGGATCAGCAGGTCCGCTAGCGAAGGAAGGATCAGCGTCGCAGGGGCGGCTCCTGTGTTGTTGTCGATATCACCTAGCAAAAACCGGGAAGCGATGATGGTCACCGGGCCGCTCTCCGAGAGATCCAGCATCGAAGCCCGCCGCACCGCAAACGTGGCGGACGGATTCTCATAGCGGAACGCTCCGCCCCCGGAGATCGCGAGATGGCTGGCGGAAATCCCGTTGTTCACTCCCCCCTGAGTGTAAGTGCCGTTGACCGTCAGCGTCCGATTCGGCGCAATGATGAGCCGATTCTGGGCGTTCGTCGTCTGCACATTGATGCCCGTGGCGGTGGCATCCGCCGCGAACTCAAACACACCGCCCGTGGTCGCCGCCGCTGCCGTCCCGTAGGTGAGGGTGCGCAAATCCGGCTGAGCCGCGGTGAACGCCAATCTGCCCCCGCCTCCAATCAAGATGCCGCCGGTGTGCGGATTCGTCTGCGCCAGCGTCAGCGTGCCCAGCCCAGTTTTGGTAAGGTTGGAGCTCCCAGAAACCGTGGAAGTCAGCGTCAGCGAACCCGCGACATCAAACGTCGTCGCGGCGGAAAGAGTGATCGCGTTGGCCACGCTGCTGCTCGAACTGGCGGCCACCGTGAACCGCGGGTTGGTCCCTCCAAACGTGAGGCTGTTGCCGGTCAGGGTCACGTTTTGGCCAAGAAAGCGGAGCTGGTTCAGCGTGAATGCCCCCCGATCCTGCTGACTGGTGATCGCGGCGTTTTGGTTGTCGAAGTCGACAATCGTAGTCGTCCCGGAAGTCGGCAGCCCGCGCGCCGGAGGAAACCAGGAGATCGCGCTCCACGCCCCTGACGTCTCCCCGATGAAACTCGCCACACTTACCGCGACGCTCCGCGACGTCGAGTTCGATCCTTCCCCGGCGACGTTGGAAGCGGAAACCACATAGTGATACGTCACGCCATGCACCGATGTGGTATCTTCGAAACTCGTTTCCGTGATCCCTGTGGCAATCGTCGCAAACGGTCCGGTGCTGCTGCTCCCCCGCTTCACGATGTAACTCGTGGCCCACGGCACTGCGTTCCAGGTGATCCGGGCATAGCGATACGGAGTAGACCCGGCAAGCCCCGTCGGCGCCGCTGGCAAGATGGCGGGTGTCGCTGAGAGTTGGCCAGAATCTCCGCCCGTCCCGCCAAGCCCGGTGGCGGCCACCACGTAAAAGTAAGTGGTGCCGTTCTCCGCCGTGGTATCCGTGAAAGTCGTGTCCGTCAAGCCGCTGGCGATCGTCGTATATGGCCCGCCGGAAGTCGTAGCGCGCCGCACGGTATAGCTCGTCGTATCCGGCACCGCATCCCAAACCAACGGCACGCTGCCACCCGTCAGCGTGAACCGAAGATTCCCCGGCACGCCCGGCGGGGGAATCGCGGAGGTGCGGAACGTCGTGGCGGAGGACCAAACCGTGCCCGCGCTGTTCACGGCCCGGAAGCGGTAGGTGTAATTCGTGTCCGGCGCTAGCCCGGTCAGATTGGCGAAGAGCTGCCCAGCCGCCGGAGTTCCCAAAGCCACGCTATTGGGCCACGAAGCCGGGTTCGTGGTCCCGGCATCCGAGGTGCCCCAGTGCAATGTGACTTGGGCCGCGGGCAGGCCAGGGTGCGTGAGATCGCCGACCGCCGTGCCACCCGTCATCGTAATCCCGCGGGCCGTGGCCGCCGCCAGTTGGGGCAAGGCATCGGTGATCGGCAGCGTCGAATCCGTTCGCGTCCAGTTGGTGACATCCAGCACGGTCTGGGTGCCGCCGCCGGTGAGCGTGGCATTCGCGGCGCGTTGCGGCTGACTCAACCAGGGGGCGTCGAGCATCGGCCAGCTGTCGTCATAGAGCACCGGAACGTCATTGACATACGCCGTCTTGATCCCGGTGTTCGACTTGCTGGTGACACGGAGTTGATCGCCCCGCCGCGTGGTATATCGGGCCGTAGTCGGGCTCGTCGCCGGGTCGCGCGAGAGGCTCGTGTTCGCCAGAATCGAGGCCTGGAAAGCCGCAAGCTTCTCCGCCGGGGTGGTTCCCGCGAATTCTTCGGGATGCGCCACCTCAATGGCCACGGCGAAGCGGTTGTTCGCGTGATCAATCGTCGAGGTGAAGCCCGTCGGATCCACCTTCGGAAACCCGACACCGCCAACCGCGATGCGGATCTCGGAATCTCCCGTGCGGATGTTCGGCCAAGGGCAATAAATCCCACTGGCCGGGTCCCAGGTGAACGGCACGTCCGCCGTGATCGCCACCATGACGCGGTCGTAATTGAGGAAGATCCGCGGCCGTCCATCGGCGTGCGTGGCCGCCCCAGTCTGGTTGATCATCGCGGTGTAGTTCCCCGGTATGTAACCAAGAGCATAAGGTGGATCGATGGTCCGATAGCTCAGATCAAAGGCCATCACCTCGGCATCGCGATGCTGCAGGGTTGAGTAATCCGCGTTGGCGTTCCCGGGAGCATTGGAAGCGCGCACTGAAGCTGGAGTGTCCACGGCCGGCCGGGTAATCCAGAGATAACTCTGCATAAAACGCCAGCGCAGCCCGTCCGGATATTGTTGATCGCCGCCGCCAGCTCCATCGTGACTGAAGAACCCGAATTCGTTCTTATAGATATAGGCGGTTTGAAACGAATCGCATCGATGCCGCGCCGTGTAGATCGTGGTCCGCTCCGAAGCGGCACGCAGAATTGCCACGGGCGGCTCGTAATCCATGGAGGCGGGCATGAGGATTTCTTGAGCTTCCCCGGCGCGGCCGCCGTCGCCAAACCAATACCAGAGCAACCGCCCCAAACTCATTGCCGAGCCGGAGAGCGGATAGGAGCGTCCGCTCCATGTCGCTACATAGCTCCCCGGCATCCACTGCGCGGCGAGTTGCGCCAAGTGCGCGTCAAAGCAAACACGAGCCCGGTCGCGCAACGCCGCATCATTGGAGAGCTGCGCCAACGACAGCGTCGGCATGATGTTGTACCAGCCGTAAGGCGCCGAGGCATACTCCCCGGTTCCTTGCCGTGCCTCGTACTCCAGCCGCGCCACCAGTGGCCCGTAGCCGCGCGGATCCGCGTCTCGCCACGCATTGGCCGGGAAGATGAAGGAAGACTCCCCGAACTCCTGCGATCCCAACGTCCGCATGGTCCAGGCCAACTTGCTCAGATTCGACGTGTTTGACCAACTGCGATAGTCGAACTTCCGCAGCGTCGTGATCATCCGTTCGCGCGAAAGCTGGTCGATATATTTCCGGCGCCGCATATATAAATCCATCGCGGGCCAAAGATGGAAGGACGATGTCGCCGCCAACGTCCCCGAAGCCGCGCCCGCCGCCGCCGTGGTCAAGCTGGAACGCGCCCGCGCCAAATCACCAATCGCAAAGCGCGCCTGGACACCCACCCAATTGATACTCGTGGTGAAGGTGCCATCCAAATACGCGTGCAGTGCCATGAGCCGCCGGCCGCGCAACGCCAACAGAGCCGGATCTGGCGCCGGAATGGTGCGGAGTTGCAGCGCATTCAGTTGAATGGCGGTGCCGGACACAAAATCGAAGCGCTGCGACGCCGCCGTGGCTTGAAACGCGCCTTGCATCCAGTGTCCCACGCCGCCCTCGTACGCCAAATTGTCCGCCGGACCGCCGGGATTCGTGTTGAGGAAGAGAGAACCATTGATCCGCTGAATCCGGCCTCCTGCCGAGGCGCGCGAATCGTTGGCCCAAACTTGCACCAGGTACCACTGGCCGGGCTGCAGGCCGTTCAAGGTCAGCGAACCGTTCCGACCACCCGATGCCGCGCCGCCCAGCAAGGTCCGGTAATCCGCCGGCAGGTTCGCGAACGGCGCCGAGGCCGAGCCGAACCCATCTCCGCCCACGCTGGCAAACCCAGTCAAGGTATCCGCCGATTGATCGATGAAGCGGGCGAAACTCACTCCATTCAGCGGCCCCGACGGAGCCGTGGCGCCAAACGCATAGGCCCGTGCCAGCGTTCCCTGAGTGGCCACATCTTCCGGGCCAGTCGTCTCCCGCCAAGCTTCCCAGGCCACGGAGGCCAACGGCGCCGGGATGCGCCGCAGTTGGTAAGCTTGAAGCGCCACGATGGGATTTCCGGTGAGATTGATCACCTGAGTCGTGGCATCCGCCGTAAACGTCCCGATCGCGTATTGGCCACGCCCACCGGCGGTGTTGCTGGGATTGGCGTCGAGCAACACCCACGGATCAAGCGAGGCTGGGGACTTCACCATGAGCGTGCCCAAGCCGGTGGCGTTGCCGTCGTGAAACCAGAGCTGGATTTCGTAATGTTGCCCCACCGTGAGCTCATTCAGGGTCAGCGTCATCGTGGTGCCCGAGCCCGTCCCGGTGGTGGTCCGGTAGTCGTTCTGACTCAACATCGTGGCGTAGCCTGCGCCGATGCCGCCGGATGCCGCCAACGCCCCGGTGGCATAGTTCGTGGCATTTTGGCTGGAGATCGTATCAGGACCCGGGAAAGGCCCGAATGTCACCCCGTTCACGGTAGGCGCCAAGACGCCCGCTTTGGAGAGGGCTCGCACCAGCACGCCCTGGGTGGAAACATCCGTATCCGCAAGGATGTCCCGGGGACCGCCTCCCCACGTGATCACCGCCGCGCGGGCCTGCGGGAGAGCCAAGAACAGGAGAATAAGGAAGAATTGGTGGAGCGAGGGGTTGGAAGAACGCATCCGGGGTTAATCGACTTTCACCCTATCCTCCCGTCCCGGCGGAGTCTTGTGGCCGGTTGCCGTCTTTTTGTATTCATCGGACACCTCCCCCCTCCGCCTCCGGAACTGCATCGGAGTTTCTCCCGTGTGCTTGTGGAACGCCCGGCTGAAGGCGCTTTGGTCATAGAACCCATGCTGCAAGGCGATCTCGCTGATCGGCAAGTCCGTAAGCAACAGGTCATCGCTCGCTGCTTGGACCCGGGTGCGGACGATGAAAACTTGGGTGCTCATGCCGAAAGCGGCCTGAAACAGCCGATGCAGCTGCCGGGGAGAAACATGGGCGAGTTTGGCCAAACTAGGGATGTCAATCCGCTCGCCGTGATGCTGTTGGATATGCGCCACCACCGGCTCCAACCGGGCGAGCCCCGACTCCCGCATGCCCCCCTGAAACGGACGGACAAAACCCATCACTCCAATGACCTCGCCATCAAGGTCGAAGATCGGGAGCTTCGTCGTGACATACCAATCCTTGGCGTGACTGCGGATGAAGAGCGCCTCCACCCGGTCGATCAACGGCTCCCGCGTCCGCATCACTTGCAAATCGTCCTGGCGGATCTCACGCGCTACACGTTCCGGATGGACGTCGGCGTCGGTTTTCCCGATGACATCCGCTTCAGTCTTGATGCCCATCCGCCCCAGACACAGCGTGTTCGCCGCCACAAACCGGCCCTCCGCATCCTTCGCAAAGAAACAAACACCCGGAAGGTGCTCAAACAACGCTTGAAACTGCTGCCTCCCTCCCATCCGGGAGAAAAACGCGGCCTGAAATTCGTCAGAGGCGGGGTTTGTCGCATTCCGCATAGGGTTTGTCGTGGCGATCCGGGCTGAAAATCCCTACGCTCTCTGGAGCCACATGCCGAGCACAATTCGCCCCATCCTCATTTTCAGCTGCTTTCTTCTCTCGCTGCGCGCGGAGGACGATTCCGCCAAGCTCGAGCAACTCTTCGCTTCCGGCACGAGTCGTATCGAAATCCCCGCTGGGGACTATCATCTCAACGGCGCCAAGCCAATCCCGCTCACCTCCGGAACCACGGTGCATGCCCAAGGCGCCCGTTTTCATTTTCCGGCCCAGCTGACTGGCGACGTACGCCTCATTCTCTTCTCCGGGAAGGATCTCCACGACTTCTCCTGGCATGGAGGCGAGTTCCTCGGCCACGTCTTCGATCCCGCCATCCCGGAGAATGCCTGGGAACCCGCCGCCAACACCCGGGCCATTGAAATCACCGCCACGCAACCCGGCGGCACCCACGATCTCCTCTTCCGCGACGTGAAATCCGATGGCATCGCCGGAGCCGTCATCGGCGTGCATGGACTGGCCAAAAAGGGCAGTGAAAGCGAAGTCGAGGCTTACGCCGAACGCGTCGTCTTGGACAACTGCACCCTTTTGCGCAGCGGGAAGTTTATGTGGGATTACGGCTACCTTTGGCAACTGCTCACCTGGCCAGAGGAATACGAGCCCTGGGAAGTGGAGCGCGCCCGCCGCTATTTCCGCATGGATCTGGTCAAAGCACCACTCACGATCGACGCCGGAGATGATCGAATTCGTTTGGTCAACACCACCCGGCCGATCCCCGTGAGCCCCGATGCCGAACCCAAACACGCCCTTTCCTTCCTTGGAAACGCACTCCCAAAACCTCTCACCCGCGGCCGACAATATTTCGTGGTCGAATCCGCCCCCGATTTCCTGCGCATTGCGGAAACACCGGGCGGGCCAGCGATCCGCTTCGAAACCGCCAGCGGCAAAGATCTCGCGCTCGTCCACAATCTGTTCGCCGCCTTTTGGGCGCTTTACGCTCCCACCGGTTCCGGTCCGGGCAAAGGCGCCTTCGACATCACCGCCGCCAAGGACGTCCGTATCACCGGCTGCGTGCTCAGCGCTCTGGGCGATACCATGCACATCCAGCGCTGCCGCAACATCGTCTTCGCCCAAAATCAGATCACCGGCTCCCGAATGGGTGCCTTTTTCCTCGCGGAATACTGCCAAAACGCAACGATCACCGGCAACCTCGTCGATGGCACCAATGGCTCTCGGGTCATCAGCGTCGAGAAATCGTGCGAAGATGTCGTCATCGCGGGCAACACCTTCCGCAATGGAGGGCGCGGTTCCTGGATTAATCAGCCGAAAAACTTCGTCCTGGCGAACAACGTTTTCGTCAACAACACAACCAAAGCCGAACCCGATCTCCGGCGCGGCCGCCGCAGCTACGAAACCGGCCAACCTCGCCGCTTCCCAGAACTTTACTTCACCCTCCACGAGCCGGAAGGCCACTACGGACCCGTCATTGTACGGGATAACATCTTCCAGCTCCGCGATTCCACCCCCATCGACGCCATCACCTTCGCCCCAAACGGCGCCAATCTTCAGATGAGCGGCAATGCCTTCACCGGGCAGCCAATCAGCGTCGCGATCGCGGTCGATCCCTCATGCACAGGAGTCGTCATTGAGAACAATCCCGGCGCGGAACGGAAACGGACGACGATTGACTTTCATCACGGCCGCCGCTGAGAGACGCGCGGGACGTGGTCCTGGGAAACCGCTACGCTTCGGTCATGGAATCGAACGGAGAGCAGCCATTTAAGAAACCAGGCCGACTTGATTGGTGCCAGCGGGAGCGTTCTCCACGGTCGTCGCGGGCGGGCGGGCGCTTGCCGCCTTGCTGGCCTTTTGGGAAGACTTGGGGGCTTTTGGTTTCCGCGGACGCGGAGCCCGCGGCTTGGGCGAGCAGAGACCGAAGGAACTCCAGAGTGAAGAATCCGCGGGCAGCTTGCGGCGCACTTCGATGATCACGGCGGTCACCAGCTGGTGGAGTTCCTTCTTTGTCTGATCGCGGGTGACGCGGATCTCTTTCCGGGCGGTTTCCGTCAAGCCGAGGGAGCGATTCGCCTTGCTCAAGTTTTGGTGCACTTCCCGGGCCCGTTGAGCCGTGATGTTTTGGGCCGAGGCCTCACACTCTGGATGATCCCCCAAGAAGATGGCCAACCGGTCCAAGAGCGCGATCCGGTCCGTGATCTTTCGCGGACAAGCCAGCGTCCTGAGCAGCCATCCTGCTTCCACCCAACCTTCGTTCCAGGTATCTCCCAGCACGCAGCTGATTGGCTTCTTGGCATTGACGATGAAACGGCCGGCCGCCCGGTTGGCCTCTTTCAGATTCGGAGCTAGCTCAGCCGAGAAGCTGACGCGGATGGCTTGGAACCCGGTCTCCGCGCGGTTCAATCCATCCGCCAAACCGCGGATCTCGGGAGCGGTAGCGGATCTCAACCCGATCACCGCCCCGTGTGCTTCAACGCCATCGGCGATTTCCCGGGCCTTTTCAATGGCTTTGCCGACAGGGCCTGGAACAGAGGGGATGTGCTTCTTTCTCGCGACTTCAGTCATATAGTTTTTCTCTAATGCGTGGTGTTTATACTGGGTGTATAATTTAAGTTTACTTAAATGGCAACAGGTTTTAAGTAAAATTCACCGCTGGCTTGGATACACTCGATGGACTGCGAGGATCATTCCTGTGGATAGATCATGGTTTCTCACCCTGAATTCAGAATGATCCGTCCGGGAGAATGTTCTGGACTGCCCACCTTGGGAGGCCAAGCCTTCTAGGTCAGCTTGCGGTGGCGTGCCTGAGCCCCGAATTCAATCTCGCGCGTCGGATGCGTCGGATGCGTCGGATGCGTCGAATGCGTCGGATGCCTCAGCTTGTTGATTCCCGAAGTATACGATTTCCCTCATGATAACAAATGGCTGCTCGATGATTGGAGCCCGTCACCACGAAGGACGCGAAGAGCACGAAGACGGGGAAGAGCAGAGCAACGCACCGTCAACCCGCTTGATCGTCCATCCGATTCGCGCCAATGCCTTGAGGAACGCGCAGTCAACCCGCTTGATCGTTGGCTTATCAGCGGTGATGACGTCAGAACTGAAGCACCCGTGATCGACCACTGCGTCCAGTCTTTCCCA
>CAMCXS010000127.1 GCA_945883495.1 Akkermansia muciniphila
CTGCGGAAGCCGCGGTTGTCGCCATCCGGGGACGTTCGAGGTCTGCGGAAGCCGCGGCTGTTGTCATCCTGGGACGTTCGAGGTCTGCGGAAGCCGCGGCTGTTGTCATCCTGGGACGTTCGAGGTCTGCGGAAGCCGCGGCTGTTGTCATCCTGGGACGTTCGAGGTCTGCGGAAGCCGCTGGATTTGTCATCCTGGGACGTTCGAGGTCTGCGGAGGCCGCGGTTGTCGCCATCCGGGGACGTTCGAGGTCCGTGGACGGCACAAGATGTCATCAGCTAGGCGATCCGCAGCCCGCAGATGCCCGATGCCTTCGAATGCCTCTCTTCAGGCGCGAAAAATGAGGAACTTGCGCGTCGCGAAGTTCACGAGAGTGGAACAGACCACTAAAGAGAGGCTGGCGATCCAACTGCTGCCGCTGCCTTGAAGAATCTCCCGGGTGCCCAGTGCGCAACCCACGACAAAGCCGATGGCGGAGGCGGAGGTGAAGAAGAGGAACTCTTTGAATTTTCCGTGCCGGCCGCCTTCGAAGACCCAATGCACGTTCACCAAGTAGGTGATGGCGTTGGAGACGAAGAAGCCGCCGAGGCTGGCGAGCACGAAGTAGAGCGTCCGTTGCTCCGCTGGAAGCCCTTGGCTGGCAAAGTGGGGAAGCCATCCGCTCCAGCCGAGCAGCCCGAAGGTGAGATTGTGGACCGCCGTGGCCAACACCCCGCAACAGGCATACTTGCTGAATTGAACCAACGGATGCCGGTTGTCCCGCCGGTTGAATTCCCGCCACACCGTCCGCGCGTCGTTCTCCCGGGCGAAAATGAAACCTTGGCGAATGGATTGAATCATGGCTCTGGAATGGAAAGCGGATGTTGGCACAACTCTCCCGCGCCGCGAGTGACGAACTTGTCACATTGGCGCGTATGGGTGAGGGTTGCGTCCGCCGGATCCTGTCAGTTCCTAGACGGTGAGCTTCCGGAAAGCAACTCTGACGGTGGGGTGTGAATGAGGCGATGAGGCGATGAGGCAAAGCGCGAGCGCGTTGCTTGAGAAAATCCGCTTCCGCGGAACCGTGCCAAATTCCTTGACGGAACCCTGACCCAAAGCTCAAATCTGCGGCGGCCCAGGCATGGTTCCTCTGCCTCAGAGGGGCGGGTTGGAATTCTGCTCATCTCCAATGCCGATGGACGATTTTTTCTCCCGCTGCGCTGCTGCCGTGCCACTTAGGGTTCGGATCGTCTTGACGTGGACATGGATGGCCGGGCTCGCCGGGGCAGGTCCATTCACCCCTGGAAACGTTGTGGTGGTCCGCACGGGGCAGGCTCCGGATGGGGGCTTGGCGGCAGTGAGCCTAGCCGAATTTCCCCCCGATGGCGGGGCCGAGGTCAATGCCGTAGATCTCGGTCCTTTTTCGGAGGGAGAGGATCACTTTGGGGGCGTCGCTCTGCCGGTATCGGACCATCCGATGGGCTTGCTCAGCCTCTCTCCGTCCGGGCGCTACTTGGTTTTGGGCGGGCTGGAGGCGCAAGCAAAACCGGACTCAAGCTCACCGACCGAGAACCCCGGCGGGAGGGCCGCGCGCACGGTGGTGCGGGTGGATGGACAGGGGAGAGTGGGGGCGATCGCCCGGCTGACGGCGGAGGATTCTGGGGAATTGCCCAGTTCGGCGACTTCGGACGATATGCGAGACATCTGCTACGTCGCTGGGAGCGGGTCTGGTCCGGCGGGAGGGGTGCATGACGTCCGGTACACAACGGCGATGCATGCGTCCCGGCAGATCGTGGAAGGGCGCATGCGGCAGGTCTCAATCGCGGAAGACCGCTCTGGGCACCAGTTTTTGGTGGTCTCCAGCCGCAGCCGGGTCTTCAACGTTGGTGCGTTGCCGCTCCAGGGCGGGGAATCTCCCGAGGCGTTTCAGTTTACCACCGGGTTTATTGGCGGGGCGGGCGTGTTCGCGTTGGTGGATCGGGATCCGGGGACGGGCGCGGTGGGGCTGGGCGGGCTGGATACGCTTTATTTTGGCGCTGAGTCCGACTTGCAGAAATTCGAGTGGTCCGCCGAAGGCTGGGTCTGGCGAGGATCCGCAGCGTATGTGACCATCAGCGCGGTTGCGGTCAGGGAGCGGCTTGGCAAGACGGAGATCTATGTTACGGCGCAAGGAGCGGGGTCGAGTTTGCTGGCCAAACTGATCGACGACACGCCTTTTGGGGCGGCCTGGCACCGGCTGCCGAAGGATTTTACGGTCCTGGCCAGTTCGGGTGAGGCCCGTTTTCACGGCGTGGCGTTTGCGCCGGAGACGCTGGACTTGGCGGACCTCTCGCTGGACGGAGGGAACCTCAAATTAGAACCGGAGTTCGACAGCGACGTCTCGCATTTTCGAGCCTTTACGGGGGCGGAATCGGTGACCGTCTCGGCAGTGGCGGTCCTTCCGGAGGCCGCGGTGGAGCGTCAGGTGAATGGCACTGGTTTTGGACCCCTGGAGGACAAGCCGGTGAGCTTGCTGCCTGGGGAAAACATTTTGGAGGTCCGGGTGCGGTCGGCCACGAGTCCGGCCACGCGGTCTTATTCCGTCCGCGTCGAGCGGATTGCTCCGCCGACCCTGGCTCCTCCGCCAGCGCCACGAATCGCGGGAACCACCGCGACGGTGACCGTGGAAGTGGTCGAGGATGGCGGGGGCGAGATTTTGGAGCGAGGGATCGTCTACGAGTTGTCCCGCCCCGAGGCCGATCCAGCGTTGACCGGGCTCCGGGTGAAGGCGCCTGGGGCTTCCGGGACCGGCCTTTTTTCGGTGGAATTGCCTGGCCTTGAGGGCGGTAAGGCCTACGTCTTTCGTGGATACGCGGTCAACGGCGCCGGCATCAGTTACAGCCCTGCCGCCGTCTTCCACACCGAGGCGTTTCTCTTTGCCCGTTTGGGGGGCCAATCCGGTGAAGGGGAGCGCGGCATTTCTCCGTTTGGCATCGCCGTCAGCCGGGATGGAGACGTGTTCTTCGCGGATGCCTACAGCCACACGATCCGGAAAATCACGGCTTCGGGGGAAGTGGTGCTTCTCGCGGGGAAGCCCGGCAGTCCGGGAAGCTCGAACGGAGTGGGAGAAGAGGCTCGTTTTTACTCCCCCAACGGCTTGGTCCTAGCGGACGATGGCTCGCTCTACGTAGCGGATACCTACAACCATGCCATCCGCAAAATTGCGCCTGGCGGCATCGTCACGACTCATGCGGGGGAGCTGGGCAGGGCCGGGAGCCAAGACGGTCCGGCGGAGGAAGCCCGGTTTTCGTTTCCAAAGGGAGTGATCGCGGACAGTGCTGGGAATCTCTTTGTGGCGGATACCCACAATCACACGATTCGTCTGATCGGCCCCACCGGGGAGGTGATCACCGTGGCGGGCAAGCCAAAGACGTCAGGCAGTGCGGACGGGCCGGGTACGGAAGCGCGCTTTGAGTATCCGCTGGCGTTGGCCATGGATCGGGCAGGCGCGCTCTACGTCGCGGACTCGGGAAACCGGACGGTCCGGAAAATCGACGCGGATGGGACGGTGCGCACCCTGGCTGGAGCTGCCAAAGCGTATGGAAAAATCGATGCGAAAGGGGGCGCCGCGCGCTTTGCGAATCTCCAAGGCATCGCGGTGGATGAGTCGGGAACGATCTATGTGGCGGACACGAACAGCCAATCCATCCGGATGATCGCATCCGATGGTCTGGTATCCACCTTAGATTGCCAGCCCGCCGTCCGGGAGAAGGGAAGGCCGGTGGGTTTCTATCCCCACAGCATCGCGACGGACCGGTCCGGGGCGGTGTATGTGTCGGATCCTGCCAGCAAGTGTGTCCGGAAGATTTACCGGGGCGTGCCCACTCCGTGATCACTCTCGGTCCCCGGGGGATGCCGCGTGTTGACGGCCCCGCGTCTTCCTGTCCGTGCTGTTTCGGTTCGTCCAGGCGCTCTTCACTCCGAGAACAGGCGGACGGAGCCGCTGAGTCCGTTGCCATTCGCTTTCTTGGGAGCGGGCGTCAGAATAGTGCCGAGGGTTTGCACCGAGGCGTCCTTGGCCACGATGACGCCACGGAACGGGTAGCGCCCTTCCTGCGGGGACGGGATATGCGTGCCGGAAAAATGGCCTTTGGCAGTCAGGGTGATCGTGGTGGATCGATCTGCGGAAGCAAAGCGGTTGTTGCCTACCCGCACTAGATCCACGTGAATCGGATCGGGGTTCAGAGGATCCGCGAAGGGGCCCCCGGTGAACTCAAGTGACGGTTCAGAGGACAATTGCAACGCGGCCGGAGAAGAGGACTGTTGCTTGGCCCCGATCAGGTCGAGGTTGGTGTAAAACCCGTTGGGGTAATATTGACGCCGCTGATGCGGAAGCTGGAACCAACGGATCTCGCCGCTTGTGACATCAGTCGCCGCCTGCGTGAGATCGACCGTCAGGTCGCCTGCCAAGAGGCCGGACCGTTTGGGGAAGGGGGCGTAGATCGGCGCCATCCCCGTCCGGGTGAGAAGAGATGCCGAGGTGAAGGCGTTGTTGTCCGCCAGAACTCCAGTCAGCTTGACCGAGCCGGACTTGCTGATGGTGAGTGTGGCTGTGCCTTCTCCATCTGGCAGGCCAGTCGTTGGGGTGGACGAATCGCTGACACTGAGCGCGCAGTTGTAGGCTGCGATGAGTTCGGCGGGAACTGGGGCGCTTGCGCTGTAACATTGTGGGGCGTCGATCGGAGTCACAAAGGCTTCGGCTCCATCATCCCATCGGGTTGCCATGCCTGAGATTCGATTCGTTCCGTCGTCGCTTGTTTCCAGGACGAGCGAAAGCGAGAGGCCATCGCGGGGAATTGGGGACTGGTAGCGGCCGTCTTCGTGGTAGAACCAGCCACGGAAGCTCGTGGTCACGCCGTCGAGAATCAGGCGGGCGGAGAAGGCGGCCGAGGTGTTGGTGACCTGGGCGGTGAACAGTCCGCAGTTTTGCTGATCCGGCGTCGCCCCACTGAGTAGCGTCCCGTTGTAACTGCCTCCAGACTCCTTGGTGAAAGGCGTGGGAACGAATGTGGCCTTGACGAGCCCTCCGTCTTCATGGACGAAGGACGCCGCATAGGGTTGAGGAGCAGGCAAGCCTTCCCAGAAATCGAACACAAACCCCGGCCGGGGGCTTGCGGTGACCTCGTAGGGTCGTCCCAATGCCGCCATGTTGCCACGGCCCAATCGGGGAGAAAACGTGAGGCTGCCGCTTCTTGGAGGATCGATTTCCACCGTGAGCGGAGAAAGAACTTCGTAGAAAAAGGTCTGGGGCGGGGAAGTGACGTTCGCATCGCCCGCGATGGCGGTTACTTCGATCGAGTTGCTCCAGGGAACCAGATCGGAGGGGGGTATCGAGATGGTCCAGCGTTTGCCTTTGGCGGTTGCGGTCACGATCGCGGAGATCGGGTTGCCTCCATTCACGGACACAAGCACCTCAGTGACCAGGTTGTTCGCCGTTCCACTAATCGTGAGCGGCCTAGTCGAAGAACGAACCACCGCGCGACTCCTGGGCGCGACCGTTTGAAAAGCGAGGACGGAGACCTGGAAGCTCGCCGTGCTCTCGTTCCCGGCCAGATCTGTGGCTGTAATCGTCACCGGTGTCATGCCAAACGGAAAGAACGTTCCGCTCCTGGTGGAGTAGGTCACGCTCGCCACTCCGGACTCGTCCGTCACCGTTGCGGCTGGATAATCGACCATCGCGCCATTCGGCCGGTTCGCCACCATGCCGATCGCTGGCGGAGGGATGATCGAGGGAGGAACGGTGTCCACCGTGACGCCTTCCACCAACGGCGAGGTCACTTCCGTTCCCGTCCGGTCCAAGTAGCGCAGCATCAAATCGTAGGTCCCATTCGGGATGGGCGGTCCAGAGAGAATCGCGGGATGGCTTGCCGGATTGGACGGATTCAGCGTGAGCTGCAGGGTGCCGGGGACTTCGTAAGCCGCGGAAAGGGGATACTCTGAATCTCCGATGAGCAAACGCACGGAGCCCGCTTGCGGAATCTGGCGTAGCGCCAAGGTGAAGGCAATTGGCGCCCGGTTGAGGCTGCCAGCGGCGGGCGCCAGGATGGAAGGTCGCCGGGATCCACTCCCAAACACGAAGGCAAATCGCTTTTGATATTGCGTCCCGCCGGACGGGGCGCCGACTGCGAATTGGGTGCCGTCGGACGCCAGCGCGGTGCCGAAGCCAAAGCCACTCGCCGCGCGCGGTTCCGAGGGGGCTTCCGGCGGGTTGATGGTGCCCAGGTACCCCAGAGTTTCGGGGTCTAAATCGAAGAGATGAACCTGTCCGGCCCCAGGGATCAGCGTGTTTTCAAAAGGCGGATCCATCGGGAGACGTTGGCCGGAGTAAGGGGCGCCCACCGCCAGTTGATCGCCGATGAACGCCAAGGCGGTTCCAAAACCGTCAACTGGTTGGGCCACGGGCGGCGTGAAGGTCCGCAGCGGAGTTGCCGGTGTCTCTCCCCCGAGTTCGTAGAGGTAGACCCGCTCCGGCTTCTCCCCCTGAGCGTAGAGGAGCCCAGAGACCGCTAGTTTGGTTCCGTCCAAGGCCAACTGGTCGCCGATGTAGGAGATGGTTGCTCCGGGAGCCACTGGGTTCAAAATCGTTGCTTTCGGGCTGATGGCTCCGGAAAGGATGCTGAGGTCGTACGTGTAGATGGCTCCGAAGACGTTGTTGGCCGGTGGCGGCGGAGGCTCACCGCCACCGTCGTCCTGATTCTCCGTCTGTGGATCGGGGTCTGGAGCTTCCAATGGTGTCTGGAAGTCCGCATCGCTTATGGCCACCAATTGAGAGCTCAAAGCGATCGCCCATGGGAAACTGCCTGGTCTTGCGCTGGGGTTCTCCAAGGTCGCGACCGGAGTGTCCGGAGACCCTGAATCCAAATCGTAGACATAGGCTTTGCCGCCGCCTTTGGCTCCGATGACCGCAAGGTTCCCACTGGCGGCTACCACCGAACCAAAGGAATGGCCGGTGGAATCGGGGTTTTCGATGATGAAAGACGGACTCCCAAGGCTCAAATTGAAAACATAGACCACGCCGCTCCCGCCCCCTGTTCCCTCTTCCGTATCTCCAGGGGCGCTGATTAGGATCCAATTGCTGGCGGCCGCGACGGTTGCGCCGAATGCGTCCCCGTTTGCCGGGGTCGGATTTGCGATGGCGGATTCGCTGTCGCTGGTGGTTTCATACACGTAAACCTGCCCCACGTCGCTGGCTTCCGGAACGTCGCCTGCGTATGCCGGCGCTCCCACGATCAGGGAGGAACCGCTCCAAGCCACCGCGGAGGCGAACCGGTCATCGCCGCGAGGCGTGGGGCTGCTGAGCTCTTGGAGAATGACATCGGTGGCAAGATCTCCAAGGTAGGCGCTGCCTGCTAGGGGCATGATCGAGGAGCTCTCTGGATTGCCAATTAGGGCCAAACTCCCAGAGAGCGCCAAGGAGAGTGGAGAGTCCGGCACGGCGTCAGGGAGGTCAACGGCCGTGCCCTCAGTTCCTTCATCTAGGTGAAACGCGAAAAAGGTGCCGTTGGCGGTTCCCGCCAGCACGCGTCTGTCAGCCACGGCGACGGCAAGGCCGAAACGCTCTCCATTGGCCGGGGCCGGAGACTGGAGGATGGTGGAGGCCGTCGATGGGCGTGCACCCGTCAATTCATAGACATAGACACGGCCAGAGAGGGGCGCTGCGGACACCGTTTCGCCGGAAACCCCAATCACCAGAGTGCTGCCAGACAAAGAAATCGCTTGGCCGAAGTTCAAAGATGCTTGGAGAACGGGAGGCGCCAAGGTCCAAACGGGCGTCGTCGGGGTGACCCGGTTCAAATCATAAACATACGCCCGCCCGGCGTCCTTGGCCCCGGTGTCGTCACCAGGCGCCCCCACCACCACCCGCTGGCCGGAAATCGCCACGGCGGCGCCAAAGAAATCGGCGTCGGCCGGGGTAGGGTTCACCAGGGTCAGGATGGGAGACTGCGCGTTCGCGGCGGCAAGGTCGTAAACGTAGACTTGTCCAGACTCGATTTTGCCGCCTTGATTGGTCCGTGGCACTCCGGCGATCAACCGGTCACCGGAGAGGCTCAAGGCCGAGCCGAAGGCCTCCTCCGAGCGAGGCGTGGGGCTGGAGAGGGTAAGGACAGGCGTTTCCGGCTGGTCGCCCCCCAGATCGTACACGTAGATCCTTCCAGCGTTCGGCGTGGTGTCGGTGCGGGCTTCCGGGGCTCCGACCGCCAGCCTTGAACCCTCGATCGCGACGCAGGTCCCGAACCGGTTGGCTTCGCCGCCCGGGCTGGAAAGAGTCAACCACAACTCACCCGTCGAGGCGTCGAAAATTTTGACGAACCCCTGTCCTCCAGGTTCGCCTACCACTGCGTAGGTCGGGCTGGCGGCTACGCTGGAGCCGAAGAAGACACCGCTTTGCGCGCCGGCGCGGGGGGCGGCGATGGTTTTCAGCAACGGTGCGATGCTGTCCGCGTGCGCTGGCAGCGAGCTGGCGAAAGCGAGCGCGATCACCGCGACGCAGGAGGCGATGGCGGAATGTTGGGGAGCAGCGGAAGGGACCATAACTTGAATTTCCATCTATGGGATGGACTGGCGGGCTGCAAGCGCTCCATTGTGAAACTCTTTTGTCGGGGCACGGGCGATCGAAGTGGGGCTCGCTCCCGCACGACGCTCAATGTGACTTTTTAGTCACATTTGGATGTTTGCCAGAAGTGGGCGCAGGGGCCATGAAGGGTGGCCGCGAAGTGTCGCGGTTGCCAGTAAGTGTCTCGACAATCGCCCGCAGGGCTCCGGAAGGACGCAACAAAACCCATCACCAACCTCCCCCAAACTACACAATGAACATGCCCAGAATCAAAACCCTAATCTGCTCCGCTGCCGCGGCCTTGATGGCTTCGGTGGCTTCGGCGGCCCCCTGGGGGCCACCCGTCTCCGGTGACCTCATCTTAGGCTTCCAGGCGACTGGGGGCACGGGGCAATCCACGAACGTGTTCTACAACCTGGGTTCCGTCGGGACGATCAAAAACAACCCGAATCCAGGATTCATCATCAATTTGAACGCCGAGCTCACCGCCGCCTTCGGCTCGAACTGGTACACCCGGACAGACGTCTACTTCGGCGCCTATGGGCAGCAGAGCGGCAGCTCGAGCGGCACGGATGCGAACGGTGACCCGAACCGGACTGCCTATCTCACCCGGGCGGCCACAACCGCTGGTGGAGCTCCGCTGCATACCGGCTACAGCTCAACGGCCCTGGGGTCCGCCTACACGATCCACCTCGGGATGATGGACGCCTTTTCCGTTCCAGAATATAACATCACCGCCAACTCGAACGGGATCGTTACGGCTACGGAAGCGGGGAATGGACAATTCTGGGCGAACAGCTGGAGCAAGTGGAACCCGTTGAGCGGAGCCGTCATCGCGGCGTTCAACATCTACAACCCAGGTTTGCAGAATAATTTCGGCAAGGGTAGCAGCCCGACTCGCGTCGATCTTCAACGTCTCGCTCGCCCCACGTCGGGCACGGCGACCGCCACCTATGTCGCGACGATTGAGGTCGCCAGCAACGGAAACGTTTCCGTTGTCGCCACCGTCACCAATTACACCTTGAATCACTCGGTGAATCCACCGGGTGCGGGCACGATTTCTGGGGCCACCAACGGCCAGTCCTTCGGCTCTGGCGCGAATGCCAACCTCACCGCCACGGCGAACGCGGGGTACCGCTTCACGGGATGGAGCGGTGATGCCTCTGGGACCTCCAATCCGTTGACGGTGCTCATGAACGCCAATAAGACCGTGGTGGCCAACTTCGTCGAGGCGTTCCCGCTGACGCTGAGTTCCACTACGAACGGCACCATCTCCGTCACGGGAGGGCTGCAAAGCCCATACGCCACGGGCACCAATGTGGAGCTTACCGCGAACCCTGCCAGTGGCTACGTTTTCACCGGTTGGACCGGGGATGCTGCTGGGTCCACGAGCCCGCTCACCATCACCATGGACGCCGCCAAGACCGTCGGCGCCACCTTCGGACCCGACCTTTCCGACTCGGACAACGATGGGATCTCACGGTTTGCTGAAATTCAATTGGGCACCGATCCCGATGCCGCGAATAGCGTTCCCGCCCTTCCTCAAGGCTTCAGCTTTAAGGGAGCGCTCGGTCTGACCGGTGCGGAAATCTCAGCTTTCGACCCCGCGAGCAAGCGGCTTTTCGTGACCGAACCGACCACAACGAGCCCGGCTCGGACCGGCGGATTGGCGATCCTCGATCTCACGGATCCCGCGGCTCCGAGCTTGCTTGCGACCCTCCGGTTTACGGATGCCCCCTTTAGCTTGGCGGCCACCGACGTCAATAGCGTAGCCGTATCGAATGGGAAGGTAGCCGTGGCGATCAATCTTGGCAAAACGACGGCTGGCAAAGTCGTGTTCCTCGATGCCGCCACCGCGGAACAAGCGGGCGGTTTCCTTGGCTCCGCCGACGTTGGGCTGCTTCCAGACATGCTGGCCTTTACCCCAGACGGCACGAAAGTTCTGGTGGCCAACGAGGCTGAGTACCTCGACTCGAATGGAGGCGCTGGTCCGACCGCTGGCTCGGTGAGCATCATCGACGTCTCCGGCGGGTTTGCGACTCCCCCGGTGACCAACGTTGGCTTTGGTGGCTTCAATGCCGCCACTCTCAAAGCGGAGAATCCTCCTGTCCGGATCTTTGGCGCGGAGAGTGCAAGCGATGACCTTGAGCCTGAGTACATCGCCATTTCTCCGGACGGCACCAAGGCTATGGTCACTCTTCAGGAGAACAACGCCGTGGCCATCTTGGACATCGCGACTGCTACATTCACCGACATTGTTGGGCTCGGCTTGAAAGACTTCAGCACCTTGCTGGCAGACTTCAGTGATCGGGACAATGGATCGAACGGCCCCATCGGGCTTCTTCGGACCGGCAATCCAGTATTCGGACTTTATCAGCCGGACGCGATTGCTTCTTTCAGCCAGGGCGGAAACACGTTTTACGTCATCGCCAACGAAGGGGACGACCGTGATGATTTCTTGACTCCCGATGAAACTGCCCGGTTGGCGACGGTTTTGGACTCGAGTTTCCCGGATGAAGCCACTCTGCGGCAAAACAGTGTCTTGGGCCGTTTGAAAGTGAGCACAATCGAGGAAAACGGGGACGCTTTCGGCCCCACGGTGGACAAGATTCTGGCTTACGGAGGCCGGTCCTTCTCCATCCTCAACGCCAGTGGCGAGATCGTTTACGACAGTGGTGACTTGATCGAGAAAACCATCGCCAGCTACGGCAAGGGAGGCGCCCAAGCGATCTTTGATGACGGTCGGAGTGGCAACAAGGGGCCAGAGCCTGAAGGCGTAGCCGTGGCAACGTTGTTTGGCCGTTTGGTGGCCTTCGTCACCTTGGAGCGCTCCAATGGGGTGATGGTCTTCGATATCACCGACGCGTTGACAGATGAGGACAGCGTCTCCGTGGTCGCCTTCTTGCGCAACGCTGGGGATGTGAGTCCCGAGGGGATCA
Organism: Akkermansia muciniphila; assembly: GCA_945883495.1. Taxonomy (GTDB): domain Bacteria; phylum Verrucomicrobiota; class Verrucomicrobiia; order Verrucomicrobiales; family DEV007; genus V1-115. The sequence continues at coordinate 11,512 of CAMCXS010000127.1, forward strand.
TCGTCATTTCGGCTGCGGATTCCCCGAGCGGGAAGACCTTGGCGGTTGTTTCCAACGAAGTCAGTAACACGGTTTCCGTGTTCGAGATCGAGCCGTTTTATGACCTCACGATCACCACGCCGAGCAATGGGTCCATTGCGGTGCAAGGGGGACTTAGCAATCCCTACGTGAACGGGACCACGGTGCAACTCACCGCCACGCCGGACACGGGGTATGTCTTCACTGGCTGGACCGGCGCCGCGAGCGGCACCACGAATCCATTGACCGTCACCATGGACGGGGACAAGACGATCGGTGCGACGTTCACGGCTCAATACACCGTCACGGTGAACCGGACTCCGACCGCCGGCGGGACCGTCAGTGGCTTGGCTAGCGGCGGTCTCTACCTCAACGGCACGAATGCGGCATTGACCGCGACGCCGGCCACTGGGTATGTGTTCAGTGGATGGAGCGTGACGGGTGCAGGCACCAATCCGGCTCCGAGCACCAATGCGCTGCTGACCCTGCCCGTTGATGGGAACAAGACCGTGACGGCCACCTTCGCCGCCAATAACACTCCAGGGGAGAGCGTGTTCACGGTCTTCCAGGAAGCCAGCTTGGCCGCGTTGCGCAACCGTTGGGAGATTGGCGACACCGTTGATTTGGACTTGGCGTTCTTCTTCAACAACATCCCGAGCGGTTTCAACATCGACGTGGCCAACCTCCCGGGCGGGCTGAAGTGGGAAGTGGTACGCAATCGCACGACCGGCGCCCTTACCAGCGCCAAGATCGTCGGCACCATCACGGGTGAACTGGGAGGCTCTCCGTTGGAGATCCGCTTGCTCGATGCCCGCAGAAGGGTTTCGGGCACCCCGCTGGTGTGGGACTTCCACGTGGACCCGTATCGCCTCTCTGGCCGCTACGAAGTGCTCCTTGAGAAGAATGGACTTCCAGTTGGCAAGTCCTTCCTCTCGGTGACGGGTCCGGGCAGTTACACCGCCACCTTGGAGCTGATCGGGCAGTCCGTGCGAAAGGTCACCAAGGGAACGTTCCCCGCTCTTACCGGGAATCCTCCGTACACGGTCACTGTTCCGTTCGCGGCCGTCCCTCGGACGACGATTCCGCAGACCTTCGTGAAGTTCGAGATCAATCCCGGCTCCGATTTGGTGACAAACGGCTCCGCGGGTACGACCACGGACGGGACCGACCTCGCCGACAACGGCCGCGGCTTCCGCCTGTTCAAGGCTGGCCGTGAGCCAAGGTTCCCGGTCACGATCGCCTTCCAAAACGCCGTCGTGGGGAGTCGCACGTCGAATCCTCCCACCCCTGGCGGTCAAGGTTACGCCACTGGCACCTTCAATCCGAAGACGAGTCTGCTCAACCTGGCCGGCGCCTTGGGCGATGCCCAGAAGCTGACCGCGTCGTTGAACGTGTCGCAAACCCGGCAGGCCGTGGTCTTCGCGAAGCCTTACACCGGTGGAGCCCACAACACGGGTTCCTACTTCGGCGGGATCATCACCCTCGGAGATCTGGGCCAACCGGTCCGCGGCTCCTCGACGGACCCGCTGCTGACAGCTGGGCTGAAGTGGACGAAGGCTGGTACCGTGGCGACCGATAAGTCCTACAAGAATGGCTTCGGCCCGTTGGATGTGAACGCTCGCGTGGATCGTTGGGTCAGCAGTGTTTCCGCCCAGGGAGTGGCCTTGAGCCTTGGGCTGACGGACCGGAAGTTCTACGTCGACTATCAAGACGCGAACAAACCGGCCGCCCCTGGAGGCAAGGCTCTGCCTACGATCTTCAGCTTGCGGAACACGTTCGCCCTGGTCCGGGTGGCTCCGGTGAACTCTGTGCCAACCCCATCCGTCAGAGGTGGCGGTGTCGCTGCGAGCAACGGATCCTTCGCCGGTGCGATGACCTTGGATGCTCCGGCTGGCGTCTCGACGTTCAATGGAGTTCTTCTTCAAGATGATGAAGGGACCTTGGTCGGCAGTGGTTTGATCAAGATCTTCAACAGCACCACGAAGGACTTCGAGACCGCGTCGATGAGTCTTCTCAACGCAGCTCCTGTCGTTCCATAACGGCGGGCGCCAAGTTGTTGATTCGCCGATCGGCGAGTTCTGATGAAACTTCACCCTCCGTGGTTCGCCACGGAGGGTTTTTTTTTCCTTATCGCCCGGGGTGGGCAGATGCGACGGAGGGGAATTGCCGGCGAGTACGCTCGTGGGCAGCCGAGAACCCCCGTCCTCTCCGCGCTTTCGCGCGAGGCCAAACCATTCCCGATCGCGCTTCGTCGTTTGGCCAATGCAGCGCTGCTTTTGCCAAACGACGCTCGTCGATGGGGCGAAACAGCTCTGTTTTCCCCAAACGACGACGGTCGATCTCCCAAAACAGAGGTGTTTTTCCAAATCGACGACGGTCGTTTGCCCAAAACAGGCCGTCTTGCGCCATCGACGAGCGTCGATGGTTCAAAACAGGGCGGGAATGGCCCATCGACGACGAGCGTTTGCGCAGGGCGGCTCTGTTTTCGCTGATCGACGAAGCGCAACGGCCTTTCCGGGGCGAGCAGACCTCGTGTTC
>CAMCXS010000128.1 GCA_945883495.1 Akkermansia muciniphila
TTCGGCCCAAATCCGTTCGGCATCGACATCATCGGGCCCGCTGCCCAGGGCGATGGAGCGGCCCTCACCCAAGAACTCATTCCCCTGGCCCGTGTCCTTAGCCACGTCTGGCAACAGTTTGACGGAGAGCGCGCCAAGGAAGGGATCAAGCTGCGTCGCATTTTGAACGGGGAAGCCGTGGAAGAAGAGGAGTCTACTCCCCGGCGCCCTCGAATCAGTGACGAGGTGGAGCCGCCGGACGAAACGATGGGTGCACTGCCCAACGATGACCGTCCGCCCACGTTGATCAACTCCATTGGTATGACCATGCTCGGGATTCCTTCGGGCACGTTCACCATGGGCAGCCCGGCGGATGAACCGGGGCGGGATGCTGATGAATTCCCCCAACATGAGGTGACGCTTTCTGAGCCCTTCCGCATTGCCCGCACCCCAGTGACCCAAAAACAGTGGAGGGACGTCATGGGCACGACCGTGGAGGAGCAGAAGGCCAAGGGGAGTGCGTATGGCGAGGTCACCGCGACAGGGGACGATCACCCGGTTTATTTTGTGAACCCGGAGGATACCCTACGATTCTGCGACACGCTCACCGTCCGCGACCGGGCTGCGGGACTTATCGGGGAAGATGAAGCCTACGCCTTGCCCACCGAAGCCCAGTGGGAATATGCCTGCCGCGCTGGGACGAAAGGTCCTTACAATGTCAACAGTAGCGCCCTGGCCGACGTTGGCTGGTTCCGCCACAACAGTGGAAACTCGACTCAGCCGGTCGGAGAGAAGCTCCCCAACGCCTGGGGACTTCACGACTGCCATGGCAACGTCTGGGAATGGTGCGCGGATTGGTTTGAGCGGAGCACGAGCACCGGTCCGACCACGGACCCGCAGGGACCACCAAGTGGTGGCTACCGTGTGCTGCGCGGCGGTTCCTGGAGCAACGATGCCCAGAAATCCCACTCCGCGCGCCGGTACTGGTACGCTCCTGGCCTCCGGTACAATCACTTTGGTTTCCGCCCAGTCCTATCTCCCGTAAAGCAAAGAGAAGCGCAGGGCGTGCTTCCTCCTAAACCGGAGGCCATGGCGCAGCCCGAGCCGGAGGTCCAGGACGAAGCCGCCCGGAGCGTCCGGCCGCATTTCGTGCCGATCAAGGCCGGAACCTTTCTCATGGGCAGCCCGGAGACTGAGAAGGGACGATCTGACGATGAGCATCGTCATCAAGTGACCTTGACGCAGGACTTTGAGATCGCGGACGCGCCGATAACAAAGGCGCAGTACAACGCGGTCACAGGCTCAAACCCCAGCGATTCCATCGAATCCGGCTCAGCAGCGCCAGTGGAACAGGTGAGCTGGGATGAAGCCGTTGAGTGGTGCGACAGAATGAACAAACGGGATTCGGGCTACGATTACCGCCTTCCGACCGAAGCGGAGTGGGAATACGCCTGTCGAGCCGGGTCCACTGGCGCCTTCAATGTAGCGGAGGCTCAGCTTGATGAACTAGCGTGGTACTTGGGGAACTCAGATTTAAGGACGCATAGGGTCAAACAGAAACTTCCCAATGCCTGGGGCCTTTACGACTGTCACGGCAACGTTTGGGAGTGGTGCGAGGATTGGTATGGAGCGTATCCAGATGGTCATGTCACGGATCCGACTGGTCCAAGGGTTGGTGTTGGCCGTGTACTTCGAGGTGGTTGCTTTGGCGGTGACGACGTTGACTGCCGTAACGCTGTCCGCACCGAAGACCATCCCGGCGTTGGGCAGACCTATGCTGGTTTCCGCCCAGTGCGAACAAAAAAGAAAGTGAACGACACCGCACCTGAGGCAGAGCCGACGAAAGCCGTAGTTGCGAAGCCTGAGTCGGTGGAGATCCGACCGATGTTTGTGCCAATTCCACCCGGCGTGTTCCTCATGGGCAGCCCGCCGAGCGAAAACGCACGCTCTACGGATGAAAACCAACACGCGGTGAATTTGACCCGCGTCTTCGAGATTGCCGACGCGCCGGTCACTCAGGCTCAGTATGAGTCGGTCATAGGAGCAAACCCGAGCCACTTCAAAGAATCGGGGCCGGATGCTCCCGTGGAACAGGTGAGTTGGGAGGATGCGATGGACTGGTGTCAGAAGATGTCCGCCCAGGACGCGGACTACGATTACCGGCTCCCGACCGAGGCGGAGTGGGAGTATTCGTGCCGGGCCGGGACAACGTCACCATATCATTTTGGTTCCAAACTCAACGGCAGCGAAGCCAATTGCGATGGAACCCACCCTTACGGAACGACGGAGAAGGGTTCGTACCTAAAGCACACTTCCAAAGTCCGCAGCTATCCACCCAATGCCTGGAGACTTTACGATCTCCATGGTAACGTCTGGGAATGGTGCGCAGATTGGTACGGCGAATATTCAGACAAAGCAGTCGCCGACCCGCGCGGGGCGGACAAAGGAGACTTTCGTGTGCTGCGCGGCGGCTCCTGGGATGACGGTGCCCAGTTTTGCCGCTCCGGGAACCGACACGGTTGTGCTCCTGACCTACGGCTCAGCGCCATTGGCTTCCGCCCAGTCCGAATGAAAAAAGCGGTGGGCACCGAGCTGGAGGCCGTCACTCAGCCCGAGCCGGCTCACACTATAGCCCGGAGCAGCGCGTGGATCGCCCGCGACTTCACCGTTCCCGCTTCCCCAGGGATGAAAATGCTCTGCATCGGCGCCGGAGAGTTCCTCATGGGCGAGGGCGAGGAAGGCCACCCGGTCACTCTAACCGAAGATTTCTTCATCGCGGAAAACCCGGTCACCCAGGCGCAATACGAGGCGGTCATGGGCTCGAACCCGAGCCGTTTTAAGGAAGCGGGTGCCGACGCCCCCGTGGAACAGGTGAGCTGGGACGAAGCGCTAGCCTTCTGTGCCAAGCTCAATCAAATCGCCGAGCCGGAGGACGGCTGGGAATGGGCGCTACCCACCGAGGCGCAGTGGGAATACGCGTGCAGGGCCGGTAGGACCACGGCCTTTACCTTTGGCGACGTCCTAAATGGCACGCAGGCGAATTGCGATGGGAATCATCCCTACGGCACGGAGGAGAAAGGCCCATACCTAGAACGAACTTCCCCAGTCCGGAGTTATCCCGCGAACCCCTGGGGCCTTTACGATTGCCACGGGAACGTTTGGGAATGGTGCGCGGACTGGCATGGCGAGTATCCCAAGCAAGCCGTCGTGGATCCGCAAGGTCCAGAAAGTGGTGCCCACCGCGTGCTGCGCGGCGGCTCCTGGCGCAGCAACGCCCGGCTCTGCCGCTCCTCGTCCCGGGACGGGGATGATCCTGCCAACCGGGGCATCAACATCGGTTTCCGCCCAGTCCTAACTCGGAAGAAACAAGCGGAGGGCACCGAGCCTGAGCCCGAGCCGACGCAGGAGGCCGAGGTGAAGCCCGTAGCCCGAAGCCGCCCCGAGGACTACGTCGCGGCGGATTTTGAGAATGGATTGGGGATGGAGATGGTCTGTGTGCCACCGGGCATGTTCACGATGGGCAGTCCGGTGGGCGAGGAAGTCCGGAAATCCAAATCCTGGATAGGGAAGGAAACCCTGCACCACGTCACTCTCACCGAACGGTTTTGGATCGCGAAAACTCCGATGACCCAAGGTGCTTGGCATACGCTCATGGGCACGACCGTGGCGGAGCAAAGGGCTAAAGGGAAGTCTAACGGCGAAGTCACTGGAACCGGGAACGATCACCCGGTCTATTTCGTGACATGGGAGGAAGCCCTCGCCGCTTGCGACCGGCTGTCCACCCAGGAACGGGACGCGAAACGTTTGCCGGACGGGTATCTCTACACCTTGCCGACGGAAGCGCAGTGGGAATACGCCTGTCGCGCTGGGACGGAAGGTTCGCTCAACGTTGATGACGCAAGTCTCCAAGATTTGGGCTGGTACGCTGAGAACAGCGTAGGCTCGACACATCCCGTCGCGAAGAAAGCGCCCAATGCCTGGGGGCTACACGACTGCCACGGCAATGTCTGGGAATGGTGCGCGGACTGGTATCGAGCGAATCTTGGCAGCGATGACGCCACCGACTCGACAGTTGCAACTCATGGAGAGGAGCGCACACTGCGTGGCGGTTCCTGGGTTAGCGTTTTAGAGAATTGCTACTCTTATTCCCGCTCGGCGCCGCTTCATGGGCAGCGGGATCGCAACATTGGTTTTCGCCCAGTCCTCGCTCCCCGGAAGCAAAGAACGGATCTGGCCGTGCTGCCGGCGGAGCTGGAGGCCGTAGCGTCCGGAACGGGAAGCCGTTCCGCTACAGCCGATGCCTCGACGGCGGCCGGACCGATCCGTCCGGTGTTTGTCCCGATCCCGGCCGGAAGCTTCATGATGGGAAGTCCAAGAAATGAAACAGGGAGATTCGATGACGAAACCCAGCACGAGGTCATGCTTTCTCGGCCGTTCTACATTGCAGACGCTCCGGTCACCCAAGCACAGTATGAGGCGATCATGAAGACCAATCCTAGCAAGTTCAAGGAGTCCGGGCCGGAGGCGCCTGTGGAACAGGTGAGCTGGGAGAATGCAGTGGAATGGTGTCGCAGGATGAGCGAACAGGATCCTGTCCACATCTATCGGCTGCCCACCGAGGCGGAATGGGAGTATGCCTGCCGGGCGCGCACTACTGGCCCCTACAATTTGGAAGGCGAATCCCTCGACAAACTCGCGTGGCACTCGGGGAACGCGGGTTCCCGGACGCACCCCATTCGGGGAAAGAGTCCTAATGGCTGGGGACTGTACGATTGCCACGGCAATGTGCTGGAATGGTGCGCCGACTGGTACAAAAAGGATCTCGGCATTGAGTCCGTGAACGATCCCAAGGGGCCGCCGACTGGCAGCGATCGCGTACTCCGCGGTGGTTCGTGGGACTACAACGCACGCTCGTGCCGCTCTGCCGACCGAGGCCGGTTCCCCCCAGATGAACGAAGTATTCTCATCGGGTTCCGCCCAGTCCGAACCAGAAGAATCTCGGACAACACCGTGCCCGAGCCCGGGCCGACGCAGGAGGCCGAGGTGAAAGCCCAAGCCCAGAGCCCGCGTCGCGGCTGGTTTGGCGGACTGTTTGGCGGAAAACGTTGAGAGCGTGATAAGCGGAGAGCGGGAGAAACGAGCAGGCTTGCCTGGCTCGGAATCGGCCCGGCAATCGGCACTTGGCGGATGGCGTCGTTGGCGCGAAACCCGACTTGGTGGACTGGTTGCAGGCGTGTCCCTGGACCTAGCGAAAATCGCGGATTTCGGCGACGCCAGTTACTTACTCGACCAAGCTACAACGGCGTCGGACGGCCACGTTCTCATTCCCCATGATGATGTCGTGAAGGTGTTGCAGCAGGCCGTTCAGAATGAAGAGAAGGCGGAGCGGTTGCGTGCGATTCAGGCGCTGCGATATGCAAGGCGGAGGAAGGAGGGGCTCGTTGACTGGAGGTTCCAAACGGCTGCGATCGCTCGCAAAGATCTGATTGCCTGGGCAAGGCGCCAAGTCCAAAAGTATTCTAAGCAGATCTAGCCATGGATGAACTTTTCAGTTGCCGGAACTGTGTTCACAATTGCGGCCAGGCACTTCATGTCGGCCCCGGCGCGGGCTACTGCTTGCAGCACGGTTCCGTGATCACGAACCCGGCAAGGACCACCTGCAAGTATCTGCATCGGAAAGATTTGCCCCATTTTGTCGTCGATGAGGGGATTCGGGAGCATGCGGCTGAGTTTGTGTTCCATAGCGGGTTGGTGCGCCTCGATACCCATGAAGACATCGCCACGCTCCGCTACAGTGAGAAGTATGCCTGGGAAAGCGAACAGTTCGACGCATTGACCCATGCTCTAGCGCAATACTACAAGGCAGAGCGGCGCTGGGTGTTTATTCAGGCATTTACCGCAGGTGCAGATGGACGCAGGTCTCTAGCTCATGCCTGCCTCATCCGACATTATCTCGGGCATTGCGCAACGTGGGAAAGCTCTTATCGACTCGTCCTCGGGCTTCTGGAAGAACTCGATGACACCCCGTACTTTTCCCAAAAAGGCTTGGTCGTGGGAGCCGGGGACACGGTCGAGGAAATCGCCCAGGAAGCATTGTGGGATGTGGTTTTTGCCCGGCTCTCGACGATACAAGAGTATGGATGGCACGCTGGATTGGAGGAACTCGCCTGGGCTAGCGACCAGTTGAATGGGGCACTTGGGGCGATGTGTTGGGGGAGCTTGCAACCAGAACTCACCGCATGTCGAAGGCAGTGGTCCGAGACGGTCGTGGCCCACGCCAAAGCCCACGATGCGTATTTTCCCGTTTCGGCCTCCGTTCCCGGAGACGAATAGTCAAAAGCGAGTACGATCTTGGTCTTGCCTACGTCGTGATAGAGTCGCCTCAATCAAGGGATGAACACTCCCCACCTCCGCTCCAACCCTGCCGCGGGCCTGATCGAGGACGCTTTGGCCTTTCACGGACTGACCCAGGCTCAGGCGTCCCGGGACATGAAGATCCCTCGCAGCCGGATGACCGACATCTTTGCTGGCCGAAAGGGCGTCTCTGCCGATACGGCCCTGCGCACGGAACGTTACTTAGGCATTCCCGCCGCATTGCTCCTTCGGTTGCAGACGGACTTCGACCTAAGCCGGGCGATCCAGGAAAAAGGGGAAGCCGTGCGCCGAGAGGTTCATCCGCTGAACGCGCCCTAAGTTCGTGGGGAAGGAAGAGGCAGTGATCCGCTGCCGGATTCAGGTCGCCCAAAACCGAATTCATTCTCCGCTGCCCCGAAGACTTTGGCCCGCTCCGGGAAGTCCCCTTCCGCAAACTCAAGGCCAACGGCGGCGTCTCCGAACCCACGCGCGGCGCCAGCGAGCCGCGTTCCTACTTGGGAGAACCCAGTTTTCGCGTCTGGGACGTCCAGTTCCCCCGGCGAGAGCTCATGCCGCACATTACCGGCCCGCCCTGGGTCATGGTGGAAACTCGCGTCTTGGGCACGGAAAGCCGTTTCTAGCGCGCGGGAAGTCGTTTCTGGGGTGGGGAGCGTTTCCCGGCACTCCGGCGATGATGCCTTGCAACCATCCCGGGCCTCGTTAGACATACCTCATGTCCGCGCGCAAACCGGTCGTTTTCATCAGCAGCACCGCCAGGGATCTGCCGGAGTACCGGGAAAAGGCCATCGCCGCTTGCCGCCAGGCAGGGTTCGATACCCTGGAGATGGAACTTTTCGCGGCGGATGACCGCTCCGCGTTGCAGCTTTGCAAAGCCAAGGTGGAGGAATCGGACATTTACCTCGGCATCTACGCGTTTCGCTACGGAACCGTGCCGGAGGGGGAAGACCGCTCGATCACGGAGATGGAATATGACTGGGCCTCCGCGCTGGGGCTTCCCCGGCTCCTCTTCCTCATGGACCCGGAGCATCCCTGGCCGCGGGCGAAGTGCGACACCAACCTCGCCCGGGTCGAAGCTTTCCGGGAACGGGTCAGCGGTCCCAAGGCGCATTGCGGCGGTAAGTTCACCTCCGAAGCCGATTTGGCCGCCAAGATTTTTCCCGCGCTGCAAACGGTGGAGATCCGCCCCGAGAAGGTGCGCAAAGATCACGGCGAGGTCGCCATTCGCAGTTACCTGCAACGGCTCGATCGCGAAGCCGGGGAAATCGGCATGTTCGGTCTGGGCCAGGACATCCAGCTCGTCCTCCCCATCTCCGAGGTTTACGTCGATCTCCAACTCCAAGCCATCCACGCCATGGGCACCGTGGACGCCGAAGGGCGTGAGGATTTCGAAGCCTTAAGCCGGGCGGACCGGCGGGAGGATCTTCCTTGGGACGAGGTCATGAAGACGACTTTTTCGCGCAGCGCCAAGACCCGGAAACGGGCGGTCTGCATCCTCGGGGAACCGGGCGCGGGCAAGACCACCGTGGCCAAGAAGATCGCTTGGGAACTGGCCTCCGGGACGCGTTCCTCGGAGGAGTTCGGTTTGGAGCCGGAGACCATCCCGGTCCTGCTCCGCTTTCGGGACTTGCGGGCGGAGGAAATCACCGCCGCCGGGACCAATCTTCTCCGCTATTGGGTGGTCACGAAAACCACCGATGCCCTAGGCGAGTCACCGGGCGAAGCCATCTTCGCGCGGGGCAAAGTCCTCTGGATCCTCGATGGCCTCGACGAAGTGGTCAGCGGCCGGATGCGCCACGACATTCTGCAATACCTTCAAGGCGCCATCGAAGCCCGCTTCGACAAAGGCGATCGTTTCCTCCTCACCTCCCGGTTCAGCGGCGTGGGCGGGGAAGCCAAGCTGCCCGCCGTCTTCCAGGAGTTCCACGTCAAAGCCTTGCCCTGGGAGCAAGTGGAGATTTTCGTGAATCGCTGGTTCGCCACCGCCATGGAGGCGCTTTCCCTCGGTCGCATCGTGGCCAAGGAGAAGAGCACCGGACTCCTCGACATCCTCGCCCAGGACGAATACCGCGTCGGTCGGCTTCGGGCACTATGTTACAACCCCCTCATGTTGACGATTCTCTGCGTCGTCTTCCACCGCAATGCCCAGCTCCCGCACAGTCGCGCGGAACTTTACAGCCATTGCGTGGACGTCCTTCTCTCCTATTGGAAGCGGAGCAGCTTCGATTCCACAAAGTGCCGCGCCCTACTCCGCCTCATCGCCTGGCACCTCCACGGGGAGGACGACCGGACGCATGCCCCGCGGACAGAACTCGCCGCATTGCTGGAAAGCCGGCTCAAGGAATTCAACGACCCGCGTCTCGGAGCCAACGGCGAGGAATTCCTCACCCAGATGCGCAACGACTGTGGTATTCTAGCTGGAGCGGGTGGTGGAAATCTCGGGTTTCTCCACCTCACCTTCCAAGAGTTCCTCGCGAGCGAGCATGCGTTGCGGGAAGGGAAAGTGGCCTTCGTTGCGGAACGGGCGGCGGTGAAGTGGTGGCGGGAAGCGGTCTTGCTCACGGCTCGGCAGGCCAGTCAGGTGGAGGCGGAGACGTTTTACCGGACATTGCTGGCCCGGGATCTCAATGATCAAAATGTAATGCGGATCGTTTCGCTGTGTTTTGAGGAAAGCATTGAGTTCCCCGCTGCCCCGATCCTGGAGCAGATCGACTCCCGCGACGAAACCGGACGGACTCGCCTCCTCCAATGTCTCCAATCCCGGCCCCGCTTGCCGGATCCGGTGCTCGACGCCCTGGAAGAATTGGTCCGTGCAACGGCTTCGGGGACGGAGCTTTTCAACCTCGTCGCCACCTTACTGGCCCGCCAAGGGCGCGGGTTGGAAGAAGCCGTGGACAACTCCTTTTGGACGGAACCGGTGACCGGGATGGTCTTTCGCTGGATCCCGCCGGGAAGCTTCATCATGGGTGATGCGACATGGTCCCATTCGCCGCCGCATCCCGTCACGTTATCCACCGGTTTCTGGATGTCCGTCCATCCGGTGACCAATGGGCAATACGCCGTTCACCTCAAGGGCAACGACGTGAAGCCACCCGAGTTTTGGAACGACAGCCAATGGAACGGAGAACGGCAACCCGTGGTCGGCGTCGATTGGTCCGAAGCCAGCGCCTTTGCCCAGTGGATGGGCGGCTCTCTTCCCACCGAAGCCCAGTGGGAATACGCCTGCCGTGCCGGGAGCACTACGAAATACGGCTTTGGCGACGACCCGGCGCTTCTCCCGGAATACGCGTGGTTCAAGGGGAACAGCGAAGGCCGCACCCATGACGTGGGCAGCCTCAAACCCAACGATTGGGGCCTGCATGACATGCACGGGAATGTCTGGGAATGGTGCGCGGATTGGAGCGGTGATTATGCCAAGGAAGCGGTTACGGACTCCACGGGGCCGAGCCAGGGCGTCGCCCGCGTGCTACGCGGCGGGTGCTGGGGCAACGTCGCGTCGGGCTGCGCTTCGGGCTACCGCTTCGGGCTACCGCTTCGGCGGCCACCCGTCCAACCGGTACCAGGCCTTCGGTTTCCGGATTGTTCTGCCCCCGAGTCCGGCCAGCCCGAGTGAGTATGGCGACGGAGGAGCCGCTGGGGATTCGGTGACGGATCCGCGCAGGGAGGGGAGGGACGACCCGGGAGGCGCGGAGCCGGCACCGAATCTCCGGCGCGGGTGAGTTGGTTGGGGGAAGAAGTAGGTGTCCAGAGCCCGCGTCACGGCTGGTTTGGCGGACTGTTTGGCAGCAAACGGTAGGAATGCCTTCCTTCGGACTGCTGAGACTCGTCTCAGCTTTCAGAATCGAAGCTTGCTGAGGTTCCCGGTGGCGCAGGGAAAGAGCGTGAGAAGCGGAGAGCGGGAGAAAGGAGCAGCGCCTGATCGGCCTGGTGAGAAGGCGGCTCAGTCTTGCCGCAGCGCTGCCATGAACTCATCCAGCGAAGCGCAGAGAGCTGCAGTGCGTTGCAGGGAAGCGAGGCGATCTGCCCCTGAGGCGCGCCCCAATTCCTCGATTGCATTGCCAGGGAGAGTTCCAAAACGAGCTTCGAGAAATCCGTGGATCGCTCCACGCTGGCCTCGTTCGATGCCTTTCTCGATGAGTTCCCGGCCGGCGCAGGTTTCTTCAACGGGGGGGAGATCTTGGATCATGGCGTGAATGTCCTGGGAGTTGCGCCTCTTGAAGCGTTGCATCAAGAGTTGCACGAAGAGGGTGGTGAAGCAACCCTGGTCCTCTTCGTCGAGTTCCGGACTTGAACGAAGAGCGGCGTAGTCCTGGGCCGCTTTGGTTTCCACTTCGGAATCCCGGTCCTCCACCATGGGGCGTAACAAGGAAACCAGGGGACAGCCGGGAATATCCCGTTCGAGCTGATCGCTCGCATTGCAGAGCCCGACGACCTCGTGAACCGGGTGGAGTATTTGCCTCTGTGATTCCGCCGAGCGCAGGGAAAGAGCGTGAGAAGCGTAGAGCGGGAGAAACGAGCCATCGCCGATCGGGAGATCCTCTCTGTGCTCTCGGTGACCTCCGTGGTGAAGAGCGATCATTTTCACCACAGAGATCACAGAGTCCACAGAGGCCAGAGTCGCGGCGATTGGATTCGCATTTTGCCCCCATTTTCGTCTGCAGCGTCGCCGTCCGTTTCGGAATGGTCTGACTTTCGGGAGGGAGAGCGGCAATTGGAAAGAGCGTGAGAAGCGGAGAGCGGGAGAAAGGAGCAGGGCCTGATCGAACATGTCCGTGGTTGTGAAACCGGGCGCCGGCGAGTAGTCTTCACGGAGTGAGCACGATTCACACGACCATTCTCGTCGGAGACGACAGTGCCGATATCATCGCCGGGTTGTTGAGCCGTTTTCCCCAGGGGCAGCGGGTCCGTGTGGCGGTAACGGATGAGCCAGATGCCGCCGTTGGCTCGAAGCCCGATCTAGTGGAGTGGTTGCTGGCCTGTCCCGAGAAAGGCTGGTTTCCTCCGATGGAGAGAGGGGAAACCACGGACGATCTCAGCCCCCTTTTCGAAGAGTGAGATACCTCGTGGATGCGAATCTGCTCTGCGAGCCGACCAAGCCACAACCGTTTCAGCCAGCGGTGGAATGGTTGCAAGGCAATGTGGTGGACTGCGTCACGGACTCGGTGGTGATGGCAGAGATTTGGCGAGGCATAGACCATCTGCCCGCAGGACGCCGCCGCTCAAACCTTGAGGTCTGGTTCCAAGGTTTGCGCAGCCGAGTGCATTGCCTGGACTGGACACTTGATGTGGCGATCGTCTGGGGAACACTGGCCAACGATGTTCGGCGATCTGGATTCACGGTCGGGATCAAGGACACGATGATCGCAGCCACGGCGAAGTATCATGGGCTCACCGTGGCCACCCGCAACGAGGATGACTTCAAGCGTTGCGGCATCCCCGTGGTCAATCCGTTCGTGTGAAGGCCCCACTGTGGAGCCTCTTGCTGCGGATTGCGCGCGACTCGTCGCTGCCTTCCCCGCCGAAGCTTGCGGAGTTACCCAGGCGTGGGGTAAGCGCGTGAGAAGCGGAGAGCGGGAGAAACGAGCCATCGCCGATCGGGAGATCCCCTCTGTGCTCTCGGTGACCTCTGTGGTGAAGAGCGGGCATTTTCACCACAGAGATCACAGAGTCCACAGAGGCCAGAGTCGCAGCCATTGGATTCGCATTTTGCCCCCATTTTCGTCTGCAGCGTCGCCGTCCGTTTCGGAATGGTCTGACTTTCGGGAGGGAGAACGGCAATTGGTGAGCGCGTGAAAAGCGGAGAGCGTGAGAAGCGCAGCATGTTTCGCGCAAAGCCAAGGGCTTCGCCCTGGGCTGATCCTGTCCCGGCCCATTGGGACCGGGAGTTGCTGGGCTTTGGTGGATGTCCTGGGAAATGCAGCGGCTTCTGCAAAACCTTGCCGTGAACTTGTGCTCTCTCGTTCTCGCCAAGCCGCCGCCGCCGTGGTGAAATGGAAGGAGCATGAATCATGATTTGGCTCCCTCTCCCGAGCTGATCGACCGCGCCGTGGCCCTGGCTGCCCGTCTTCAGGAGCGCGCCCGTGCGTTGCAGACGGCGGCGGAACGGCGGCAACAGGCGGAACTGGACCGGATGTGCCGCACTCCGGCGGACAAGGCGACCTTGGTGCAGCTCACCGATCAAGCCTTCCGGTCGCGTCGCGCGGGCCGGGTGGCGGGGCAGTTCACCCACATTCTCGACGTTCAGGGGATTCCGCGGTTTTTCAGTCCGCTGGACCGGGCGTTGCTGCGGGGATTCCAGACCTTCGGCGGCTGGTTGCCAGGCGTCACGGTACCGTTGGTTAAAGAACACATGCGGCAGGAGACGGCGAATGTGGTCCTGCCAGCGGAGCGGGAGCATCTCATCGGTCACCTGCGGGCGCGGCAATCCGAGGGCGTGCGGATGAACCTGAATTTCCTGGGCGAAGCCGTGCTCGGGGAAGGGGAAGCGAATCGCCGGTTGCAGCTCTATTTGGAAGCGCTGCAACTGCCCGAGGTGGAGGTGATTTCCGTGAAGATCAGCACGGTTTATTCCCAAGTCTCCGCGCTGGCCCGGGAGCATACCTTGGGGGTGTTGTGTGACCGCTTGGAGTTGCTATACAGGGAAGCGGCTCATCTGCGGTTCCGGCGTCCGGATGGCGATGAAGTGCCGAAGTTTGTGTATCTTGATATGGAGGAATACCGCGATCTCTGGCTGACCGCGGAAGCGTTTATGCGGACGCTCGATCGACCCGGATTGGAAACGGTGGAAGCGGGGATCGCACTGCAAGCGTATCTGCCGGATTCGATGACGGTTTTGCGGAAGATTCGTGACTGGGCGGAAAGTCGCGTGGCCCGGGGCGGGGCCCTGGTGACCGTGCGGCTGGTCAAAGGCGCCAACCTGGAAATGGAACGCGTCGAGGCCGCGCATCGAGATTGGCCGCAGGCACCTTATCGACACAAACGGGAGACCGACGCCAACTACAAGCGCATGCTGCAGGAAGCGCTGGGTGGGCGTGGAGTTTTGAAGCTGGGAATCGCTTCCCACAATCTCTTCGATCTGGCCTATGCACTGATTCTATGCACGGAGCTGAATGCGCTGGATCGCGTCCAGTTTGAGATGTTGGAAGGGATGGCGAACCACCAACGTCGCGCGCTGCTTGAAGAAGTGGTTCCGATGCTGCTCTATGCGCCCGCCTGCCGCCGCGAGGAGTTCGTCAGTGCGATTGGGTATCTCATCCGCCGCATGGATGAAAATACCGGGGAAGAGAACTTTCTGCGACACGCCTTTCGGCTCGAAGTGGGCTCGGAGGATTGGGAATTGCTGGAGCGGGGCTTTCGGGAATCGTTTGCACTCCATCCGGCGGAGGAGCCGCGCCGGCGGCAAGA
>CAMCXS010000129.1 GCA_945883495.1 Akkermansia muciniphila
CGGTCGCTGAAAGCTCCCTGCGCCCTGGGCTACCCTATCCCGGCCCGTTGGGCCTATTGGAATCGCTGGCAGCGTGAGCGGTGCAGACATCGCGATGCCGGTTGTACGATCACGAGCCGTCATTGATGAGAGTCAGATCGCAATTGAAAGAGACCGGATCTTCATTGCAGAAAACATGGAAGTCATTGAAGACACGAGAGCTATCATTGATGAGACACGACCTCTCATGGCGTTCGCGTGCCTTCGCGGTGGCGCCGGTGGGCTTTGCGGTGGCGCCGGTTGGCTTTGCGGTGACGCCGGTGGGCTGCGCAGTGACGCCGGTTGGCTTTGCGGTCGCGCCGGTTGGCTGCGCAGTGACGCCGGTTGGCTTTGCGGTCGCGCCGGTTGGCTTTGCGGTCGCGCCGGTTGGCTTTGCGGTCCCGGTTTTAGGATGAAATCACTGCTCAAGATACGCGAGCAGATCCCGCAACTCTCGGTCCGTGAGGCCAAAGGCTAACCCTGCGGGCATGAAGGAGCTTTCCAGTTCTCTCACGCCCACGATTTGATCGAGCGGGAACGCCCGGTTCTGCCCGTAGATGTCCCGCATGACTTCTTGGGTGCTCGATCTGAGCCGGATGCCGGTGAAGCTGCTGCCGTCTTTGAGATCGAGCTGACGGGGCAGGAACTCGGGCGCGATGGTGGTGTTGGGATCGAGGATCGATTCCAACAAAAAGCTCCGGTCCCGTGGCTGACTTAGGTCTGGGCCGACTACTTGGCCACGGCCATCGCGGCGATGGCACTGGGCGCAGAAGGCGAAGCGGCTCGCGTGAAAGATGCGTCGTCCGGCCTCGAGATCGGCAGGGCCGGGAACCGCCGCGAGTCGTTGGAGCCAGGCGGCCACTTGCGCCGGTGCGGGTCGATTCGCGGCCAAGAAGCTAGGTTCGACCACGGCGCGAACCGCATCGCCGCACTCCGGGTGCGCGACCGCGACTTCCCGGAGCCGGGCCATTTCCTCATCGCCGAACTCCAACCCGCGCAGCGCCCGCAAGGCTTCCTCGTGCACTTGCGCTTCTGGGTCGCGGGTGAGGGAGAGGAGAAGGCCGCGATGCGCTTCGGACACGGGTTGCAACGCCGCCACCGCCTCGGCTCGGAGCTGCGGAGGACGGGCTGTATCTGCCGCGAGCGCCGCTAAACGGGTGCCGGCCACGGCGGGCTGATCGCCCAAAGTGCGGACCACCTCCAGAGAAAGACTGGACTCTCCGGTAGCTAGGAGTTCATCGAGGAGTTCCAGGGTGAGTCCTTTGGGGAACGTCTTCACCGGCGGCCGTCCATCCGCGGCGGACTTGAGCGAGGCACTGGGAAGAAGGCGAAGCGCCATGGCCCGGATCCGCGGCGGGCTGGCGGCATCCCGCACTTTGGCGAGGAGGAGCTCCGGATCGCGGACGCCGGCTTCGGGCTTGCCGAGGAGAACGTTGCGCGCCGCCAACGCGGCTTCGAAGCGTTCGAAGTCGAGATCGGACCGGCCCAATAGCGCTTCCACCTCCGACCGCAACGCCGCGGCGGAGGCATCACCAATCCAGCGCAACGCTTCAAAACTCACCGCCGGATCGGCATCCGCGAGGAAGACACGCATCCAGCTTTCGGCCTCCGCTGCCTTGAGGCCGGGCACAAGGCGCAGACTGAGGATGGCGCTCAAGCGCTCCCCAGGGGGCAAAGTGCCCACCGTTTTCGCCGTCCACGCCGCCGCCTCCCGCGAGAGCGCCTGCAACGCGGACCGAGCGAGGAACGGATCGGGATCCGCGGCCAATGGAAACAGCTTCGCGCGATCAAATCCGGCGACTTCCCCCGCTCCCGAACGCAACGCCTCAGCGAGTTTGGCGGCTTCAGTGGGCGGCTCCAGATCAAGCGGACCGAGCCAGGAAGCAGCGCCTTGGCGGTCGATCTCCAGCTTCCAAACGCGCCCCATCCCGTGGACGGGATACCGGCCATCGACCCAATCCGCGACGACCCAGGCGTCCTCCCCGGGCACGGCGGCGATCCCGGTGGGCCGGAAGAACGGATCTCCTTGGACCAGGGCGAGTCGCTTGGCCGTAAAGCTGGCGCCTTGCCGACTGAGTGGCAGGAAATCGATCCGATGATCGCTCCACGAAGGAACGATCAGGCCGCGCCCCAGGGCCACCGCCCCGCAAGGAGCCTCGCCGGTGGGATGGACCATCGGAAGCGTGCCCCGGCGTTCGCCATTCCAACCGGAGAAGGGGTGAAACGCATCCGCGCCGTAGCGCCGGTTGTAGCCATAATCCCCGCCCTCGACGATGTGAAGCAACCGGCAAGGCGGGCTTTCCCCGGGATCGTTGTCCGTGGCGAACACTTCTCCATCGTCCCGGACGCAGAGCCCGAACGGGTTCCACATTCCGCGAGCCACACGGTGGAGCTGGGTGCCATCGGCAGCGATGCGAAACACGCCTCCCTCCCCCGTCCCGTGGAAGGCGTTGCCATCCTTGCCGCTGAGGGTCCAGGGCTTGGCGAAGTTCTCGCCGAGCCCGAACCAGAGGGAACCGTCAGGATGCCAAGTCAATCCGGAGAGGGCGTTGTGCGGGTAATCCCCTTCGGTGGCGAGCACGGCCAAATCCTCGCTGAGATCGGCCCGGCCATCGCCATCGCTGTCTTTGATGCGGAGGATGCGGCCGCGCTCCGCCAGATACACCCAACCGTCTGGCCCGAGCTCCAGATCCATGGTGTGGAAGGTCCGGTCCCAAAAAACGGTGCGGTCCCGGCCATCTGGAGAAAAGGTGAGCACCTCATCGAACTTGGGCCCGGAATAACTCGGGGGCGGCATGTGGGTGTGACAGGCAACCACCCAGATGCGGCCGGTGGCATCGACATCGATCCCGGTGGGCGTGGCCACGGCGGGATGCTCCGTGAGCAAAGTGAACCGGAGGCCAGGGAGAAGAGCTTGCGGCAGGGTGGACTCCGCCTTTTGCGCCAAGATGGCGAAGCAGAAAAGACAGGCGCAGCGGAGCTGGGCGCTCACCGGCAACTCGAAGGATTAGGATTCAGCGGGAGATGACGAGGACGACGAGGAGGATGCGGCCGCCTCTTCGCGCATGCGCCGTTCCAGTAGAAATTGCTGCCGGTGGAGGGTTTGAAGGCGCTCGGTGAGCGATTGTTCTTGGCGGCGGAGGGTATCGGTGGCCTTTTGCAGTTCCGTGAGACGCGACTCGGCGTTCTGAATGGCCGCCAACTGACTGGCAGCTTCGCTTTTGGCAGCATCCGCCTCCGCTTTGATCTGAGCAGCTTCTTGGCGTGCTTTCTCCGCATCGGCCACCGCCTGGGCAGCTTCGGCCTTGGCCTTGTCCGCCTCTTCCTTGGCGGCGCGGCGTTTTTCCTCAATCGAGGAAAGTTCGGCGGTAGCTAGTTCCGTCTGCTGCCGAGCTTCGGCCAGCTTGCGGTTCAAGTCCTCCGTCTGCTCGCGGGCCGCAGCGGCCTCCTTGCGCGTCGACTCCAAAGCGGTTTTGGCGGATTCAAGCTCAGACTTGGTCGTTTCCAGACCATGTTTGGAGGTTTCGACGTCTTTTTGGGCCGCCTCCAGATCCTTCTTCGCCGTCGCCAATTCGTCACGAACGCCCTTAAGCTGCTGATTGACGACGCCCAGCTCCGCGGTCGGAGGTTGCAACGGGGTCGGAGTCAGCGACATGGGCCGGATGCGCTGGGTAGGATTGTAGAGCGCGGCTGTAGAAAGCGGCGCCGTTTGCGGGGCGGTCGAAGTGGAGGCCGTGGGAGGTGCTGGGCTGAGCGGCTCCGCCGAGCGGAACCTGCCCTCGACCACCCCAAAGGAGATGCGATCGCCGTCCCGCAGAGGAGCGCGGCCCTGGACGCGTTTGCCGTTAAGTTCGGTGCCGTTGTGAGAACCTAGATCGACCAAATCGTAGAGGCCATCGGCGGTTCGTTGGATTTCGGCGTGGCGGCCAGAGACGTAGGAGTCCGGGATATGAATGAGGTTGTCTGGCTTGCGGCCGATCCCGACTTTCTCACCAGAGACGAGATACTCCTTCTTTTTGCCGTTGGGGAACTCTAGAATGAGGGTTGGCATGCGGGGGGTAGGCGCCGACGGATTGAGACAAACACCTCCTGCACCATGGCAGATCACCTTTCGCCGTAAAAGTCAATTTTCATGGCATCATCAAGGCAGTGAGGAGGCCCAAATCCGCATCCGTTGCGGTTTCAACGCCGTCCTCTCCGCTACGCGCGCTTCCGTTTGGACCTTGGTCCAACGCGTGCTACCAGGAAGACCATGATCACCGCCACCGCTCCCACGACTGTCGCCCCTCATTGCCAGTATCCGCTGCGCTCTGAGCCCCCCACCGCGAACAAGCACATTCTCCGTTGGGTGGACCGGATCAGTCGGCTCGTGCAACCGGACCGGGTCCACTGGGTAGACGGCTCCGACGAGGAAGCAGCTGCAATCTTTGAGATGATGGTCACCAAGGGCCAGTGCGTCCGGCTCAATCCCGAGAAACGGCCAAACAGCTATCTGTTCCGCTCCGACCCAAGGGACGTCGCCCGCGTGGAGAGCCGCACGTTCATCTGTTCCATTTCCAAAGACGATGCCGGGCCGACCAACAACTGGATGCACCCGGACGCCATGAAGCAGCAGATCAACGACGCCGCGCGCGGCTGCATGCGAGGAAGGACACTCTACGTGATCCCTTTCAGCATGGGCCCTGCTGGCTCTCCGATCTCTCGGGTCGGCATCCAGCTCACCGACTCTCCCTACGCCGTGGTCAGCATGCGCATCATGACCCGGGTCACGCCCGCCGTCTGGGAGATCATCGGAGAAGGCCGCGACTGGGTGCGTTGCGTTCACTCCGTCCTACGCCCGATCCTCACGGAGGCTGATGACGTGCCCTGGCCGTGCAATCCGGAGCAAACGTGCATCGCGCATTTCCCCGAAGAGCGGATGATTCTCAGCATCGGCTCGGGCTACGGTGGGAACGCATTGTTGGGCAAAAAGTGTTTCGCCCTGCGCATCGCTGGAACCATGGGCCGGGACGAGGGTTGGCTTGCCGAGCACATGCTAATTCTGGGCGTCACCGATCCTGCCGGAAAAAAAACCTACGTGGCCGCCGCCTTCCCGAGCGCCTGTGGCAAAACGAACTTCGCCATGATGGTCCCTCCTCAGCCGCTCGCCGAAAAGGGCTGGAAGGTAAGTTGCGTTGGGGATGACATCGCCTGGATCAAGCCGGACACAGCCGGAAAATTGCGCGCCATCAACCCGGAAGCGGGCTTCTTCGGCGTTGCCCCAGGAACCAGCAAGGACACGAACCCGATGGCGATCGCTTGCTGCGCGCGGGACAGCATTTTTACGAATGTGGCCCTGACGGAAGACGGCGACGTCTGGTGGGAAGGAATGACCAAGGAGGCTCCGGCCCAGCTCATTGATTGGCGGGGCAACCCGTGGACACCGGGGCAAACCGGACCGGATGGCAAGCCGGTCCCTTCGAGCCACCCCAACAGCCGGTTCACGGCGCCCGCGGTCAATTGCCCCATACTCGACCCGTGCTGGGAGGATCCAGCCGGGGTCGAAATTGGCGCCATCATCTTTGGGGGACGGCGGATGTCGACGATTCCCCTGGTGTTCCAGAGCTTCAACTGGCAGCACGGGGTGTATCTAGGCGCCACGGTGGCCTCGGAACAAACCGCAGCCGCTGAGGGCAAGATCGGGGAACTGCGGAGGGATCCATTCGCGATGCTCCCGTTCTGCGGATACCACATGGGCGATTACTTCCGCCACTGGTTGAAAATGGGCAAAGTGGTCAGCGACCCGCCTCGGATCTTTCACGTGAACTGGTTCCGGCGTGGAGACAATGGAGCTTGGCTTTGGCCGGGATTTGGCGACAACATGCGAGTGTTGAAGTGGATCATCGATCGGGTCAATGGAAGGGGCCAAGCTCGCGAAACGCAGTTGGGCTGGATGCCGCGGCACGACGACCTCGACTGGGAGGGTCTGGATTTTTCCCGGGAACGTTGGGAGGAACTGATGCGGATCGACGGCGAGACGCTGCTGACCCAGACTTTGGGACACGAAGAGTTGTTCCTGAAACTGTGGGACCACATGCCTAAGGAATTGTTGTGGCAGCGTGATCTTTTGATCAGCCGTTACTGACTTGGGCCGGGGGGCTCAGAAATTCCGGCGACCGGCCGCACTTTTTTTCTTGTATTGTCTTTGTAATGGCATCACGCTCGTCGTGCTGCCCCAAAATACAGGCGCATTCCGTGACCGAGACTGCGATGAAACCCCTGCATCTTGTCCGCCCTCAGCGCGGCTTTACATTGATCGAAGTGACGCTAGCCGTCGGAATCAGCGCCGTTGCCCTTGTTGGCCTGCTCGCCATGATCCCTCAGGGAGTCATGACCATGAAGCGGGCGACGGACACGGCCATTGAAGCACGAATCCACCAGTTGATCGTAGCGGAAATCGCCCAGACGGACTGGCAGTTGCGTGGAAAATACGACTACCGAGCGCCTGGCGCCGATGTCCGCTTATACGACGACCAGGGAATCCAAGTCCCGCAATCAGATAAAAATCGCGCCATCTACACGGTCCGCCTCATCCTTCCCGGAGCGCAGAACGGCGGACAAGACATCGATAAAAAACTGCCCAAGCGGCTTGGGGGCCAACCTGTTCACCTCTTCGACACGTCGGATCCAGACGAACCAGAGCCGATGCAGTTGATCATCATGGAGATCACCTCAGCACCGTCGATTGATTCGATCGCCAAGTTCGATGCGCAGGAAAATTGGCCGATGATTCATACTTATCGCTCAACGATGACCCGGCTTGTGGATGAGGTCACGGCCACTGGAACGACGCCAAAGGGAAGAGATTAACCACGCAACGCCCACGCCCATGCAGCCCGCTCACCACACTGTACGCGTCCAGGGATTCTCCCTGGTCGAGCTTCTTCTCTCGATGACGGTCCTGACGTCCATCATGCTGATGTTCGTCGGCCTGCTGGATCAAACCCAGAAAACCTGGGAGTATTCACGGACGCAAATCTCTCAATTCCGGGAGGCCCGGCTGGCCTATGACATCATCAGCAAGAACGTCAGCCAGGCTACCTTGAATGCCTACTTTGAACAGGTAGATTCTCGCGGGCGGCGCGCTTCCGATTTCACGGATCCAAAAGACTTCATTCCGAAGGAGTTTCAAATCCAGTCAGAGCTTCACTTCAAGACGATGCAAGCCAACGAACTCATCGTCAACGGCATGACTCCAGGTCCCGGTCATGCGCTTTTCTTCCAGGCCCCCCTCGGTTCCACCTCTGAAGAAGCGTATGGACCGTTAACCAATTTGCTTAATGGGCGGGGATATTTCGTGGCGGTAGGCTCCGATGCCGACTACAGCCCGCTTTTCGTCCGATCGATCTCGCCCCCCAAGATCCGCTATCGGCTGATGGAATTTCTCCCGCCCACGGAAAAGAACCAAGTGTATGCGGCGGCGAAGGAGGCTACCGCAACCAACGGCAAAACTACGGACCGAGCCAAATGGATAACCGTGCCGTTGGCTGCCCCGCGCAATGCCGGGACGCTCCGGCCCCTCGCCGAGAACATCGTAGCGTTCATCGTCTCGCCACGAGAAGCCGTTGCGGACACGGGCCGGGCCACGGGTGTCTCGGATATGGCTGCGTTGATCCAGGCGGACACGGAATCCACCGCTCGAGTTGCTCCGAACTACGCCTACGATTCCGCCATGCCCCTGGACGCTTCCCGGTGGCCTGTCCATACGCTCCCCCCTTTGATCATGGTCACCATGGTAGCCATCGACGAAACCACGGCCATGCGCCTGGAACAGCGCTACGGTCAACAGTTCATGAAAACCTTTATCCCGTCCAACTGGATGCAATCTTCGGGCAAATACCAAACGGACCTAACCGCCCTCATTGACGCCTTCAACCTGGAATCAAGCCGGACTGGCGGCGTTGATATCAGCTACAAAGTCTTCACGTCCACCATCCGGATCAACGGCGCGAAATGGTCGGTGCCCCCCGAGGGCAGCGCTCCCTGACGGTGCCGGATGCGCACTTTCATGACTTTCCTAGCCCGTTCCTTTCCCCCAATGTACGCAACAACTCCATCCTTCAGCTCCTGCGGATCGGGCCGTCGCCACGGCTGGTCCCTGGCCGAAATGCTCGTGGTGATCACCGTGGTCGGATTCCTTCTGGCCATGGCCGCGCCGAACCTGTTCAGCCTCCTCCGCGCCAGTGAGCTCTCCTCACAGGGAGAGGTCTTGCGAAACTGGTTGGCGCAGGCCCAACAGCAAGCACTTGCCACCGGCAGTGACGTCGAGGTGCGCTTTTATGACTTCGCCGATCCGAACAACGCCCAGATCGTGCCTCAGTACCGGGCGTGCCAATACTTTCAGTACAACGACCAGGGAGTTCTCGTTCCTCTAGTGGAAGTTTACCGATTCAACGATCCGGTGATGCTTTCCCGCCCTCTGTCATCGATCCTCGACTCCAACCTGCAGGGGCTTAGCAACGGGACGATGGATGCCAAAACCCTCCTCGGCATCGACATCGCCCGAGTCCCATACCGGTCCTTCCGCTTCCGCCCTGATGGATCCACCGATCTTCCAAAGAACGACCAGGGCACTCAAAGCACTCAAGGGGGAGGCTGGTATTTGACGATGGTGGCGGATGACTCCCCCAACCCACGGAACTTCTACTGTTTGCAGATCGACCCGTTCAACGGCAATATCCGCGACTACCGGCCGTAGACAAGCTTACTCCGGGCTGTCTGAAGACGTCACTTGCGAAGTGACAAAGATGCGGCTTAAGGGAACGGTGGGAGCATTCCCGCCTATGAGTCTGATTGAAAGCTGCACATACCACCTTGAGGAGGCTCGCTCCCTCGCGCTCAGACTATCCGCGCCCGCTTTCTCGTGTGCTCACGCCCATTGCTACGGGGCCAGCGTCGGGCAACACCTGCGCCATTGCGTTGACCACGTTGAATCCTTCTTGATCGGCCTTGCCACCGGGAGGATCGATTACGATTCCCGCGTCCGGGGTGGCGATTGCGAGACGGATCCGCAGGCTGCCGCCGACCGCATCAGCGCGACGATCCAGAGCCTCCGGCAGTTGGTATTGAACGAATCCTCCAGTGTCCTCGTGAAACTTGACTGTGGATTTGGCGTCGATCCATGGCGCACCTCCACCCTGGGACGAGAATTGCAATTCCTTGTCTCCCACCTCGTGCATCACTTCGCCATCATCGCGATCATGTGCCGGAGTCAGGGAATTGAGCCATCTCCAGAGTTCGGGGTTGCTCCTTCCACGCTCCGGCACCGGGCAAGCGCGTAGCGGAGTTTGCGGAAAAGCGCCCGCTGCCTGCCAATTTGCAAATCCCTGTCCAACGGACGGCCATTGCAAGCGAAGAAGCGGCAGCCCCTTTTCAACGCAAATCCGACTATGACGTCATCCGCAAATTCCCCTTCCGCCCCGGCGCCGAACTCTTCCCGTCGCAACTTCCTGGCGGGCACCGCTGCCGCAGCCGCGGCCGTTTCCTTGCCGATTGAAGCCTGCGCCCAAGTCGCGGGCAGTGACCGCCTCAAGGTCGGAATCGTCGGCACCGGTGGGCGGGGCAGCAAGGCTGTGCTGCAAACCCTGCAAGCCAACGACGCCGCTCACTTGGTGGCCGCTGGGGACGTTTTCGAAGATCGCCTCCTCGGCCGCATGCCCCAGCGCAAAGCTGGTGGCCTGGACCTGATTCTCGGAGAACTGCAAAAATCCGGCAAAGCGGACAAGGCGGACCTTCCCGCCGAGCGGCAATTCGTCGGCTTCGACGCCTATCAACACGTCATTGAATCGTCGGACATCGTCGTCCTAGCGACCTCTCCCGGCTTCCGCCCGCTTCATTTTGAGGCGGCGATCAATGCCGGCAAGCACGTTTTCATGGAGAAGCCGGTTTGCACCGACGCCCGCGGCTACAACCGGGTGCTCAAAGCCGCGGAGCTGGCGGACACCAAGGGGCTCAAGGTCGTCGTCGGTCTTCAGCGCCACTATCAAGACGTCTACCTTGAGGCGTTCAAGAAGGTGCATGAAGAGGGCCTGATTGGGGACATCGTCTCCGCGCAGTGTTGGTGGAACGGCAGCCGTCCCTGGACCGTCACCCGGGACCCGAGCTGGAGCGAACTCCAGTTCCAAATGCACAACTGGTATCACTTCGCCTGGACTTGCGGTGACCACATCGCGGAGCAGCACGTCCACAACATCGACGTGGTCAACTGGTTCGTGAGCGGGGACAGCGACAAGGGCGGTCACCCGGTTTCCGCGCAGGGGATGGGTTGCCGGACCGGTTGGGAGAGCCCGAAAACCGGGGAGATCTTCGACCACCATTACGTCGAGTTCCGCTACGCGAACGGGGTGGTGATGAACAGCCAGTGCCGGCAAATCAAGGGCACTTGGCCCCGGGTGGCCGAAGAGATCCATGGCACCAAGGGAATTCTTTACCTTTCCGAAGGCAAAATCACCGACCGCAAGGGCAACACCCTCTGGAAGTTCCGGCAAGACCGTGACGCCGTGCCATCTGACCCTTACCAGGTGGAGCACGACCGGCTCCATGCCGCCATCAAGAACGGCACGCCTCTCAACAACGCCTATTTCGGCGCCCACAGCTCCTTCACTGCCTGCCTGGGCCGGCTGGCGACCTATTCGGGAGTTGAAGTGACGTGGGAGGAGGCGGCAGCGAGCAATTTTGAACTCGTTCCCGACAATTTGACCTGGGACAGCCCGGCGCCCGTCACGCCCAATCCCGACGGCAGCTACAACGCGGCCATGCCGGGTGTGACGAAATTACCCTGGGCAAAGGCGTAATTCGCCGTCCGCGATCGCTCGAATTCCGCGGCCCAACCCTCGCCCCAGTGGCGAAGGTTGGGTTTTTTCTTTGACCAACCGGGAAAGTGGTTGGAGAAACAACGAAACCACACGCACCGAAATCATGGAAAGCTCTCTGCCGGATCTCCTTGCCGCAATCACCGAAGAGCGGGTTCTGACCCCGGAAGTCTTCAGCGACATCGACTGTGACGAAATTCTCGCCGCGCGCGAAGACGAAGCCTTTGAACGCGAGTGGAATCGCATCCTCACCATGGTGGACAAGGAGTGGGGTGACCGCGACGTCAGCGATGAAGTCGAGGAGATGATCGAAGAAATCCGGGAGCAAAGCTTCCAGATCGCCAGCCAAGCCACCGACGAGCACGAACTCGCCGCCCATATCGCCGACGACTTTGAATTGTTTGCCCGCGCCATCGTGCTGGATCAGACCGACCCGTTTTTGGAATCCCTCTGGGAGGCCTACGAAAACGGGGAGATCCCCAGCCCCGCCAGCATCCAAGAGTAAGCGGCTCACCGTCGGCATTGAGGTGGTGATGATTTTCTGGATTGCCAGCGCCCAGCGGCGGCGCTATCATCCCCATTGGCCTTTACCACTCCATCCTTGATCAGCGCACTCGAATTGGCAGAAGAGGTCGCCCGTGTGGCTGACCGGAAGCAGGCAGACGATATCGTCATTCTCGATCTCAGGGGCATCTCCTCGATCGCGGATTTCTTCGTAATCTGCTCCGGTACTTCCAAACCCCACCTCCGCGCCATCAGGGACGAAATTAAGGAGCAGCTCCGTCTTTCGCACGAGCGCAGCCCTCGCGGCGTGGATGGGAAAACGGACAGCCAGTGGACTGTCCTCGACTACGGGGACGTCATCGTCCATGTCTTCCATCCCGAGCGACGCGACTTCTTCACCTTGGAAGCGAACTGGAGCGACGCTCCGCGCGTTCAATGGCAACACAGCCCGGCGGCCTGAGCCGGGCCACAAAAAACCCGGTGTGGACTTGAGCCAGCACCGGGTTTCCTCTCAGTTCAGGGAGGTTCCCTGGACTCTCTCCGGTCTTACTCAACCGGAGGGCGCTTCGGAGCTTGTCCATCCCCTTCCGGACGCGGGCCGGGGCGATCTCCTTCACGAGGCGGGCGCGGTCCATCCGGGCGTCCCGGAGGACGGTCACCGTCAGGACGCGGCTTGGGCATTTCCGCCTCCACCAGCTTGTCGTCCTTGTTTCCGTCGAGGAATTTGAAGCCTTCCTTGGCGCGTTGCTCGGCACGCTTCACGTGAAAGCTCACCCATTCTTCTTGGGAAATGTCGCCGCTTTGGTCGGCGTCGATATCACTGAACTTCGGCGGCACTTCACGGCGCGGTCCAGGCCCGTGATCGCCCGGTCCTCCAGGAGGGCGATCGCCGTCACGGCGGATCGGAGGTTTGCCGGCGCCTTCCTCTGAAGGGCGGTCTCGGTCCGCGGCCCATAGGGAACTGGCGCCCGCCAGAGCAGTCGCGGTGAAGAAAGTGAGAACTCGGGTGATTTTCATGAAAGGATGAACCGCAAGCTCACGGGGACGTTGCGCATTTTTTTCTTCGCCTTTCCTGCCATCCGGAAGCGCAACGCATGGTTGGCGATCCACCCGCCTTTGGGGCACCCTCTCTTCCCATGATTCTCTCGACCGCCCAATTGGCCTTCGCTGCGCACTTTGTAGCGCACCTCGCCTGGCTCGGTTTGGCGCCCGCGAACGCAGCGGATCCGGTGGCGCACCTCGGGAAACGCCTGCAGCGTGGCGAGGTGGTCCTGGATGCCAGCAGCCCCCGGGCCTTCCTCGGACAGTTGCTGCGGGAACTCGACGTCTCGCCCGCCTCCCAGGTGCTGGTTTTCTCCAAAACCAGCCTGCAGAACTCCCTCATCAGCCCGGCCACACCGCGCGCGATCTATTTCTCGGAAGAAGTGTACGTAGGCTGGTGCCAAGACGGCTTGGTTGAGCTGATCGGGATCGATCCAGAGAACGGGCCACAATTCTACACCCTGAGCGTGCCCAGCCGCCCGCGCGAGATCCCCGAATTGGCCACCAGCGAGACCTGTTTCAACTGCCACGAAAGCTCCCGGACCGAAGACGTCCGCGGCATGCTGGTCCGGTCCGTTTATACCGATGACGCAGGTCAACCGATCCTTAGTGAAGGCAGCTTCCTCAGCGGCCAGCAGAGTCCGTTGCGCGAGCGTTGGGGCGGCTGGTATGTCACCGGCACGCATGGAAGCGACCGGCACATGGGCAATGTCATCGCCCGCGCTGCAGCTACATGATTTACTCCCGGTCCTTCGATGGCTTGCCGCGCCAGCTCAAGACGGAAATCGCCACGCAGCTCGAACGGGTGCTTTCGGGAGCGGATCAACGTCCCGAGTTTGCCCATCTCTCGGCATCCGAACGATCAACCTAAAGACGGAAATGGAATCTTCGCACAAAGCCACTAAGGCACAAAGAGAGTGCGGGTTCACACATATTGCGGGTAGGACGGACGCGCCATCCTCCAGGTGGATCACCGGAAATGTCCAAAATTCCTGTCTCGCCTGATCCTTGGTGC
>CAMCXS010000130.1 GCA_945883495.1 Akkermansia muciniphila
CCAGTTGCGTGCAACCACTCCCGCGAAGGGCCCGTCGTGGGACCGATTGCATGCAATCACTCCCGCGAGAGGGACCGTCGTGGGACCAGTTGCGTGCAATCACTCCCGCGATAGGGCCTGTCGTGAGACCGGTTGCGTGCAATCACTCCCGCGAGAGACTCTTCATCCTCCCAAATAACTTGATCCAGCTTACGGGGCGGAAGCGAGGGGACCAAGCTTGGTGGAGTGGGAGTTTTGATGAACCGATTCAAACTCGATTACGAGCACGAGATTGAAAATGAACTTCGTCTCCTTCCATCGGCCCTTCGCTTCTTCCCTCGTGCTCAGCGAAGCGGTGCTCGTGCTCGTGCTCGTAATCGAAACACCGTTGAACCTCCAGGCTAACTTGCGAGCCTGTCAGAAGAACTGTGGAAACAGCGGCACGGGCCGCGTGTGAAGATTTTCCGGCCGGTATGCGTCCCGCTAGTTGCGGCTTTTTTCTTTGCCGTCTCCGCCATGATCCCTTTCCTCCTCCTGACTTCGGCCCTGCTTTTGCCTGGCCGCTCCGCCGCTTCGGCTGACGACGTCGCATCCGTGTTGGCCCAACTTGAACAGGACATTGAGCATCATCGCTGGCTCCGCGTCTTGGATGGCTCGGATCCGGCTCACCTGGAGGCCCAGACGTTGCGGATGCGCAAAACCCACGCGGACTACATCGCGGAGCTGTTGTGCATTGAGACGGCCAAACTCGCCGAGGCGAGCCGCTCCGGCTCGAATCCACCGCGCATCCTCCGGGTTCGTGACCTGCGCCCCCGGAATCTTTTCTCTGGCACCCCCGGGGAGGGACTCCTCAAACCGAACCTCCGGCGCAGCGCCGGCTCCGCCACCGCCAATCCTGGGCTCGACCAAATCCGCAACGTCCGCTGGCAAGGCGAGCCGATCGTGGCGTCCTCAAGCCGCCGGATCATCCCCGGCACCGCCACGCTTCGCTCCGGAGAACAAATCTCGCTCACCGTCACCCTCGTCAAACGGCCCAGTGGCTGGCTCCTGACGGGCCGCGGCTCAACGTAACGTGAGCTCTCTGAGGCACGGACTCCGCGACCTGAAGCGAGCCAAGTGAGAACATCGGGGTGACAGGATTCGAACCTGCGGCCTCTTCGTCCCGAACGAAGCGCGCTACCAGACTGCGCTACACCCCGCTTGCCAGCGCCGCGAAGTGCGACGGGCCTGCAAGCTAGCTCGTTTCTCGCGGTTGAAAACTATTCTTTTCAGCGAGTTTCATTTTCTGCGCTCTTTCGGGCAAAACCAGCGTATTCCGAGTTGAGCGGGAGGCGATCCGGTGATATGGGACGCGGCTCGCCATTTCTGAACACAAATCAATCGATAACCGTCTCTAGTCCAACAATCCGATGATCAAACGTAGCGCTTCTCTTCTCCTCTTCGTCCTGGGGCTCTCCTTCCCCGCCCTGAGCTCGGCCGACGACAAGGCCGCCGCGATGGAACTGGGCAAGCAGAAATACATGGTGTGCGGCGCGTGCCATGGCCTCGACGGCAAGGGCATGATGGCTGGCCCCATGAAGATGGCTCCGGCTTATGCTGATTCCAAGTTGGTGAACGCCGAGTCCGCAGAAATCATGGCGATCGCCGTGATGAAAGGTATCAAAAAGGAAGACGCCAAGTTCATGCAAATCATGATGCCGCTGGAAGCCGCCCTGGACGACGCTTCCCTGGCCGCCGTTCTGACCTACGTGCGCAACACTTACGGTGGCAAAACGGATCTCATCACCGCAGACCAAGCCAAGGCTTGGCGTGAGAAGTACAAGAAAATCACGGCTCCAGTGACCCGCGCCGAACTCGAAACGTGGGCCGCGTCCGGTCTTCCTCAATAAGAAGTTCTCCCGCTCCATTCGTTTTTCCAAATCTCCGGCGACCTCCGCCGGAGATTTTTTTTGCTCACTCGTTCAAGAGCCGATCGATAATCTCCGCCGCCTGCGCCTCCGCTTCCGGCTGCATGCCGTTCACATACGCGCGGACCACGCCCTTGCGATCTACGATGGCAAACCGGTCGCTGTGGATGAGCAACGCTTGTTGCAGCGCGACCGCCTCTTCTGAAGATTGGGCGACCGGGAGGAGGAACCTTTCTTTGATTAGCGAATCCAGGACGGCCCGTTCCCCAGTAAGGAAAGTCCACCGCTCCCCGGCGTCGTACAGATTCGCGTATTTCGCGAGCCGGGCCGGGGTATCGGTTCCGGGATCGACGGTGAACGAGACAAAGGCGACGTGGTCATTCGCCGCGAAGCGCTTTTCGAGATTGGACATCCGCTTGCTGAGGATGAGGCACTCCGCCGTGCAGGAGGTGAACACAAAATTCGCCACCCAGACTTTGCCCTGGAGCGACTCCGCGGTTCGGGTATTTCCAGTTTGATCGGTAAGGCTGAACTCGCCGACTTCGCGGTAAACGCGCACTTCGGGAGCAGGCGCCGGCTTGGGGCCACAACCACCCAGGACGGCCAGAGCCGCGAGGGAGATGCCGCATTGACGTAGCGAAACTGAACGAATCATCGTAATCTGTTACGAACTTCATCGAACCCCTGGCCCGAATGCACAACCCCAAACTCGCCCGCACCGCCGGATGGACCTCGTTCGCCGTCGCGGTTTTGGCTTCGATCGCGATCTGCGTGGAGCCGCCGCAACGCTCGCCGGAAGCCCAAGTCTTCCGGGTGAAAGGCATTTTCCTGCAAACCAAAGGCGCCGAAGTGGCGGTGATCGATCATGAAACCATCCCGGACCACATGCCGGCCATGGTGATGCCGTTCCGGGCGGCCCGGCCTTCGGAATTGAAGCCGTTGGCCACGGGCGACGAAATCTTGTTCGATTACATCGTCGATGGCTTCGAGTCGTGGATCGAAAACATCGTGGCGACGGGCAAGAAGCGGTTGGCGAGTCCTTCAGCTCGCGCAGTAGCGACGGCTCCGCCTCGGGATCCGTTGAAGGTGGGCGATTTGCTTCCGGATCGTGAATTCCTCAACGACGCCGGAGAACCGGTCCGATTGAGCGACAGCCGGGGCAAGGCGGTGGCGTTGACGTTCGTGTTCACGCGGTGCGCGATGCCGGAGGCCTGCCCCAAAATGATGCGCAACTTCGCGGCAGTGTCCGAAGCGTTGAAAGCCGACCCGGCGGCGCCATCGAATTGGCAGCTCCTGACGATCTCGTTTGATTCCTTCCACGACACCCCGGAGAAGCTGAAGGCCTACGGCCAAGCTTACGGCTATGACCCATCCCGTTGGCGCCTGCTCAGCTCCGACAGTTGTTGCACGATCAAGGACATCGCCGCGGACGTAGACCTTCGCTACACGGACGATCCCACGGCGTCCATGCAGCACAATTTGCGGACCGTGGTTCTGGATACCACGGGACGGATCACGAAGATCTTCACGGACGAGACCTGGACCGTCGAGGAACTGGTGGCTGCTCTGCGCGACGCCGCGAAAACTCTCTGAGTGACGGGGGCTGCAGCTTACAGAGTGCGTTGTTTGGGGGCGGGATAGAATCGCCCAACTGGGCACGTGTCCGGCAAAACCCCACTCACTGCCATGCAACGACGCCGCTGGATGCAAACAATCGGAGCGGGAGCCCTGGGCTTCCCCGCTATCGTCCGAGGACAAAATCTCAACTCCCGCGTCCAGCTGGCGGCGGTGGGAACGGAGGGCAAAGGCTGGTCCGACTTCACCAGCATGCGCACGCATGCGCAGGTCGACATCGTGGGACTGTGCGACATCGACCGCGCACGCATGGAACGGGCGCGCCACGAACACAAGGAAGCGCGTTGGTTTCAGGACTCGCGGCGGATGTTCGCGGAAATGGAAGGAAAAATCGACGGCGTGACGGTCTCGACGGCGGACCACATGCACGCGTTCATCACCTTGGATGCCTTGCGGCGAGGAATCCATGTGCATTGCCAGAAGCCGCTGACTCACAACGTTTGGGAGGCGCGACAGGTGCGATTGCAAGCCCAGAAATCCGGCGTCATCACCCGGATGGGGAATCAGATCCACTCCCACGAATTCTACCGCACGGGGACGAAGTGGATTCAGGATGGCGAGATCGGCAAAATTAAGGAAGTGCATTCCTGGTGCAGCGCGACGGGTCACGGGAAGTCGTATCACATCTCCCGGCCGGCGGAGATGCCGGTTCCCGAAACACTCGACTGGGACGCCTGGCTCGGGGTCGCTCCCTTCCGGCCGTACGCGGGTGGCCACCGGGTTTACCATCCCTGGGGTTGGCGGGATTGGCAAGACTTCGGCAACGGAGCGTTGGGGGATTTCGGGTGTCACATTCTCGATCCCGTCTTCACCGCGTTGCGCATCGACAAGCCGCCGGTCTCGGTGCAGTGCTCCGACCACAGCGGGATGAACGATGAGGTCTGGCCAGCGCAGAACGTGGTCCATTACACGTTCCCAGGCCTCCCCAGCACCGTGGGTCCGGAACTGAAGATTACTTGGTACGACGGCGGACGGCTGCCAAGCATCAAGGGCAGCCAGCTTCCTGCCTACGAAGGCCTCCCCAGCAGCGGCAGCCTCTTCATCGGGCAGACCGGTAGCTTGGTGCTTCCCCACGTGGCGCCCCCTCGTCTTTACCGGGAAGGCAAACTGGTGACGGAAGAGCCTGCGAAACTTCCAGGTCTCGACCACTATCACGGCTGGGTGGACGGCATCGTCAGCGGCGTGCAACCGAGCGACGGCTTCGACTACGCAGGGCCGCTCACGGAAGCGGTCTTGCTGGGGAACATCGCGGTCCGCTACCGGGGGCAAAAACTCGACTGGGATGCGGCCAATCTCCGCATCTCCAACCTAGAGGAGTCGAATCACTGGATTCGGCGTGACTATCGCCAAGGCTGGGAGATCGCGGCGGTGGCGTGAACGGAAACGCGTGGGTCTGAGTGATTGTGATGGACGCTGGAACGGAATTCTTGGGAATTCCGCTACTCAGAATTCATTCTCGTAGCGGAATCGCCCACGCATTCCGCCCTTTCTGACCATCAGTTCCATTCCCCCCCGAAACGCGTCCCTGCCGAGCCAGGGATTGCGAACCAAGCCGTAAGAGATATGTTGAGGGCTCGATTTGGACCGCACCGAACCTCAGCCCATCCATGCACCGGCAGCGATCCTGGACGCGTTGCGCAGCAGCGAGGAGCGGATCCAGCAGGCGCTCTTGGTGAGCAATTCCTTCACGTTTGAATGGGATTCTCGCACGGACCAAGTCGTGCGTTCCGCCAGTTGCGCCTCCGTGCTGGATCTCGGCGGGGAAGAGGCGGTTCGCGGCTTGGGGCAACGATACTTTGACTGCATCCTGGATGAGGATCGCGACCGCTTCGTCGCGACCCTCCATGCCTTGACGTCCGCCGCCCCGAGCTACCGGACCGAATACCGGATCCTTCGGAGAGATGGCGGAATCCGGGTGCTCGAGGAAGTCGGGCAAGGAAGTTTCGATCCCAGCGGCCACCTACTGAAGGTGGTGGGTGTGGCCACGGACATTACCGATCGGAAACGGGCGGAAGAGAAATTGCGGCTTCGCAACCGTGAACTCAACCTATTGACGAGAGCCTCGCAACTCCTCATCACGGGGGCCGCCACCGAGGCGGGTCTGGTGCAAAGCCTCTACGAGGAGATCCGCAGTGTGTTCCACACGGAAATGTTCTGCTATTACCGCTTGGCGACTCCGTTGGAACTGGGGAGCTCCGGCGGCCGCACGGAAGAAGATCGCAGCCTAATGGAAGATCAGCGAGTAGGGTATTCCTTCTGCCTGCTAGTGGCCGAACGACGGTCCGCATTGATTTTGGAGGACATGCAGCGGGGCGCCGGGCAGGAATGGCAAGAAATGGTGGAAGCCGGTGTGCGTTGTGCCGCAGGTTTCCCCCTTAGCGCCGGAGAACGCGTGTTGGGCACCATCGCGTTTTTCTCGCGACAGCAGTCGCACTTCCAGGAAGGCGAGATCGATACCCTGCAAACAATCTGCGAGCAGCTTGCCACCACCCTGGAACGCACGCGCCTGCAACGAGAGCTCCGGGCCAGTGAACAGTGGCTCGCGTTGGCCGCGAGCGGCACGGGGGTCGGCATGTATGAATACGAGCCCGTTACCGGCAAAGTCGTCTGGACCGAGCAACATATCCGGCTGCTGGGACTCGACCCCAAGTCAAAAGATCCTCATCGGGACTACACCTATCAGGATTGGGCAGCCCGGTGCCATCCCGAGGACTTGGCGGGCGTCGAAGCCCAGTTGCGTGACTGCATGCAAACCGGCAGGCCCTACGAGGGCGATTTCCGCGTAATTTGGCCTGACGGCAGCGTGCATTGGCACTCGGGAAAGGGCCTTTTCATCTTCGACGATCAGGGGCTACCGCTAAAGGTGTTGGGTACCACCGTCGATATCACGGACCGTAAGGAGACGGAACTGCGCCTCGCCTCCGCGCTCAATGAACTGCGCCTGACTCAAGATGAGCTGCTCCGCCGGGAGCGATTCGCGGCCTTGGGCCAGCTGGCGGGAAGCGTCGCTCATGAACTCCGCACGCCGTTGTCCGTGATGCGAAACAACCTCGTCTACCTGAAACTGACCCAACCGCAGGCAGACCCGGAGACGCAAGACGCTCTCGCGGAGATGGAGCGGGCGATCGCCAATTCGGATCACATCATCTCCGAGATGCTCGACTTCGTCCGCGAACCCGTGGGCACGAAGGTGGAGTTCTTCTTGGCGACAACGATCCACGAGACGCTGCGGTCGTTGCGGATTCCTCAAGGCGTGCAAGTGCATTGCGATGTAGAGGCAACGACAAAGGTCTACGGGACTCCGGGACAAATCTCCCGCCTTTTATCGAATCTGTTTCTGAACGCGATTCAGGCGATGCCCGGCGGTGGGGAGTTGAGAATCACGGTGGATCCGCTAGCCGGTGAAGGGATCAGCGTGATTGTCAGCG
Organism: Akkermansia muciniphila; assembly: GCA_945883495.1. Taxonomy (GTDB): domain Bacteria; phylum Verrucomicrobiota; class Verrucomicrobiia; order Verrucomicrobiales; family DEV007; genus V1-115. Next base: position 6,950 of record CAMCXS010000130.1, read on the forward strand.
ATACAGGTTGCGGAATTGATCCCGGCAACCTATCTAAGATCTTCGACCCCCTCTTCACCACGAAAACCCGAGGAATTGGCCTGGGATTGGCCATTTGTCAGCGCTACGCCAAGCTCAACGGAGGCACCCTCACCGTAAAGAGTTCATCAGGAATGGGGACCAGCTTTCGACTTACCTTGCCATCTCCGGTCCGTTCTCCCCATGTCCTCAGCTCGACCTAATGACATCATCATCGTCGATGACGAGCCGGACCTGGTCCGCAGCCTTGCCCGGTTGCTCCGCGCCAGCGGATACCAGGTGCGCTCGGCCACGAGTGGGGAGGAAGCCTTGTCGCTCGTCAGGCAATCGTCGCCAGGAGCAATCATCATGGACATCATGATGCCAGGCATGAACGGGGTGGAGGCTTACCGTCAGGTGAAATCTCAACTCCCGCACCTGCCAGTCATTTTCATGACGGGTTATTCGGAGATGGAACAAGCCGCCCTCCATGAAGGAGGATCGGCCGTACTGCGCAAGCCGATTGCGTTGGACGACCTTTTGGCGGAGCTCGGTAAATTGAACCTGTAGCGCCTGGTCCGGGAGCGCCTGCTGGGCTGGGAGCCCTCCCCCGGAGCGCTCTGGGGAGTCGTCCCGCTTGGTGCTCCGGCGGAAGATTTCATCCTCCCCCTCCGTGTAGGGGAGGATGCTCCGAACCCCCTGGCGCTTCCTCGCGGTCTCTTTCCTCGCCACGCCGACGTGGGCCGGGGAGGCTGCGCCCGCTCCGGTGAGCTTCCGCAACGACGTCCTTCCGATCTTGAGCGGCAATGGCTGCAATGCGGGCTCTTGCCACGCGAAACAAGGCGGCCAGAATGGATTTCAACTGACCATCTTCGGATTCGATCCCGCCGCGGACTACCGTGAGATCACCCGCAACGCCCGGGGCCGCCGCATCTTCCCTGCCGCGCCCGAGCAAAGCCTGCTGCTGCTCAAGGCGAGCAAGCAAGTCGATCACGAGGGCGGGGAACGCATCAAAGCCGGTTCCCACGATTACAAGATCCTGGCCGACTGGATCCGGCAAGGCGCGCCGATGGAAATTCCCGGCGAACCATCGCTTGCCTCCATTTCAGTCAAGCCGGAACGCGGGCTTTACCGCAAGGGGCAACAACAGCCGATCCAGGTCACGGCCCATTTTTCCGATGGCTCGCAGCGCGTGGTCACGGAGCATTGCGAATTCCAAGCCCCGTTGCAGACCTTCGTCGATGTCTCCGAAGAAGGTCTCCTGCAAGTGGGAGACACCCCCGGGGACGGCGTGGTCATTGTGCGTTATCTCGACCGGGTCGCGGTGGCCAGGGTGGCGGTGCCGCCGGACCGGACCTTGCCGCAAACGGCGTATGCCAACTTGCCGGTGCGCAACGAAATCGATCGTCTCAGTTGGAAGCGATTTCGCGAATTGGGCATTCTCCCGAGCCAGCCGTGCAGCGATGCCGAATTTCTGCGCCGGGCCAGTCTCGACACCACCGGACGTCTCCCCTCTCCGGAACGCGCCCGAGCCTTTCTGGCCGACGCCTCCCCGGACAAGCGGGCGAGGTTGATTGAAGAACTGCTCACCGAGCCGAATTGGGCGGATCACTGGGCCACAAAATGGCGGGACATCACGGTGGGCAATACGCAGAGGATTGGAGTCAAACCGGTCTATTTGCTGGATCACTGGATCCGGCGCAAGTTCCAGGAGAACACGCCATATGATCAGTTCGCCCGCGAGTTATTGACCGCGCAGGGCAATACGCACCGGGATGGCCCCGTCGCGCTCTTCCGGGACCAACGCGATCCGGAGATGCTCAGCGCTTACGTAAGCCGGATCTTCCTAGGTGTCCGGCTCGATTGCGCGAAGTGTCACCATCACCCAAGCGAGAGATGGGGGCAGGACGATTATTACCAAATGGCCGCCTTCTTCAGCAGCCTGAAGAGCAAGGGACAGGGCATCTCCGCCCCTATTTCCGGAGAACCGGAGGATTGGTGGTTCGAGCCCGGCGGCAAGACGACGCATCCCGTCACCGGCGCCGTGATGAAACCGAAACCGCCCGGCGGCGAGGAACTTCCGATCCCCAACGGAGTGGATCCTCGTTCCGTGCTCGTGGATTGGATGACGCGGCCGGACAATCCCTACTTCGCAAAAGCGACGGTCAACCGGATTTGGTGCGAGTTTTTCGGACGCGGGATCGTTCATCCAGTCGACGATTTCCGGGAATCAAATCCCGCGACCAATGATGAACTCTTGAGCTGGCTGGCGCAGGACTTTGCGGCGCACGGGTTCGACTTCAAACATGTCATGCGGCGCATTTTGCGTTCCGCCCTCTATCAAACCAGTTCGTTGCCGAATGACACAAATCTGGCGGACAACACCAACTTCTCGCGGAGCCTGCGCCGCCGTTTGCCAGCCGAGGTGATGCTCGACGCCGTGTGCGACGTCACCGGAGTGCGCGATGCGTTCGACGGTTTGCCGCTCGATTCCCGGGCAGTGCGAACTTGGAACAACAAGCTCCCGTCCGTTTTCCTCGACACCTTCGGCCGGCCCGACTCCAGCGCGGATTGTCCGTGCGAACGCGTGCTCAACCCGACAATGACGCAGACGCTGCATCTCTTGAACTCGGAAACGCTGGTCAACAAACTCGCGCAGAGCGACAGCCTGGCGGGTCAACTCGCCGCCAGTCAAACGCCAACCCCGGCCTTGATCGAGGAATTGTATCTTCGCGCCTTCTCCCGGCTGCCCAATCCTGAGGAGAGTGCCATCGCCGCCAAGATTTTCCCTGCCTCTGGAGATCGCCGCAAAGCGACCGAAGACCTGGCCTGGGCGCTCCTGAATTCCGCCGAATTTGTTTTCAACCACTAAGTCAGCCACGCATGAATCGAAACTGCAACGGCATCGGCCGCCGCGATTTTCTCCAAACCGGGCTCGCCACCTTGGGCGGACTTTCCCTGACGGAAATGCTCAAGTTCCGGGCACAAGCCGCCACCGGCACCGATACGCGTTGCATCTTCATCTGGCTCGATGGAGGCCCGAGTCACTACGAGACGTTCGACCCCAAGCCCGACGCTCCGGACGGCATTCGCGGGGAATTCAAATCGATCCCGACCAGCGTGCCCGGCGTCCACTTCTCCGAGCACGTCCCGAACCTGGCCAAGACGTTCCACAAGTTTACGGTGATCCGCTCGATCGCCCACAACCAGAACAACCACGGGGCCGGGAATCATTACCTCACCACGGGCCGGCCCACGCCAGTTCCGGTCGGTTGCGGTGCGTTTGTCACCTTTCACCCATCGCTGGGCTCGGTGGTAGCGTCGGAACGCGGGGTCGTCAACGGCATGCCGGCCTACTTCAGCCTGGGGCAAATGGCGCGTTCTGGAGGCCCGAGTTTCCTGGGGGCAAGCCACGCTCCCTTCGTCATTTCTGATAGCCCAAACGGGAAAAACTTCCGTGTTCGGGACGTCAGCATCCCCAAATCACTCGATCCGGAACGCGCCGGCAGCCGCCGCCAACTCCGCGAAGAGCTTGACCGGTTGACCCGCATTCAAGACACCGTGGCCGAGGACCCGGCGGTGGCGCTCGATTCGTATTACGAGCAAGCCTATCGGCTCGTTTACTCGCCCGGGGCGCAAGCCGCCTTCGACATTTCCCAGGAACCGGATACCGTCCGCGACGCCTACGGCCGCAACGACGTGGGGCAACGGTTGCTGCTCGCCCGTCGTCTGACCGAAGCCGGCGTCCCCTTTGTCACGGTCTACTACGGCGGCTGGGATCACCACGAAAAGATCTTCCCCAAGCTCAAGGACGAGGCCCTGCCAAAGACGGACCAAGGCGTCGCCGCCCTCATCAACGATTTGCACCAACGCGGTACGCTAGACAAAACGCTCGTCGTCCTCCTGGGTGAGTTTGGCCGCACCCCGAAGGTCAACGAAAAGGGAGGGCGCGATCACTGGTCGTTCGCCATGTCCGTCCTCATGGCGGGAGCGGGGATTCCTGGTGGCCAAATCGTCGGCGCGACCGACGTGAAGGGCTATTACGCCAACGAGAACGTCTACCGGCCCGAGGATTTCGCGGCGTCGATTTATACAAAAATGGGAATCGATCACACCCGGATCCTCCACGACACTGCGAACCGGCCGATTCAACTGATCGATCGCGGTCAGCTCATCAAGGAGTTGTTCGCGTGAGGCCGGTTGCCGTCCTGCTGTTCGTCTTGGCCAGTCCCCTCTTCGCGGCCTCTCCCCCGAAACTGAGCGCGCTGCATCCCGCCGGGCTGGCGATCGGTGCGGAAACCACCGTGGAAGCCATGGGCGCCACGGTTTGGCCGGTTCAAGCTTGGTGCAGTTCGGCAGCGGTGAAGCTGGAGCCCCTGCCGGAGAAAGGGAAACTCAAGATCTCCGCCCCACCGGACGCGACGCCGGGTCCGGTCCTGATTCGCCTATACAATGAGGCGGGCGGCAGCGATGCCCGGATTTTTGTGCTCGGCCCGGGGCCAGACGCGCTGGAGAACCCAAAGAACGATCGCGCCAGCGAGGCCCAGACAGTCGCAAGCCTTCCGGCGACGATTTTTGGAGTCTTGGAACGGCGTGGCGATGTCGATTTCTTCCGCCTGCCGCTCAAAAAAGGACAGACGTTGTCCGCCCGGCTCGAGGCCTACGGATTGCGGAGTGAGATCGATCCTTACCTCCACTTGATTGCGCCCGATGGTCGGGAACTCGTCCTTGCGAGCGACAGCCACAACCTTGATCCGGAGTTTTCCCTTCCCGTTGAGGCATCTGGCGATCACCTTTTGCAGCTCAGCGCCATCGCCCACAAGGCCAGCGCCGAAGTCAGTTTCGCCGGGGACAAGGACAAGGTCTACCGGTTGCGGCTGCAAACGGAGCCGATCCCGAATGCCCTTCCCCAACCGGACTCGATGGAAGCCTCCCCGCCACCTCCGATCAAGGCGCCACATCGTTTGCAAGGCTTCCTCAAAACGGCGGGTGAGCGCGACCGGTATCGCATCGAAGCCGCCGCCGGCACGAAACTCCGGGTTCGCGTCGAAGCCCGATCCATTCACCTCCTGACCGATCCGGTGTTGCGGATCTTCAAGGCCGATGGCGCCCTGTTGCGCGAGGTCGATGACGCCGGTTCGAAACCGGATGCGTCCAGCGACATCACGGTGGAGCCAGCCGGATTCTTTGAGGTGGAAATCCGCGACCGGTTCGGCCGGGCGGGCATGGGGTACCAATTGGCGGTGGGCCCGATCGTGCCGACGTTCCGGGCCTCCACGACCGCCGACAGCCTCATCCTCAACGCGGGAAAAACCGCCGAACTCACAGTCAATCTGACCCGGGAGGATGGCCATACGGCGGGCTTGGAGTTGGTCTGCCCGGATCTGCCCGAAGGCGTGACCTGGAAGGCCGAAGCGATCCCGGCCAAGACGGGTCCCCTCAAGATTACCTTCAGCGCGGCGGAAACCGCCAAGGCGTTCCAAGGACCATTTCACCTCCATCTCCGCCCCACCGGCGAGGCCGCCAGCGCCGAGCCCCAACCGATCGTCCGCACTTGGCAGAACGAGGAATCGCGGGGCGATTATTTGATCAATGAAGCGGCGGATTTCTGGATGACTGTGATTCCGGCGCCTCCGGCCCCCTCACCCTCACCCTCACCCTCACCCTCACCCTCACCCTCACCCTCACCCTCACCCTCACCCTCACCCT
>CAMCXS010000131.1 GCA_945883495.1 Akkermansia muciniphila
GTCCGCTATTTTGCCCATGTGGACAACTCGACCAGGGAAGCCATCACCCGCACCTGGCGTCTGCCTGCGGGGCGTTACTCGGTGGCCCTTGGGAGCAATGCGCCCGCCACGAATCCGAACCGCCAGGGATTTAAGCTGACCTACTCCGCAGCGGCCTATGCGCCGGTTTACACAGGGGATCCAGCGGCGGGTGGAATCGGATACTCATGGGTGGTCACCGCCGGACGCGGCAGCAGCGGCAGCGTCTCGAACTATGTGGGTTCTTGGAGTTGGGAGGACGACGACTTGTTCGATGAAGGGGAGCCGCCGGTTGGTTGGACCCACACCTCCCGTTGGCTCGCCTTACTGGTGACGGAGCCGTTGACCTTCAACGTCACCATGGCGCGCAATGCCAATGTCCCCTGGCCGACGCAGGCGCTGCCGGATCGCAAGGCCGATACGGAGTCGATGTTCCCCTCGCTCACGCTGTGGCGCGGTTGGGACAACCATGGAGCTGATGATCACACTTACAACAACCGTGGCAACGTGGCCTGGGCGCCGGATCTCCAATACCTGGATCACCTGGACAACTCCACCGCCGACACCGTGACCCGTTCCTGGACGCTGACGCCAGGCAACTACACGTTTGCCCTCGGCAGCAATGCCGGTGACGAGGATCTGGACCGGCAAGGTTTCTCGTTCTCCTGGACAACCTCCACACCGCGCTTCGACGCTCCTACGATGACGGGGCAGCCTCGCGGCGTTACCGTGGTGGAAGGCAAACCCGCCTCGTTCCAAGTGGGCGCGAGCGGCGCGAACCTTCAGATTCAGTGGTTCCACAATGGCAGCCCGATCGCCGGCGCGACGGCGGCCAAGTTGACCATCCCGGTCACCACGGGCGCCGATGCCGGGACGTATGTCGCGGAAATCCGCAATCCCGCGGGATGGGAGCGGAGCCGGCCGGCGGTTCTGACGGTAGTGGCGCCGCCGCAGTTGACCAGCCCAAGTCTGCCCAACCTCACCATCGGCCACCAGGCTAACTTGCCACTGGGCGCGGTGCCGAACAGCCGCTACGTCATCACCGGCTTGCCGCGTGGACTGTCGTACGACCGGCAAACCGGCGCGATCAGCGGACGGCCGCTGGTTTCGGGAACCTTCCCGATTTCGATCCAGTTGGTCAACGCCGCTGGCTCCAGCACTCCGGTCAACCTGAATCTTGTCATCGACCCGATGCCTGAGGGAACGGTGGGAAGGTTCGTTGGGATTGTGGAGCGTTCTCCAGCGCTCAACAAGCTGCTGGGTGGCCTGATCACCCTCACTTCCACGGATCAAGGCGCCTTTTCGGCGACGCTCCGTCTCGGTGGCGCGACGTATCGTGGCAGCCAGTCGCTGACCGTGGTCCAGGATAGTGCGGACACGAAAACCACCACCGGGCGCATCGAGTTCCCCGTGCGGGGACGTGAGCCCGTGGAGGTTGATTTCACCATCCGCGCGAGCAGGGATACGGACACGGTGATTCGTGCCAATCGGGTCGCTGTAGGAACCGTCCGCTTCGGCGGGGAGTCGGTGGCGTTTACGGCGCGGCAGCCGGTGGCGACTCCGGCGGACTTCGCGGGGGATCACACCTTTGCGCTTGCGCCCACAGGTGACGACGCGTCCAACTCAGCCGTGCCGCAGGGCTATTCCTTCGGAACACTGGTCATCAACAGCCTCGGCCGGGCGTCGGGAACGCTTCGGCTGGCGGACAATACCAAGGCGACGTTCGCTGGGCCGGTCGAAGTCGAAGGGAATCTCTCCGTCTTCATTCCGCTGTATCGCAACGGAGGGTCGTTCCTCGGCTTGGTGGCCATCCAAGGCGGGGATTCGGGCGGAGGTGACTTGCGTCTCTCCGAACTCGACTGGTTTAAATCCGCCTTGCCCGCCGCTTCCCGCGAACGGGTTTACAAGGAAGGTTTTGGTCCGGTGAACTTGGAAGCGATCGGGCGTCGCATCCTGCGCACGCAGGAACCGCGGACTCTCTTGGGGCTGGCTGCGAATTCCACGACGGGGAACGCTCGGTTGACGTTCCGCGATGGCGGGGCTCCGGAAACCGGATTGGATACCAACGTCGAAGTGAAGCAGGGCGATGCGCAAACGGCTTTGGTGATTGGGGCGAATCCGGGGCAGGTGCGGTTGGTGACCCGCCGTCCGTTCACCGCTCCGGGCGTGCGCACCAGGCTGACGGGAGCGAGCACGGGGCAGTTCACGTTGGTCGATGGGGCGAACACCCGGGTGACCCCATTCCAAGGCATGATCGTCCATGATGGCGCTGTGCCGAAGTTGTTTGGGTTCTTCCTCTTGCCGGAACTGCCGCAAGCCGGTCCTCCGGTGACGACGCTGCGCACTAGTCCGATGCGGTCGGGCAAAGTGCTTCTGGAACCCTTGGCGCCAAGCGCGCCTTGAGGTGACGGTTTGAATCCTGGGGCCGCGGCGGATCCGTCTCCGCGGCCCCTCTTTTCTCTTTCTTGACTTCCTTACGATTCGCTTCCCTCGTGACTCGCTTCGCCATGCACCGTTCTCTGCGACTTTTGCTTACCGCCCTTTTCGTGGCGGGCGTTGGAACCGAGGCCCGGGCGCACCACGGCCGGGACTTTCTCGTCCTCCAGGATTTCTATCTGCCTGAGATGTACAACGGTGTGCTCATCGGCAGCTTCGAGGCGGCGAAGACGGGCAGTCAGTTCGATTATGGCATCGAACCCCAATTCCTCTTTGGCATTTTCCCGGGGGCAGCCGTCGGGGTTTCTTTGGGGTTTACCGATCCGTTTGGTGGTCCTTGGGGCTACGAAGATGTCATGCCGAGATTTTATTATCAGATCACGCCCAAGGACTCTGACTTCCCGATCCGCGTCGCCTTTTCTGCCGGGTATCAGTTCGCCCGGAGCGTGGAGACCATTGACCCGGTGGTCACCGTGGAACGAACCTCGTCGCCGTCTGGCAAGACGACCACGATCACGCGGATTGTGCGGACGGTGCATCAGCATTCCTCTGGCCCGAGTGGGAATCCAGATGATCCCGGTGGAGGCGGTCATGTGCACACCAAGGTGATCCGTACGACGGTGAAGACCGATGAACCTGGCGGCACATCAAGCACCCGTGAGACGCAGCAGACGCAGCAGACTTCCACGGGGCATTCCCACAGCCATGCGGGATCGACCCACCTGCATGGGGAAAATGCCTTTTTTGGCACGTTAGTGGTTGAAGCGGCATTGAGCCCGGACGACAAGGTGGTCTTTAACTTGATCAACGCATTGGCTGATGATGGTGAGGCTGCTTGGGGCTATGCCGCCGGAGTGCGACACAACTTTGGGCACTGGTTTTCCATGAGCGTCGAAGCCACGGGGGATTTCTCTTCGGATGGCTACCAAGAACTCAATGTCGGTGCGTTCTTTCTGCCACATCACAACGTGACGCTGCGCGGAGGACTTGGAATCGGACTCACCCCGGTAACCCCGGATTCGATCCTTCGGGCTGGCGTGGTCTGGCGATTTTAAGGGCGCTTGCTTCGCGTTACCGACGGCCAGGGTGCCCCTCGGGCAAGGCCGCCGCGAAGGGCTCTTCGATTTTCTTGGCGGTGGACAACCCGGTTCCGGAAATGCGGTAAAGGCTTAGCTCCGGACTTAAATTCGTATTGATTCCTCGCGGCAGGGTAAGGAGCAGCTCGCCCTCGGAAAACAAACGGGCGTAGAATGTCCGCCGTCTGGCGACGTCCGGCGCAACTTCTACGCGGGCGCTGGTTTTGGTCCCACGAAAAAAGCGGCCAAAATCGGTTTCGCAGACCACAAGGTGGGTGATACCCATCTGGTCCCGCAGGGTGTCAAGCTCCCCGAGATCGGAGATAAAACCTAGACCACCGACGCTGCGAACCTCTTGTGGCATTTTTACGGAATAAACGTCTTCCGCCGGGCGGCGAGGATCGTTGGGAAGCTTCGCCTTTTTGTCGTGAGCGATGACCGAGTCTGGTGGCACGTGGGCCGCGATGAATTGAACCATTTCGAGCCGATTGTCCTGGCGAAATCCAAGGCGGGCCAGGTGGAATGCCTTCCACTCCGGAACGAGAATGGACGCAAGAAGCGCGGCTCCCGCGCCCGTTCGGATGAGCCAAACGAATGCCAACCCGCCGCGGCCAATTGGCAAAAGACGGTCCGTGCGTTTCGCTCCCACAAGGGCAGCCAGGGTGAGACCGGCGTTTGCTTGCACGAAAAGCTGACAGGGAAGCAGGTAGTGGAGCGCCGCTTTGGATGAGAAAGAGAGCATCCCACAGTAAGCCCACGGGAAGATGAAAAGTGTGATCGTCCAGACCGGCGGCGCCTTCCGGAAAGCCAAAACGTGAGCTAGGGGGGCGAGTGCCGCGCACGCAAGAGCAGGCAGAGCGGTGCTGGCCCAGAGAGCCTTCCACTGCAAGGCATGAGGAACTTGCCTGGTCAGCCCGTCTTGACTTTGCGCCAGCTTCTCGAACTCACTCGACATGCCTTCCTTGAAGCTCAGAATGCCCCACAAGAATTGCAGGTTCACCAGAAGCATGGTGCCGAAAAACGAGGCGGCGAAGAAGGTCCAGATCGTCCTTGAGTTGGTTGTTTCTCCACGGGGCCACGTGCGACGCTGAAGGAACCACAGGGTTGGCAAGGCAAAGGCGAGCGCGCAGATTCCGACGTACTTCCCGGAAGCGGCGAGTCCGCAGGCGATTCCGAGGCAACCCGCGCTGCCGGGGGTGAGCCTTCGTTCACAATTCCACAGAGCCAGGAAGACCACGGCCAAACCAAAAAGCAGACTTGGATCCTCCTTTAAATAGCGGGCATAGACGATTAAATCCGTTCCCACAACCAGTAAGGGCACCATCAGGAGGCTGGCCACCCAACCATGAGTGAACCAAGCCAAGAGGGAGAGGGTGACAATGGCTCCCGCGGCGAAACAAGCATTCACGGTCCGGCCTACGATCACCAAATCCTGGCGGCTCATCGAGTAGCGCCCAGCGGCCACAGCCCGCTTGTACTCCTGCCGGTCCAGGGTAGCTGGTAACGGCAGTCCCGCGCCAATGGCCACGCTGTTGAGCATCAGAAGCGGGTGATGGAAGTTCAGCTTGCTCTCAAGGAGCTGCTCCAGCTTGCCGCCTTCGTCAGGATGGTAGTAGAAGGGAAACCGGTTGTCCTGAGTAAACAACCCCACCAGGGCGATGAAGAGGGCCAAGTGGACCCAACCGACGGTGCTGCCGCGCGAAGTCATGCGGGCAAGCGCCGCCTTGAGGGAGTCCTTGGTGAAGACCTTACTGAAGTTGGCCGCCAGCAAGGCTTCCCTCCAAGTGGCCACGGTCTTGCCGACGTTTCTGAGTGCGTTCTCCGTGTTCAATCCGCGAAGTCTGGTGGGCTGTTTATCCGCCACGCCACTACAGAAAGCAACGCTTTAAAGCGACCGTGTGCGGCGCGGGCTTCACCCGTCCCAAACAGGGCGAACGGCATCGCTTTTCTACGGGAAAACCCGTACGAACTGAGCGGGTTTTCTTCTTCCCTGCTCATTGAGCCGAGTCTAAGCTGTCATCGCCCGACGCGGACGGGGCTTTTTGCGTCCGTCCGGAAAAAGCTCACGATGTCTGCGATTCTTCGCTATGTACGCGTTTCTTTCCCAACTTTTGGATACCAACGGATTTCCGGCTCGGTGGCATTGCGGAAGCTGGACGCCTGGGCACGGCTGGCTGCACATTCTCTCGGATTGCGGTATTTTCGGTGCTTATATGGCGATACCCATCGGTTTAGCCTATTTTACTTGGAAGCGCAACGATGTCCCTTTCCAGCCGGTCTTCTGGCTGTTTGTCGCTTTCATTGCCAGTTGCGGGGTTGGTCATCTCATCGAGGCGACGATTTTCTGGCACCCTTGGTATCGTCTCTCGGGTGTAGTCAAGCTCATCACGGCCCTTGTTTCGTGGGCCACCGTGATTGCTTTGGTGCCGATCATTCCCCGGGCTCTCGCCTTGCCAGGACTGGCGGAATCTCACAAGCAGTTGGAGGTTCAAACGGAGTCGTTGCTCCGGACCAATGATGACCTGGAGCGATTTACCCGCAACGTGGTGGGGCGGGAGGCACGGATTCTGGAATTGAAACGGGAGGTCAATGAGCTGCTCGATGAACTGGGGCGTCATCCACGGTATCAATCGGTGTTGGCAGATCGCTAGCCTTCGCCAGTGGCGGTCGGCCATCGGACTCGTACGAGGCCGATGGGCTTACTTCTGGGGCGCTGCCGCGGCCGTGACGGTATTTGCCGTCGATGTTTCCACCCCGGTTGGAGTTGAAGTTTCGCCGTTTTACTTGGTAGCGCTGTGGATCATTTACGCCAGCCGGGCGGCGCAACGGATCTGGTGGCCTGCGGGGCTATGCATCACCTTAACCATCGCAGGATGCTTCCTCTCGCCAGGAGGAAATCTTGGGCAGGCGTTGGCAAACCGTTTTGTGAGTATTGGCACTATGGGAGTGGCGGCGCTTTTGGCGAGCCAGGCCGCGGCGGAGCGGACGCGCCGGGAGAGCGTGCAACGGTCGCTGGAGCAAAGGCAAGGGGAACTCCAAGAACGTTCTCGCGCTCTGATCAGCATTCTTGAAGATCTGAGGATCGAAGTCGCGGAGCGCAAGCTGGCAGAGCAGCAGGTGCGCGAGCTGGCGGCCAACCTGACGCAGCAAGTGGAGGAACGCACCTTGGCTCTGCGGGATGCCCGTGACGCCGCGCAAGCCGCCAGTCTGGCCAAGAGCAGCTTCCTGGCCAACATGAGCCATGAGATCCGGACCCCGATGAATGGAATTCTCGGAATGACCGAACTGCTTATGCGCACATCGCTAGCGCCAGAGCAGAGGCAGTATCAAGTTATCGTTAAGGAATCCGCCGAAGCCCTCCTGCTCCTGCTCAATGACATCCTGGATCTTTCGAAGATCGAAGCCGGCAAGATGGATCTGATCAAGTTCACCTTTGATCTTCGCGAAGCCGTCGGTACGGCCCTCCAGGGGCTAGCTCACGCTGCCGCCAGCAAAGGAATCGAGCTGCTGTATCGCATCGATTCGTCCGTTCCCTTGTGCCTCACGGGAGATGTGAACCGTTTGCACCAGATCCTTGTGAATTTGGCTGGCAATGGGGTGAAATTTACTAACGCCGGCGAGGTCTTGGTCGAAGCGCGCGCAACCTCTCGTCGGGGGGATGAGTTGACTCTCCAGGTTTCGGTCTCGGACACCGGTTGCGGCATCCCGAAGGGCGAGTTGACCTCGATTTTCGATGCCTTCACTCAAGTGGATAGCTCTGCCACCCGGCGGCACGGAGGTTCCGGGCTGGGCTTGGCGATCAGCCGCCAGCTCGTGCAGTTGATGGGAGGACAAATTTGGGTGGAGAGCCGGGAGAATCATGGCAGCGCCTTTCACTTCACGCTCCAGGCCGGGGTCCCAGACCATCAGGGCGGCGCCGAAGGCGCGGATCGGAGCTGTTGGCGCGGCCGGAGCGTACTCGTGATCGACGACCACGCCACCAGCCGGAACACAGTGCTGGAAATGTTGACGGAGTGGGGCTTGAACGCGACGGGCGCCGCATCCGGGATGGAAGCACTGGAGAAGCTGCGGGCGATGGAGATGAACGGGGGCGCGGCGTTTTGGCCAAGTGTGATTCTAATTGACTTGGTCATGCCGGGAATGGATGGGGCCAGAGTGGCCATGGCGGTCCGGGAGCGCTATGGCCAAGATGGCCCAAGGCTGATCTTGCTATCTTCGCTCGCGGATCCGGGAACGTTGGAGCGATTGACCCACCTCCGCCTGGAAGGCTTCGTCAGCAAGCCGGTCCGGCCGTCCCAGTTGCTCGCACTGATCGCCCAGGCTCTGGACGTTCCCGTGGAAGTGCCCCGGTGCCAGGAGAGCTCCCATCCCGAGCCTGAAGCGAGCGGATTGCGCCTTCTGCTGGCGGAGGACAACCGGGTGAACCGAATGGTCGCGACCAAACTGTTGCAGGATTACGGGCACGCGGTGGTTTCCGTGGAGAATGGGGAGCAGGCTTTGGCGGCGCTGGCGGCGGAAGCGTTCGATGCCGTCATCATGGATGTGCAAATGCCGGTGATGGACGGGATCGCCGCCACGCGGACCATCCGGCGCCAGGAGCAGGCCACTGGCCGCCACATCCCGATTGTGGCTTTGACCGCGAATGCCATGAGCGGTGACCGGGAACGATGTTTGGAGGCGGGCATGGATGCCTATGTGGCCAAGCCGGTTCGATCCACGGAGTTGTTGGATACGTTGCGGATGGTGACCGCAATGGCCTAGCTTCAGCGTGTCTCCCTGGAATCAGCTTCGGGAGCTAGGGCCTCATAAAATTGGCTGAACAGCACCGTTGTGGGGCGATGGTTGTCGAAATCGACGAGTGATTCTCCCACCTGTCCCTCGCACGCGAGGCCCATGGCTTCGAGGACGTGTTTGCGGAAGAGGCCACCAGCGGTGGGGGGGCTTGAGTTCCGCGGCGGCAAAGTGGGCTGAGCCTGCACGCTATTCTCACGAGCCTATGCCGCAGGGCTCACGGCGGTCATTGGGGCGCACCTCTCCCCGCAAGGGAAAATCGCCGACTCCGCCCGCTTTCCGCTTCCCCCAAATAACGGTAATCCGGAACCGGTGTGGTTCGGTGGGCGGAAGGGAGGAGCAAAATCCCCGTTGGCTTCAGCTCAAAAGTTCAGAATCTCAAGTCTTTCGAGCCGGGCGGCGGCTGGCCTTCATCCTTCACGATTTCTCATCATGTCCGCCACCTGGGCAAAAAATGAGTGGATGAGCAGGGCGGCTTTTTCCGGCATCGCGACCTCTTGCATCGCCTCGCCCATCAGCTTCATCCATCGGTCACGCTCCGCGAGTCCGATGGAGAACGGCATATGCCTGCCCCGGAGCCGCGGATGGCCACGCTCTTCGATGTAGATTTGCGGCCCGCCGAAACGATACACAATGAAATCCGCCAGCCGCTTCTCCGCACCTGCCCAATCATCCGGCGGATACATGGTGCCGATCACATCATCCACCCGCACGCGACGGTAAAATGCCGTTACCAGATCGCGCAATTTCGATTCACCGACTTCTGCACAGAGGGTTGAGAGCTCGTCCATGAAGACAGCCTAGCGATCGAAGCCGAAAGCGAAAGCGATCAAAAGCGGGGCCCCCCAGGGAAGCCGGGGGAATCGGGACGAACGAGCTCCGGTGCGCACATTATGACAACCGGCGCCCAGCGTTCAGCGCCGTGGGAGCGAACTTCCAGCCCCTATGAGAAAGCACGACCCCATTCAGAAAGTCATGACATCTCACCCGGTGACGGTGCATCACGGAGATGCAGTCTCCAAGGTCCGGCAGTTGTTCCACGAGCACAGAATCCATCATTTGCCGGTGGTAAATGGCGATCAGCTCATCGGAATGATCAGTTGGACCGATTTGATGCGGGTGATGCTAGACGACAAGACGTTTGCTCAGGATCCCCGGGCGGTGGACGCCGCGCTCGATCACCTTTACCGGATTGAGGACCTCATGGAAGCGAGTCCGCTGTCGATCTCGGCGAATAGCTCGGTCCGCGATGCCTGTGAGGCGTTGGCCAAGGCAGACTTCCATGCATTGCCCGTGGTGGATGGCACCAACCTCGTCGGCATCGTCACTTCAAAGGATTTGATCCGCTTTTTGCTCGAGCTGTATTGAGATCTCCGATTTTTCAGAACGGGGTCAGGGGGTAGCCGAACTCCGCAGGTGCAAGAAATGCTGCGGTCAGAATCGTTAGTCTCCCTGCGGGCAGTAAGGTGAGGGATTGCCTTCTTTCAAGCTCTTATGATAGCTGCATACGCAGGTTTTCTTGCGAGGTTGTCGTCCAATCGCATCGCCGCCGTAACATGGCGGCCACCGTCGCAATCTGATCCCGAGGAAGCCGAAGCCTGCATGAATCTGGAGGCTCCGAGAATTCACTAAAATCTTTGAACAAGCCCGCTTTGCCGCGAGTCCACATGAGTAAACCTTCCTCTATCCACCTGAACCTTCCGGCTAAACCCCCCGTTTGATCGAGTTTCCCATCGTTTCTCTTATCCTTATCTTCCCGGACCTGTAGGCCCGGTGGGGACTCTGCGTTAGACGCCGGGGTGGCCGGGCAACCGCCTGCACCCCATGGCCGCCTTCTTCGATCTGCTTAAGTCCGCAGCGACCCGAGCGTTCACGCCGGGGCTAGGGTTTGCCGGGGGTGGGGCGCGGGTCCCGGAGGTGATCGTCAAACTTCCCCCTCCACCCAAAATCGGTCTGGCGCTCTCGTGCGGCGCGGCCAAGGGACTGGCGCATGTGGGCGTGATTCAAGTCCTGGAAGAGAATGGGATTGAGATCAACGCGGTCGCCGGGACGAGCATGGGCGCCTATGTGGGGGCGCTCTATGCCGCCGGATTCAATGGGCGCGAACTCGAAGAATTAGCGACCGAAATCGCCACTGCTCAGGATGTCGCCAAGCTCGTCGATCCGGCGTTCCCGCCCCGGCGTGGATTTATCCTCGGCAAGCGGATTGCGGAACGGCTGCGCAAGAGTTTGGGAGACCGGCGCATCGAGGATCTTCCCAAGACAATGCGGATCGTGGCCACGGAGCTGCATACCTTCCGTGAGCGCGTGTTTAGCGAAGGCGATATTGTCGATGCCGTCTGGGCGAGCAGCGCGATCCCCGGGGTCTGCGTTCCAGTGGAGCTGGATGGTGTTGAGTATGTCGATGGCGCTGTGGGAAATCCGCTTCCGGTCGATTTGGTCCGGGAACATTCGGACATTGTGATCGCCGTCAGCGTGTTGCCGAGTTTGGCGGATCTTGAGGAAGGTACGACTGGGAATCCGGCGGACTTGCCGAATATGCCTCTATCGATTTGGCGGGCTGCGGGGCTTTGGCTCAATCGCAACTTGAACTATTTCGCCAAGGGCAATCTGCTCGATATTTTGCGGCAAGCGGCCTACGGATCGCAAATCCGGCTGATGGAGCGTTCCGCTGAGGACGCCGATATCCTGATCCGCGCCTCTACGGGTGGGCCCAACTGGCATGACTATCACCGTGCGCCGGAATATATCGCCAAGGGACGGGCGGCGGCCCTGGAGATGCTTCCGGCCATCAAAGAACGGATCGCCGCGTTTCAATTGGAGGCAAAACGATGCGCCTGAATCTGCATGGTGATGAACTGGCCGCGTGGCAACTGCAACGGCTGCGCGGTTATCTCGCCCAAGTGGTGCTGCCGTTCTCGGCGCACTACCGGGCGCTATGGAAACGTCATGGAATCGAATTGGGAGATATCCGGAACTGGTATGATTGGAGCCAGGTCCCCTTCACCAGCAAGGAGGATCTTCTCCCTTCGCCCGAGCGTCCCGATAAAGCCCGGGATTTTGTGATTATCCCGGACGAGGAGACGTTGCGGCATCGGCCGGCTACGATCGCACGGGGCGTTCTGACGGGACGTGAGCGGACCCGCGCGGCCTTGGGACGGGAGTATCGGCCAGTGTTCATGACGTTGACCACCGGGCGTTCCAGCGATCCCGTGCCGTTCTTTTATAGCATGCACGATATCGACCGGCTGCGAGAGGCTGGGCGGCGCATCATGGAATATGGCGCGTCGCGACCGGAGTACCGGCATCTCAACGCATTTCCCTTTGCGCCGCATCTCGGGTTCTGGCAAGTGCATCACGCAGCGGATGCCTTTGGGGCGTTCTGTGTGAACACCGGGGGTGGAAAGGTCATGGGCACGGCGGGTAACGTGGCGATGTTCGCCAAGGTGATGCCAGAGGTGTTGATTGGAATGCCGACCTTTGTGTATCACCTGTTGCAAGAAGCGGTGCGGACTGGTGTGCATCAGTCGAAGCTCAACAAGCTGGTCTTGGGTGGAGAGAAAGTTCCCGATGGGATGCGGCGCAAACTGCGGGCGCTCTGCGCGGAACTCGGCGCGGGTCGCGTCGATATCCAGGCCACCTATGCATTCACCGAGGCGAAGCTGGCTTGGATTGAATGTCCCTTCCCGGACGGGAGCGAATCCGGAGGGTATCATCTCTATCC
>CAMCXS010000132.1 GCA_945883495.1 Akkermansia muciniphila
TTCATACCCTCCATCTACCGCCCGCGCCGCCCGCGCGCCTCCCCATTGTGGCAGCTCGTCCACCACGCCTGGGGGGCTTTCCGTCGCGACTACGAATCCCGGCACCGCAAAATCCACTTCGTCAGGCGGCAGGCTGGAGGTACCTAAAGTCTCCAGCCTAAAGCCTAAAACCTGATCAATCATGAGAGACCACACAAAGCTCAGAGCTTTCGAACTTGCCGATGACCTGGTTATCAATATCTACACTGAAACAGCGCATTTCCCAAAACAGGAGATGTTCGGACTCACCTCTCAACTCAGGCGAGCCGCCGTTTCTATTTCGTCGAACATCGTGGAAGGCTGCTCTCGATCTTCCGAGGCAGAGTATCTCCGTTTTCTCGAGATCGCTTACGGATCCGCGAAAGAGGTTGAGTATCAAATTGGCCTCTCCTACAGGCTAGGATTCCTCGGAAGTCCAGCGCACAACGATCTGGCCTCTAGGGCCTCGGAGACAGCCAAAGTTCTCAACGGTTTGATCAAAGCTCTGCGCCGGCAGGCCCCTCCAGCCTAGAGCCTCCAGCCTAAAGCCTGGAGTTGATGCTTCGGCGCGAAGAGATCGAGTTCTTCCTTCGCCTCCACGGCTTATGGGAAGGCGTCCTCAGCCTCCCCCCACCGCCCGTCCCGCCTTTCGATATCGAGTCAATCGAGCCCACTGACGTCCCGCCGGTGTGGGTTTGGGCCGGCGAATGCGATCCGCCGCCACCAATTTGGTGGGAGCATGGTAGCCCAACGAAACCCAAGCCCACCCACCCGGAACTCGATCTCGGCGAAGGCCGGATTCTGGTTTTAGATGGTGACGCAGCTCCGGACGATTGGCTCGTGTTCTCGAACAACTGACGCACCTCTACGGGGGAACGCCCGTTCACGATCTCTCAGTCGAGAGGTCGCCACACGGTCGTGCCAAAATTCGGCCCCAAAACCCCCAATCTGACCGAATAACGGCCACCTGAACACGGAAAACCTTGACGCTCCCGTCAACCGGAGCTCAACTCACCCCAAGATGAATGGGAAAACTCCCTGCCTCCCCCTGAACCCCCTCCATCCCACGCCGACCGGTGGCTCGTGGGCGGCGGGGCGAAAAAGCAAATCCTTAGCAGTTTAGCAGTTTAGCAGTTTAGCAGTTTAGCAGTTTAGCAGTAAGGCACGGGAATCCACAACCACGACGCCGAAAACCTTGACGGATCGGCAAATCAGGGCTCAAGTCACCCCAAGATGCATGGATTCGACTCTCCCACTATCCCCATCCCCGGGCCGGCGGTGAAGCGGTGGCCGCAGGGACGAAAAAAGGAAATCCATTTCAGTTGAACGGATGGTCGCTGGTTTCGAAAAACAAAGCCCGATCAGCAACAGACCTCACAAAACTACTTCGAGCTATCTAAATGAGAAGGCACCTTTTGTTACTCACTCTCGTTGTGTGTGCCTGTGTCGTTTCGATTCGGATCGCGTCTCGTCCTTCAGCGACGATTGAGGTGGAACCTTCCAGGGAACTTGTGGATAGCAACAGAGCCGGGCAAACGGGGGACCTAGCCGCAACGAAAGATCGACCGACCAATTTAGTTCAGGATCTCGCCCCGTCCAAGGCTCCTGGTTCCACGGTTGCTTTAGCACCTGATTCCGCTGAGACAATGAAACTTCGCGAAATGGTGCAGTCCGGGACGACCGAGGATTATCTTAAAGCTCTGGATTATGCCCTCGAAGTTGGAGCGGAAAGTTCATGGCCCGTGGTGAAGACAATGTTTGGACATAGCTCTCCTGAAGTCCGGGAAGCGGTGATTCAAGCTGCGGTTAAGTTGGATGTTGATGGCCTGGGGGCGTTTCTCGTGGAAGCGGTTGCAGACCTGGATGCAAACGTGGGGCTTACCGCTTTGCATTCAGCAGGGAAACTTCAGACGACGGAACAAAACGCAGTCTACGGAGCGGCGCTGAGAAATGGGGTGGAAGACGTTGGCATTACCGCAGTTGCAGAGCTGGAGGTCGAATCCACGCACACCGCAGTCAACACGATGCTTCAGGGCCTGAGCTCAAAGAATCAGGAGGTGCGATTAGAGACTCGCGACACGCTGGAGTTCCTTTTTGATCGACCGTTCACCACGAATGAAGAAGGTGTCATCTGGTGGGAGGCCAATCGGAAAAACTATGATCGGGACCTCATCGTGAAGGCAGATTTTGTTGAATAGCCAATTCGCCCCCAATTTATAGTTATGAAAAAGAGACATCATAAATTTCACCTTTTTAAGGTCTCCGCGATTAGCCTAATCACGCTTGTAGCGGGAAACTTCACCACCCTTGCAGCTCCCACTTTGATTTATACGGGCTCCATGTCAAAGGGCGGCGCGACCAATCAGAAATGGGATGGAGGAGAAAGTCTCGCGTTCAAGAGATATTCAAAGAAGGAGCAATACTATCTCGTTCGCGATTTTTCCACCCCGCTCTCGGCCCAACTGATCACACTTAACAGCCGCAGCAGAACCTTTGCAGTGGAAACAGTCACTTTCCGGCATTCAGGTTACTTTTATAACCGCACCAGAGGTTACGAAGTCATCGATTGGTCCCGCACCTTCACCTACAGGAAAGATGAGAACAATCCGATCGAGAGCACGGAGTCGAGAACTCCCACACTGGTGGGGACTTACGCCAGCTTTAAGATTTCCACGGCCCCCAGCGGAGTTCTAAACGATGTTGTACCAGCTTTGACGGGCAGTGGCTACTTCTGGGATCACAGCCCGCTTGTTGACGTAAGAAATCTGGGCCTGCAAACCGGAACGGAAATCACTACAGGAACGGACAAATACTCATTCAGAGCAAATCGACCTCTGACCACACTGCTTTACTCAAGCAATTCTAGTCCCAATGATTCACAGGGAGTGATGATCGTTCGGCAACAACTGATCGCAAAGGGCTACACCGAAAATTGAAACTTTAAGCCCTGAACTTCTAATCCTATACCTGGATCACATGACTACGCTATATTTAGTTTCTCCGAAACTGGCAAAGATTGGCGCAATCGCCATTGCCTTGGCATTGACTGTTCCCGCGAAAGCAGATATCGGAATTTATACGCGCAAACCCCAGATAACGCTGGTCAATACGGGAGTCTGGTATCGGGACAACTTTAATTCCTACAAAGCACCATCAAGTAGGATTAATATGCGAGGACTCGGAGAGTATATCATCATCGATATTGATACTGGCGAAAGTGCTTCCGTCACTTATTCTCAACCTCGTTCAGTTGCCTCGCTTGACTTGACCCGACGACCGATCGCCTACGGACCCATTAACGTAGATTTTTACTTTACCCAGCGGAGGACCATTCCGTCAGTCTCGTTTCTCTCAGCCGCCGGAAGAGGAAAGGTTACATTTATCGAGCAGACTTTCGACACTGGTGACGCAGATCGACGCAATGGCAATGATACAACGGTATTTACTGCCAGCGCCTCGATTGGATCGGTGTCGACCTTCAAAGTGAGGTCGAGCAACGGCCTAGTGGTTACCGTAGAGCGGGTTCCAAAAGCGATTGTATTCGATGCAGGTTACAATAGGCATCATGACCTAGCGGTCTCCAATGGCTCCTCCTCCGTCGGCGGTTTCCTCACCCGAGATGGCGAAACCTATGAACATGGCGTTTCAAGATCAATTGCCCGTCTCCATGCCCGCTACACCGCGATCGCAAATGATTTGACCCAAGCAAGTATCGCAGGCTATTCACCGAAGACTTTTAATTTTGGCCTTGCTCTGGTGAAACAAATCCTTGAAGACTCCGGGTTCGAGGAACTTGAGCTGACAACTGAGCACTATCAGATGTTTTTTGGCCAATAGCACTTCATCCCCCCTCCTCCTGCTCCAGATCTACGGGCAACCTTGATCCAGCCCCTCCTGGGGCGAAAGCCCCGGTCACTCTCTCACCCGCCGTGTCGCGACTTCAAGACAGGCCGCAGTGCTGGAGATTCTTCCGAACGCCACCAACTGGCAGATCCCATCGCTCACCCCCGCCGCCTGGGCGAAACGCGAAAAGGGCCACGAGGAGCGGCTGGTTGCATAGATGTCATAGATCTTTGCTATGACGTCTTACCTAAAAGTTTGGGGTGCTTGGCGCACCGCTTACGGTGGGGTAACGGAATGGGCTTCTGATTCAAGGAAGTAGAAAGTAGAGCTGTATGAGCCAAGAGGCTCACGGCTCACGTACGGTTCAGTGAGAGCTTTGTAATGAAATCCCCCCGGGCTGCTCGACATAAACGACCATTACCGGAGCATGCTGAACGATGGATTGGGCTAGCGATCGAACTCTCCAAACACCACGGACCGATGATACGACAGGAACTCTCTGTGCTGAGGCTCTATCCACCGCAATTTGAGCTCTTTTTCAATTCCTAAGATCCGCCGCGTTGCATCCGATACCGAGTGATGGACTATACCACATCCCTCGTCATCAAAGGTTATAAGGCCGATGTCGAAAAGCCGATCCAACACCGGGGCCAAGAGGAAACCATTGTAAGGATTTAAACGTTCCGCATCCGACGAGACGATCCACGGTTTTGTATGTGAGGCAGATAGTAACCGTTGATCTGAAAGACCGGTTACCGCACACCGACCTTCCCACAACTTTAGGAGGCTCGCTCGGAACCTTTCTTGCCCGATTCTTGCAGTATGAATCGCAAGAAATTCTGTAATTTCCGGGGTGCGCTCCACCATTGGTCTTATGGCTTCAGATATCAACAAAGTTGACTGTTCTGTCACGACGATCTCGTCAGCACTCACGTCCACCTCAAGGAATTTCTGAGGAGAATCCAACAATCATCCCGCTTGACTGTTCAGGCATAGCGTGTTCATCGTGACAGTTATCATGATCGAAACCGCCAACCGACCGTTTCCCCAGTACAAGCGCTTTTTGCCTGGAGGCACTTCGGCGTGGGGCGTCATGCATGCCTTCAACCGCACGGCGGGGGGGCTGTTTCTGTTCGGGCCGGATGAGAAGGAGCACTTCCGCTCCTTGGTCTTTGGGGCGGCTCACTTTTGCGGCTTGGAGGTGTTGACCTGGACGTGCTTGGACAACCACTTCCACCTCGTCCTCAACGTTCCCAGCGAGGCCGAGGGAGCGCGGCTACGGGCCAGGGTATATTCGATTGCTTTGCCCAGCGGGCTCGATGGCAAGATCGAGGCCCGGGCACGGTCAGCGTCGAGGCGCGCTTTGATCGACGCGAGAATCGGCTGGCTCTTCAGAAGGCGCAATGCGCTTCTTGCTTCAGCGCTCATCTGCGATTCCCGCGCCTCGGTTTCCACCCGGTAGAGCTTCTGGATCTCCATCAGATACCAACCAGCGTCAGGCCCGTTGGCGTCGATGGCCTCGTAGAACTTGCGCCGTACATGGCTCCAACAGGCAAACAAGGTCAGCCCGGGATTCTTCCGGCTCAGAGTCATATAGGCGGAATATCCATCGGCCTGCAGATTGCCCGAAAATTCACCAAGCACCTCCTCGGCCACGCGATGCGAACGGCCGGGATCAAACCAGAAAAGCACACCGTGCCCGGGTCGCTTGATCACCCAGAAGAAAGCCTTCTTCGTCTTGCCTTTTGTGTCTGGATCCATGAGCCGGACCCACGTTTCGTCGATCTGAAGATAGCTTCCCTGTCGCAGCTCGTAGTGCAACGCTTGATAAAGCTCCAGGAGATGCGGACAAGTGCGCTTCATCCAATGGCACATCGTCTGCCGCTCCAAGACAACGCCATAACGACGTCTGAAAATCTGCTCGATCCGGTAAAACGGAATGTGGTCGCAATATTTGGAGACGATCAAATGCACCAACAAACTGCAAGCGGCGACCGCGCCCGGAATGATCCGGTAGGCGGGCGGCATCTCGGCGGTGACGATTGGCTCGGGACTGAACCCCCTCCATCCCACGCCGACCGGTGGCTCGTGGGCGGCGGGGCGAAAAAGCAAATCCTTAGCAGTTAGCAGTTTGGCTATGTTCGGTATAGTCCAGTACTGCCGAGCAAACGATTGTCGCCTAGCCCCTTGGAATGATCATATGGGTTCAGCGCGCATTCTTCGCCAGCACCTCCGCCCAAATTCCCTCAAACGCCGCCTGATCCAGCCCCACCTCTACCCGCAGCGCGTCCATCCGCCCCTTGATCTCCCGATCCCCCACACCCATCAGCCGGGCTAGGCGGAGGTAGTTTTCTACCGCCAACACGATGCGCGGATTCCGATGCCCCGTGCTGACCTGGAACCGCAGGAAGATGCCGACATGCCGCAACATCAGCGGCTCAGCCTCCGCCAGCCGGTTCGTCGCCTGGAGCAGCTGGGCCAGGTTATTGAGGTCTCGGGCGACATCGGGGTGATCCGGGCCGTAGCTAGCCTCATCTATTTTCAAGGCCCGCCGCATCAGCGGCTCTGCGTCCGCCAGCCGGTGCGTGGCCTGGAGCAACGAGGCTAGGTTGTTGAGTTCGCGGGCGACATTGGGGTGATCCGGGCCGTAGCTGGCCTCGTCAATCTTCAACGCCCGCCGCATGAGCGGCTCCGCCTCCTCCAGCCGGTTCAATCTGTAGTACAACGCGGCTAGGCTGGTAAGGTCACGGGCGACATTGGGGTGATCAGGGCTATTGCTAGCCTCGTCTATTTTCAAGGCCCGCCGCATCAGCGGCTCTGCCTCCTCCAGCCGGTTCAATCTGTAGTACAACGAGGCTAGGTTGTTGAGGTCACGGGCGACATCGGGGTGATCCGGGCCGTAGCTGGCCTCGTCAATTTTCAAGGCCCGCCGCATCAGCGGCTCCGCCTCCACCAGCTGGTTCGTCGCCTTGAGCAACTGGGCCAGGTTGTTGAGGGCCGTGGCGACATCGGGGTGATCGGGGCCGTAGCTCGCCTCGTTTATCTTCAGGGCCCGCTTCATCAGCGGCTCCGCCTCCACCAGCTGGTTAGTCTTCTTGAGCAGCTGGGCCAGGTTGGTGAGGTCACGGGCGACATTGGGGTGATCCGGGCGGTAGCTAGCCTCATCTATCTTCAAGGCCCGCCGCATCAGCGGCTCCGCCTCCGCCACCTGGTTCGTCGCCAGGAGCAACTGACCCAGGTTGCTGAGAGCGGTGGCGACAGCGGGGTGATCCGGGCCGTAGCTCGCCTCGTTTATCTTCAAAGCCCGGCGATAAAGCGGCTCTGCCTCCACAAGGCTGTTAGTCTGCTGGAGCAACGCGGCCAAATTTCCGAGTCGGATGGCAACAGCGGGATGATCCAGACCGTAGAGGGCCTCATCCATCTTCAAGGCCCGGCGATAAAGCGGATCCGCCTCGGCAAGTCGGTTCGTCGCGTGGAGCAGCAGCGCTAGGTTGTTGAGGTCACGGGCAACAGCGGGGTGATTCGGACCGTACTTGGCCTCATCAATCTTCAACGCCCTCTCCATCAGCGGCTCGGCCTCCGCCAGCCGGTTCGTCGCCTGGAGTGTCATGGCCAGGATGCTGATGACCGTGGCGACCTCGTGATGGTCGGTGCCCTGGTGCAGCTCGCGCAGGCGGAGGATCTCCCGCATGAGTGGCTCGGCCTCCCGATGACGGGCGAGGAGCTTGAGGATGAAGGCAACCTCACCCTGTGCATCGGCCCAGGCGATCTGGGCGGCGTTTTTGTCCACGAGGGCGGCGGCTTTTTGGTAGGCGGCTAGAGCCTTTTCATACTGGAGATCGGCGAAGCGGGCGGCTCCTTCCTTTTGGTAGGAGTCGATGGCGCGTTGGCGCTCCAGGTTCTTTTGCTCGGCTGCGGCGGTCTGGATGGCTTGGGCGGCTTTTTCGCGGGCGGCCTGCTGGTTCATGCGGTTCTCGGCGCTCTGGCCGTCAGTGCTGGCCAGTTGAGCGGCTTCTTCATAGTCCTGCTTGCGCATGAGGACGTTGTATTTGTCTTCAAACTCGGCTGCGGGGTCAGCCTCGATCCGCTGGACGTAGAGGTCCAGGAGGTCGCGCAGTTCTTGAGAGGGGATGTCTTCCTCGGCAGAGATTTCATCCAGGGCGAGATCGAAGCGCTGGGCGGGTGACATGGTTTCCCAGTCTTTCAGACGCTTGTTGACACGTCCAATGATGAGGGCCATGAACTTGCGCTCCTGGGTGAACAGGTTTTTGACCTCGGCGACGTCGGTTTGGACCTGGCCGATGTTTTTTTTGAGGTCACGATTCTGGTTAATGACGTGATGGACGGCCCAACCGATGCCGCCGAGGATAAGAACGATGGCCGCTGCCGCCCAGACTCCCCAGCTGCGCGTGGTCTTGACCTCCGTAGCGATGCTTTGCTGCTCCTGCTCCAGGCCGATGACCTTCTCCTGGAGGGCGATGATGCGGGTGCGCAGGTCGAGGTCGTTGGCGGGCTTTTCGTAGAGGTGGGGGCTGCTCTGGATGAGGGCGCGGTGCGCGGCCTGGAGCTGGGTTTGCTCCGGGGTATCGGCCTGGGCCGGTACATCATAGGGATAGGTCTCGGACAGGAGGAAGGTATAGACGCGCAGGCCGAGTTCACGGGCGATGTGATATTCCATCTGGGTGTAGCTGCGGCGCGGGGTGCCCGGCGGCAGGGTGTCAGGGTCCGGCTCCACCCCGTAGCGGAAGCCGACAATGTGGATGAGCGCCTGACAGCCGCTGATCTTCTCGCGCAGCATGTCAGTGACGGTACGCCAATCGGGCCCGAAGTTGGTCTGCTCGACTGGATGGCAGTTGATGGTGAGCAGGGCTTCTTTGGCGATCTGACGCGCACGGCCCAGGTCACCGGACGTGGCGGAGATGAAGATGTTGGGCGGATTCATGGGGTACTTTTGGTGCCAGGTTCACTGTGCGTTAAACATCAGCCGATCACAAACATCTAGTGTCATTTTGCCTGGCACGGCGCGAAGGAGGTTGAACCCCCACCATCCCCGGGCCGACGGTGAGGCGATGGCCGCAGGGTTCAAAAAGCAAAGTCTTATCAATTCAATATAATCCAACAATCATCCCGGTTGACTGTTGGAAGCAGAACCTCGGCGGCGCGTGAACGGAAGGCGACGCGCACGGCCATGCCTGTTGGCGACGTTCAGCTCACGCCAAATCGGCCGTGAGCGGTTGCCATTCCCCACAAGCTCGCCAGAAAACAGCCCAGGTCTCCACGCCCGTCCGCTCCGAGCCTGAAGGCGATTAGCAATCGCCTCATACGTTCGCCCAGTGGTCGCGGGAGAATCCGAGCACCAGCGTGGTGAAGGAACTCCAAGTCTAAGGTCAGAGGAATGGGGACAAGGAAATGATCTGAAACGGATTCCTCATTCCTCTGTCCTCATTCCTCTGTCCCCATTCCCTTGTCCAAAACCTCACGGCTCCGTCGTCACTGGCCGAATGGATCAAGTTGTGAGATTGGCCGGAGAGTTTGGAAGGGATTGCTATCCTCTGCTTTATACTGCGGTCTTTAAGGCGCATCCTCGGGCGTCAGAGGGAGGGTGAGATCCACTTCCCCCAATGCGGCGGGCCAGACCCGGCCAATGATGATCGTTCCATCCCGGAACGCGTAGATGATGTTCCACCGTCGGTAAGTCAGTTTGCGCCAGACCGACTCCCTCAATTCGGCAATGAATCCGCCGATCTCGGGTTGATCCCGTAGAATCTCGACCTTCGCGAAGATACCGCAGCCAATCCTTCCAGCTGCATCTGGATCTCGCCTTTGCAGGTAACGGACAATCGCCTCGACATCATTCGAGGCCCGTTCTGTCCACTTGATCGGCCTGGACTCATCCATTCAGAAGATCATTTATTCGGGACATCACAGACTCATGGGCGAGAAGCCTGCCCTCCTGGATATCCTCCTCCGCTTCCGCGACGGCAGCGAGAAGCGCGATTTCCTCGTTCACATCACGGAAATCCGCATCCTCGGGCAAGCGTTGGATGGCATGAAGCACCCGATCTTTTACGCTCAACGATGGCATGAGGTCATCCTACATGGGGATCGTGAAGTCCGCAAGTTTGCGGGTGAGGCAGGCAGATGCAGGCGACATCTGCGGTTCCTTCGGCAACGGTTCACCACAGAGGACACAGTGCGCACAGAGGATGGCAGGGGGGGGCGCAGTCAAAACATAGGTAACACTCGTGGTTCAGTACATGGGTGACACTTGTTGCATGACGGGTTACACGATTTCGGAGGACTCCGCCAGCTTTAGACCGGCCGAGGCCGGTCTAAAGCTGGCGGTCGCGGGGTCGATGTGCCCCATGAAGAGGTTGACGAATCGGACTTCAGTCAGTGGCGAATCGCGACAAGGATTCAAGCCAACGTCCCAGCCGGCCAGAGCCGATGAGAGAAAGATTGGGGCTCCGAAATGCATGATGATTCCGGTTTTGCTTACTTTTCGCGTTTCCATCCCCTCGTAGTCCAGTCCATCGGGGGTGCCGCTGTAGGTCCGTGTTGAAGGCACCCATACGTCCGCTGGGCACTTCATTCCGAGGGATTCGTGCGGTCGTATGTGGTTAAACTCGTGCCGCCACAGATCGAAGGATTGCTGGTCGCGTCCGATACGTCCTGCTTGCAGCTCTCGGCGTACGTCCAGATGCATTCGCTCGTGGGCTCCATTGTCCTGAGGGCAGGCAGGTCGACTCCGTTCCAGATCGATCCCCAACGCCAGCCACCACACCGAAAGTCGGCTCAATCCCATCAGTCCATTTGGACTCGCAAACGGTGGCCCGTTGTCGCTGCGCATCGCATCGGGAATCCCGTGCGCTTCAAAGAGGCGCTCGAAGATCACCTTGATGGTGTTGGACCCCCTCCATCCCGGGTCGACGGCGATACGGTGGCCGCAGGGTTCAAAAAGGGAATTCCTATCAGTTAAAAAGGGAATTCCTATCAGTTCGCCATTCTCGTCGGTGACCGGGGCGCCTAGCTCCAGCAGCCAGTCCCGATAGCGCTCCAAGGCTTCGGAGTTGGAGATGGCCTCGGACTCTGGGGAATTGCATCGGCGCCCGGGTTTTCCTCTTCCTCAATATCTTCAAAATCCCCTTCAACTGGGAGATCGGCATCCTCAATCCACGCACCCTCTGGCTCGATGCCGCCCTCGTCCCATCCGTCCTCCTCGGCATCGCCGCCGGCAAACCGCTGGTCCA
>CAMCXS010000133.1 GCA_945883495.1 Akkermansia muciniphila
TCGGATCTGGGTGGGTGCTGATCAGCCTTTGATTTTCCGCTATTACCCCAGTGGGGACTCTCCGCCGCAAAGACCACCGCTCCTGCCACGATGGCAGAGAACAATCGATCAATGAACATTAGCGGAGAGTTCATATCATGGAAGAGACACCCACTGAAACCTCCGTGAGCCCAATGGACTAATGGCCGAGTGCAGGATTTGGCCAAGCCCTAGGCTCACGGCGTCGGCTGGTTCAACTCGTAGAATTGGTTCGCGATGGTGGAAAGGCGCTTGAGACCCTCCTCTGGAATCCAGCCAGCTGGCACGGTGTGGTCCATGCTGACGTTCACGATTTTGTAGATCTCGTCCAGGTTCGCCACCAAGAACTCACGCTGACGTGAGGACTTGAGATCTGGGTCGTCGATCAAGAGTAACTCTTGCTTCATCAGCTGGGTGAACACGGGGGCGCGCAGGTAATTTGACAGCACGCCAGTGTAGTTGTCTTGGATGAGGCTAACGGTGATGCGGGCCCCCTGAAACCATGCGCCGCAAACGATCATCACCCCCAGGTCCCGCTCTCCCTTCTCGCGGTGCTTGAGAGACTTCATGATGCTATGCTGCAACATCCCGAGCTGCATGAAGGCATCCATCCAGTCTCCACGGTTCACCGCATCCTTGATCTTAAAACCAGCGTCCAAATCCGTCTCCGGAACCTTCAGAGCCCGGGCAAGCACTTCGATGGTCTCCGCGCAATCATTCAAGCGAGCGGCATCCTTCCCCTTCAGAGCCAACGTGCCGTCGGTCATCTTGATTCCCAAGAGGGTGCAAAGGAGCGCCTTGTCCGTGATCGACTCGGGGTCTTTGATGACGAACTTAAAGTCCTCATACTGTGCCGCCCAATCCACCGGCTTTCCCTCAGCCTTGAGGTCCTGCTCCAAAACGATCAATTTATCAATGATCGACGAGGCGCTTCGGGTAATGTCATCTTTTCCAATCGCGTTGAAGCGGTTGAAATCTGCGTTTTCCTTGGGCACGCTGTCTGCAGCAGATCCTTGGTCCTGGGCCATTCCTGTGCTGCACCCGATTAAAATGAGGATGGAGACGGCCAGGGGAAGGTGAGATTGGCTGGTAGTCATCGGTGTTATCGTTTGGTTCTATTGGGGTTACTAAAATTGCTAGAATGATTCAGGAGGGCGTTTCCGTAGCGACCATTCACAGCAGAAAGCCAGAGCGAGAGTTGCCAATGCTCCGGTGTAGCACCAGCCTCCCGGGAGAATCACCAATAGCTCACTGCCGCCTATCCTATTCTGACCGACACCCGTTTTCAAGGCAGTATTGATGAGGGAGGCAAGGATTCGGCAACAGGCGATGGCGAGAATCGTCCACCCTCCGATGGACAACCCCAGCCCAAGCCAGCGCAGGCGTCCGGTAACGCCCACGAGGAAGCCGGTCAAGCATGAGGTGTAGGCGATCCAGGCACGAGTCGCTCCCCCTTGCCGGAATTGTGCAAACCACTGCTCGACGTCCAGCGAAGGAATTCGTAGAACCGGGAGCAGCAAGCCTAGTGCCGCCAGGACCAAGCCCGCCACGCTGCTGGCGATCCATACCGGACCCAGCCATGTTCGCTCGCCTCTCATCGATTCATCCGGTCTGCTTTAGGGGGAGCGCAACAGTGATCAAGAGGGCGCAGCCCAGGATCCAGAGACACAGGACCAGGCCCATTTGCAAGGCTTCCGTGATCTGTTCATAGCGTGTCCAGAAATTCGCGTCCTCTTCCTCATCCCTCGGGGACTTGAAGAAGGGAAGGAGGTCCTCTCGTCGATCCAGGGAGCGCTCCTTGTCCGTGCTCTCACTGCGCGCTCGGTAATTTCCCTGCGCATCCCTGGCATAGAGCGCCCCAGGATTTCCCTTCAAAGGAACTACCTTTCGCTGCCCGATCAATTCGGGATCAATGAGGAGATTCTGCCAGGAGACGTTCGCCTCGTCACTTTCATCGTAACGTTGCGTCAGGTTCTTGCCTTTCTCTAGCCATTTGATTTCCTTCTGGCTTCCGCTGAAGAAGTAGGGAACCCTGGATTCGTTGGACACTTTGGGGATGCTCCTTCCAAACACATGCGCTACATCCGCAATGCGTTGGGCGGCAAAGCTCGGGACGCCATGCGCCACTAGCCGGACCGACGGTGGCATTTCGGGATAGATCACCACAAAGCCACCGAAGAGAATTTGAGGAATCAGGACAAGCGGCACCCACATGACGGCCTGCGTGGCGTTCTGCACCAGCGAGGACACCGCCAGGCCAATCGAGACTCCCACAATCGCGGTCAAACAAAGCCCGGTGGCGAGCAAGCCAAAGGTGGCTCCGAATAAAAAGGGCAGGGGAATGGCGGTGGCGTCCGCTACGACCTCCCGGAAGCGATTCCGGAATTCGGGCTCCTTCGCCAGCGCGATTTCAAGGGCTTTGAGCGATTCGAACCGGCGTCGGTCCGCGGCCGAGCTGCTGCCCAGCGTGCAGACCAGACTCTGGTCCGTCTGGGAAATCCGCGAAACGCCCCGGTTCACCGAGAGCATCGCAAGATCCTCTACCGTGTTCGGGGGTGGCCGTCGCGCGGATCCTAGCACCGCATCTTCCAGCATGAAATAGCGCACAAATGTGTGCACCACCCGGAACCGCAAGGTGTTCGTAATCCATGGTGCCAGATCTTTCTCAGGCAAGCGAAACGCCTGCCTCGTGACTGGGCAGGTTAACATTCCGCCAGGTCGCCAGTTCCGGCTTCCCGCCGTTTCCATGGCGACCCGTTTGCGCAACTCCGGATCTTGATCCAATTTTTCCGCAAAGTCGGTAAGCTGGCCGCTGATCTTCCGACGGTCAAAGTAGCAGCCGTCCTCAGTGGTCATTAGCACCCCAGCGTTCACCGCTTCTTTCGCCAATTCAGCGCCTGATAAGCCGCTCAAGAGCATCTTTTTCTTGGCCGTCCATACCTCCCGGAACTCCCGCTGCCGCTTGTTTTCACTCTCGAATCTATCAGTGGAAGCCCACACTCCCTCGATAAACGGAGACTCTGCTCGGCCCGGCCGTGTGCGGGTGGCAACGATCCCTGATTCCGGATAGGGTTCCGCGTCTGCCGGAAGCCGCATCCGCTCGCCATTGGTGAACTCGACCTCCGCCCCGGCTCGCCAGTCTGCCGGGTTTTCTACCGTCAGCTTCCAGGCGGGATTCAGCAAGGACTGAACCCGTCCAGGGGCCACAACTTTGGCTTCTGGGACCGCCGCACGAGCGGCTGATGGGCTCGCTCCGGCCGATTCGGTGGCGATCACCGGTTCGATGGCGGAATTCAGCTCCGCCACGGATTGACGTGCGCTCTGGGGAGGCGGGAAAAGCCTCTCTGCGAGAACCTCTTCCAGACGTTCCCCCTTTCCCCGGCTGAAATCACGGGGATAAAGTTGGTGCACGGTCCCGTACATAGTGATCACCAGCAAAATGGCTTGCACGGAAGTGATCGCGGTGAGGAAAAGGAACTTGCTCGCGACGTAAGGCACTAAACCCTGCCCGGAAACCCTCTCCCTGCGGAAGATGGGCAACTCACCGACGATTTGCTGTGCGCCATTGCTGCAGCCGAACCACATGGTGGCAATGATCGCAAGAAAGCCGCGGAGCACGATCCCATCGGCCACCCAGCCTACCAGGGCGCCAATCAGAACGGCTTGAGCCAGGAGGAAGGCCAAGTTCAGGGGGTCTGTTGCCAGAACTTGCCATTGCCTGGAGATGAGAATCCAAAGTGTGATGAACGGATTGACCAGCCGCGTGGGGTCACGCTTCCGGAACGTTGGCGCCGGGCTCACGGACTCGGCGACCGGTCTTGCAAATGAAGATTTATGGTAAAGCTCTTCCCACTCCTTGGCCGTGCGCGGGTCCTTTTTTAGCTTCTGGTAAACTTTGAAGAGCTTGGGCAATCGCATCCCGCCGGACTGACTGGCGGTTGCGGAATCCCTGGAATTCGTCTTGGCCTGCGAAGTGTCTCCCCCCAAAAAGTGCATCTGGGCTTCCCGTTCGGTTCCATTGAAAATCAGCCGGCCTCCATGCACGACCAGGATTCGGTCAAACAGATGCGCGTTTTCGAGCATGTGCGTCGTGCAGACCACCGTCATCCCCGTCTTTGCCAGTGATTGCAGCCAAGTCATCAGGTCCTCCTCGGTGGCCGGGTCCAAGCCGGACGAAGGCTCATCCAGAAACAAAACCGATGGACGGGAGAGCAGCTCGGTGGCGATGCTGACCCGCTTGCGCTGGCCCCCCGAAAGCCGCCGGATCTCTTTGCCCCGATGTTCCGTGAGACTGAGGTTTTCGATCACTCGGGTGACGAGTTGCTCAAGGTCTGCTTCCGGTAAGTTTAGGCGGAGCTTCGCCCCAAGGCGTAGGGCATTCTCCACCGTCAGCTCCCGGTGGACGATGTCGTCCTGCGGGACGTAGCCGATTCCCGCGGACATGATCGCCTTCCGATTGGAGAGGCGAATGCCGTCAATGAAGACCTGTCCCTCCGTTGCTGGCCGGATGCCGCAAAGTGCGTTCATCAACGTCGATTTTCCTTGCCCGCTGCCCCCAAGGATACCGACGAATTGTCCGGGCTGAACATCGAGATCGACCGATGCCAGGATATCGACCTTCCGTTTTCTGGGCCACGACAGCCCTTTCCAAAATGGCTGCTTCGGGGTCGCGCCAGGGTCTTGGGCCTTTTGCACGGTTACCGTCAGGCTACGGGCCTGGATCTCTCCACCCACCCCTTTGCGCAAGCGGCGAATCCGCGTCACCAAAAACTCAAAAGCATAATCCCCGATGCGAAAGCGGTCCCCGTAAACCAAGGGCATCTCCTTGAATCCCATTTCATTGAGAAAGGTGCCGACCCGGCTGCTATCGCGAATGTGCCAGCGATCCTCCCGCATTTCCAATGTGCAGTGATTCGTAGAGATGCGAGCGTCCTCCGCGTCCAAGCACACTCGCGTCGAGCCCTCCGCTGGATCGCGGCCTGCTCCGCGCCCGAAGACGAGAAGTTCCCGGCCCTTCAGGGAGATAATGTCCGTTGGCCGTCCATCGATCTGCGGCCGGGCCAAGCTGAGGATGAACTGCAGTTCCTCAGGACCAACCCGCAGCACAGCTCCATCTTCAAGGGGGACCGGAACTCCAAATGGGAGGGGGCCGCCGGAGATGAGGATGCTCGCGTCCTGATGACAGCGGGTAATCACCCAGCGGAACTTGCCCCGGTCCCATTGGATTTCAGCGAGTGGACCCGGCGGTCCCTCGGCAACGGTAACTGTGTAGTTTGGTCCGGCGCCAATCGTGGATACTGCCAACTTTGGCAATTCCACTGGCTGGTGCGTGCCGCACTTCAGAAAGCCGTCCATGGCGCACCTCTAGCATTCAATCCTGGACAATGTCAAACCCTTGGGGCGACGTGGGACAATATCTTTGCGGTCAATTCAGGATTTGATTGCCTTACGAGGAGGCTCGGAGGGGTAGGGAATCAAGCTGGACAATTGATTTGGTGATTGGTCGGATCCGCCTTCCGGATGGCCGCTCCTATTGACCGGGGTGGTTTCGACAAGGTTCCGGCATGAAGTAGCGCAAGCGCTCAGCGTTCGAGACCTTCCACATTGAAGCGCTGAAGCCAGTCGACCGCGAGCCGATGCCGATGTAGTGTCGGCAGTCGGCTCGCCCCTTGCTTCTATGGGTGTCCGCTGCTCAAGCCTCTAAACCCTTCTCTTCCGCTGCCGTAGCCGCCGTGGAGGTCGTTTCTCCGGGTTGGGTGGTCCGGGGCGGCTGGGATGTCGCGTCGGGTTTGTCCTGTTTGGATTTGGCTTTCGCCTTCGAGCGAGCCTTGGATTTCGGCTTGGCGTCCGGGGTCGCATCGGAACTCGCTTGCTTGGCGTTCTCTTGCTCTTCTTCCTTCTCCGGACGGGTGCCGGGGATGTGGATGATGCGGCGGCTTGTTTCGTATTCGGTGACGAAGGCAGGGTGGGTGCGCTTGAGGACTTCCGCGAGCCGGTCCATCTGGGCAAGGTGCAGTTCCGCCGCGTCGAACAGTTCGGGGAGCGTGGCCCGGATGTTCTTGCGTTTGTTGATGGTTTGCCGTGGACGGCCGATCCGCTCGGAGAAATCTTGGATGAGCTCGTCGAATTCATCGAGCAGGTCACGGTTGATACCGTAGTCGCCCAAGCCGCCGGCGCGGGCCAGGGCCGCGGCCAACAGGTTATCACAAATCTCGGCGCTGTCGTCCGCACGGCCGTATGCCACCGAAGAGCGGGTCACATAACTGCTCCGGGATAGCTCCGTGTCGCCACTGGCTTCCGCAAAGGCCACGACGGCGGAACTGACGCAAGTGGCCACGGAAGCGAGCTCTTCACGCAGGCTTTCGGTCGTTTCCGTGATCCCGCCCGTGATCATGGCTCGGGCCCGCTTCGAGGTCTGCTGAATCTGCGGAAGTAAGCCCCGGAATGCCTGGTCTTCCCGTGCAAAGGCGGGAATCTTCTGCACGGCATCTTGATGCTCGGGATCCGTGGTCAACCGTTCCACCCCGCGATACATGTTGAGTCTGTTGAGTTGGCGTCTGTTCATCGGTGCCCCAACGTAATGCGATCCTCCTAGCGAAGCGCAAGCAAATAATGGAAACAATTGTCAGGACATAGGAGTGACCAGTCGAGCGGTCGGGCTTAGAACTATGGATTGTCTAGGTTGGAGTGGTGGACCACCCGCAGCGGCAGCGGCAAATCTGGGGTGCCGAAGGGTAACTCGGGGAGCCTGCTGTAGCGGGCAGTGGTGGACAAAGATTCTCATCAACGGCCCCAGCGCCGCCTCAACCCTCAACGGCGCCATAGCGCCCACCCTCAACCCTCAACTCGCGCGATCAAGCGCGATGCCAGCAGCCGCTCCCTGGCCCATTCCGCGTCCGCGGCGGGCAGGGCTGGTGTCAGGGGGCGTTGGTAGTCCAGCATCCAGTAGCGGCCGGACTCGTAGCATCGGTCCACCAGAGCTTGGATATCTAGAGGCACATCTGGATCGGTGCGGCGTAGCGGGATGCGAATCACCGGCAACCGTTCCCGCAAGGGAGAGGCATAAATCTCCCGCCGGGCGCGGTGGGTGGCCCGGCTGACGCAGATCACAGTATGCTCTCCCAACGTTCCGAAGCGCTCGTCGTAGCCGCATCCCTCCACATCGACGGTGCGCCGTCCGGAGCGCACGAGATCGATCTCCACCACGTTGACGCCGGCCACCACATGGGAGTCGCGCTTTTGAATGTAGGCGGAGCGCTGCTGGTCCTTGTTGGAGGGGCTGAGGACTTCGATGACGGTGATCAGCTCGCCCAGGCTGGAGCGGATCTCGATCCAACGTTGCTTCGGAGCTTCCACCGCGAGAAGGGCCGGTTCGGTCACCACCAGATCACGAAAAGCGGGCGCGTCGGTCCAAACGGGCGGCAATCCGTTTTTCCAGGATTCGTCCAGAATGGAGACATCCGGCCGCGCCGTTCCGCTCACCTCGCCGACGATATCGACCTGGAGCTCGGCTTTGGCCACGAGGTCATCGGGCAACTCGAGACCCAACGCATCCAATATGCCGCCGATCAGGCGCAAATGCACATCGGCCCAGGTTTGCTCCATGTAGGGATTCATGCCCGGGAATGGATTCCGCTTGTCCATGTCGACGAAAGGATAGTCCGGTGAGGCAGCGACTGCGAGCGCTTTGTCGACCGAGGGATGGATCCGATGGATGGCGATTACCAAGGCCATTTTCCGACGGACGTCGACAGCCTGGATCTGGAACCATCAGAGCGGGGGGGGGGCTCTGGATGGGTTTGGCGTAGGGAGAGCAATCCCGGATCATCAAACGATCTCCGTAGGATGGGCATTCCTGCCCGTCCGATACCAAACGGAACCATGATCCTGCAAAACGGAAGGGGACCACGGATGGCCCGGATTGCACGGATGATGCCCTAAACGCACGCCTCGTCCGCGCTACCTTGGCTGCGTCGATTACGTGATCGCGCATGAAATCTGTCATCTGAAACATCCTCGGCATAAGCGGGTTTCTCCGTTCGCAACGTTGCAGTTGATCCCCAATGCCAGTGCATGGCTATTGATTCTTTCCGGACTGGCCGGAGGCGGGGCGGCGTTTGGTTGGACGTTGCGATGGGGCTTCCGGTTGATCGAGCGGATGCAGAAACTCCGCTTGGGATGGTTTGGGGAGAGAGCGGTGGCGGATCAACTGGAGGAGCTCAAGTCGAAAGGATACGAGGTCTTCCATGATGTGCCCTGTCTCGGGGCCAGCGGACGGTTCAACTTGGATCACGTGGTCGTGGGGAGGCCATTATGGTTCCAATGCGGTGAAACTATCCGCGCCCGCCAGGCTATCGAAACGGCGGGCCCCAATCCAAGCTTCGATCTTTGGGGCTACGTATTGCTGCAAATTTGCGACTAGGCGATGGAAGGTATTGCCGCAGGTTCCCCGGGGCAGGATGGCAACGAGCCGGGATTCGGTGAGTTCAAGATTCAAGGGCTGCCACAGGTGGCGGTCGGCTCCATAGATGTGGACCTTGGTCGGGCCTCGCCAGATTGGCTCACCCCAGAGATGAAACGAGTTTCCCTTGCGCAACGCCTGCTCCACCCATTTGTGGAAGGTAGCTTCGGGCAGCGGATCGGCGAAGTTGACGATGAGGGGAACGCCCTGCCAACCCACTGGACGTTTGGCATCGCCCGGGCCGACGTCGCCCCAGGCGGAAGCTTCGGTATCTTGGAGCACCTGACGATACAGCCGCCACAAGAAACGCGCATGGTTGCGGTGATCGAGAAAACTCTCCGAGCGGTTCGTCAGCTGGCCTTCCTGGTTGATGTCGTGCCCTCCCCGCCCAGTCTGAGATGGGATTCGCAACCGGTAGAGCGCATGAAAAGGAGAGTAACTTTCCCGCAAGTCGCCAAGGGAGTTCCGCAACCTGCCCACGCGGTCACTCATCTTCGAGCGGATCTTCCGTCGCTCAGGTGCCACGAGGGCACTGGGGCTATCGTCATCGTCTGGCCCGGACAGATCATCGGACGGTTGGGGGCCTTCATTTTCGTCATCGTCCTGGTCGATCGTCTCAAACTTTCCTTCGTGGCGGAAGTCGAGCTCAGTGAAACGGTGATCGCCGATGTTGCTGATATGGTGATCCCAGATGCTCTTTAACAATGGGCTGCTAAACCAAGTGCGGTCGAGTTCCGCCGATCTGGTGACCCAAGCGTGGACTCGCTTTCTGGCGCTTAGGCTATCCTCAACGGTGTAGTACGCGAAAAACCGTTCGTCATATTGCTCCACAATCCAGTGGTCCGGGTGGTCTGCTTCCTCGTTTCGGGATCAGTTACGATTCCGGAAACGGCGTAGAAGGTGTCGTCGATCGACTGCGGCGTGGCACCGAGACTGTTCCATAGATCGGCCAAAGGCTTCACCTGATCGCCTCCTCGGTCGTGGGAGACGTGTTCGAGAAGAAAGGTCTTGACCAAAGGGATGGAAGTGCGCCCGGAGTCCAGGCCGCTCTTGCCCTCGTCGGCTAGCCCGTCAAAGACCCGGTAGACCTCAAAGCGATCCTTCGGTCTAGCTGGGAGCCGCTCCAACGCAGAGGCCATGGTGGCGCAGCTTACTTCAGGGCAGGAGAAAGGAAAGAATTGAATGCGGATTGTTCATTT
This sequence comes from Akkermansia muciniphila, assembly GCA_945883495.1. Lineage (GTDB taxonomy): Bacteria > Verrucomicrobiota > Verrucomicrobiia > Verrucomicrobiales > DEV007 > V1-115. Next base: position 9,679 of record CAMCXS010000133.1, read on the forward strand.
GTGCTGATTGGAGCGGTTGCGTGCGTCCCGAGTGGTCCTGAAGGACGTCTCCTTTCACATCGAACTGCCCGAGATCACCGAGCCCAAAGTCGCAGCCGCGCTGGAAGTTGGTATCGCGAGCGAGTCCAAGAGTAATTCGCTCGCCGCCTCCGTACGTGGGCCGACTGGTGCCAAATCCGCGGCCTGCCGCAACCTAAGCTCTCGGTCCGAGCTATTTGACAACGTTAGCAGCCCCGCCATGTAAACCGATCAGGCCCTCCGAGAAGCGGAGACGGTAAATTCCGTGGTTTCAAAAACGTTGCTTCGATGCCACTCCAGGAACGGCTGGTGCTCATCTGCTATCCAACGTAGTTGGAGCCGTTTCGCAAGGCCCAGGCGCTGCTTATCCGCTTCGTCGATCCGGTGGGAAAAGATGGCGGTTCCGTCGGTGGAGAAGGTCATCAGTCCTCGATCAAAGAGTGCATCGAGATGAGCACAGAGAAGGAAGCCGTTGAAGACGTTGAGCCGCTCGCCATCGGAATCGCATCCCGCCCATGGTTTGGCGTGACTAGCGCGGAGGATTTCAGGGACGGCGATACCCGTTACCGCGCAGGCGCCGCCCCAATATTCGAGCAGCGCTTGCCGGAAAAGGTCCTGTCCGATCCGTTGCTTGGTGAGCCGGAGCGCTTCGGTGGAGGGTGGCGGGTTTTGGTCGAGTTTGGCGCATGCCTGGGTGTAGCGATCCTCGGCATGGGTCGGAAGGGACATCGCCAACTCCGCGGCGCGGCGCAGGAGCCGGGAGAGCTCCGTTTCGCCGATGGTCTCAAAAAAGCTACCGGGCCGCACCTGGGCTGCGAACGAGCGGCTCAACTCGACCATGGATGGACCATTCACGAATTCGAGCCTCCAGGCCATGCGCTTGGTATCAAGGGGCGTGATGAGCACCCGGGATCGATGACGGGCGGACCCGAGTATGACCCTTGTGGTGCTGCTTTCGATGGCATGCTCAAAGCCGTTTGCGTAGCCGGCCTTCTCGATTAGGGCGCGTTCCAG
>CAMCXS010000134.1 GCA_945883495.1 Akkermansia muciniphila
AGGGAATCGAGCAGCTCAGGGCGCGGCGCGCGTGCGTGGTGGTTGAGGGTTGAAGGTTGAGGGTTGAGTGGCAACTGGTTTATAGTTTTTGGTTATCAGTTATTGGTTGTTGGAGCGAAGCGCCTTTCCCGCCCCTCCACTCTCAACCATCAACTGCCCCGAAGCGGCATCACTTCGTGGCCATTACGTATTCGCCTTGCCATTCGTCTCCTGGGGGATCGGCCTTGAAGGCGAGACAGCGGCGGCTCATGACGAGGGAGGGGTTGTCTTTGGGGAAACGTTCGAGCTTGGCCGACTCGAGGAAGGCAGCCCTGGCTGGGTCCCATTTTCGGTCGAGGTAGAGCTGGATGCCCGTTTGATACGAACCGAGTCCTTCCTTGATCTGAGGACTTAAGTCCGCTTCGACGCCCACCAGTTCGTACATCTCAACCGGCTTGCTGCGGCCTTTGACGATCAAGCGATCCAGGTAGCGGAACCGGAGATCGTCCTTAATGGCGCGGGCCAAGTTGCGAGTCTCGTTCGTCACCATGGTGTAGACGCCGTAGGACTTGGCGCCGCTCTCAGTCCGTGCGGCGAGGTTCACGGTATCCCCCATCATGGTGTAATTGAAGCGACGGCGGGACCCCATGTTGCCGATGATAGCCCGCCCCGAATTCAGACCGATGCGGGTCCGCATTTCGTGGACCGACGGCGGATAGTTGCCATCCTTGGCCCATTTTTCACAAAGCTCCAGCTGACGGCGTTGGATCTCGGCGGCGGCGCGGCAAGCCTCGTAGGCGTGTCCGGAAAAGGAGATCGGCGCGCCAAACATGCCGACGATGGCATCCCCGATGAACTTATCCAAGGTGCCACCGTGATCGTGGAGGATGTCGGTCATCTCCGTGAGGTAATCGTTCATCAGAGTCACCAGCTGATGAGGCGCGAGCTGTTCCGAGAACGAAGAGAAGCCCGCGATATCGCTGAAAAAAGCGGTGATCTCGCACTCGGAGCCGCCGAGCTTTGGCTCTTCTCCGGAAGCGATCATCTGTTCGACGACGGTGGGGGCGACATAGGTGCCGAACATACCTTTGATGCGAGCCTTGGCGCGAGACTCGATAACGAGGCGCTGGATGGCGGTGGTGGTGTTGAGCAGGGCGAAACCCGCGACGGGCCAAAAGACCGGCAATTGCAGACTCTGCTGGGCGAATAAGAGGAAAGCGCTCCAGGTGTAGAGCCCGATAACGACCAAGGGACCCGCGATGAGAAGCCAAACCGGCGCACGGCGCAACAGGAAGACCCCAGCGATCGCAAAGAAGAGCCAACCCGCCAGGACGGGCCAGATCGGTGCGGAGCGCAGATAATCCCCACGGAGAATGGAGTTCAACGCCTGAAGATGCACCTTCATGAGGGGCATGATGGGTTCATGAGGCGAAGGCCCGAGGTCGGTCAGTCCACTGGCGGTTTGCCCCACCACCAGCACCTGCCCCTTTAAGGCCGGAAACTCCGCGGGCCAAGGCGTCCCCTGCTGAGCGGCTGCCAACTGTGACGCCAACGACCAGTACGACGCGATCGTGAAGGCCGCCGGACTCCGGTAATTCAACCGCATCCGCCCCTTGTCATCCACGGGAATTTGGTAGGTCTGCTCCACGCCTCGCACGGTGATGCCCTTTTCCTCCAGATCCACGGTCACCGCATCGGCATCCACTCCTTCCATGGCGAGGAGCATCTGAAGCGAGAGTGAGGGGAATACCTTTTGGCCGCAGCGAACCACGATCGGCAATTCCCGGCGCATGCCGTCCGGCCCCGGGTCCGCATTGACAAACCCGGTGAGCGAACTCTCCGCGAGATACGGCGTGGGGAAAAGGGCGGTATCGTGCCCGACCAGGTTGCGGATATCCCCGGTAATCTTGGCGATGGCCTTGCTGTTGCCGATAGCGATGTCGTTGAACGGAGCCTCCGCCTCGAGGGTCGCATCCGCGCTGGCTCCGGTGATCGCTCCGGGAAAGAGCAGTAGCTGGTCCCCAAACGCCTGATCGTCGGCGACATCGGCACTGGGTTCTGTGAACATCAAGTCAAAGGCGATGACCTTAGGCGTGCGAGTTTGCAGCAGCTTGAGGAACTGGGCGTGAATGCGGCGGGACCAAGGCCAACGGCCCCACTGCTCCAGCCCCTTTTCATCAATGCCAACCCCGAGCAAACGGGCATCGGCGGCGGGATCGGAGGCGGCGCGGGCGCGGAATCGCCAGTCGAGCGTCAAATTTTCTAGTTGCTCTCCGGGCGGAGTCTGCGAAATGAGTAGGCTCAATCCTAGCACGGCCACCGTGAGGAGAACTGGAGCGGCAAGGGAGCGGGGATCCTTTGTTGGCATCGCGAATCAATCTGAACGGCGGACGGGCAAGCGCGAAAAGAATCGCGCAAAATTTACTGGGCTAAAGCAAATCTTTGGTGTGAAGTGGACGGTTAGTTCTTGAACGCTAGAAGACTGGAGGAACATGAAGCAAGTCTCATTTGTGGCCGCGCTGGTGGCCTTTGTGGTGTCTGCCCAGCCGCTCGAAGGACAGGCGGCGGATGGCAAGATTTCCGTGGCGGTGGGCTCAGTGAGTTTGATCCCTGCCGGCGGTGGCGCGGCCAAGCCGTTGGCAGTGAATGACGCGGTCCCGGTCGGTTCCATCGTGAAAACCGGCGCCGCCTCGCGGGCGGTGGTGGTGCTGACCGGCCAATCCGCCGTGCGGGTCGCGGAAAACTCGGAGGTGTTGATCGAGACATTGGATGCGTCCGAAACCAATCCGAAAGTGTTGCTGGACCTGAAGGCGGGGAGCTTGGGGGCGCTGATCAAACCGCAAGCTCAGACAGCAATGGACTTCAAAGTCAAGACACCCAGCGGGGTCGCGGCCGCCCGGGGAACGTTTTTCTCCGTCGCGGTCGAGGACGGCAAGGGCTACGTCCAGGTCAAGGAAGGCAAGGTGGACGTGACGCCAGCCGACGCCCAGAAAGTGGCCCCGCAAGTGGGCCGCGCGACCGTGGTCGTCGGCGACGTGCGCGAAACGCCCCCCGGCGGAGCGGAGCGGGTCCTCAAGATGGGCGACACGGTGCAACAGGGCAGCACGGTGAAGACGGGCGGAAATTCCCGCGCCGTGATTACGATGACGACGAACTCGGCGGTTCGCATCGGCCCCAATTCGGAGACCGTGGTCCAAGAATTGGTCGAGTCCGCCGACAAGCCCAAGGTGCTGCTTGATCTGAAGAGTGGCTCGATGGGTGCATTGATCGATCCGGCGGTGAAGGGCAAGATGGACTTCAAGATCAAGACACCCAGCGGGGTGGCAGCAGCCCGCGGAACGTTCTATTCCGTGGTGGTCGAGAAGGGCAAAGGGTTTGTGCAAACGGAGTCCGGAGAGGTCCAGATCATCCCCTTGGCCAAGTTCGAAGCGGATGCAGCGGGCGGCGCTCCCAAGGCAAATTGAGTTTCGGAGCGTGATTTAGAAATCTCATGGGAACGGATGCGCGACACTCCAGCCCTGCAAAGTGCCTGATTTGGGCACTCTCTTTCATCGCCCTCCTTTCGGGACAGGTGCCGGTCTCAGCGAACCCGGCCGACGCCCAAGTCGTCCGCGGCTCCGTCCGGCTCGATTCCTCAACGGCGGGCTACTTGAAGATCCTCCAAGATTCCGACAAAGCGATCATCGACTGGGGGTCGTTCTCGATTGCCTCTGGAGAAACGACGCAATTCATCCAGCCGAGCCAGCTTTCGGCGGTGTTGAACCGGGTGAGTGGCGCGGCTCCATCTCTATTGGAAGGGGCGCTCAAAGCCAACGGACGGGTTTTCCTGCTCAACCCGAATGGCGTCATCGTCGGCAGGTCGGGCAGCATTGACACCGGGGGGTTCACCGCGTCCAGCCTGGACTTGGAAAACGACAACTTTTGGGACGGCGGCGACCTTCAATTTCGAGGAAACTCGAGCGCCTCAGTGATCAACTTGGGCGAGATTGGAGCGTCCGATGGAGACGTGTTTCTCATCGGTGCTTCGGTGCGCAACGAAGGGACCATCCGGGCGCCCAAGGGGACCGTGGGCCTTGCCGCTGGGAATGACGTCCTCATCGCCAGCTCCGGGAACGAGCGCGTCTTCGTGCGAGGAGCCTCGGGAGATCGCAAGTCGACGGGTGTCGATAACCGCGGCGTCATCGAGGCAAACATGGCCGAGCTGAAGGCCCACGGCGGCAACCATTATGCGCTGGCCATCCGCAACGAAGGACGGGTAGCCGCCACCGGCGTGACGCGCAATGGAGGTCAGATCTTGCTCCGAGCGAATGGTGGACGGATTCAATCCAGCGGAGAACTCCGCGCTCGCCGCTCGGGAGGCCAAGGGGGCAAAATCCGGCTCGATGCAGGTCCAGGACCGCAAAGCTCCGCGGAGATTTCTGGCATGATCGACGCTGCGGCCGACGCTGGAGATGGCGGCGAGATCGCCCTGACCGCGACCGATCTTGCCATAACCTCGGGAGCCAAACTCACCTCGGCGGCGGGACCGATCGGCAACGGCGGACAAGCCTTGGTCATCGCCGAAAACCGGCTCGACTTCCTCGGAACCGTTTCCGCGACGGGCGGTGCGCTGGGCGGGAATGGCGGATTCATCGATCTCTCCGGGAAGCGCGATCTCTACCTGGGAAGCCTGGTCAAACAAGTCGATCTTTCCGCTCGCGCCGGTCGGGCGGGAACTCTGCTTTACGATCCGATCGATATCAGCATCATTGCGGGCACAAGCACCCCCATCTTGGGCAGCCCCGTCAGCCAAAACACGCTTTACGCCGGAGACATCGAGGCATTCCTAGACACGGCTAGTCTTGTCGTGACCACTACCGCTCCTGGAAGCGACTCTGGCGATATCACCGTCGCCAGCGGTGCCACAATCGAGTGGAATTCCGCCAGCAGTCTGACCTTCCTCGCGGACCGCGACTTCACCATGAGCAGCGGTTCCAGCATTTTGTCCACAGGCTCTGGAGCATTCGAGGTGACGGCAGCAAGATCGATTATCGTGCCAAGCAGCGCCTCCATCACCACGACCAACGGCAATCTCACCCTCTCGTCCAACCCGAGTCTGTCCACTGCCGGAACCTTCGACGGCATCCTCATCAACGGCGGCACGGTCCAAGTCACCGGAACCGGCATCCTCAATGCCGTCGGACGAGGCGGCACGGATGGTGGTTCTGGGCTTGTCGTTTCCAACGGAGGGCAACTCGTCGGAGGAACCACCGCGATCACACTCCTCGGTGGAGCGGGAGGTAGCGGCAACGGTTCCGGAAATCACGGCGTCCAAGTCACTGGCACTGGCTCGTTGATCAGTTCCAACGGTTCCCACGTCAGCATCAACGCGTTCGGCGGCGGCCAAGGAGTCGCCTCCGCGGACAACGCTGGGGTCTACGTCACCGCAGGCGGCACCGTGACCTCGGGTGGTTCAAGCGGAGTCGAAGTTGTCGGCACCGGAGGCAATGGCGGCGGCGGAAACAACAAAGGAATCTGGATCGCCCAAAGCTCCCCCACCTCGTTCGGCACCCTCACTTCCGGCGGCGCTTTCGTCCAGGTCACCGGCACCGGCGGCAACGCTGGAACCACCGGCAACCAAGGAATCCATGTCGATGGTGCCAACACCCTCCTTTCCACTGGCGGTGGCGCCCTCACGCTCACCGCGACCGCTGGCGCGTCCAGCCCAGCCCTCAGCTTCACCGGCAACCTTTCGACCTCCGGAAACCAGTCCATCACGCTGATCACGGACTCCATCAACGCCGCCGGCGGAAGCGTCAACAGCGGCACTGGCACCACCTTCGTCCGGCCGAAAACCGCCGGTCTCGCGATTGATCTCGGCGGAGCGGACACCGCCACCGCGCTCGGTCTCACCAACGCCGAACTCGCCCGGTTCACCGGCTCAAACCTCCAAGTGGGCAGCTCCGGCTCCGGCGCCATCAGCGTAAGCAGCTCCATCACACCGGTGGCCAACCTGGACCTCGTCACCGGCGCCGAGATCAACGTCAATGAGTCCATTCAAATGAGCACCGACCGCGACGTCACCGCCAACGCCGACGGGACGATCTCCGTGGCCAGCAACATCTCGGCGACCGGCGCGGGAACGATTTCGCTGACGAGCGCACGCAACATCACGGTTGGTGGCGGTTCTTCCATCACGACGGACAATGGCGACATAACCCTCGACGCCAACCTTAACGGCACCAGCACTGGCACCTTCGCGGGCATTGACCTGAATAACGCCTTGCTTGAATCGGCCGGGTCGGGCTCAATCACCTTGGCAGGCCGCGGCGGAACCTCAGGGGAAGATCAATTCGGCGTGAGCTTGCGGCACGGCGCCCAGATCATGGGAGGCAGCAGTGGGATCGTTTCGCTCACCGGCTTTGGTGGGACATCGGCCGGGAACGCGCACCACGGAATCCTCATGATCGGTTCCGGCACCTCGATCAACTCATCGGGAGCGGATGTTGAACTGACCGGAACAGGCGGGTCGGGTTCGCTGAGTTCCGGGATCTTCATCAAGGAGCAGCCTTCCGTCAGCGCAGGCAATACCGGCAACCTGACGCTCCACGGGACTGGTGGCACCACCGTCGACGGCGCCTTCCTCCACGGGATTTATCTATACGAAACCTCCCTAAGCACTGTCGACGGCAATCTCAGCCTCACCGGGTTCGGCGGGTCCGGATCGTCGGCGGGTGGGGATTACACCGGGGTCCATCTGGATTACTCCACCATTCTGGCCGGCGGCAGCGGCACCGTCTCCGTGACGGGAACTGGGGGAACTGCCGCCGTATCACAAACGCTCATCGGGGTGGATGTGCGTTTTGCCTCCACAATTAGCTCATCGGGCGGCGATGTAACCGTCACCGGAACTGGCGGCGCCACCACCAACGCCGGCGTTGGCAATGGGTCCGGGGTGCGCTTGATCGCCGACGGACTTATCACGGCGGGCGGCAGCGGAACGGTCTCCGTTACTGGCACGGGCGGAGCGGGCGGCACCATCGGGCACGAGGGCGTTGTGCTTGACGGATCGGGATTGGAGTCCAATCTCGCCCGGATTGGCGCGGCCAACGGAGATACAATCGTAACCGCAATCGCCGGCAACAACGCCAGCCACGCCCTCGTAGTCGGGATCAATCACGCCGGGCGCATCACCACCGGCACGAACAATCCAATCGCCATTCACGCGGACAGCATCAGCATCGGATCCGGCGGGGTGGTCTCCAGCGGTAGCGGCAACACTTCCGTCCGGACTCGAACCGCAGGCACTCGCATCGACTTGGGCGGCAATGACATCCTCTCCGGCAGCCCCCTCACCCTCGGCCTGACCGACGACGAACTCAGCCGCATCACCGCCAGTCTGATTCAGATCGGCCACCTCGATACCGGAGCCGTCACGATTTCGGCTCCGATCTCCGCAGGAAGCCATCTTGCCATCACCAGTGAAACTGAGGTCACATTTAACGATTCGCTGACCATGGCCACCGGCAAAAATCTTTCCGTTGAGGCGGGAGGCACGATCCACTTTGCCAACGGGAATGCCGACGTGTCGACCACTGGAAACGGAACTATCGACCTCACCACTCCGCGAAACATTTCGCTTTCTTCCGGGTCCTCCATCCGTGCGGCCGATGGGAACATCACCCTATCGGCCAATCAGCAAACCCTCTCCGCCACCGGCAACTTCGTCGGGATTGAGGCCGTGGGTGCCACCATCGAATCCACCGGCCTGGGCCAAATCGAGCTCCTCGGGCGCGGCGGGAACACTGGAACCGGGAATCACGGCATCGCCCTCGGGCTCGGCTCGTCCGTCACCGCCACCGGAGCCGGGTCGATTTCCTTGACCGGCACCGAGGGGGCCGGGAGTGATGCCGAGGGGATTCAGGTTCTCGGCGGCAGTGTCAGCGCCGGTTCGGGCGATCTCGAACTCATCACCAACACCCTCACGCTCGACGGCGACCTCTCCGGCAACGGCGCCCTGATCGTGGGACCACGTTCGGAGGCGACGTCGATAAGCCTCGGTGATGGTCCGGCTGAAACCCTTCACCTCGGCACGGCGGAGCTCGGAAAGCTGCAGAATGGTTTCAGCTCGATCCAGATCGGGACAACCGGCGCGATCACCGTCAACGCCGCGACGTTCCAGGACCCACTGACGTTGAGTGGATCCTCCATCGCGGTCAATGGGCAGCTCACCGGCACAAACAATGCCAGCCTTTCCCTCCAGGGCCCCAGCACCTTGGGCGCATCCCTCGTTACGGGCGGATACGCCATCGACCTTCAAGGCAACGTCCTCCTTACCTCCACCGTCACCCTCGATACCACCAACAGCGGGGCTGCGGGGGCCGGAGCGCACGTCACCATCTCTGGCGACGTGAACGGCGACGGCCCCGCTCACGACCTCACCATTGACGCCGGGACTTCCGGAGAGATCGAGATCAGCGGGGTGATCGGCGGCACCACCCCGGTCCGCCATCTCAAGTTGCAAGCCGCCGCCCTAACCTTGACAGGCATCACCACCGCGTCAGGCGACATCAGTCTGCTGGTAGATTCGCTCGACCTCGGCACCGCCGTCGGCAGCGCAGGTGCTCTCACCATTGCCCCCCGGACCGCTGGCCGGTCCATCGGCATCGCTGGTGCCACCGGCTCTTTGGGGATCGATCCGGCAAAGCTCACCAATGGCTTCAGCTCCATCGCCATCGGCAATAGCTCCACCGGCATTATCACTGTCAATGCGGCCGATTTCTTTGATCCTGTGACCTTCATAGGTTCCGCGATGGACGTGAATGGGCAGATCTTCGGCAAAAGCAATGCCTCTCTGACCTTCGAATCCACCTCCACAAACCCGCTCAAGCTCGCGGCGGACTTGGTCACCAACGGTAACGCCATTGACATCAATGCCAGCGTGCAACTGCTTACAGCTGTCACCATCGATACCATCGGTACCACCGAAGGCGGCGGAGCGAATGTCACCATCTCGGGAACCGTCGATGGTTTTGGCTCGGCTCGCGACTTCACCATCCGAGCGGGTTCATCGGGAACGATCCTCTTGAAAGACCAAGCGGGTTCCGGAAGTTTGGTCAACGATCTCGCGCTCAGCAGCGGCATCCTCACTCTGAAAAAGGCCGTCACCGCGCAGGGAAGCGTCACTCTCTACACCGATGACATCACCCTAGAAGGCGATCTCGTCGGTAGCTCGCTTCTGCTGGCCCCATTTTCGAGCGACTGGTCCATCGGTATCGGCGGCGCCTCTGGAGATTTGCAGTTGGATGCCAACGAAGTCGATTTCCTCGCCAACGGTGGGTTTAGTTTCATCGAAATTGGCGATCTCGACACCGGGCCCATTCGCATCAACGCCGCGACTTTTGCCGATCCCGTCACCTTCACCGGCAGCGGCATTGACATCCTCGACCAACTCACCGGCAATGGCAACGCCTCGTTCACCTTCGTGGGGCCGACAAAACTAGCCGCCAATATCCTGACGCAAGGCAAGCAGGTCTCGTTTCAAGACACCCTTAGCATCTTTGGAGATCGCCTCATCGACACCACCGCCGCCGGTTTCACGGGCGGGTCGGACATCACCGTTTCCGGCCATATCGACGGGGATTCCGCAAACCTCCACGACCTGACCATCGACGCCGGGACATCGGGTTTGATCCGAGCCGACGGGAGAATCGGAGGGACGGCCCCGCTGCGGGATCTCACATTAAAGGCGTCCACCGTCACGCTGAGCCAAGACACCTCCGTGTCGCGAAACGTCTCGCTCCTGGTCGATACCTTCAATCCTCCAAACGCCATCAGCGGCCAAGGAGCCTTCTCCATCGCTCCGCGCAGCTCCGGCCGCACCATCGGAGTTTCCGGCGCCGCGGGCGACTTGCAGTTCGATCCAACGATCCTCAATGAGGACTTCAGCTCCATCGCCATTGGCAATGGCTCCACCGGAACCATCACGCTTAACGCTTCCGACTTCTTCGCTCCCGTCAGCTTCACCGGTTCCGCGATCGATGTGAACGGAAAGATTTCTGGCAAAGACAACGCCAGCATCACCTTCGCCGGCCCGGCTCAACTCGACGCCAACATCGTCACCGAAGGAAACGCGGTGACCTTCCAACAATCCGTCACCCTGGCCCGGGACGTCCTCCTCGACACCACTGCCGGCGGCACGAATGCCAACGGCGCCAACATTACCGCGCTTTCCACCATCGAAGGCTTACTCTCGCCGCAAAGCTTCAGCATCCAAGCGGGCGCGGCCGGCGAGATTGATCTTCAGGGCTCCATCGGCTCCACCAGCCTCATCAACGACCTCGATCTGCGCGCCAACGGCATCACCTTGAACTCGACCTTAGGCTCCTCGACCCATGCCCAGGGCAAAATCGATCTGATCGCCGATTCCATCGCCCTGGGCGGCAACGTCTTCGGCTCGACAAGCGGCACCAGCCACCTCCGCATCATCCCCCGCACCGCCTCCCGAAGCATCGGTATCGGAGGCGCCGCCGGGGATCTCAACCTCATCTCCGCCGAAATCGGCCGACTCCAAAACGGCTTCGCCTCGATCACGATCGGCGATTCCGCCTCCGGCTCAGGGACCATGACGCTGGACGCCATCACCTTCAACGATCCCCTCACCCTCGCCTCCCCGACCGGTTCCATCTTCCTCAACGGTCAACT
>CAMCXS010000135.1 GCA_945883495.1 Akkermansia muciniphila
TACTCCGTGCTCCAATTGCAGAAGAACGGCGAGGCCATCACCGATCAATTGGTCGTCGAAGGGCTGTTCGACGAAGAATGGCAAGTGCCGAGGGAGTAGATCCACGATTTGCAAAGCCGGTGAACATCCGCACGGAACTGGCCAACATCATCGAGACGCTAAACGCCAATGATGTCCCCTACGCGCTTTGTGGCGGGTTCGCGGTGATCGTTCACGGCTACGTGCGCGCCACCCAGGATGTGGATATCCTCATCCTGGAGGCAGACCTCGACCGAGCGAGGAGGCTGGTCGGAGAATTGGGATATACGGTCCCAGGCGGGTTGCTGCGCTTCAAGGCAGGAACGGCGGAAGAGACCAAGGTCTTTCGATTGTCCAAGTTCGAAGGGCAGGATTTTTTGACCCTCGACATCATTCTAGTCACGACGATTCTCGATCAGGTTTGGGCCAGCCGGGAATGCCGCGCCGACGGTCAACGCGCGCTCTGGGTGGTTTCTCTGGAGGGCCTGCGCACGATGAAACGGCTGGCCGCCAGGGAACAGGATCTTGCCGATCTTGCCATGCTCCAGAAGATCACGCAGAGTGCAGAAGATGGAGAATGATCTGAAAGCGCGAAGCCGCGGCTTCTCCACCGATATGTCGCCGGACGCCATCGCCAAACGGCTCGATATCGCGGGCGATTTGTATGAAACCACGGCGTGGCTTCGCCGCTTTGTCCCAGTGAGCAGCGTCGAGCCCCCAGCCGCTCAAGCCCGGTCCACGCCACCGTCCAACTCCGCCGGCCAGAGCGATAGGTCGTCGGGGGTATTGAAATTGGCGTGAAACCACTCCAACTCCTTCATCCGCTCCGCGTACGGCAACCGAGACCAACGCGCCTTCTCTTCGCCAAAGAGTTCGACCAATCCCTCGTAGTACCATTCCGGATACACCGGATCTCCACACGGCGGCTCGAAGTCGGACGGGTTCAGGTAAGCATCTCGGTCCATGGCGGGCAAATTGCGCTCAACTCGCTCGGTTCTAATCCAAAGATTGGCGCCACCTCGCCCGCAGCGCGAGCATAAAGTTCACCCCGCCCGTTCACTCCGCCCAACGGGTCCACGGGCAAGGCAAACCGTTCCACGGCTTCCGTGAGCAAGGCGTGCTGCCGCCGGAACGAGAGCGTTCCATCGTCCGGCCAGGCAAACTCATCTTCTTTTCTCCAGCTTCGCAGAAAATCCTTCCAAGCATGTTGATACGCCCTGTAGCGGAGTTTGTTGACTTCCGCCCACATCGCACGCTCCACCGCCAAGCAACGGGCCAGACCCATTCTTGGCTGGTCGAGTTCCAGCAGAAGCGGACGCCGCGCCGCCAGTTCAGCCCGTTCACAGGGAGGCAACTTGGCCCAGACATCACGCAGCAACTCCGGCTCCCGCAAATGCAAGACGGACTCCAATTCGCCCATCAACAAAGCCTGACGGCTCAGCGCTTGCACTACCGGCCAGTCCTTGTCCCGGTCGGTCTTTTTCATCTGAGCCACAACCAAGCGCGACGCGATCCCCGACGAAGCTCCTTTCAAGGCGGCATCCGCAGTCAGACGAGGCGGCTTGCCAAAGAAATCCAAGTGATGCTCCGGGGACAAAGCATCATCCCAAATCGCCAAATGAGAGGTCCATCCTGCCCCCAGGAACTCTTCGCAGAGAGGCGCTCCGAACAACGATCGATAGGAAATCCGCCAATTCGCCCCACTAAGCCCCGCTTCCAAGTCCTGAAGAAACTCCACAAGCCGTGGCAAAGCACCGGGCTCCACGACCCAGTCCGTGTCTTTCGTGGTCTGCTGGATTCCAAATTCCACGCAAGCCATCCCCGAGGTCAGCACATGAGGTATTCCCAACTCACCAAGCAGAGAGGCAAACCGCCGGTAAAACTGAAGAGGCGACGACACTGGCTCGACCTTCGCACGGCCATCGCCCAACGCAACCAGAGCGTCCCCGCTCTTTGCCGTGGACAGCCGCCCCGACCCAGCCTAATTCTTGCCGCTCCATGGAAGAATTTCGCATCGTTCCCGAGGCCCTCCACAACGACCTGGTCACCCGCGCCTACCAACATCGCGGCTACACCGCCGACGAGGCCGCCCTCGCCACCCGGATGTGCGCCGATGCCACCCGTCACGGCAACCGCACCCATAATGCGTTGAAGGCCCTGCACCTCGATCACCTCTTCGGCACCGGGATCGGCGAATGGAAGCCGGGCGCCCAGATCGAAGTCCGTCCGTCCCGTTTCCCCGGCGTGCAACACTGGAACGCGAATCGGAAGATTGGCCAAGCCGTCGCCTACCAAGCTTTCGATACCTGCATCGAACTCGCCGAGAAATACGGCATCGGCGTCGTCGCGGTCGATAACGCCACGCACTACCTCTGGGGCGGTGGCTACGCCATTGATGTCGCCAAGCGCGGCTACATCGCCTACACGAATTGCACCTCGTCCCTCGCGGAAGTCGTCCCGTTCGGCGGAAAATTCCCCACGCTCGGCACGAATCCGCACACCTGGGGCTTCCCCACCACCGACGCCGTCGGATTCCCCATCGTCCTCGATTGGGCCACTTCCACCGTCGCCATGGGCCGCGTCCAACAACTCAAGCGCGAGGGCGGCACTCTGCCTCCCGATTCCGCGGTCGACAAAGAAGGACGTGACACCCGCGACCCGAACGAAGTTTATGCTCTGAAAACCTTCGGTGCCCACAAGGGCTACGGGATGGCGCTGCTCAATGAACTCTACGGCGCGGCGATCGGCGGTTCCCTGCCCACGATCCGCAACCGCCCCGGCGCTCCGGCGGGCGAGAAGACCACCGCGTCCTTCTATTTTCAGGTCATCCACCCGGAAGCCCTCCGCACCGATCATTTCGCTCAAGGCCGCTCCCTGGCGGAAAACCTCACCGCCGTGATCCGCGACATCCTCGGCCATGGCAACGAGAAGTGCATGCTCCCCGGCCAACCGGAAGCCGATGGCGCCAAGCGCAGTGCCAAGGCGGGCGGACTCCTCTTCAGCAACGCCGAAATCGCCGAATTCGCCCCCATCGCCCACGAGTGCGGCGCGGATGAACGCCAGTGGCAAGCCGCCAACTTTCCCGTTTTCCAAGCGTAAACGATGAGCGCCTATCTCGATTCATTTTTCGGCCTCACCGGCAAAAGCGCCGTCGTCATCGGAGGCACCGGAACCCTCTGCGGCGTCATGGCCCAAGGACTCGCCGAAGCCGGAGCGGACGTCATCATCGTCGGCCGCTCTGAGGAAAAAGCCAAAGAACGGCTCGACCTCATCGCCGCCGCCGGGGCCAAGGGCTCCTTCATCGCCGCCGATGTCGCCGACCGCGCCTCGCTCCAATCCCTGTGCGACCAAGTCGTCGCCACCCACGGCAAAGTCGATATCCTCATCAACGGAGCGGGCGTGAATTCCCCCACCCCGTTTTTGGAGATCACGGATGAGGAGTTCCTCCGCATCGTGGACATCAACACCGCCGCCGTGTTCCGCTCCTGCCAAATCTTCGGTGGGCAAATGCTGAAGCAATCCGGTGGCGGCAGCATCGTGAACCTCGGTTCCATTTCCGGCCTCGGCCCCCTCTCCCGGGTTTTCACCTACTCCTTGAGCAAGGCGGCAGTGCACAACCTCACGAAAAACCTGGCCCGCGAGTGGGCCACCCAAGGCATCCGCGTGAACACCCTGGTCCCCGGCTTCTTCCCGGCGGAGCAAAACCGCAAGGTCCTCACCCCGGACCGCGTCGCCAAAATCATGGGCCATACCCCGATGAACCGCTTTGGCGAAGCCAACGAACTGATCGGCGCCACCCTGCTCCTCTGCAGCCAAGCCGGCAGCTTCATCACCGGGCACGAAATGATTGTGGATGGTGGGTTCTCGGCGATGACGATCTGATTTTCCCCCAAAAAAATAACGGGAAGACGGAAGGCGGAGAGAGAGTCCTCCACCTTCCGGGAACGCCTCAACGTTGACTCGGGGGAACGAGGTGAACTGCGCCCGACAAGCTACCAGCAACTGGCGCTTGTCGCTAGCGGTGGCCGGAAAGCAGAGCGCTCCCACTCCGAAAGCGGCTCTTGACTCTAGCCGGTCCACCGGCTCCAATCTTCCCTAGCCGCGCACGATGAATCCTTGTTCCCTTACCCTCCCGCTGCTTGCGGTGCTACTCGTCAGTGGTTGCTCAAGCCTGCGGAAAGCAACGAAGGAGACTCCGCCTCCGCCCTCAGCGAACGGTCTTTCTTACGAGGAAGCATCCCGCCTTCAATCCAAGGTCAATCTGGTCAAGCTGAATGAACTCTGGACCGAGGAAGGCGACGAGCCCGTCACCAGAGTTGAAGACGCCTTCCGCGTGAAAGTGACGTTTGGCGATCATCCCTTCGTGGCGGATACACATCTTTTTGGGCCCCTGCGGATCATCCCGTATTCCGATGGCGATGAGGTCACCGATGCCTCTGGACGCGACGTTGGCCGCGGAGATGCGGTCCTCTCCACCCATTTTCCTCCGGGTGAAATCGGGATTTCCGTGGAACATCACCGGCCCAGTCACCGGGTTCTCTCGTTCAGCGAGGAGAGCGACTCCGATTCCCTCAAGGAACACTTTAAGCTCCAGGATTCCCACGTGGGCTTGCTGGTTGGGGTGCAAAGAGACGGTGCGCCCGGCGTTGTCTCGTTGAACAATCCGCAGGAATTCGAGAGCGGCGGTTTGGGCGAAGCCTTTCAGCCACGGATCTACCTGCGGCCAGTTTACCCCTGGTATCTGAACGCCGAACGGCAAAAGCAGTTCCGCGACAACATCCGCACCATGGCGCTGGGCTTTAACGCCGTGAGCAACTTCCCGGAAGATTACAACGGGGGAGATCCTCTGGCCGCGCGCAACCCGGCGGAAGTCCGCAAGCACGTCAGCCAAATGATCAAGGCCATCGGGGGAGACAAAGCGGCACGCCAGTGGTTCCAGGAGCCCGAGAACTGCCTGTATTGCTCCGAATTCGCCCACCTCAGTTTCAGCGCCGGCTTGATCGTCCCGCTCAATGAAGAAACGGTGACCGGACTGGTTGGAGCCAAGTGGTGGCGCAAGTTCGAAGCCCAGGTCCATGCGCACAATTCCGGGCGCCGCAGCGCGTTCACGGAACTGAACGAAAATCCCAACGATGCGCTAATCCCCCTTTCTCTCGCTCCGGCCGGCCTCAAGCCAGCCGCCAGCTATGCGCCGCTGGGGAACAAAGAAAGCAGCCTGCTGGCCTTCCAGCCGATGACCATGGCGGACATCATCGAGCATTTCATGGCTTTGCATCTTCCTCGCGCCTCCCTCGGTGAAGGTCTCGCCGCCACCCAAGCCGCCGTCTTTGCCCAACTCCGGCCGGGTCTCTTGGAGATCATGGCCATGAACGAACTCCCAAAGTCAGATCCGCAACGCCAAGCCGTCGAGAACTTGTTTGACCGCCTCGCCGCTTTGGTCGCCCAGGAGTATCCGAATTACGCAAGCTTTCGCGCCGCGCTCCAACCGCTCATGGACGAGGCTCGCACCATGTCCGGCCCCCGGGGAGATAGCGGCACCGGCCTGTTTGTCCCGCCGCACCTCATGCATCTCGTCGCGCTCGGGCGCCACAAAGGAGGGCTGCTCGGACTCGAATATGCCGGACATGGTCTGCACTGGTCCATCCTCGATCAAGTGGATCACGTCCCGTTCCTTGAGCGTGCGTTCGCCGCCCGTGAGGAGTGAGCCCCGCCCCTCCCGCCGCGCTACGGTTTCGCTCCGGCGAGCTCCCCGAGTTCCACTTGAGCCAAGCGCGATTCCGCCCGCGACGGATCGAGGTGCTCCACGCAGGACTGGAACGCCCCGGCGGCGCCCGCCCGGTCTTGGGCCATCAGCCGGACCTGCCCAGCGTAAAACCAAGCCTCTCCAAGCTGCTGACGTTCCTTCCCGGCGGCGGAGAGAAGTTCGCTTTCGCTGCATTGGCCCAGCACGTAGTCCATTAGCTTCGTCCTCCACGGCGAAGCCCCATTGAGCCCTCGCAACGTCTGGACCCGCAAAAGCCGCGCCCCAGCTTCCTGCTGCTTGCCGCCTCGCGCCATCGCAAGCCAAATCCAGAGGGCTTGGGCGTCGTCGTCTCCATGCGCCATGGCCTTTGCAAATGCCCGCTCCGCCTCCCCCCATGCTTGCTGGGCCAGGTGGAGCCAGCCAGAGGCTTCCCAAGCGCTGATGATGCCGGGATTTTGCTGGATCGCGGCATGCAAGCTGGCGTTCGCCTCCGTCCACTCGCCGCGGAGAAACCGGACGTATCCTCGCAAAATGAAAACCTCCGGCATCTTGGGCAACAGCAGGACGGCCAGCTCGGCGTCCGCCAGCGCGCCGTCCAGGTCCCGCTGGGAACATCGGACGCCGGCTCGGTGACGAAACGCATCGCCGTTCGTCGGATCCAGCTCAATCGACTTGGTCAAGTCGATCCCCGCCCCTTCCATTCGACCCAATTCCAGCTGAGCGAAGCCTCGCCACAAATGCGCCGAGGCCGATCCGGGGAAAAGAGTGCGGGCTGTATCACAGTCTCGCAGCGCCGCGTCCGGGTCGCCGAGCGCCATGTAGGCTTCCGCCCTCCCAACGAGCGAGGCTTCGGTGGGGGGCCCCTTGGCCAGCACCTCGTCGAAGTCCAGGAGCGCGCCACGGAAATTCCCGGCCCGTGCCTTCGTCGCGCCCCGCAAAGCCACGACGGCGAGGTCGCCCGGCTTGCGCTCCAGCAGCTCATCCAAATCCCGGACGGCGCCCGTATAGTCCTTCAGATTCGTCAGGGCTTCGCTACGGAGAAGTAACGCCAGCAGGGAGTCCCCAGAACGTTCGAGACCCTTGCGGACGGATTCCAAGCAGCCTTGCGCATCTCCCAACCGCATCAAAGCCCCCGCCAGCGCCAGATGGGTGTTCCCCGACTCGGGGCGCAATTCGACGGCGCGTTTGGCGTCGCTGAGCGCCCCATCGAAATCTTGGCAACCGATCTTCACCTTCGAGCGGCGGGTGTAAGTGGTCGAGTAGTCAGGCGCCAGCGCGACGGCTTTTTCGATCACCTGCAACGCCTCCTCCGGCTTTCCTTGGAAAAGTAGAGCCTCGGCCAACATCCCCCATGTCTCCGGGTCTTTCGGCCCGCAACGAGCCGCCTCTCGGTAGGCCACCTCCGCTCCGGCAAAGTCGCCACGCTCTACCTTCATCGTTCCCCTCAGGAGGTAGGCCAAGACCTCGTCCGGATTCAGCCGCAACGCCGATCCGACATCCTGCTCCGCGCCGGCGTGATCCCCAAGTGCCAGCCTGATCCGAGCTCGCTGCGCGAAATAAGCAGCATTCCGGCCGCCCAGCTGGAGGGCACGCTCAATGTCCGGCAGGGCACGCTGCACGTCGCCTTGGGCAAACCAGATCAAGGCCCGCTCCGCGTATCCTTCCGGCATTTCCGGCTGCAGCGCGATGATCCGGTCCGCACTGGCGACAGCTTCCTTAAGGTTCCCCTGCAGACCGTGAACCCGGCAGCTGATGAGATGCGGCGTCACCGACTGCGAATCGAGCTGTCCGGCCCGTGCGCAATCCGCAAGGCAACTTTCGAACTGCTTTTCTTCCGCAAGCACCCTAGCCCTCGCGAGGAAAGCAAGCGCGCTGCGACGATCCAGTTCAATCGCCCGTTCCGCGTCCGCCATGGCGCCTTTAACGTCGTGAGCATACAGCTTGATTTCCGAGCGGATGGCATAGGCGATGGCATCCCGTGGCTTTAGCTGAATCCAGCGGTCCGCATCCGCCAAGGCTCCGGGCTTGGAAAGCCGCATGCGCATTTCCGCGCGCATGCCCACCGCGGGCGCGTAGTTTGGATTGTGTTCAATCGCTTGGTCCAAGACGGCCAGCATCCCCTGGAGGTCACCGGCCTTCTGCCTTTCCAACGCCTCGCCGAAAAGGCGCAGCGCCGTTTGCCCCCAGGACGCCCCCTGCAAGGCCAGCAAGCTCACCACGGACAGCAAAAGCCACGGGCATTGCGCCGACGGCCGCCAGCCGCTCTCACGGCAAACGAAACGCAATAACATTCCGGCAATTGTGAGCGGCCGAGGTTACTTTGCAAACCCATCCGTGCAAAAACAACCAAGATTGAAGTGGGTTTGAATGATTGTGATGGACGCTGGAACGGAATTCTTGGGAATTCCGCTACTCAGAATTCATTCTCGTAGCGGAATCGCCCACGCATTCCGCCCTTTCTGACCATCAGTTCCATTCCCCCCCGATCGAAGTGACGGCGTGGCTCCGTGAAGGAAAGCATGCGCCGCATCGCCGCCCTCTCTCTCCTCTTGCTTGCTTCCATCGCCCCCGCCCAGGAACGGCCGAACATCATCTTCATCCTCGCGGATGATCTGGGATACGGCGATCTCGGCTGCTACGGACAATCCAAAATCCGCACCCCCAATCTCGACCGGATGGCGGCGGAGGGCACGCGGCTCACCCAGCACTATTCCGGCAACGCGGTTTGCGCCCCGTCCCGCTGCGTCCTCATGACCGGCCTCCACCCAGGGCACGCCTACATCCGGAACAACAAGGAGCACAGGCCGGAAGGCCAGGAGCCACTGCCGGAGGAGATCGTTTCGCTCCCGAAACTACTGAAGGCCTCCGGCTACACGACCGGAGGCTTTGGAAAGTGGGGCTTGGGCGGTCCAGGAACCTCGGGACAGCCTCTCAAACAAGGCTTCGACCGATGGTTCGGCTACTATTGCCAGGCCGTCGCCCACAGCTTTTATCCAGCCTCCCTTTGGAACGATGATCAGCCGTTCCCACTCAACACCCCTCCAATCTCAGGACACGACACGTTCAAACCCGCCGAGGATCCCAATGATCCCGCTGCTTACAAACGTTTCCAAGGCACGCAATACTCCGCGGACCTGATTGCCGAAGAAGCCCGCCAGTTTATCCATACGAATCGCGAGCGCTCTTTCTTCTGTTATATCCCAACGACCGTGCCTCACTTAGCGCTGCAGGTACCTGATGACTCGCTGAATGAATATGCCGGCCATTGGGAGGATCCTCCCTACAAAGGTGGCCATGGCTATATTCCCCATTTCGCTCCGCGTGCCGCTTATGCCGCCATGATTACCCGGATGGATCGCGAAATCGGCCGGCTCCTGGATTTGGTTCAAGAACTCGGGATCGATGAGCGCACGATTTTTGTGTTCAGTTCCGATAACGGCCCGCTCCACGGCGAACATCAAGGACTTGGCGGCACGGACGCGGAGTTCTTCCAGTCCAGCGGCGGTCTGCGCAACGGCAAAGGAACGCTCTACGAAGGAGGCTTTCGCGTTCCTGGCATCGTCCGCTGGAAAGGCAAAGTTCCAGCTGGCGCCGTCCAGCACCGCGTCACCGGCTTTGAAGATTGGCTCCCCACCCTGCTGGAGCTCGCCGGCCTCACGGACCGGATCCCGGGAGAGATCGATGGCATCAGCTTTGCCAAAACGTTGCTTGGAGAATTTCAACCCCAGCGCCCTTTCCTCTACCGCGAGTTCCCAGGATACGGCGGGCAGCAGGCCATCCGCGAAGGCAATTGGAAACTCATCCGCACCCAATTGATGCCCACCAAAAAGGCGCTCGCGCAAGGCCGCCAGCCCAATCTGGAGTTGTTTGACCTCGCTGCCGATCCGGCCGAGCAACACAACCTGGCGGAAACGCATCCGGAGGTCATATCCCGCCTCCTGGATAGGATGCGCCAGGAACACCGCAATTCCGCAATCTTCCCCTTTCCCGCGTTGGATCAGTGATTGTCTTCAATTCGTCAAACAGGCAAAGAAGACAAAGAACGAAGTCATACCAAAGACAAGAAGCGCGGTCCATTCCATAGGAGGGCCAATATCTGCTTCCAAGGGTGCTGCTCAATCAGGGAAAACGACGATCCAGGGTTGGCAGTTTTCCGTAGCCCGCTTCTACGCTTCAGGCGGAGAGCCCGTCCTTCGCCGTCGCCTTGCCTCGCGAGTTTGGCGGCCTCGGCGTACAATCGTCACCTTTCAAACCGGAAAGCGGAGACGAGCCCTGCCCCTTACCCATAAGTTTGCTTGCATTTGAGGCCCAACGGGCCGGGACATGGTAGCCCAGGTCGGAGGGCGCCTCCCGCGCCCGTAGGCCTGGGTTGCCGTGGAGTCTTGCATCCGCGCTATAGGTGCGGGCCAACCGTTGTCTCGCCCTTGCAGGGCTTTGCCCAAACCGGGTGGAGAACCCAGGGCGTCGCTCGTTCCTCGCTGTGCCCTGGGCTACCATGTCCCGGCCCGTTGGGCCTATGTGTCGAGTTTTGATTTCCGATTTGACCTTCACAGATCAAAACTCAAAAACCGTAAATCGTATCTCGTACCTTCGCGGAATGGCTCCAGTGGGAGCGTCAACCCAACCGTTCCCCGTCTCTACTCTTCAAGCCGAGATCCCATCCTTCACCGCCGCCTCCGCCTTGGCCTCGCGAGTTTGGCGGCC
Organism: Akkermansia muciniphila; assembly: GCA_945883495.1. Classification (GTDB taxonomy): domain Bacteria; phylum Verrucomicrobiota; class Verrucomicrobiia; order Verrucomicrobiales; family DEV007; genus V1-115. The sequence continues at coordinate 10,466 of CAMCXS010000135.1, forward strand.
TTGGCGCACGATGGTCACTTCCTCAAGGATCGCTGCGCAACTGGCGGACAAGGCGTGGTAGGGCGGGATCCCCTTTTTGCCCATGTGGGCCAGGATTTGCAGGAGCAGGCGGACATGCTCGGAGAGGCTCTGTTTGGCTTCGCGTAAGGTCGGCAGCTCGGCGTCGTTCTTTTGCGAGGCCTCGTGA
>CAMCXS010000136.1 GCA_945883495.1 Akkermansia muciniphila
CTAAACCGACGGCATATTCCGGTTCTTTTGACCGCCGCCTGCGTTGCTCGTCGGTCAGTTGTGTCAGCACAGCTTCTCTCCTCGCGCCTTGGCGGCAGTCAAAACTCCTCGGAATCTGACTCATCACTTTAGGCTGGGCGGACCACTAGTGTAGGAGCGCGGAAAGGCGGTAGGCACCACTCCCACACTACCCCATCCCCGAGGTTTTCCGCTGGACCCACTTCTCCGCCAGCACGGGCTCGTAGGCTTCCATCTGGTCGAGTAACCTCTCCACGCTTTCCGCGCACAGGAGCATTTCTCCATGCTCGTGAAGGAGAAAGCGCTCGCTGACCATGTGCCGCAGAAATCCCCGAAGACCGTCATAGTAGCCCGAGACGTTGAGGAGTCCGCTCGGTTTTTGATGCTCTTGCAGTTGGGCGAGAGACAGAATTTCCGCCAATTCATCCAGCGTCCCCATCCCACCTGGAAGCGAGACAAAACCGTCCGACAGCTCCGCCATCCGGGCTTTTCTGGCGTGCATGCTATCGACCACTTCCAGGCTTTGGATTCCCCGATGGCCGAGCTCCAAGCCGAGCAGTCGCTTTGTGATCACTCCGGTTACGTGCCCTCCGGCGGCAAGACAGGCATCGGCGGCGGCGCCCATCAACCCCACGGAACCTCCGCCGTAAATCAGCCGGATCCCGCGCTCGGCCAACGCCGTGCCAACCGCCCGAGCGGCCTCAAGATACTCCGGCCGTGCCCCAGGACTGGATCCGCAGAAAACGCAGATCGCGGACAACTTCATGAATTCCAAACAAGCGCGGCCTCAATCCTTCCCTTTGACCAGGTAAGCGAAGCAAACCGCTCCCAGAGTCAGGAAGCCGACGGCGACGGAAAGACCGATAACAATGCTCATGCCCCGCATGATGTAATCCGGTTTCACGACACCGCCACTGAAAAATCAATCCTCCGGGCTCACACCTCGTCGGCCGGAGTTTCCACCCGCTTCAAACGGCGGGGCTCTGGCCGGAGCCGCCGCCGCGAGCCGCCCGCCAGCCAAACCGCCACCGGCAACACGGCCAGACCGGCCTTTCCGGCCGCCTCCGGCATCCACCGGTGCCAGAATTCGAGCGCCGACCCGTCCAGCTTTCCGCCCAGCGGCACCCCAATTCCCGCCAGGCCGGAGAGCGCCAACAGAATCGCTCCCGCCGGAACCAGAGGGCGAATCCAGAGGCAAACGCAGCCCCCGAGCAGCAAGCCGGACAAGACCTGAACATGGAACACGTCCCCATGCCCGCCTGGCCAGTAGATCCGGACCACCTCAAGCCAACCCTCCGGCACCGCCCCCAGGTACCCCAAGCCCTCTACCGCCCAGGTCGCAAACACCGCCGTCAATCCGGCCCGCAAGAACAACCGTTCCGCCCTGCTCCAGCCACGCCCCACGATCGCCAACGTCAGGGTCGCCCCAAGCCACCAACTGCGGATCAGGATGCCACGCCACGCTGGACTTTGAAGCGCCGCATCCGAAGCCACGAGCAACGCCAGGGGAATCAGGGTGAAAATCAAAATCGTCCGCACCAGCCAGCCAGGCCGTCCCAACACCGTCACCACGCCGGCCACGAGAAACCAGATCCCGAAACCCAGGGCGATGTGGTCTCCATCCTCTGGCGCCACTTGCCACGCGGCGGCCACCTCCGGCTGTGCCTCCAGCGCCGCGCGGTAGGGCGCTTCCCAGTAAAGGTGGCCCCAGGCAGCCGAGAGCAGCAGGCTGGCCACCGCCAAACGCAGAAGACGGTGCAGCGCGGTATCCATCTGCCGTTACGATCGTTTCGAAGCCACGCCCAAATCCGCCAGAAGCTTCGTCCTCACGCTTTGGGCATACTTGGCCACCCGTTCGTTCGGTGGATTCACCGCCACCGCCGAGGTCGCCTGAAGCGCCGCCACCACCGGCCGCGCCCGCTCATCCAGTTCATCCAGCGCATTCCATGCCGCCAACGCCGCAAATGCATCGCCCGCCGGGTCGATGGCTCGCACCAACACCTCCAGCGCCCGGGAAACGGTGTCCTCTTCGCCAAACCGCCCCAAAGCCTCTGCCGCGACGATCCGCACCATCGGCGCCGAATCATCGAGCGCCTTTACCAACCGATCCTTTCCCGCCTCCACCGCCGGGGCGCCCTGCACCAGAACGCCGATTGTCCCCCAGTAGCGAATCGCGGAATCTGGGTGATCCAAGAGCGCCAAAATCTCCGCCGTGCTCCCTTCTTTCCGCGCGGTTGCCAAGGTCGCCGCCGCAAAGACGGCATCGAAATCGTAGCGCGCCGCATCATGCCCCATCGCAAACGGGCTCACGCCTGCCGCCGCCGCGCGCGCATGGAACTCCTGTTCCGGCAAAAAGCCAAGGTCGCGGGTTTCTCGCAAATGCTCTTCGTTCGCCTTCCGCATCGCGGCGAGGATTCCGGCATGCTCGGGCGATGCCGCCAAGTTGTGCACTTCGTCGGGATCGGATTGCAGATCATACAATTCCTCGGCTGGTTTCGGCCTCCAGAAGTGAGATTGCGCCTCGTTCAGCTTTCCGGCGGCGTAGAGATCGTGCCAAACCCGAGTCGTTGGCGTCTGGAACATATAGGCGATGTATTGTCCGTAGATCTTGTGCGGCAGATAGTTGCGCACATACACATACCGGCCGCCGATCACCGAGCGGACACAGTCGAGCCGTTCATCCATCCGGCCCCGATACCCAAAATTGAACTCCCGTCCGGCCGTTTGCCGCAGCCCGGCAAAGGCTTCCCCTTGCATCCAGGCGGGAGGTTGGATTCCGGCCAAGCTCAGGATCGTCGGCGCCAAATCGACAAAGGCCACCATCCGCCCGCTCTCACCGCCCTCTGCATAGTCTTTGGGAGCGAGTTTCCGCCACTTTTCCGGGAAGGAAACAATCAACGGCACATGCAGGCCTGAATAGTAGGGCCAACGCTTGTTGCGCGGCATTCCAGACCCGTGATCTCCCCAGTAAAAGACAATCGTGTCTTCCGCCAGGCCCGCCTCGGCCAGTTCGCTCAATGCCTGGCCACACTGCACATCCATCATCGTAATCCGGTCGTAATATTGCGCCCAATCCTTGCGCACCTCGGGAGTATCCGGATGATAGGCGGGCACCCGCATCTTCGCCGGATCGTGGATCCGGTCTTTTTCGTCGATCTCATTGCGGATCTGAGACTCGTGAGAAATCTGGAAGTTGAAGACCGCAAAGAACGGCTGCCCGGGCAACCGCTTTTTCCAATGCGCCTTGCCGGAACTTTCGTCCCAAACCGGCCCAGTCTTCGCCAGGTTGTAATCCTCTTTGTTGTTGTTCGTGCAGTAGTATCCAGCGTCCCGCAGCAGTTGAGGGAAGAGACGGAAGTCCGCCGGCAAGGAAACCTCGGAACGCATGTGCTCGGCCCCGGCGCTGGGCGCATACAAACCGGTAATCACCGTGGTCCGGGCAGGCGCGCAGACCGGGGCGTTGGAAATCGCGTGCGTGTAGCGCATTCCCCGCGCCGCCAACCCGTCCAGATGCGGCGTCACCGCTTGCGGATCCCCGTAACAGCCGAGGTGCGGACCGTTGTCTTCACTGGTAATCCACAGAATGTTCGGTCGCTCCTGAGCTCGCAGACAACTCAGGGAGGCGAAACACAACAGGAGCAGAGTCCGGATCATGGATGGGGTCACAACCGGTCTTTCCATCAGATACCGCGAGTTCGCCGCAAAATGAACTCACTGCGGCTGGGGGGCCGGTAACTCCCATTCCCCCAGCGTCCCCGGCCGCAAATCCCGTTGCCGCGGCACCAATCCCTTGATGACCAGCTTAAACAAATCCTGCACCACCGGTCCCTGGCTCCCGTAATAAGAGTGGCCAATCAAACTGGTATCAATGCCGGAGGCATCGACCGTGTCCATCAGGTCCGGAACCACCACCAGCCCATCCCCGGACAACCCAAGACGCCGGCTCCCGTTGAATCTCATCGACAGATTGAGCGCCTGATCTCCGGAGGATGCATACATCGTCAAGCGTTGCGTCGAGCCCTTGATCTTCGGCAGGATCTGTTCCTTGAAGATATCCGCATCGATATCCGGCGCGGCCAAGATCACGTTGTTGAGCCGGAGGTTGAATCCGGCATCCTGTGCACTGCGCAACGCATAGCTCAAAACTCGAGTCCCCATGCTGTGAGCGATGATGTGCACCTTCTCGAACTGCGTCTCCTTCTGCAAATCGTTGAGAACTTTGGCGAGATGCGGAGTCGTCCATTCCGAGTTCTCTTTATCGACTGGATACTTCGTGACATCGCCTTGCGAAGGCCAGCTATAGCAAAATGAGACGCCACCGAATCCGAGATCATAAGAGATCTGGCCCGTGCGCCGCATCGCATCCGCATACGGTACGTTGAATCCGTGGACGAACATGAGCAATTCCTTCTGCGGGGCCACGCCGGTCGACTCCCGCATCTCCGCATAAAACGTCTCTGGCGTCATCAGCACCGGTTCCATCATGGTGACGTGTTTCTTCGGGTCCTCGCGGAACTCAAATCGCCACCACACCGGCCGTTCCACCATTCCAGTCTGATGCGTCTTCGGGATCGTGACGATGGCGCGGCCGTAGCTCAGGTAATCGCCTTCCAAATTGCGCTCCGGTCCAAACCGGCCGTCCGCCCCGACTGAATCCGTGCGCTTGCGGTCGGTCGCAAAGTAAACGGGGACTTCGCTGAACTGTTTGGCGCTTTCCGCGGATCGCTCGGTTCCGGGCTCGGATCCGGAGTTCCCTGGAGTTGAAGGCGCTTCTTTTGCCATTTCTGGCTCAGGTATGGGCATGGCGGGCGGCGGCGCAACCTCTGGCGCCTTGGATACCGGAGCCTCCGGAGCAGGGCTCTCGGGAAACGGAGCTTCTGCCGCGGTTCCGAAAGAATCGGAGGATTCTCCGCATCCACTCAGGCCAAGTGCCGACAATCCCAAGGCTCCCACCGTGAGCCAGATCAACCAGCGTGCTGAAGTCATGCCGCCATGCTAGGCGCGCTTCTCCCAAAAGTCGAGTGCCGGAGAGTGGGCATGAAAGAGGGGCGCGATGGCGTGGAAACCCGCCGGTCACCTTTTCGGTCATCATCGTCCACTTGATCTCCCGGGCCCCATGGACACTGGGCGGGCGGAAGGGCCAGGCTCCAGAACGATTGGCGGGCCACGTTCCGAGAGCCACGTAAGGACGCGCGGCCGTTTCATCGCCTAAGTCCGCCGGCCACGCGGTCACGGAACGTCTGCCGATCTAAGTCGAGCCACTTCGGCCGCCTGGTTTGCCCCGAGAAGTGAATCTCCCGCTTCTGGTGGCGGATTTCCAGTCGGATCGGAGCCTTTTGGCCTAGTCCGGGCACGACGCTGCGGCGAGGTCTCGATCGAGCCTGGCCAGCATGTCACCTGGCACCAAACGTTACCAATGGTGCTTGGAGGACCATCCGCACCACCCATGGAGCAATCGTGATCGCCCTCTATTGCACTCCGTGGAGGAAGCGCCAAATATCCTCCCAATGCTCTTCCGGCTCTTTCTCGTTGTCTTGCTCCCATGGCTTGCTGCAGCTCAGGACATCCGAATCACCTTGGGCGAACCGCGGACCTTCCCCCAGCCAGCGACGCCTCTGCCGATCTACGAATTCTCCCCCGACGGCCATCTTACGGTGTTCCGGGATGAAGATGCGTGGGTGATGTTTTGGCCGGGCCACGATTCCTATCGCACGATCGGACGCTCCCTCTTCGAGATGGCCCAGGTCACCAAAGTACTGCCTCAAGGCGAACCGGCCGGTTTCGACAACGGGGGCGCTTGGCTTTATTCCGTCTTCCGCCATGGCGAACGCGGCCTTGTCGCGTTTTATCATGCGGAGGATCACCGGTTCCCCCTGAGTCCGGATTCCAAGTGGGTGGCCTACAAATCGATCGCGCGGTGCACTTCGGACGATCTCGGCCTGACGTGGAATCGGGGCCCCCAGATCCTCACCGCCCACCGGCCCAAGCCGGAGAATGCGGAATGGTCCGGCCTCGGTGATCACTGCATGGTTTGGGACCAAGCCAACCAGCGCTATATCTGCATCTTCCAGGAAGACGGCGACCTTTGTATCGCGATGAGCCGGGATCCAGAAGGACAACCGGGTTCATGGCTGAAGTGGTTTGCGGGAGACTTCACCGAGCCTGGGTTGGGCGGCCGGGCGACCCCTCTTCCCGCTCTGGCGTCTCATCGCGGCGGCAATCCTTCGGTGCACTGGAACACGCATTTCCGCCGGTGGTTGATCGTCTGGCACCGTTGGGAAGGCGATCTTTGGCTCGCCAGCAGCGCGGACCTCATCGCCTGGTCCTCTCCAAAGCTCCTTCTGGCCCCTTCCTCCGCCAGGGGCAAGGTTTGGTATCCGACGTTGATCGGAGATTCCGATGCACAGGGCGGCCAAACGATGTCGATGCTCTACGCGGATTTTCCCGATCGCGATGCGGTGGGGCGAAGGTTCGTGATCCGGGAAATCCAGTTTGGGCAGTGAGCATCGTCTACGATTTCCGGCCCAAAATGCGATCGAGCGAATCGGAGGTCTGGTAGACCAAAGCCTCCCGGTAATGGGCATACGGGTGGAAGTAATCGAAGGTCAGGAAGCCCTTGTAGCCGGTCTCGGCGAGCGCGTCCGTCACGGCGGGCCAGTTCGTGGTGCCGTCGAGCAAGGGGCGGAAGATTGCCAACCGGTTTCGCCGGTGAACTCGTCCTTGGACCAGACGGTGAGGTCCGGATGGGCCGTGGCCAGGGATTGCAGGGAGCCGATAGGATGCGTCTCCACGGCGTCGGCCACCTGGCAGAGGACCAGGGTGGAGGCGATGAAGCTCAGGAGGTTTCTCGTGAGGAGCTCAGGCGTCTCCAGTCGCTCTGCTCCCGCCCGTGGGTCCGGTCTTTTCTGGAAGGCTCCGCGGTTGTGCCCAATCACGCTTCAAGGATTCTGACAATGCGCAGCTCGTTCTCCCAGTCCGTCCAGTAGGTCAGCTCCCAACCATCGAGAATCAGCACGAAGAGATCCCTTCCGGTCTGATCCTGCTCAATGGCCATGGGCTCCAGGTGAAGCGTGCCGGCGAGCTCCCGGAGAGCCTGCAACAGACGTTCCCGCCTGCGGGCGGGCAGTTGCAGCAAGACATTCAAGCTGCTCTCGTTCAGGACAAGTTGAGATCGCGAAGCGGCAGCTACCGGCCTCCCCTTATTTACTTGCCTTCAGCCCGCAAGGCCTCGTGCAAGCGCTCCACTTGTTCCAGGGTAAATGATCGGCCTTCCTCAAACTCCTTCATGGCGCTGGCCAGCTCGATTTGGTTCGCCAGAGTGCCCTTCCGGCTCAAATGCCGGAGATAGGCCGCCGCAAAACCGCGCTCTTCGGCATCCCACCGCTCAATCTGACTTTTCAGTTCGGGAACGGACATCGAACCAGTGTAGTCATTCCCCTAGGCAACGTCAATCGCGGGGGCGCTCAAGAAGTGTGTGAGTGGAACTGAGGGACATGCAGTGGGGATTACAGGGCGCTGGTAGGGTGCGTCTCCACGGCGTCGGCCACTTGGCAGAGGATTACGGTGGGCGATCAACATTGCCTGCCATGAACCGTGGGACGGATCACCGAGCCTTTGATGAGGAGGGGCTCCGGTGCCGCCGATGGACCACTTCAAAGGTCCAGGATCCGATAGACAAAGCCTTGGTCGGGAGCTACCCTTTGGGGATGTCTGCTTCCCTAAAGGCGATTGAAGCCACCATCGACCCAGACGGGACGATCCATTTGGCGGAACCGATCTTGGGCCCGGCGGGAGCCGTAATGACTGTGCTGATTGAAGACCCCTCTCCGAATTCTACAACTATCGACGCGATGCGTGAACCCTTGGAGAGCTTGCCGTCCTTTGCTTCGGTGGAGGCGTTGCTGGAGGAGCTGAACTCCTAATCCGGAACTCAGTTCAGGAGGTTCTCGCGCCTCGCACGCCTGTTTGATGATGAGACAAATCGTCCGAACCAATCAATTCAAGCTCGACCTCAAGCGAATCCTCGCATCGGGACGGAACTTGGCGAAGTTTCGTGAGGCCGTTGGCTGTCTCGCAGAGGATCGCCCGCTGTAGTGGCGTCGGCCGCTCGCTCTAGACCGCACTGGGAAAAGCGCGCCTTGGACCAGACGGTCAGATCCAGATACGCGGAACGGCGGAAGTGGACAGCCATCCTGTCCAGAGGTAAAGTCGGGCTATGGGCGCCATTCTCAGAAGCATTCCTGCCACCGTGTCACCGGATGGCTCGGTGACGCTCTCCGCTCCCGTGGAACTCAGCGCACCCGCGATCGCGATGGTGACGCTGATCATCGAAACGGAGGAGTGCCGAATGGAGCCCGCCTTGCTGTCTGAGGCGGCGCTTGATGACTGGAACCGGACGGAAGAGGACGAAGCATGGGCCTACCTGAGCGAGGTGATATCGTAGTGGTCACTTTCCCTTTTTCGGATCTGAGCGATGCCAAACTCCGCCCCGCCCTGGTGGTGGCGGACGCGGGACACGGCGAGTTCATTCTTTGCCAATTGACCAGTCAGAGCTACCACCCAGACGCGATTGAAGTCCATCCAGGCACCGACGTCTCCAACGGCAAGCTGCGCCAGACGAGCTACGTCCGGCCGCTGAAGCTATTCACCGCCGATCTCATTGTGATGCGCGGCGTAATAGGTCGCCTCTCTGAAGCAAAGCTTGCAACGGTGGTCGAGCGGATTATCGGAGCAATTGATCCGAGGTAGCAGAGCCGATCGTGAAGGCCGGGGCACGCCTATGTGGTCGATTCCGCTCGATTCAGTCCAACCTGACCACCCCGAAGCTCGCCTCAATCCCGAGCCGCAGGCACACCTCTCGGAATCGTTGCGATACCACCATGGTTTGTCCAAATTGATTGGGAGCGCCGATGCGTAAAGGATCGCCCGATGCTAGGCATTTTGATTCGGGGCAAAGCCTGTTGAGTTCATCGGCCAAACCGCGTCCCGCTCATACCAATTCGACCGGCACATAATCCACGCCCTTCACCTTGAGCCTCGCCAAGGTCTCCCGGAACCGCTGGTTTACGATGCATTGCCGGTAGGCGCCCTGTTCGGTCTGGCCGACTCGTTCGAGGGTCATGGCAATGTCAAAGGGGCCAAGCGCACTCAGTTCTTCCCGTTTGTATCGGAGAACGGCCGGATCGCGGCCCCCATCATCCCACCAACACCACCACTCGGTGTTCGGCTCCACGGCGTTCCCATCTTCCCCCTGCAGCAAATTCAATGGCTTGGGCAGAATGATACTACTTTTCAGGCCCCACAGGGGCTTGATGACCTTCCGATTCGGCGGACGGAATTCCACTTCAGGGAGGTGCAGCCCCTTCAGCTCCGCAGCCAATAGTTGCGAACGCAGCGGTTCCGCCACCGCCAAGGCCGTGAATGGCATCAGACTGCCGAACTGAGTCGCGGAGCGTTGCCGATGGTCTAGCTCCGCGACGTAAATCTCCCGTTCCAATTGCTCCGCAGTGGCATTGGCGTGGGTGGCGATGAGTTGTGTGTTCCGGAGCCAGAGCAGTTCACACGCGTCGATTTCCCTCTTCGTCCAGGTGACTAGCTTCCGTACACCAAAATAAGTATCCCGCAGCTCTCTAGGAACAACATGCCAACGACTTGGCTTTAGATGGAAGGTATCCCAGATGCACTCGTATACGGCAGTCAAGCGGGGATCATCCTCAACCATGTCAACATCAATCTGCCTGCCGGCATCGCTGCCTGTGACCGCCAGTCCTGCTTGACGGCCGATCAGTTCGACCTCTTCACCAGTATGTGCATGTATCCCGGTGGTTGAGGGACCTGGAGGGGCCGGGTAGCGGAAACTAATGCCTACGCGAAAGCAATGACGTATTGTCGGCATCAGCGTTAATCAATAATGCTCAACGTAGCGTCGAGCTTTCCACTCTTTTGGAGCTGGCGTAGCCAGTCACGCGTCACGGGCCAAATGTTGTTCAATTCCGGTCGGTTGGCATCAGTGTAAATTGATCTTAGCTCGTTTACGATCTGTTGTGGACTCAACGTGTTCCCGACGGTCTTGATCCGCGATTGCAGAATCCCGCTGATCCCGCCATTTTCCATTCCCTTGTGGATCGCCCGGAGTTGGTTTGCTTCCTGGAAGCCCGAATTGATTTCATCGAGGACGGCTCGGTTCTTTGGAAGAGGAATTCCCGGACAGAGATCCTCCAATTCCTCGGCAATTCCCAGATACTTTTGGATGTATTTCTCCACCGCGTGATGAACATCCACTCCTCCTTGGGCCACGCCCTCAAAGGTTCCATCATCCTTCAGTTTGCTGAAGAAATCCTCCTTCCAATCTCTCACGGACGGCATCTTTCTGATGTCCCCGTCGTAGCTGTCTAGCATCTGTAGCGCGATGTCCGATGCCGCCCTCCCCGCGACCTCTCCGGGCATTTTCGGAAGCGGATTGCCTTTGGCATCGACCTTTTCGAGGATCTGATCACGGACGCGGGTCAGCGTCTTGTAAGGCGTCTCCCCGGGATGAATCTTGAGCAGCGCTTGGTATCGCGAGACGAGTTCGTC
>CAMCXS010000137.1 GCA_945883495.1 Akkermansia muciniphila
ACCTCGGGGTATCTCTTGGAGCAATATCTCGATGCCGCGGACGTCGTGGTGGAAAAGGTCTTCGCGGTGCAGGAGCAGCCGGATGAGCGGACATGGAGCTTCCGGGGGCACTTCCGGAGCCCGAAGAAGCTCTCCGATCCCCAAAAGGAATACGACAACCAGCACCTGAATATCTACGAATGCATGAACACGGAGAAGCACGTGGATGGCTACGCGTATATCAACGATTTTACCGAGGGTGTGCCCTACGATGGCTTCTACGAGATCAAGGTCCGGGCCCAGGCCATGAACCGGCAGCATCCCTATGACCCGGACATTTTCGGCACCGATGCCCGCGAGCCGTTCCGACTCGGCATCGTGCCGGGCGACGTCAAAACCGGCCCGCTCTACCAACCCCAGCCTCTGCAACCCATCCTCGACGAGGAAACGTTGGACGATAACGAACCGGAGTGGCGCACCATGAACGTCTGGTTGGATGCCGGACAGACCCCGCGGTTCGTCTTCCCCAACGGCCCCAGGGACTCCCGCGGGTCATGGTTCAAGATTGCGAATGAGCACAAGGACAAATGGCCCGATTTGGAGGACGGGGAGAAACTCGGCATCGTGGACGCCCACCGCATCGCCGTCGTCCATGGCAAAATGCCCCACATCCGCATCCACGAAGTGAAGATTCGCGGCCCGCTGGTGGAGGAGTGGCCACCCGCCTCCCAGCGTGCCGTGCTCGGCCCTGAGCCTTTCGCGCCGGAACGGATGCGGGTTCTGCTCGAGTCCTTCGCCGGTCGCGCCTACCGTCGCCCGGCCACCCGGGACGAGGTGGACCGGCTCGTGGCGGTGGCGGAGCAGCGCATCGCCACCGGACATCCGCCCCTGGATGGCTTCAAGGCCGCCCTTAAAGCCGCGTTGTGCTCACCCGCCTTCCTCTACCTTTCCCAAGCTGCGGTGGACCTTGCCCCGGATGGGAAAGGACGCCCCCGGCTCACCGGGCACGCCCTCGCCTCGCGACTCTCCTATTTCCTCTGGTCCACCCTCCCAGATGATGAATTGCTCCGGCTGGCCGGGAGCCAGGAACTCACCCGGCCGGAAGTCCTCCTCGCGCAAACGCGCCGCTTGTTAGCCAGTCCCCGTTCCGATGCCTTCGTCTCCGGCTTCCTCGACAGCTGGCTCAACCTCCGCAATCTCGGTGGGATGCCACCGGACCGGAGAGAGTTCGAGGAATACCATTACAAAGACCTCGAAGGCGCGTTCAAGAAAGAGACCCAGCTCTTTATGCGCGATCTTATCGAGCGCGATGCCAGCATCGTAAACTTCCTCGACAGCGATTACAGCTTCCTCAATCAGGCGCTCTCGCTGCATTATGAACTCGGAGACCTCGGCGATCCCAAGCGCGCCCACGAGTTCCGCAAAGTAACCTTCGACACCCCCAAACGCGGCGGCTTGCTCGGCATGGGCTCGGTCCTCACCATCACTGCCAATGGAATCGAAACGTCACCGGTCACTCGGGGCGTGTTCCTGCTTGAAAACATCCTCGGCACCCCTCCGCCGCCACCGCCCGACGACGTGCCCGCGATCGATCCCGACGTGCGCGGGGCCAAAACCATCCGCGAGCTGCTCAGCAAGCATCGTGAGTCGCCCAATTGCTCCGGCTGCCATCAGAAGATCGATCCGCTCGGCTTCGCGTTGGAGAACTTCGATCCCGTCGGAGATTATCGGTCGCGCTATGATAAGAACAACGACATCGATGCCAGCGGCGAACTGCCCAACGGCGAGACGTTCGACAACGTCGTCGGGCTGAAGAAGATCCTTGTCCAGCGCAAGGACCAATTCGCCCAAATGCTCACGGAGCGCCTCCTCACCTATGCTTGCGGCCGCCGCATGGAGGCTCTCGATGAGCCGGTCGTGGAGGAGGTTGTCGCTCGGTTACCAGAACATGATTACGGTCTGCGATCTCTCGTTGAGGCGGTGGTGATGAGCGAGATTTTTGTGAGCCGGTGATCACTCCCATCCAGTCACGACTTGATGAAGAGATTCTGCACAGCTTTCCTATTGCTCTTCGGCCTTCAATCCGCCAACGCGGAATTGAACGTCTATCCGCCTGTTCCCGGCCTCGCGCCCTCCGCGCATTACCAGGTGAGAATTCGCAGCGCCACCGACGGTGCGAAGTGGCAACATGCGTTTGCCTGGAAGACGGAATGCAAGACGGAGGAAGCTTACTTCGAATCGCTCGCGGGCTGGACGCACGCCTATGTGAACTTCGAAATCACGGGTGCCGTGGAGGTCGAGATTTCCCGCAGCAACGGCCAGCCGATTCGAAGCGCAGCGGTGCATCCGAAGCGCCTTGCCTCCGCCTGCACCGCGCAGGATGGCAAAGCCATCGTGCATTTGGATAAGCCCTGCCTCGTCGCGGTGGATATCGACGGACAGATGGACGGACAGGACACGGGCAAAGGATACAAGGGGCCACCGCTGCACACGATCTCGCTCTTTGCCAATCCACCGCTCCCAGGCAAGCCCAGTCTCGATGATCCTGGCGTGTATACGGTGAAGCCCGGTGAGAAGCCACCTTCGGCTGGCGACTGGCGCACGCTCTATTTTCTACCAGGCGTGCACGATATAGGTGCCGCCTTCCCCGTGAGCGCCAATCGCCAGTATTACATCCCCGGCGATGCCATGGTGTATGGCTCGTTCTGCAATCCCGAATGGCCAAACGGTCATGACATCCGCATCTTCGGTCACGGGACCCTGTCCGGCGCGCGGCTCAAGCATTGGAAGGCATTGGAGAAGCTCTCCTCCGGAGACACGAAGGCGAGCCGCAAACCCATCGAAATCTTCGGCGCCAAAGACACGCAGGTCGAAGGCCTCACCGTGGCCGATTCAGCATCGCATTCGATCATGCTGATCAACTCTTACCAAGAAGGCCATCCGAACAAGGTCCAATGGACAAAAATCTTCACCTGGCGAGCCAATGGCGACGGCATCAATCCGTTTGGCAATACGCTGATCGAAGACTGCTTCATCCGCACCCAGGACGATTCGCTCTATGCAAACGGTCTCGGCATCCGTCGCTGCGTCTTGTGGAACGACGCCAATGGATCGTCTTTTGTCCTCAGCGCACTCCCCGACCACACCGAGCGCCAACTCATCGTGGAAGACTGTGATGTGATCTACTCGCGGGCCATGTGGCACCATTGGAGCGGCGGTCGCGTGTTCAACATGCGTGGCGAGGGCGAAGATGCGGCAGGCGCAGGCGTCATTTTCCGCAATATCCGCATCTCGGACCCTCGACCAACCCTCCAGCAATTCTTTATCTGCATGGCCGTGCCTAAGCCGTATGGCGATGCCAAACGCGGGCCCGGAGACTTGTCCGGTATCTTGTTTCAGAACATCTCCATCGCCGCCCCCAGCGTGATTAGGGAGCCCCAACTGCTCTGGGGCCAGTCCGATGCCCGGATTCGCAATCTCACCTTTGAAAACCTCACCCTGGCCGGCAAGCCTGTGACAGATCCTGATTTTTTCAAGACCAACGAGTCCGTTGGAAATTTGCTCTTCCGCTAGTCCTGCGCCTCGGGGTAGCAAAACTGTTCGCCATGATTCCACTCCGCTGGTTCCCGCTCGGATCCCTCCTATTTGCCGCCCATCTGTTGGGCGCAGATCTCCAGCTCACCGTCCATCCCTCCACCGGTGAACCCGGCCGGTTTGCGGCCGAGGAGATCCAACGCGCGGCCGCAGCCAACAGCGTGGCCGCGGATATCACCCTCACCGTGGAGCTGAAGGCCCACGCGGCGGCCCAAAGCTACCGCATTGAACGCGATGGCGCCAAACTCCGCGTCATCGGCGCCGATGAAGCCGGGGCCATGTATGGCGGCCTCGACATCGCGGAGGCAATTGATCTGGGTGCGCTCGAGACTCTCAAGAGTTCGGAGAACAAGCCGCACATCCCGAAACGCGGGATCAAGTTCAATATCCCGCTCGACCTGCGCACCCCGAGCTACACCGACCCCTCCGATGCCGCCCAAGCGAATATCCCCGAGGTGTGGGAGCACGAGTTCTGGATCGATTATCTCAACGCCATGGCGCGGAATCGCTACAACGTGCTTTCCCTCTGGAGCCTGCATCCCTTCCCCTCCATGGTGAAGGTTCCGGAGTTCCCTGAGGTGGCGCTCGACGATGTCTGGCGCACGAGAGCCAAACTTGACGACAAGTTCAGCTTTACCGGAGAGGGCTTTGTCCGCCCCGAAATGCTGGCGAATCACGAAGTGGTGAAACAGATCACTATCGACGAAAAGATCGACTTCTGGCGCTGGGTCATGGAGCAAGCAGCCCACCGTGGCATTACCATCTATGTCTTCACCTGGAACGTCTTCACCTTCGGCGCGGAGGGGAAGCACGGCATCACGGACGACATGGGCAACGAGATCACCAAGCAGTATTTCCGGGCCAGTGTGCGGGAGATGGTGCGGACCTATCCCCTGCTCGGCGGAATGGGCATCACGGCCGGGGAAGGAATGCCGCATGACATGGACTCCAAGGTCAAGGAACGTTGGCTGTGGGACACCTATGGCGAAGGGATCTGCGACGCCTTGCAGGACGAGCCAAACCGGGACTTCAATCTCATCCATCGCTTCCACTGGACCGCGCAGAGCGACATCCTCGATGCGTTTAAGGATTATCCGGGCACCTTTGATTTCAGCTTTAAATATTCGGTGGCGCACATGTATTCGATCACAAAGCCGATCTTCATCCAACCACTCCTGGAGAACATCGCCGCAGGACGCCGCACGTGGCTCACCGTACGCAATGATGATATCTACACGTTCCGATTCGGCGATCCGGCGTATGCCCGAGAGTACATCCTCAACATGCCTCCTCCGGACAAACTTGCTGGCTTTTACATGGGGCCGGATGGCTACTGCTGGGGACGCGAGTTTCTGGATCGCTATCCCGCCCCCGGGAGGAGGCCGCTGGTGATGGAGAAACAGTGGTACTCTTTCGCGATTTGGGGCCGACTGGCCTATGATCCCGCGCTGCCAGATTCGCACTTCGAACGGCTACTGGCCTCGCGGCATCCGGAGGCCGATTCCTCGCATCTCTTCACCGCGCTCCAAAACGCCTCCCAAGTGATGCCGCTCATCACTCGATTCTTTTGGGGCGATATCGACCTCAAGTGGTTCCCGGAAGCCTGCTGGAGTCATCCGCGGCGCAAGAACGGCGGCGGCTTCTACACGGTGGAACAGTTCATGGAAGGCAGTGCCATGCCCGGTGCTGAGGTCCTCTGCATCCGCGACTGGCGCAAACGACTTCTGGACCGTCAGCCAATGACTGAGACCACGCCGCTCGACATCGCGCAAGCCCTGGAAGGGGCCGCGGCCGCGACCTTCGCCGCGCTCGACTCCCTCCGTGAATGCGCCACATCCGATCCCGAGCTGCAGAAGAACGTGACCGACTGCGAAGCGCTCGCCTGGCTGGGGCGCTACTATGCGTCCAAGGTCCGGGGTAGCTGCGCGCTCTCCCTGTTCGATGCCACCAGCGCCCCTATCGAGCGTTCCGCCGCGCTCCGGCACCTCACCGAAGCTCTCGCCCATTGGAAGAACTACGCCGCGATTCGCGACGCCAACTATGTCTCGGCCCTCTACAACCGGGTCGGCTACATCGACATCACCGCCCTGACAGAAAAAGCCGCCGCCGACATCGCGATCGTGAAGGACTGGAAGCCTGGAAGTCTCCAGGACGATGGGAAACGAGCCGGGAGCGAAAAGGGATTCCGGCAGTGAAGATTCCGCACGAGAAACCTGGAAGTCGATTGACCTCGATTCAGTTTGGGGCTGAGCGTGGCCAACAGGGCTCGTAGCGCTCCTTGCCTTCGCCCAAGCGCGGACGAGGTTGCTTTCAACAACGAAGCGGGGCGGCACCAAGGCCCACGACGTATCCATCACCTACTCTTCCAAGTATCGGCTGGCACATCAACCGATGCTTGGAAGCGATGCCGTCGGCCAAGGTGGAGTCGTATCGGATGAGCCGGCGGGATTCGGCGGCGCCTACCGGATGATTGTTCTGCGCAAGGCGGCTTGAGCTTCCAGGGTTGCAACTTGAGCGAGGAGCGCCGGGGCGAGCGGCGGAAAGTGTTGATCCTGAGGCTCCAGGGATCTGGCACGAGGGCTGCGCGGAAAGGGCATTCGTGCAGGCAAGGGTGGCCTTTGCCGAAGCCCGCACCAAGGTTCCGGCTGAGTGGGTCGCGGGAACCAACCCCGCCAGCGCGGTTATGCAGGTGGTCAGCCACATGCTGGAAGGGGAAATTCTTTACCGAGAGGGACACATTGTGCCTACCGTCGGTGAGTTGCGTCGTGCCGTGGAGCTGGAGGACGAGCTGCGTTACGACGAACCACCGGGCTGGATTCTTCCGGTGAGGCACACGCTTGGTGCTACCCTGATCCGCGAGGGGCGCTTCGCGGAAGCGGAAGGGGTTTACCGGGCGGACCTGGAGCGGCGTCCGGAGAACGGGTGGTCGTTGTTCGGGCTGGCCCAAAGTTTGCAGGCGCAGGGGCGCGAAGCGGAGTCCCAAGGGATTCGAGATCGCTTTGATCAGGTCTGGGCCAAGGCGGACACACCGCTGTCGTCATCCTGCCTCTGTCTTCCGGACCTCGGGCGCTAACAAGCGTCTAGCTGAACGAATAGCACTGGCCTTTTTGCCCCGTCTGCCCACAACTCACCGGTCGTCGCAACAGTCAAGCGGGTTGATTGTTGTTTAATGAGAACCCTACTGAAATTCGCTATTGTTGCTGCATTTGTCGGTTGGGGCTGTGTTGCGCTGCTCCGCGCGCAGGCTCACGCACCGAGTCACCAACCAGACACAGATCATGAACAATGGGTCCAGATGTGCCTGAAAGATTTTGATTCCATCAAGGTTGGAATGACACGAGGGCAGATCGAGGGAATACTCTCGAAGGACGGTGGCCTTCAATCCGCTTCGCTAGTCCGATTCGCCCACCCGGCTTGTGCGTCCTTCAAGATGGACGTGGAATTCGACTTCAAAAGAAATGCAGCGGACCAGAACCGGGCCGTGCGGAGCGAGGACGACAAGGCCACGAAAGTCTCCAAGCCGTACATTGAAAGGCCCGTTATTGATTGGATACACCAGTGGCGAACCATTCCGTTGCAGGCAAAAACCCGAATGGCAGGTATCGTCTCCTCGACGCCTCGTTCTCACTCCTTCGCAGTTCTTAACGCTTCTAGCATGAGCAGTCTCAGTCTTCGTCTTCCTGACTCACTTCACCGGCAACTCAAGCAAGCGGCCGAGGCCGACGGGATTTCCGTCAACCAGTTCATCAGCTTGGCGGTAGCTGAAAAGCTTTCAGCTCTGCAGACCTATGACATCATTGCCGAGCGCGCCAAGCGATCGTCCCGAAGCGCATTTCTTCAGGCAATGTCGCTGGTGCCAAAGGGCGAAGTTCAGGAGGGTGACGAACTGCCATGAGGGACGAAAAACAACAGGCGAACCAGGCGGCGCACCCCGAAGGCTGATCGCGTCGGGTGTCCGCTAACGTTCGGCAGAATATGAAACTTGGGCAAATCTTGGTCGCGCTTTCAATCACCTTGATTACAAGCTGCTCCAAGGAAGAGCCAGTGTATCCACACGTGGGACTTAAGGTATTCTTGGACGGCAAAGAAGCAGCGACCTGCGGATTCTTCATGACTGATAGATTGGAGGGTCCTCCGGGAGTGGAGGTGACCATGACTCCGAAGAGCATGAGATTTGCCGACTCCAAAAACGAAGTGAAGATCGAGTGGGAGACTGACCTGACCGGGTCGGAGGATCGCTACGATCTACGGATCACTGCGGACGGCGTATTGTCGAGGCAACGAGTGTCGTTCGAAGGTCGACCGACGACCATTATTGAGCAGCCATTCACAGTCGTAATGGACAACGTCTACTTCGGAAACAATGAAGTCCAACAAGGCATCTCACCACAATCTACTACCCGTTCCGAATAGATTCGGAGGGTGACCACGACGTCCGCGACAGCTTTTTGCGCACCAGCGCGCGACCAATAACTTGTGATCACTGCGTGCGGGATAACACGGCCAATTGCCGCGAGGCGAGGGTAAATCGTGGCTCGCACTCTTGCCAAGCGCTTTCAGGGGACGGTTGAGATCTCAACTCTCCGGCGTACGGCCAGACGCGGAGGGGGTGAGATCTCAACTCTCCGGCGTACGGCCAGGATGTGGGGCGGTTGAGATCTCAACTCTCCCGCGTACGGCCAGGACGTGGGTCGTTTGAGGTCTCAGCCCACCCGCGTATGGCCAGGACGTGGGTCGGTTGAGGTCTCAACCCACCCGCGTATGGCCAGGACGTGGGTCGTTTGCGGTCTCAACCCACCCGAGTACGACCAGGACGTGGGTCGTTTGAGGTCTCAACCCACCCGCTTACGACCAGGACGTGGGTCGTTTGAGGTCTCAACCCACCCGAGTACGACCAGGACGTGGGTCGTTCGAGGTCTCAACCCACCCGCGTATGGCCAGGACGTGGGTCGTTTGAGCTCTCAACTCTCCCGCATACGGCCAGGACGTGGATCCTGAGACGCGCTTGGACCTACGGAAGCGGCACCGATTGACCTGCTAACTCTAGGTGCTCCGGACGGTTCACCCTCCCGACTAACTTGCGGACCCGGGAGCCGAAAAGTACTCTCCGTTCCACATCCGCGCCCCGTGGATTGCCTGCTAGAAACTGTAATGACCTGGGCTAGCGCGCAGGCGCAAGCGCCGGGACGGTCAGACCATAGGTCCAACTTACTACTCGTTCTGGCATCGTGCTCGTGCTCGTGCCCCGTCAAATGGCCGGCTACAAGATCCTCAAGAGCACCCACGGCGAAACTCGGACAGATCTGAAGATGCGAGCAGCCTGCGCCTTCGACGCCCAATCCTATGCAAGATTGAAGCCCTTGGCCGATGCCGATGCCTATGCCTATGGAATCGCTCTGCCCGAAGCAGACTTCAAGGCCAAGCACCCGGGCGAGGTCAAACTGATGACCATCTCTCGCCAGTTGGGCTGGTGACCGGGACCGCAAACCCACGAATGAACCAGTCCTTACGAATGTCAGGAGCAATGGGCAAAAACCCTTGCCAAGGTCCCGCCCCCGAGTAC
Source organism: Akkermansia muciniphila (assembly GCA_945883495.1). Classification (GTDB taxonomy): domain Bacteria; phylum Verrucomicrobiota; class Verrucomicrobiia; order Verrucomicrobiales; family DEV007; genus V1-115. The sequence continues at coordinate 9,137 of CAMCXS010000137.1, forward strand.
ATCCTTTTTGCGATCGCCTCCGATGATCCCATCCCCACCCAAACCCACCCTTGAATGGGCGGGGTAACACCCCCAAATTCCACAGTGTTGCCAATAACATGTTAATGGCAACCGGAGGGTGAATTATACTGTTATCCCCAAGGAAAGAAAGCCGCCGTTGAGATCTGTGCTCGGCTGCGGTAAGATGCCTTGAGATGCAACCAACAATTGATTTAGCTAATCTCACTCTTCCGGAAAAGCTCAAAATTATGGAAGAATTGTGGGAAAGCCTGCGTCAGATCGAGTCTTCCGTGCCTTCTCCGGACTGGCATCGTGAAGTTCTGATCGCCCGCACGGCTACGATTGCGGATGGCACCGCCGGTTTCACGGAGTGGGAGCAGGCAAAGGATGAGATCCGATCCCGATGTCATGACCGTCGAGATCATTGATCTAGCAAAAGATGATCTCGCAGACGGATTTGAGTTCTATGAGAGGCAGAGGAGAGGACTGGGGGATTACTTCCTGGATTCGTTGTTCGCGGATATCGATTCACTCATTCTTTATGCTGGGGTGCATCGAGTTGAGTTTGGATACCACCGCGCCTTGGCCAGGACTTTTCCCTGCTTCATCTATTATGACGTCATTGGCGATCAGATCCGGATCATTGCCGTGCTTGCCCAAAGGTCAGATCCCACTTACCGGCGACAACAAACCACAAGCAGGGGATAACCAGGCGGCGCACGCCGAACGCTAATCGCGTCGGGTGGCCGCGGACGTTCGACAAGAATATGAATACACCTGAGCAAAACATCACCGCGCTTCTGCAACGCTGGGCAAGAGCCACCAGCGAAGACAGAAAAGAAGACATATTGGCTTTACACGATGAAGCTGCCGTAATTTATGATGTGCTTCCTCCTCTGAGCTATAACGGCACCAAAGATTACAGAAAGTCATGGGAGGAGTGGCAGCCACACTTCGAGATCCCATCGCTTTTCGAGATTGAAGACCTCCAGATCCATGCCGGAGAGACGCACGCATTCTGTCATGGCTTTATCCGTTGTGGTGGCAAGTTGCCGGATGGTGAGATTGTAGAAGATTTTGTCCGAGCGACATTTTGCTTAGTGCGTAAAGGCAATGACTGGCAGATCGTTCATCAGCACATCTCCATGCCGCTCAACAAAGAATGAAGAAAGCCCAATCGGGTCCCCGCGACTGACTGAGACTTAACTCAGCCAGCCGCAGGTCCCACACCACCCTGCGTACGGCTCCGTACAGGGCGGTTCCAATCAGACACGAGCATCAGGCCCGTAATACAGGACGATCCAGATGGCTCTCATGTCGGGAA
>CAMCXS010000138.1 GCA_945883495.1 Akkermansia muciniphila
AAGTGAAAAATCGCCCGAAAATTCAAGAGTCACTTCACGCGCAAGGCTTCGATCCTCTGCAGGACTGGAGGGTGTGAATCGTTGAGAAAGACGTGGAACGGGTGCGGGGTGATGTTCCCCAGATTGTCCCGCGTGAGCCCTTTCAAGGCGGTGATCAAATCCACCGGCCGCCCGGTCACCTCGGCTGCGTAAGCGTCCGCCTCGAACTCGTTTTTGCGGCTCCAGACACTCCGGAGGATAGAGGAGAACTTGCTCAACGGCGTATAGAGAATGCCGAACAGGATCAGGCTGAGATAAACCGAAGTCTTCCTGACGCCGAAGGCATGAAACAAGCCCTCGTTCCTCAGGAAAAAACCGAGCAGAAAAAACGCCAGCGCTGATTCCGCGATGCCCACAACCATCGATTGGATGATGTGCTTCTTCTTGTAATGTCCGATCTCGTGCGCCAATACAGCCACAAGTTCGGCGACGCTGTGGTTGTTGATCAGGGTGTCGAACAGTGCAATTCGCTTGGTGTTCCCGAAACCCGTGAAAAATGCATTGGCCTTGGTCGACCGTTTGCTACCGTCCATAACGTAAATCCCGGCTAAGGGAAATCCGCAGCGCACCGAAAGATCATCGATCGCGCTCTTCAGTTCGCCGTCCTGCATGGGCGTGAACTTGTAAAAGATCGGCAAGAGCCATTTTGGCGCGATGTAGCTCAAAAGCAGCGAGCCTGCGGTCACGACCCCAAAGGCGTAGAGCCAGGCCAATTCCCATCGCGCAAACAGCCAAAGAATCAGGGCAAAGATCGGCAACCCGAGCGCGGCGCTCAACACGAGACTCTTCACGTGGTCGATGACAAAGGTCTTCGGCGTGGTCCGGTTGAAGCCGAAGCGCTCCTCCAGGACGAAGGTCCGGTAAATTTCAAACGGCAGGCTGAAAATCGTGGTTCCCGACGTCAGGGCCGAGACCAGAAGAAGACCGCGTCCGACCTCGCTGCCGGAAATACCCCGGACCCAGTGATCGAGCCAAGCGAACCCGCCGGCGAACCAGAACACCAGAAACAACCCGAGCGAGGCCGTTGCCTCGACGACGCCGAGGATCGTCTTGGCCCGGGTGTAATCCTGGCTCTTGGCGTAATCTTCTTCCCCGAAGACGTCACGGAATTCCGGTGGGAGGGGCGAGCCCAATGCCCGGAGATTGAGCAGATCCGCCAGCAAATCCATCTTGTAGATCGCCACCACGGCGAGCAGGATCACGAAGAAGTAAACGTTGAATTCCATGGGGTTGGTTCAGACCAAAACCGGTTCGTCCTCAAGTTGCGAGGGATGCAGGGCGCCACTCAAATAAGCGGCGGCGACGTCTTCCACCTCCGCTACGGATTCCACGTGGCAAAAGCGTTGGCGGACGAATTTCCCGCCCCGCAAGCCCCGGGAATACGCCATGAGCCGGGAACGCATCGACTGCAACACGTTCTTCTCCGATCCTTGATAGCCGGCGGCCACCGCCATGCGGCAATGCTCGGTCATGAGACTCCAGCGCTCTTCATCCGAGACGGACGGTAGACGCTGGCCGGTTTCCAGGAAATGCCGGGCCTCCCGGAAAATCCACGGATAGCCAAGCGCCGCCCGCCCAATCATGAGCCCGGACACGCTGGTTTCCCGCAAACGGCGTTGCACGTCCTCTTCGGTGGTGATGTCACCGTTGCCGATCACCGGGACGCGCACCGATTCCGCCACTTGTTGAATGACCTCCCAGTTTGCCAGTCCCGAGTAACCCTGGGCCCGGGTTCGTCCATGCACCGTGATCACCTGGATCCCGCAATCTTCCAGAATCCGGGCCACCTGCACCGCGTTGATGCTGTTCTGGTCCCAACCGATCCGGATCTTGGCCGTGACCGGAACTTGCGAGCCGACCGCTTTGGCCACCTGCGAGGCCACCTGCTCCAACAACGGGCAATCCCGCAGGAGCGACGATCCTCCGTTCTTCGCCACCACTTTGTTCACGGGGCAGCCGAAGTTGATATCGATGAAGTTCGGCTCCTTCCAATCGATCACCTTCCGGGCCGCTTCGCCCATCCGGGCACCGTCGGCTCCAAAGAGTTGCACGCCTACCGGCCTTTGGTCTTCATCGAACTCCGTGTAATGCCGCGTTCGGTCGTCCCGGCGCAGAATTCCCTCCGCGGAAACGAATTCCGTGACCATGACATCCGCGCCGAGTCGCTTGCAGATCCGCCGGAAGACAAGATCCGTCACGCCCGCCATCGGAGCGAGATAGACTGGGCGGCGCCCATTTTGAAACCACGGCAGGGAGGTCACGGAAAAAGAGTTGGATCCTACGCTCGGCCCCGATCGCTTTCAAGCGGAGCGGCCGCTTCCAAGAATAATCCAACTTTGATCGACAAACACCCGGTTGCCTTTCGTCTCTCGGTTACTAGAGTGCCGCCCATGACGATGCTGAACCGGACCAAAACAGGCGCCTCGCTCCAGATGGCTGGAGTGATGTGCATCGCAGCCGCGTCGATGCTGGCGAGCGCGATGGCGCAGAGTTCCAAAGCCTACATCGCAGTCGATTCCCGCACCAAGAAGATCATTTTCGGTGAGAGCTACGACGACAAGCTTCCAGTGGCCAGCCTCACCAAGGTCGTCTCGGCCTGCGTAGCGCTCGATTGGTTGGAAGCCACGCAACGGGACAAAGCCTCGCTCATCCCCATTTCTCCGGCGGCCGTGTCCGCGACCGGCGGCAACCCGCTTTCCCTTCAAGCGGGTGATCAAATCAGCTACCGGGACGCTCTGGCCTCCGCTCTGATGGCGTCGGACTCCGTCTCCATGTGGGCGGTCGCCGAAGCGATTGGGTTGGAAATGTGGCAGCGGGATGGCGGCAAAGCGAGCGACGCCGTCGCGTTCTTCGTGGCGCAAATGAATGCGTTGTCGCAAACCCGGCTGGGGATGAAGCGCTCCCTTTTCGTGAGTCCATGTGGCGACGAGTTGGGACGCAAAAAGGGGTATTCCACGGCCGCTGACATGGCGCGGATTGGCATCTACGCGCTGGAGAAGCCAGCGTTCAACTTCATCGTCCAGCAACCGGTCCGGAACGTCGAGTTCTTCCGGGCCGGCCAAAGCATGCGGTTCCAGGTCTTCAACACCAACGAACTTCTCGGCAAACACGACTGTGACGGCGTGAAAACGGGCCGCACGAACCGGGCCGGGGATTGCTTTCTGGCGAGCGCCCGCCGCAAGGACGAAATCACGCCGCTGGAAGGCAACGCGCAGCTCCGCATCCCGTATCACCTCGTGATCGTGACCTTGAATTCGCAGAACCGTTTCGGCCAAGTCGCGAACTTGATTCCCCGGGCGTTTGCCGAGTATGACCGCTGGATCAAAACGGACCGGAGTTTGCCTGGCGATGAAGTGCTCGCCATGCCGCCGCGGCCTTGAGCCCCGGGCTTGGATTACGGAAATTCGTAGCGGAAGCGCCCACGCCGTCCGTTTCTACGATCGTCGACTTGGAATTCTTGGGAATTCCGCTACGTAGCGGACGCGCCCACGCCGTCCGTTTCTACGATCATCGACTTGGAATTCTGGGGAATTCCGCTACGTAGCGGACGCGCCCACGCCGTCCGCTGCTACGATCGTCGACTTAGAATTCTGGGGAATTCCGCTACCTGCTCGGCGGGCCATCAACGACGAATCATTTGCGTTCTGCCAGGTTCTCTCGTAGCTTGCAGGTGGTTTCAAACCCGGGCCGTTGGGTCCGCTCACTGAGTTTTCTGGGGGCGTTCTGGTTTCGACTTGTGGTTTGGGCGATGGGTTGCATGTCGAGGATGATTCGTTGGCCTCGTAAAAAAACGGATCGAAACAATAAGTGCAGACCACAATCTCGCACTGGCTGCCTAATTCGCAGCCCGTCTCTACCCGGATGCCTGTTAAGGGATAGCGACGCCGACAACAGGCTGGTTCCAAGGCGGGGTGTCCGCGCGGAGGGACGAGACCCAAACAGGACAATCGGAGCGAGTAGATGCGCCGGCTGGTCAGCTCACTCCTAAATCCACAGCCGTATAAACATGTAGACGCTTGTGGCCTAGGTCATGAGGACAGGGGTTCGACTCCCCTCGCCTCCACGACAATTGGACAAACAGAGTGCGGTGCAGAGCCCCCCGCTTTTGCGGGACGAAACCTCTCTCAGACTCGGAGAGCCCGGCGCCTTAAAGGTCGTTTTCTCAAGGGAGAAAATCCGCGAGCGTGCTTTGGATGATTTCACTCATTTGTGCGAAGACGAACGTCTCGCTCGGGCCAAAGCAGTTGTAGAACCCGGGCCGAACGTTTGTCTTTGCCCAAAACAGTCGTGGAGGGCTCGGACGAACGGCTGTTTTTGGGCAAAACAGTTGTCGAGGGCAAAGATGAACGTCCGTCTTTGCTAAAAACGGTTGTCGAGCTCTCGGACGAACGTTTCCACTTCAACACCGGGCATCATGAGCCGCATCCGCTGCGCAAGAGCCCGGATCCCGCCTCAAGCCGGGCGATCTTCAGTCGCAGCAGACCCGCCACTGAGATCGCATCCCGAATCTCCCCGGTCTCCACCATCGCGAACGCTTCGTTCAGCGGCAGCCGCCGGACCCGGAGTTCCTCGGTTGGTTCTGGATCGGCTTCGCGGACCGTCAAGCCCGTCGCGACGAAGATGTAGCCCTCCTCGTTGGTGACGGAGTTCGAGGTTTGGATCCCGTCGATCAGTAGGTTCAAGTGCGCCGCCTCCAGTCCGACCTCTTCCAGGAGTTCGCGACGCGCCGCTTCTTCCAAGGTTTCCCCGGCAGGCGCGCCGCCTTCGGGAATCTCCCATTCATACCGGTTTAGGGTGTAACGGTATTGACCGACCAGCCAGGTGTGGTCTTCCTCATCGACCGGAATCACACCAACCGCGCGATTCTGAAACTGCACCACGCCATAAATGCCCGGACCGCCTTTCGGGTTGAGGACTTGGTCCTCGACGACGCGAATCCATGGGTTCTCGTAAACGGTCCGGCGCTCCAGCGTGGTCCACGGGTTCTCGTGTTCGGGCCTTCCTTCCATTGGTTCAGAGCGCAAGGACCAACTTCCCGAATTGCCGGCTCGCATCCATCTTGCGGAACGCCTCGGCCCCATCAGACATCGGGATCACCTCGTCGATCACCGGACGGATCTGGTGCCGGTCCACAAAGGCCGTCATCGCCGCGAAATCCGCAGGCGATCCCATCGTGGAACCGAGCAGACTCAACTGGTTCCAGAAAACCTTGCGGATCGGAAGTGCCTCGGGATTGCCCCCGGTCCCACCATAATTCACGATCCGGGCGCCGGGCTCCGCGGCGTCGATCAATCCGATGTATCCCGGCCCGCCGGCCCCGTCGATGGCGACGTGAATCCGTCCAAATTGTTCCACGACCTTGGCCGCCCAGTCCGCGTCGCTGTAGAGGAAACCCGCTTCCGCGCCCATCTGCAGGGCACGCTCGAGTTTCTCCGCAGAACCCGAAGTCACCGCGACCCGGGCTCCCGCCGCCAGGGCAAACTGAAGCGCAAAAAGAGCCACACCGCCGCCGATCCCCGTGATGAGAACCCGTTCTCCGGCCTGAAGTTTGGCCCGGGAGAAGAGAGCGCGATACGCAGTGAGCCCAGCCAACGGCAGCGCCGCCGCTTCGTGAGCGTTCAAATGGGCTGGCCGTGGCGACAATTGCTCAAACGGGACAATGATCTCCTCCGCGAAGGTTCCCTGCTGCGGCATCCCTAAAATCGTGAAATCTGGACCTTGAACGGTCTCGCTGCCGCCCCAGCCATAGCTCGCATTGACAATGACTTCGCGCCCCATCCACGACTCGCCGCCCACCGAAGCCTCGACGACCACACCGGTCCCATCCGAGCCTGGAACCACGGGATAAACCACACCCGGATACAGACCTTTCGTCATCCAGACATCCCGGTGGTTCAGGGCGGCCGCCGCGATCTTCACCCGGACGCAGCCCGGCGCCAAGACGGGCTTGGGCAGCTCTCTCCAGACTGGCAGGCTTCCCTCGGTTTCCAGCACAAGGCAGTTCATCGCCGCGACCCTAAACGAGCCCTACGCGCCTGCAACCGCCGAACGGACTCAGCGCAAAATCAGATCGTAGGCAAAGATCCGCGGCTCATGCTTCCAGCGGAGCTCGCCTTCCGCAGCCGGGACCGCCCGAGACTCCCAGCCTCCACCGTACAGCTCGCGCACCACGAAGGCCTCCACCTGATTCGCCGCAAAGCCGAGCTTTTCCGGGCGCAACCGGATTTCGAAGGGACCGCTGTCCGGGAGTGGAATCAGCCGGAAACCGTCCTGTCGACGTTCCAAGCGGAACCCGCCATCGGTGACCGCCCAACCCACATCGGCCAACTTTCGCTCAGCGCGCCGCTCCGGTGCCGGTCGGCTCTTGGCGGCGGGGTCCAACTCCGGGGAAAATGCGATCTCCTGCACGACGCCGTCCTCAATGCGATCAACTGTCAATTTCCCCGCCGGGCAACCGAAACCGGCAAACGGTCCCTCCGGCAGCGCCTGCGATGCATCCAGCAGCAATTGGCGTCCCCCCGGCGTGACCAAGGCAAGGCCAACGGTGAAATCTCCCACGGCCAGGTCCCGGAGAGGCAACACGCCTCCCGAAGCCACTCTCCCGAACCATTCTTCAGGCGGAACCGCACTGTTCAGCTCCACGCGCACCGAGACGTGGAATGGATCCTCCCTAGGCGTGAGAATGATTACCGGCCGGCATCCGTAAGGCAAGCCTCCCGCCGCCAACCAATCGACATCGACCCGGGCGTTGCCGTCTTCGCCCAATTCGATCCGGCACTCCAACGGCGCCGGCGCAGCGGAACCTTCGTCGACGTTCGTGTTCAGATACCAAGAGTCCGGCGTGACCAGCCGCTCGATGATCACGCCATCCGCCAGCGATTCCCGGCTCGCTTCAAGACCTGGCGCGACCAAGCGGAAGCCCCACGGCGCCAAACTGGTTGGATCAAGTTTCCAAGCTTCGGAGGACCAGTTCGTCCACAACGTCCGCTCCGTGCCCTTCTCACTCCGCAAGTGGGCGTGATTTCCGCCAACTGGTTCCACTGCCGTGAAGGCCGCGCCGGAACTCGCGGCGATCGCAGGCCGCAGAAACCAGGCGCCCCGAACCATCTCGCGGCCCCAGTCTCGGGGACCTGCGATGAATCCTTCTCCGGAGAGGAGGAAGCGCAATTCCGCCCTGGCTCCACCGCCATCCGGGATTGGACGCAAAACCCCCGGTTCATCTGCCAGCGGCCATGGGACGGGCAGGGCGGGCAGCCTCGGTTCCAAAGGTGGCAGAATGGCGCCGTCTGCTTTCTCAGGAATCCACGCTCCGGTCCCCCGGGCCAACAGAAGTCCCGCCGGGCCCACCGCGCGACGCCGCTCCTCCAACAATTTTTCCCAAGCCTGTGCGGTGGCGGCCGCCGGAAACCAATGCCCCGCACGATCGTAAAAACCGCCTGCCAACGCATCGCATTGGCCCAGCACCATCGCTTTGGGTTTGACCGCCGCGGGGTCGATCAGAGCCGCCATCCGGTCGGGACGAATCAGATACCCGCTCGCCCGTCCACGCAAAGGCTCCCCGCTTGGCCCGAAGGCGACGTCCTGGTAGTCAAAGGATGGCGCGAACGGGGAGATTTCCGACGAGTTTTCATCAAGGCACCAGGGAATTCCCCATCGGTTCAGAGCTTCGTGCAGCTTGGCTAAATCCGCCGCACCAGGCCGGAAAATCACGCCCTTGGGGCCAGCGTCAAAACGATGCAACTCTTCAAGGCGATCCAAAACCGTGTCCGGATCGATCACCCCCAAATCGAGCCAAAGCCGTTGCAACGCCGCCGGGAGTCGCTTCGCCGCCGGCGCCATCTGCATCGCCGTCCCGTAGACCGATTTCGTGCCCGCCACCAAACGGAGCGTCTCGGTATGGCTGGCCACGAGTCCGGGCGTCCCCAGATCGGAGTTCAGTTGGTCGCTGCCGGTGGCGGTCTCCAAAAGATGCAGTCCTTCGGGGAATTCCACGGCGATCGGGTGCCCCTTCCACCTCGCCACCTCTCCGCCACCCAAGGCGTCCGCTTCCACCCGCAGGCCAAGCCCACCCGTCATCGCCACTGGAGCAAGATTCGCCGCGCCCAGGCCCAGGGCGACAACCTGATCCTCGGATGTCGCCCGGATCTCCAGCGCGGCCTTGTCGCTGCGCACTTCAATCCTCACCCTCGTACCCCAAGATCCACAACTGAGGAAGTGGTCGAACGCGATGCTCTGTTTCCCGTCGCCTCCAGAAGGTTTGCTCAGATCGACTTGCAGAGGAGGCGTTTCCTCGCCCTCTCCCACGCCTGCTGGCAATCGCACGTTGAGGCGCAACCCGTGGAAATGAATCCGATGGGGTTCCGGCCCCACAAAGAGAAACCAGCCATCCAACAGCCCGTGGTCTCCCGGAATTACCGCGACCTTAAATGCCTCCGGCCCAACACCGAGCCGGAAAATTCCCCCTTCCACCGGCTCCTCTTCGGTGCGGACATATTCACTGAGAGCTTCCAGCCGCCACTGCTCCAAGACTCCGTTCAGTCCGGTCAATGCCGGGGGACGCCGAAGCTCCGCGATCCGTCCTTCCCAGGTCGGCGCCGGCGTCGAGGAGCCTGGGGACGCCGGAAAATCAACGCGCACCGTGCGAGCCACCCGCAGCATCCCCTCGCCGCCCGTGGTGATCTCCGCGAAGGCATGCACGGGATACTCGCCCCGTACCGCCGTTCGTGAAAGCGCGATCTGAAACGTGGGCTCCACGCTCTGACCAGGCTCAACCTGAAACGGCATCGCGCTCGCGCCAACCGGTTCGATATCGCCCGTCGGCCCCCCGATCTGAATCTGACCGCCCAGAACCGCGTCTCCGGAATTCTGGATCCGGACGCGCACCGGCACCGGAGTCCCCGGCGCGGTCACCGTTGGCATTTCCAGGAGCGTCAACGCGAGACGATTCATCTCCACCGTCCAAGGTTCGGCGCCGCGACAGACGCCGACGGCGAAAAGCATCAAAACGCCCACAAAGAGGGCGCGGGCAATCTGGACGGGGTTTGGGGACGACACCGGAGCATCCTAACCCCGCGCCCCGCTGTCGCAAACGGGAAAACCGCGTCGAGGCTCAAGCCGGGATCTCAAGGAAATTGCGGAGGATCTGTTTGCCTTCCGTGGTCAGGATGGACTCCGGGTGAAACTGGACGCCGAAAATGGGAAATTTCCGGTGCCGCAGGCCCATCACTTCGCCTTCTTGCGTCTCCGCGGTGATTTCAAGTTCCGGCGGGATGCTGGTCCGCTCCACGATCAACGAGTGATAGCGCGTGGCCACGAACGGATTCGACAGCCCGGTGAACAAACCATCTCCGTGATGGTGGATCATCGACGTCTTCCCATGCATCAGCCGGGGAGCCCGGATCACATCCGCGCCGTACACGTGGCCAATGCATTGATGCCCCAGGCAAACGCCCAGGATTGGAATCGTTGCCCCTAGCTCCCGGATCACGTCATTGCTGATCCCCGCCTCTTTGGGCGTGCATGGGCCGGGAGACACGCAGATTCGCTCCGGATTCATCGCCCGGATGTCGTCCATCGTGATCCGGTCATTCCGGTAAATGGACATCTCGGCCCCCAACTCGCCGAAATACTGGACGAGGTTGTAGGTGAAGGAATCGTAATTGTCGATCATCAGTAACATGGCGATCCCCTCAATCCAGGCGTGTATCGAGGCCGGCTTCGGCCATTTCCGCCGCTCGCAGCAGCGCCCGCGCCTTGTTCTGCGTTTCCTGCCATTCGGCCTCGGGCTGCGAATCGGCAACCACACCGCCGCCCGCCTGCACATGCAGCTTGCCGTCCTTGACCACCGCGGTACGCAAGGCGATGGCCACGTCCATATTGCCGTGGAATCCGAGATAACCGACGGCGCCGGCGTAGATGCAGCGTTTCACCGGCTCCAGTTCATCGATGATTTCCATCGCCCGCACTTTCGGCGCACCCGATACGGTGCCAGCCGGAAAAGTCGCACGCAGCACGTCAATTGCGGTCAACCCCGGCTTCAGCCGCGCCTCGACATTGGACACGATATGCATCACATGCGAATAACGCTCGATCACCATCTGTT
>CAMCXS010000139.1 GCA_945883495.1 Akkermansia muciniphila
CGACTTTCTCCTAGCCTTCCTTCCCCGAGTTGGTTACCCTTCCCGAGTTGGCCTCAGATGGTGGTTTTCTTTCACTTTCATGATTTCTGGTATTCCCACAGGGGACTTAAACCCCATTTGCAACGTGCCCATGCTGGGCACACACAAGGTGCTGGTGGACAACTTCGCTAACGCGCCGTGCCAGAGCTAGACGTTCGGCCAAAGAATACATGAGAATCCTACTCTTGATGACGATCGTGTCGCTAGGGCTTTGGTCGCTCAGCCATTTCTATTTCTGCTCGTACGGCGTTTACTACAAAACCCATGTCCCCGCGATCGCAATCGTCGAAGGGGTCATTTCAATCTCTTACATCGCCATCCCAGACCCGTTCCCATTGATGGCAGATTTTCAGATGACAAAGTTCGAAGGCAAGAAAGGAATCCTGCCGACACTAATTCCAGAGTTTCGGATCGCCGCTCTCGATCCTGGCTTTAAACTGACGGATGGAGTTCGCATCGGAATTCCCTTTTGGCTCATGCTTATTCCGTTGGTAGTTGGTCTCCTGCGTCGGGTGGCGCTCCTCCGGCGCCGGATCCGAGTTGATTAACTTCCTTGCGTCGAGTTTCTAATCCCTGCAATTGAGACAGCACACCGGATCGGCCTCGAGATTCCTCAATGATTCGCCACCAAGAACATGCACTTCCTCGGTTTACTGATGATGGTTACACTGAGCCTTCTTCTGCCTTCCATTGCGGCTGGCGACATCGACGTTCCCAACATTCAATCCGATGGGGAGTGGACCGACCTGCATCTCATGGACGCAGACCTGACGAGACTGGTATCCTTCTCGATAAGGACAAATCAGAGTATGCCGATTGCTTCTTTGAGGCGGACGTTTGGGACAAGGATCCTCGCTTCAAGTCCCGGTCCATGAGAGTCGGCACCAACCGGGGTTTCATTCGATTGCACAAGAACTCCTGCGAAATCGAGCTGCTCCAGCCGATGCCCGAAGACGATGACAACAGACGTAGTCCTGTGCCAGAACATCAAACAAAATACCTGCGCTATGAAAACCAGAGAAGAAGCCATTCGCTCCCTGATCGGGGCTACTCGCAGCCGAGCCATCCGTGAGTCCATCACCGCACTCATCATCATCTTTTGGTTCGCGCATGATCTACAGTCCAGTGTCGCCTACTCACCAGCTTATTTTGGCTCCATTTTGATGATTGCAGCCGCAGGCTTCATCATGGGAATGCTGTGGTGCTATACACTGACTCATGATGCACTCGCAACCCATCCGGCATCAGACTCCTCATTTTGGAGGGCCGCGTTCGAAAGTCAGGCGAAGCTGCTTTCAAATGTCCCGGTTTGGTATGTCGCACCAATTTTTGTTGGGATCACTTTGCAGGCGGTTCCCACATCTCCGGGGCACTTCTTTTGGTTTGTGAGATACGAGATCGGTTTGGTGGCCATTTGCGGATTCATCGTGTGGTTTAACAAGGTGGCGGCTTCCAAGCTGCGCACTGAAGCCAGAGAACAGTTCACGGAAGCATTCGCCTGAAGACATCTTGCCAATACCCTCCAAGAGCGAACAAGGAGCGCTTGGACAAGTGCTCCGTACTTTGACCCGGCATCCCGTTCCGGCGCTCCCCCCCGCCCCAGCTGTGCCCGGGCGGGGGAAGCCCCGCCGCTACGAGGCTGCTATCGCATCTGCTTCGCTTCCGTGGCTTGGCGGTCGAATTCCGTCTTCAGCGCATCCCGCAGTTGGCGCTGTTCCAGGAGTTCCCGTTTCCACCACCAATAGAGACTCGGGTCCGAAAGCGCACTGGTGACATCCGTCTTGGCCATCTCGGAGAGCTGCCCGAACGCCCTAGAGACATCGGAAAGCGCCTGCTTTTCAGAGTTCGCGTTTTCCAAGCCGCGGCGGAAACCATTCATGATGCGGCCGATCTCTTCGTTGCCGTTCCAAGTCTCAAACCCACTCCGCACCAAGGTCACCAGATCGCTGCTCCGAGCCTCGACCCGGGCAAAGCGCTCGCCTTGTTCCACGAATCGGCGCCAATCTGGCACCTCCCATTTTTGCACATTGTCCAACCGGTAACCGAAACGCCGCACCACGGTTTCTTGCGCACCGGCGATTCTGGGATCGTCCCGGGATTCCTCCGTGAAGTAGGAAACGATCCCGATTACGCGCCCGTTTTCATGGATGATCGGCCCGCCAGAGTTCCCGCCCTTGATCAGGGCATCGATCTCCACCAGTTGCGGTCCCAGCGCGACGACTTGGCCATATTTGAAGGTGATCGTCGAGGCACCGCCTGAGTTTCCGGGCGTCGCGATCGGGTCGCCCACGTTGACGGTCGCGTCGACGTCGGCTTGGAGCTCGAGGAAATTCTCCTCTGGCGCGTCGAGCATGAAGATGGCGAGATCGTAATTGACCGCCGTCACCAGCTTGCCGAGCGCGACCACCGAACCGTCGGGGCGGATCGCCCGGGGCAGGCTCTTGGCGCCCGCGATCACGTGTTGATTCGTGTAGACGAAGAACCGGTCCTTCCCATCCAACTGACGCCGCACCACGAATCCGGTGCCCGCGCCGCTCTGTCCCTGCATGATGAGGATGGAATTCGTGGCCTGCTTGGAGATCGGAAACGGTTCGGCGGCTCCGGAAGAAGCAGCGAAGACCAGGAAGGGAACCAGCAGACGGAAGATTCGGCGCATGAGCAGGACTGGGTTGCCCGCATGATGCAGGATTCAGGCCGTTCAACGCAATCACGATTCACCGTGGTGGCGAGAGAGTTGAAAATGGACGTTTGAATGACAAAAACCGCCCGAAGTGTGTCGTCGCCGTTTTTGTAATTAGAAAAGCCGTGATTACATGTGTCGGTGACGTTTTGTAATTAGAAAAGTCGTGATTACATGTGTCGGCGACGTTTTCCTAATTAGAAAAGTCGTGATTACATGTGTCGGCGGGGTTTTCCTAATTAGAAAAGTGGCGTTTACACATGTCGGCGACGTTTTCCTAATTAGGAAAGTCGCGTTTCCATGTGTTTTTGCCTCAAACCTAATTATCTCCCCGCCAAGTAGAGCGTTTTCGCCGTTCGCCCTTTTTCCCGCTGGTGCCTTTGGAAAGGCGGGCGCCCTTCCATCTGGAGGCAGCTCCCCAGGAATCAGCGATGCAAGAACGCCACAAGTTCCCAAATGTCCTCCGGCGTGAGCAGCTCCGCAAAGCCAATCATCGGCGTTCCATTCAGCCCGGTGGCCACCGTCCGGTAGACGTCGCGAGGGGAATCGCCGGATTTCAAGTGCGGCGCCTGGAGATCCGCGGGACGGATCGGAAAGCCCCAGGCATCGAGCAAGCCTCCTCCGCCGGGCCCATCGCCCCGCCCGCTTTCCCCGTGACAAACGGCGCAGGTGGTCGCGAACCGAACCGCCCCGCGTTTGGCGTGCGCCGCTTTTTCCGTTGGGTTCGCGAACCACCCCGGCACTTCCGGAATGGGCAACGGAGAAGCGGCCAACGCGGGGTCGTTCCAGCTCCGCGAAAGCTGCTTCAAATACACCAGCAGCGCCGCCAGCTCCTCCTCCCGCAAGCGGGCAAACATCGGCATGGCAGTGCCGGAGATCCCGCCCCGGATGATCCGCCGCAGATCTTCGTCCACCGGCAGTTTGCCATACGGGGTGGTGCGGTACTTGAAGAGCCCGGTGCGGAAATTCCTCGGTTTCACATCGAGCCCCGCCGCCCAAGGGCCATTCCCCCGCCCCGTCGAGCCGTGGCAAACCACGCAATGCTGCTGAAAGGTATAACGCCCGGCCATGTAGAGCGCCACCGGGTCTGGCCGCGGTTCCCCGTCAGCGCCCCGAGCGTGCCCAGAAGCGGAAATCGCCAGCAGGAACAAGAAAATCACCCGGTTCATCAGCCCCAAGAAGCCGCGAAGCTCTCAGACGGGGCAGTCTTGCGCCCCGCATCGTCTGCGGAAAAGCATTCGCGGCTTGCGCCGGGCTTCGCCTTGTCCTTTGCTCGGAGCCGAATGCACGCGATCCGGCTTGCCCTTACTCTCCTCCTCGTTGCCCTCCCGGCCCTCGCCTCCGCCGAGATCTGGCTCCCCCAAGTGTTTGGCGATCACATGGTTTTGCAACGCGAGATCGCCGTGCCAGTTTGGGGAACCGCAAACCCCGGAGAAGCGATCACCATCACCTTCGCCGGCCAAACCCAAACCACCCAAGCCGCGGCGGACGGCGCTTGGAGTGTGCCGTTGGCCCCCTTGGCGGCAAATGCCGAACCGCAAACGCTCACGATTGCCACGCCCGACGGCCGCAAAGAATTCACCGATGTCCTCGTCGGCGACGTCTGGCTCGCGTCGGGCCAATCGAACATGGACTCGCCCTTGGGTTCGATGAAAACCGCCGTCGCGGTTTTGGAGCAAGCCAACGATCCGGGCCTGCGCTTTTTCAAGGTGACCAAGGGAACCGCGGCCGAGCCGCAGAAAGATCTCAAGGGGCAGTGGCAACCCGCGACACCGGAAACCGCCAGGAATTTCTCCGCGGTCGCCTATCTCTACGCCAAGGAAATCCGCCGCACGCAAAACGTACCCGTGGCGGTTCTGCAATCGTCTTGGGGCGGCACGCCGGTCAAAGCCTGGATGAGCATGGAAAGCCTGCAACAAGCGCCCAAGCTGGAGAACCCGCTAAAGGAATGGGACGCCGCGGTGACCGCCCATCAGAAGGTGGTGGCGAATCCGCAACTGGCCGCTGAGTACGAGGCCGGTTTGAAACGCTTTCTCAAAGAGGTTTACCCCGCGCACAGCGCCGCCACGAAGGCTTACAACGCCGCCGTGGCCGCCGGCACCGCTTCCGGACCCAAACCAGAACCCGCCAGCCCCGAACCAGTGAACCCAGATCCGATGGGCATGCCTGGTCCCTCAAAACGCCCGCAGACACCCACCATCATTTTCAACGCCAACATCCGACCGCTCGCACCGTATGCGATTCGCGGCGTAATCTGGTATCAGGGAGAAGCCGACGGCGGCAACGGGATCGCTTACCGTGAGCTCTTCCCCCGGCTCATCAGCGGTTGGCGCGCGCTTTGGGGCCAGGGGGATTTCCCGTTCCTGTTCGTGCAACTCCCCGCAAACCAAAAGGATGAAACCCCGGTCGCCACGAGCGGTTGGCCGTTCCTCCGTGAGGCGCAGCTGTTCACGATGCAACGGACGCCAAACACCGGAATGGCGATCACGCTGGATATCGGCGATCCCAAGGACCCGCACCCGCAGAACAAGGAATTCGCCGCCGCCCGGCTTGCCTTGGTCGGCCGCAAGGTGGCCTACGGCGAACAAATCGTGGCCTCAGGCCCACTCTACGCCGGTCACGAAATCTCCGGAAGCAAGGTTCGCCTCCGCTTCTCGGAAACCGGCGGAGGGTTGACGATCGGCCAAGCGCCCTGGGTCGCCGATGGCAACACGCAGCTTCCCGCGGACAAGCTCGTCGGCTTTTACGTGGCTGGCTCCGATGGGAAGTGGTTCGAGGCCAAGGCGGCGATTGAGGGCGACTCCGTGATCGTCTCCAGCCCAGAAGTCTCCGCGCCGGCCGCCGTTCGCTACGGTTGGGCCAATTCGCCGCGAGCGAATCTCTACAATCGCGAAGGCTTGGCCGCGAGTCCGTTCCGCACCGACGACTGGGCGCGTTGAGCAAATTCGCATCCGGCGAAAGCTAAGGACCACGCCAGCGGTGTTCTGGGGTAGCCGCGCCCCCACGGCTCCGGATTCGCATGTCCGCTCGATGCTTCGTCATTCTCGCCATTCTCCTGGCCGCTGGCCTTGCCCGCGCGTCGGCGGATGGAGGCGTCGCGTTCTTTGAAACAGAGATCCGGCCCATGTTGGCGGAGCATTGCCTCGATTGCCACAGCGCCGCGAAGAAGACGAAGGGCGGCTTGAACCTCGATTCTCGCGAAGGCTGGGCCACCGGCGGAGATTCCGGTCCGGCCATCGTCCCCGGAGATCCGGACGGCAGTCTTCTGATCAAGGCGGTGCGCTATCACGACCTCAACCTGCAAATGCCCGAAGACGGCAAATTGCCGGAGAAGAAGATCGCCGCGCTGGAAACCTGGGTCCGCATGGGCGCGCCCGATCCCCGCACCGGAGCTACCGCGGGCAAGAAGCAGACCGGTTTGAGCCTCGCGGAAGGCCGGAAGTTCTGGTCCTATGCCCCGGTTCGCGCCGCCGCGCCACCTCGGGTGAAGGACGAAACCTGGCCCTGGACCAGCATCGATCGCTTCCTCCTGGCCGCCGCCGAAACCGCCGGAGCCGAACCTGCTTCCGATGCCTCCGCGGAAACGTTGGTGCGCCGGATTTACCTCAACCTGATTGGGCTGCCGCCCACGCCCGTCCAGATCGAGCGATTCACCAAAGCCGCGCAGCAGGACCGGCGTTCGGCGATCGCGAGCTTAGTCGATGAGCTGTTGGCGAGCCGTCATTTCGGAGAGCATTGGGGCCGGCATTGGCTCGACGTCGCCCGGTTCGCGGAATCGAGCGGCGGTGGACGCACCCTTCTGTTCAAAGACGCCTGGCGCTACCGGGATTACGTGATCGAAGCGATCAACGCGGATCTGCCGGTGGACCAATTCATCCGCGAACAGATCGCCGGAGACCTTCTCCCAGCCACCACGCCCGCGGAAACCCGGCGCCAAGTGACGGCCACCGCTTTCCTCGCGCTCGGCCCGACGAATTACGAGGAACAGGACAAGCAGCAACTCCGGTTTGATGTCATCGACGAGCAACTCGACACCATCGGACGCGCCTTGCTCGGGCAAACGTTGGGCTGCGCCCGGTGCCACGATCACAAGTTCGACCCCGTCCCGCAGCGCGACTATTACGCATTAGCGGGGATTCTGGCTTCGACGCGCACCCTCTTCAATTACACGGACAACGTGGCGCGCTGGATTGATACCCCGTTGCCGCTCGACAGCCCGGCGGAGTCGGAATTGCAGGCTCACGAAGCCAAGCTCGCCGGGCTCGACAAAGAACTGGCCGCCGCCAAGGCGGAGTTGGCGAAACTGACCAAAAGCCTCGCGAAAGAGACCACTACCCCCGGTCAAGCGATCCGCATCCAGGAGCTACCCGGCATCGTCATCGATGATTCGGAAGCCAAAGTTGTCGGCGAGTGGCAGCACTCGACCCTGGTCCCGAGTTACATCGGCAAAGGCTATCTCCACGACAAAAACGAGGGCAAGGGCGAAAAAACGATCACCTTCACCCCGGTGCTGCCGAAGATGGGCCGCTACGAAGTCCGGCTCGCCTACACCCACGCCGAGGTCCGGGCCGACCGGGTGCGGGTCACCATCCTCCATGCCGATGGCGAGGAAACCGTCTATGTCGATCAAACCCAAGTGCCACCGATCGACGGCCGGTTCGTGTCCCTGGGCACTTACCGGTTCGAAAAAGATGGCGCGGGTTTCATCCTGCTGAGCAATGCCGAAACGACGGCATTCGTGACCGTGGACGCCTTGCAATTGCTGCCGGCGGAAATGGCCGAAGGGGCCGCGAAGAGCAACGCAGCCGGTGCCTTGGTGCGTCGATTGGAAGCGGAACGCAAGGAACTGATCAAAACGGGACCGGTCCGGCCCGTCGCGATGTCCGTCCAGGAGTCGCCGGAACCATCGGGCACCCAGATCCGGATCCGCGGCGTGGAGAAAAGCCGGGGTGAAACCGTCCCTCGTGGCTTTCTTCAGGTGGCCAGCCACGGACCGGCGGAGATTCCGGCGAGCGCAAGCGGACGCCGCGAACTCGCGGATTGGATCGTCAGCCCGGACAATCCGCTGACCGCCCGCGTGCTGGTGAATCGCACTTGGGCGTGGCTTTTCGGATCGGGCATCGTCCGCACCGTGGACAACTTCGGCACCACCGGGGAAAGGCCATCGCACCCAGAGTTGCTCGATCACCTCGCGATGCGGTTCACGTCGGGAGGCTGGAGCTTGAAGCGCCTGGTCCGGGAAATCGTCCTCTCCCGGGCTTGGCAAACGGCGCCAGAAGGCTCCGCGCCGCCGGAACTCTTCGTCCGTGCCCAACGCCGCCGGCTCGACGCCGATCAGCTCCGGGATGCCATGCTGCTGACGGGAGGCCGATTGCAGTTCGATTACCTGGGCCCAAACATCAACGGCGCGGGCGGGGTCGATGCCAACAGCTTCTCCGCGCAGAACGTCGAGTACGCGTACGTGTTCTCTGACTCGCGGCGCAGCGTCTACACGCCGGCGTTCCGCAACAACCGGCTGGAGCTGTTCACGGTGTTCGATTTCGCGGACATCAACGGCCCGATCGGCCAGCGTCACGCCAGCACCGTGGCCCCGCAGGCGCTTTTCCTGCTGAATCATCCGTTCGTTTTGGAACAAGCTCGCGCGGCGGCGGAAGTCACTTTGGCTCAGCCCGCTGATGATCGGCTCGATGGGGCGTTCCAGCGCACGTTGGGCCGATCGCCACTTCCAGCGGAACGAACCGCGTGTGAGCGATTTCTCGGAGCCAAGCCCACGGCGGAAGAGTGGGCCCAGGTGCATCAAATGCTCTTCGCCAGCATCGACTTCCGCTATGTCGAATAACGAGATTGAACTGAACGATGACGCCGCCCTTTTCTCGCCGTGATTCTCTCCGGACCTTGGCCTGCGGCTTTGGTGCTCTCGCCTTGAGTGGTTTGGCCGCCCAGGCGAACCCGCTCGCGCCTCGACGTCCGCATCATCCGCCGCGTGCCAAACGGATCATCTTTCTCTTCATGTCCGGCGGTGTCAGTCATGTCGATTCGTTCGACTACAAGCCGCTCCTCGCCCAAGAAGACGGGGAAATGCGCCAGTTCGGCGACCTGCGCAGCCTCGCCAAGACGGGCACCAGTCCCAAGATGCGCGTGATGAAGCCACTTTGGGAATTCCGGCAACACGGCCAGAGCGGTCTTTGGGCCTCCGATCTCTTCCCCGAGATGGCGAAGCATGCCGATGACCTTTGCGTGATCCGGTCGATGCACACCGAAGGGATCGCCCACGGCCCGGCCACCCTTTTCCTCCACACCGGGACCACGAATTTCATCCGGCCGTCCATGGGCGCGTGGGTCAATTACGGGCTCGGCAGCGACAACGAAAATCTCCCGGGCTTCATTTCGTTGAGCCCAGCCCTCGGCAATGGCGGCCCACGAAACTACGGCAACGCCTTCCTCCCCGCCGTTTATCAAGGCACCGCCATCGGACGGGCCGGCATTCCCGCCAAGGACTCCACGATCCGCAACCTCCACCCGCTGCGCAATGAGCACGAGGCCAAACGGCAGTTCGATCTGCTCCGGGAACTCAACGCCGCTCAGCTGAGCGCCAAACCGGGCGAAAGCGAATTCGAGGCCGTCGCCGAGAGTTACGAACTCGCTTGGCGCATGCAATCGGCTGCCCCGGATGTGCTTGACCTGCGCGGCGAATCCCCCGCCACTTTGGCTCTGTATGGCATCGGCGAGACGCCAACGGACAACTTCGGCCGCCAATGTCTCCTCGCGCGTCGCCTCTGCGAAGCTGGCGTCCGCTTCATCCAGGTGAACTACGCGGACAATTCCAACAACCCGGCCTGGGATCAACACTCCAACCTGCCGAAGCACGGCGAGCACGCCAAGGCGGTCGATAAGCCCGTCGCGGGTCTCTTGGAAGACCTCAAGCAACGTGGCCTGCTCGAAGACACCATCGTCTGGTGGGGCGGTGAATTCGGCCGCACCCCCTACGCGGAAAAGAACGGCACCGGCCGCGATCACAACCCCGCCGGATTCTCCGTTTGGCTGGCCGGAGGCGGCTTCAAACGCGGTATCGCTTACGGAGAAACTGACGAATTCGGCCACCACGCCGTGGTCGATAAGGTCCACATGCACGACCTCCACGCCACGCTCCTCCACGCCTTGGGCTTGAACCACGAACGCCTGACCTACCGTCACGCCGGCCGCGACTTCCGTCTCACGGACGTCTACGGCCGCGTCGTTCCCGGCTTGCTCGGATGAGCCGATCCGCTACACACTGCGGGGCACCGACGAGAGGAGCCGGCTGAGCCACGGAAAGAG
>CAMCXS010000140.1 GCA_945883495.1 Akkermansia muciniphila
AAAGAGAGTGCGGGTTCACACATATTGCGGGTAGGACGGACGCGCCATCCTCCAGGTGGATCACCGGAAATGTCCAAAATTCCTGTCTCGCCTGATCCTTGGTGCCTTTGCGCCTTCGTGCGAGCCCATTCCATCCCTGGATTTAGGATGAGCCACTTGCCGTTTTCTCGCTCGCGCCATGATGCGGATTCGGCAGCGCTTGCTGGCTGTCACCGTTCCCATGGTTTCTTCGTATTCGGAGCTGCTGGCCCAAAACGGGGAATCCATGCAGCATGCCGGGACCATTGGGGAGAGTAGCGGACCGCTGGAGACAGGAGTTGATTGGGCCGTGATCTTTGTGATAGGTCAGGCATCGCTCCGATGAAATCCTCCATCCTCGCCCATTTGATCGCTTGGGCGGCGGTCGTTGCCGGCTTGCAGGCGCAATCCCCGGTCGATCACCTGCCTCCGCAGATCCGCCAGCTGACCACTTGGGGAGAACGTCCGGATTTTCGGCACGATGGCCAGCGCATCCTCTTCCTCTCCAAAGTCTTTGGGGATGTTTACGAATACGAGATCGCCACCGGCCGGATCACGCCCTGCACCGATCATTTTCGGCATTATGGGTTCACCCGGGCGCTCTATTTGAGCAATGGCGATATCCTCCTCAGCGGACCGGTCGCTACCTTCGATCGCATGGACAAAGACGCCCGGCAGAAAGCGCGCAGTTCCTGTTATCTTTCGGTGCTCGACAAGAGCTTCAACAAACCGCCCGTTCCGTTGGAGGTGCATTGCGATGAGGGGCCGGCAGTCTCGCGCAACCAACTCCGCATTGCCTGGACGCATGGTTTGCAGGACCGGATTTCGATCGGCGATATCGTCTACAGCGACGGCGTGCCGCGGTTGGTGAACACGAAGGAGGTGCTCTCCGTGGCGAGTTTCCCCGAGAACGAGCGGCCGCAACGGTGGATTGAGACGCAGAACTTCGTGCCGCCGGACGACGCCAAACTGACGGTGACCGCCTACGAGATCAACGGCACCGCCAACAGCGAAGCCTTTGTGCTGGATCTCGCGACAGGCCAGCTGAGCAACATGTCAAAATCTCCGGATCACTACGAAGAGGTCGAAGGGATTTTTCCCGACGGACGGCACACCTTGGTGGAGCGGGCGGAGCACCGGGGAAATCATTGGCCGCTCATTGATGCCTACCGGCTTGCCTTGGATGGCTCCGGGAATGCGGAGCGCTTGACGTTCTTCACCGATTTCCAGGGATACAAAGGCGGTGAACCGGTGGTGAGTCAGGATGGGCGGTTCCTCTGCTTTACCTTGGGCAAAAGCGGAATGGAGGCGGGCCAGGGCTTTGGGCTTTTCCTTTACGATCTGACGGCCGCGAAATGATCGATTTTTGCGACAACAGGCCGCGGTCGAGCCTCCACGGAAGACGGAGGGATGTTGCTTTGGGAGTGTAGCGATCGATAATCCGGGACTTCTTTATGCGATTCTTTACCGTTCTCTGTGTGATCTGGATCTGCCTGGCGAGGGCCGGTGTCGCGAATCCGATTTTCGCTCAACACCTCCCGGGCAAAGTGGGCTCGTCGGCAAACTTGCCCGTGCCAGAAACGCAGCGTGCGCCGTTCGGCTGGACCACCACCACGGTCACCGATGCCCAAAAGCCGCCTCTGGTGCTGAAGTGGGATGCGTTGCCGCAGGATGCCAGACCGACGCACTTGCGCCTTTCCGTGGGGTTGGATGAACGCGACGAGAAAGTCGTGGAAGTCTTCCTCCCGGCGTCGGGACGGGTTTTGGGGAGGCTCGACCTTCGATTTGTCACGCAATTCCAGGTCTATGAAATGGCGTTGAATTCGGAGGATCTCCCCGAGTTTACCCAAGAGGGCGTGGGGCTGCGGCTTGTGAGTGGCAGCGACCTGGAAATCTTCACCGGTGGCGATCGGATACCAGCGGCGCTCTTGCCTCATCTGCTGATCCCGGGAACGGCCACGCCGATGCAAGAATTTCTGGCGAGGGTGAACTCGCTGGGGTGCGTGCAGCAGTTTGGCTGGATGGAAGGCTGCGTGATGGACGGGTTGCTCGATCTCGGGATGACGGAAATGGCCAGAACACACCTCGGCCTATTTTTTCAGGACGGCCAGCTGATCTACGAAAACCACGTCTCCGCGCCGAGCGACGATAAACTCTACGGGATCGAAGGTTCGCTGCCCTTTGCCGCCTTGGCTCGGGTCGAGCCGCAATCGCCGCTGTTGGACCTTTGCGTGAAATCTCTGGAATCGCGGCGGCGGCCAAATGGGGCCATTCAAGACGGCAGTCACATATCCAGCGAGGGGGCTTATACAGTTGCTTATCCGCTGGCCCGCATCGCCAAGGCGCGGGGCGATGAGAAGATGATGCAGGACGCTCTCTATCAAGTTCGCATCCGGCAGGCGCGCTTCTTCGATGGCCTGGAGTTTTGGCGCACCTATAACGATGACGACGGCAAGCGGGGCAATCGCAACTGGGCCCGCGGGATCGCTTGGCAAATGGTCGGATTGGTGCGCACCTTGGAGGTGGCCAAGGATCGCAACGACATCGCCGACTTAGTGATTCAACTGCAACGCTTCGCCGCTTGGGCCATTGCGTTGCAGCGGGACGATGGTTTGTGGAGCGTCTTTGCGGACGATCAGACGCTCACCCCGGACACAGCGGGGAGTGCTGGCATCGGGGCGGCGCTCGCGATTGGGGTGAAGAACGGCTGGCTCGGCGAGGAAGCCAAGTCCGCAGCCCAGAAAACCCTGGCGGGACTGCAAACGCATTTGACCCCTGACGGATTCCTCGACGGCGTTTCTCAGTCAAACAAGGGCGGCGAAGCGCTGCAACGGGGCAGTTATCGGGCGATTTATCAGATGGGGATGGGGCTGATGGCGCAGCTCGTCGCGGCGTTGGAGTCCTTGGATGGTGCCAAGGAGCCAGTGGTGGCGCGTGATCCCTGGCTTTGGCCGTTCTCCCCGGATTCCATCTGGAACATGCCGATCGGCTCGGGCGCGGTGTACGTCCCCGCGGAATTGCAACCTGCTGAGCACGTAGGCGTGGACACCCAAATTCTGCTCAAGACCATCCCGCAAGATCCACTGCGGGAGGTCTTGGGCAGTCCCAGCTTTTCCTCGCGGATCGGCACGGAGCCTCTCGGTTTCCGCCTGCGCGTGCCAGATACGTGGACGGTGCCGGACGCTGGTGAGGACAATCCTTACGGCCTGACGCCTAATGCCTGTTATGCTATTCTCCTGCCGGATGGAAAGCAGGTCTTCCAAGGAAGCCGGATCTGTCGGCCCGTTCCCGGTGGGCCAGTTTACCTGCCGGACTTCATGAAATATGCAGATAATCGCGAACACGTTTCCGTCACGGGAGATGGCATGAGTGAACGGGGGCAGGGGGCCACGGGGATGTCAACGCTGGGCGGAACATTGCGATTGGGTGAACTAGTCGGGGACAAACCGATCCGGCACGCGATCAAGCTGAATCCGTTTGCCGCCCGCTACTGTTACTACTCCCAGGAGATGCCTGGTTGGCGTTGGCCGGCTCTTCGGGCGGACAGCTATGCTTCGCAGGAATACAAGGGCACGAATCCTGCCTTGGTGATGGGATCACTGCTTGCGCTGAAGCCGGAGGCGACGCCGGAAGCGCTCGGCCTCAAGACGGACGCCGGGCGCAAGCTCTTCCACGTGCTCCAAGACTATGGAGCGTATTTCACCGAGGATGCCGCGTGGGATACCTGGGACTTGATTGTGGAACGCGATGCGGAGATCGAGTTTGAAAAGGCGCACGGCTTTTCGATGAAAAGCGAAGTGTGGCGGGATGAGATCAACCGCTTGGTCGTGGCGCTTCACGTGATCGAAAACAACGGGTCCCAGAGTGTCGGCGGGGGAGGCAAGCCGCGGCGGCCGCTCGCACCCCCGTTTGCTCTTTGAGGCGGGCTTTTCAACCCGGCGTGAAGATAAACTCCATGGCGACTGGGCTGGTCACCGTGGTGACGAACTTCGCCTTCACGAGCGTGAGCTTGCGGATGGGGCCGGAATCCGGGGCCACGTCTTCGCCAGAAAAACCGGAAGCGATCTGCTGAGGCATGAGCCGTTGGGCGGCGCGGAAGGTTCTGTCGATCTCGCTCTTCACGCTGATGACGCGACCTCCGGACCAATCATCCAAAAACGTGGCCAGACCGCTGCCGCTGATTTTGCGATGAGAGGTTTTCACCCGGAAGGCGAGTTCGCCGCTCCGGTCCACTACGGGAATCAGCTGCAAGCTCACGCCCACCGTGACATCGCTGAGCGGGGTGCCGAAGGCGGGGCCGAACTGTTGATTGCGCACCTGGAAGCTTCCGGTGGCGATGCCGCCGCTCACGTTGAGACCGTGAAAGTGAGAGTAGGAGTTCTTGTTCGTGCGGGTGCTCGGTGGCAGGCCTTCTTGGCGCAGCATCGGTTCCAGGCTGCCCTTGAGGAACGGCATTTCGGCGATGACCACGATCGCGGCCTTGCCATTCCCTGCCAAGTTGGCGCCGCGGGGGACAAACCGGTAGGTGTAGTTCACCGTGCGGTTGATTCCGAGGAACGGGATGGTGGTGGTGGCTTTCTGCCCTTCACAGGAAAGAGCCAGAAAGCAGGTGGCGCCAAGGGCGGCAAGGAAGTGTCTCGTGTGGTGCATGGTGGTGTGGCCTAGAGATATCTGGAGCGCTCAAGAATGTTTGTCTGAAACCGCCGGAGCCGCGCTGACTGTCTTTGTGGCCAGAATTCGTTGCAATTCCGGCCAATAATCTTCTCCGGCGATATATCCAGGACAACGCGGACTTCCGCATCGGCAAGGATGATCTTCGTAGTTTTCCAAATCGAAGCCGTAATTGAAGAGCAGCTCCTCTCCAGCTTCGATGTTGCGGATGGACCAAATCCAAATGCGTCCACGTTCGTTGTACGCTTCGCAGTTGGGATCACAACTGTGATTGATGAGCCGGGCGATGTTTCCTTCGAAGCCGCCGTCGAGGTCCCATTGGTCATCCAGTGTGAAGATATAAACCCCGGCTTCACCCGTGGCTTGGGAACGCTCCATCTGGAGGTTGCCGCGGCGTTCGGATTCTTCCTTGCTGATCTTTTCCCCGACGTATTCAATGATTCGCGTGGAGTCGCGGATCGCGCTTTTCGCATAGACGCCTCGGCCGTGAATCGAGGATTCGCGGACTTCGCAGAGTTTGGATTGGCCTCGGCCTCTGGGGAACTTCACGGAGCGTTGTGGGGAAGAGGATGACTGAGCCAAGGCGCCTGAATGACGAAAACCCCTCGTGGGCTGCCAAGCGGCAGGGCGGAGCATTCAATCACACCTTCCAAGCGAACCGCCGCAGGCTCCGGAATAGGAAACGGACTCAAGGTCAACTCGACGCCGCCACCGGGCAGGAGGGCCACCGTCTGAGGTTCATCGGAATGGACGTGCGGCGTGTAGGGATAGAAATACCAGGCGGCTTGCGCCGGAGCGGCGATGCCTGGTTCCGCGGGTTGTAGGCGCAAGTGATGCTTCCCTTCGGCGTCCGTGTGCACCGTCGCTTCAAAACCTTGCAGCTGTCGCGGCAGCCGTTCCGAGGCGGCCGTGAAGAGCGGGCGATGTTCTGGCGCCCAATCTGGGCTGGCACCATTCTGGACGGGCAAGGAGATCTCGAAATCTCCCCAACCAGGATGACAGGTCCGCGCGCAAGCCATCCAGGCACCTTTGGCTCGGAGGGTGACGGAGCCGCCCGCTGTCAGTTGAGCGGGCGGCGTGATGTCGACCATCAGCAGCACGTCGCGTTCGAAGCCCCAGGCGGTGAGTGCTCCCATTTTCACTCGTTCGGGAGCAGGCCACTGGATGGGGCCTGCGGAAAAACCGCTAGGCAGCGTCCAGGTCAAGGTCACGGGCACCCCGACGATCCCCGGTTGCCTCCAGTAGGTGTGCCAGCCGGGTTCGTGATGGATTCGCAACCCCACCCGAAACGGTTCGCCGGGCCGGATGGAACGAACCTCGGAGATGAGTTCCAAGCGGATCGCCGCGCCACGAGTGTCGATCTCCGCCCTCGCGATGCTCACCAAGCCCGCCATAGCCAGGGCCAGGGCCAGGACGAGAGGGGCAAACTTGAATGGGGCTGGGTGGGCCGCCGTCACAGCGAACAGTGCCGCATGGTGGCAAGTTGCGCAAGGCGCCTCGCACAACCGCGATTCCAAGCAGTTGCAAAATTTCGCGTGTGTCCGATAGTCGAGAAACCTGTCAGATTACCCACTGATTTTCGCATGAGACTGATCGCTACTGTCCTTCTCTCTTCCGCTGCCGCCGCCGCAGTTCTGGCCGGATGCAAAACGGGCGCTTCGGCTGGGCCCGGACAAGCTCCGCCCCAGGGAAACCCGTATGGAAATCCTTCCGGTTATAGCGGCCGCCAAAGCGGATATCCTTCGGATTCCGATTACGTGCAGGTCGCTCCGGTGCCGCCGTCCGGGGGTAGCGGCGGGTATCAGGCTCCCTCGTATCCGAGCGATGCGCCGTCCGGTTCTTCGTCTGGCGGCTCCTACACCGTTCAGAAAGGGGATACGCTTTACGGGATCAGCCGCCAGCACTCAACCTCCGTGGCGAAGCTCAAAGCCGCGAACAACCTGACCAGCGACACGATTCGCCCTGGCCAAGTGTTGCAGATCCCGTAAGCAACCGGGCGCCAATCAATCGACCGTGATGCGGACGTCGGATACATTGTGCCCGACGTGGCCATCCCCGTAGATCAGGAGGTGAATCGCGCCGCCGTCGTAGGTGATGACGTAGTCTCCCTGATCGTTTTCTTGGAGCTGAAGATTGGAAGCGGAGCCAGCGAGTGGGTTCCAGTTCAGTTTGCGCAGTGCTTCCGGGCTGGCGACTTGAGCCGCTGCCAAGCGGTTGTGCGATTGATAGGCTGCGAAGAACTTTTGGGCGGCCTGTTCTTTGGACAGAACCGTTTGGGTGCGCGGTTCGCCTGGGCCCGCCGGCAGCGTGAGTCCTGGAAGAGTTTCGCATGACGGGAGCGTGGCGGAGAGGAGCAGGGCAGCAACGGCCGCCTGCCATTTCGCAGGGCGTGACATGCCACCACCCAGAGCGATACGGCTCAAGTTCGTCAAGACGGAACTTGAATCAGGCCACTCTCGCCGGAACGCCCCCAGCCGCTTGCGCGGTGCCAGTGCCGAAGCGAACCGCCATCTCGTCGAGCACGAGCGGGAGTACGTCGGTGTCCATCTCGTGAACTTCGATGGCCCGGCCAATGCCGGTGACCAGCGTGATCGTGAGTTCGCCTCCCAGGTGTTCCCGGAATTCTTCGAGGCCGCGCACGATGATCAATTCACCGTTTTGCCGGAGGGCCAACTCGGGAGCGTAGAGGTTGAAACCGACGGCGCGGATCAGGCCGAGGGCGCGTTGCTCGTCCTCCGGCGGCAAAAGTCCACGGCGGCGCGCGTAAATCAAATCTACCGCCATGCCGACGGCGACCGCATCGCCGTGGCCGACTTGGAACCCGGAAATCTGCTCCAATTTGTGGGCGGACCAGTGCCCGAAGTCGAGCGGCCGGGCGGAGCCGAGCTCAAACGGATCGCCGCCTTGGGCGATGTGGTTCATGTGCAATTCCGCGCTGCGGCGGATGACGGTCTCCAACGCTTGTTCTTCCAAGTTCGCCAACCGGCCGGCCATCGCTTCCATGGCTTCGAAGAGCGAGCGATCGCGAATCAGGGCGACTTTGATGGCCTCGATGATCCCGGCACGCCGTTGCGCTGGAGGCAGGAGGCGAAGGAAGTCGAGGTCGTTGACCACCGCATGAGGGATGGCGAAGGTGCCGATCCAGTTTTTCTTCCCGAAGTAATTGACCCCATTCTTCACCCCGACCCCGCCATCGCCCTGGCTCAAGGTCGTGGTCGGGATGCGGATATGGCGGATGCCACGATGGGCGGTCGCCGCCGCGAACCCGGTCAGATCGAGGAGCGCTCCGCCGCCGACGGCGATGACGTAGGAGTGACGGCAAATTCCGCCCGCGTGGATCCGTTCCCAAATTCGTTCCACGAGCGCCCAATCATTCTTGCAATCCTCGCCGCCGGGAATCAGCAGCGGAGCTTCTACCAGTTGAAGGACCTCGGCATGGGCGTCTGCGTATCGAGCGATCCGTTCCACCAAGAGCGGATCCGATTCCGCAAGGCCTTGATCGATCACCATGAGGATCTTAACCGCCCCAGAGCCGTCTTGGCGTCCTTCGGCGATGAGGTCGCGGAGGACCGGATTGCCCGGATCAAAAACGGCTCGCGTGAAAAAGACGCGGTGTTCGTAGGTCAATTGAATGGTGCGGGCGATCATCGCTCGTGGCGGAGAGGAGGGACGGGAAGCGGGGAATTTCCGCTTGCGCGGCCCGGGCGTCAAGTCATCGGGATGGTTACGAAGAAATGGATCAGGTGGCGGGCACGTGGCGTTGCATCCAACGGTTGAGAGGCAGCAGCGCCACGCAGATTACGGCTGCCAAGGGGCTGAGGGGTGCAATCGCCATGGCATCGACCAGCACCATGCCCGCCAACAGTCTTCCGATGAACGGTCCCACGGGCGACATTCCTTTCAAAAAATCGGTGTGAACCCGCCATTGCCAGGCCAGAAACGCGCCCACCGCACCCAAAGTGGCCCAGATTGTGGGATGTCCGGCGGACAATCCGATAGCCAGTCCCGCCGCCGCTGGCATCCAAAGCAGAAGCCGGGCCGCGCAAGGCACCCGTCCGTCTCCATCTTCGCCGCGAGCCGCCAGGGTGATTCCGGCCACGTAAACCAGCAGCGCTCCGCCCCACACCCAGACCGATGGTGTCGGAGTTCCGGGAATCGATGCCGCCGAGACTACCAGGAAGAGCCGGCACGCGCCCATCAGCCAAACGGAGCCAGACCAACGCTTGTGGAGCCAGGTGTAGAGGCCGATCGACGCCGCCAACGCCGCCAGCCAAACCGGTTCCGCCCCGAGCGAAGACAATCGTCCGAATCCGCCGAGGGTAGCCCCCAGGGCAATCCAAAAGGCCAACGTCCGGGAGATTTCTCTAGACGGAATGGGCCGTCGCTTGCCGTGTTCCCGGTCCCACGGCGCGTCATGGACATCGTTCCAGACCATGCCGGCGTAGTAGACCAAGCTGGCGGCGAGAATCGCCCCGAGCAGGCGATCATCGGGCGCGCCTCCCGCGAGGAACCAGCCGGTGAGGACGTTCGCCCAAACGGTGGGAAGGTTGGAAACCCGCCCGAGGACCAGCAGGGAGCGGGGATGGAGACGGGTCACGCGAGCTTGCGTTCCCGGAGCGCGGCCAGCGTCCATTCGTATTCGCGGATCAACTGCGCGGTCACGTCGGCGTCGCGCAGGGCGCCGGGCAGGACTTCCCATGTGTAGGTCTCCATTTCGAGGTGAGGGCAGAGGCCCGGATCCTCCTGCACGACGTCCAACGTTTCGAGCAGGTGATCCCGGGTGTCGGCAAAAGGCGGCATCGGGGCTTCGTGGAGCGGGATGTGGAAGTGGACCCGCCACTCTTGTCCTGCAGGTTCGCCCGCCGCCACGGCGCTGAGGGCGGGAGGCAAGTCTCGGTAACGAGTCAGACTTCCATCGGCGTGCTGGGCTACGACCTGGTGAAGATACACCTCTTCCTGGAACGCTTGAATCTGGGCCAGAGCCGCTGCATCTGGACGGAAGCGCAGGGCGGAACTCAAGTGCAACTTGCTGATCCGCAGACCGGCGTCGCGGATCCGGCCCAGGGCTTCCCGCGCGCTCTCGTATTCCACGGCCAGGTGGCAGGTGTCGTAATTCACCCCGATGTTGCGGCGCACCCGCTCGGGATCCTCTGCTCGTTGCAGGAGCCGATCGAGGAACTCCACCGTCT
>CAMCXS010000141.1 GCA_945883495.1 Akkermansia muciniphila
TGCCGTGTGAGCGGATGAGTCGAGGGGACGAGCAGAACGAAGGGTTCGGTGAGGAGTGGCGTCGCGGTCAGTGCTCCGGTCCCGGTCGGGAGTTGCACCAGGCCGAGGTCGGCTTCTCCGGCTTCGACCCACTGCGCGACGCGTTGAGAGGTGCCTTCGAGGAGGATGAGTTCGATCTTCGGATGCTTCGCGCAAAAGCTGGCGATGACTCCCGGTAGCAGGCAGGCGCTCAAAGAGGGAATGGCGGCAATGACAAGGCGTCCTGAGTGGAGTTGGGTGTGATAAATCTCTGGAGCCAGGTTCGATGTCCGTGAAACATCAGTCGATCACAAGCATTTGGAGCCACTTTGCCTGGGACGCTACCGAAGCCGCGGAACCTCGGCTGGAAAGGCTTGAGTCACGACGGGATTAAGGCCGAGGCCGAGGTGACAAATACCGAAATCCGCCTCACCCGCCGGGACGAAGCATAGCGGCCATGCTTTCCGTCGACGCCAAGACGTTACCGAATTCGCCACCGTGAACGTGAAGGACTTCGAGGGGCTGGGACTCCGGAAAGTTTGGAATCCATTGGTTGCCCAGTAAACGGCTTTCTGGAGCCCAGGAGAGGATCCGCAACCCTGCCGGGCCGGCCAGGGTTCCCGTATTCGATTCATGCCCGGTTCCGTCCGCTCACTCATCCGCGCCTGGCTGGAAGCCGGGGACGAAGTCGCGGCACGGGAGCTGGTGGAGGCGGAGAGAAAAGAGTCGGCGGCTACAAAGCCGTTAACTGCCCTCGCCGCAAGTAAGCAATCGCATGATGAATGGCATCCAACGTGGCATCGAGCTGTTTGGAGAGATCCTCGGCCAGGAAACGAAGCACGTGGCAGCCGTTCTCCTGGAGCAGAGCGTCTTTCCGGCGATCGCGACGGTAGGCGGCGGGATCATTGAGGTGCTGCGGACCGTCTATCTCGATGGCGAGCTTGAGTTGGGCACTGTAGAGATCTACTTCCATTTCGCACCAGTTGTCGAAGGGGATGGGAAGCTTCGCATTGAGCTGGAACAAACCTTCCGTTTCCTGCAGCGACTGCAGCCGGTGAAAGAGGAACGCCTCGGCGGCGCTTCGGGCACGTTGCTCATCAGACACGGGTCCAGTAGCGACGACGAATCTGCCCGCCAACGACGCATCCACTCCATCCCGGATCAAACGGCGGACACTGGCCGCATAGTCGCTTTTCCATGCCGGGTCGATAGGCAGCGTTACTTCCACCGGCCAACCCGGCAAGGCACTGCCAGGCAGCAAGATCGTATACCCCACCGCCTCATAGCCAGCGCAGCGTTTGTCGAACATGCGCGAGAGCATCGGCACGTCGAGATCCGCGTAGTCGTGGATGCGAACCTCCCGTTTGCCGTCGTGCAGCCGGTGGAGCCGGCCGGCATACTGAGCAACAATGCCGCGCCAGGAGACCGGCATCGTGAGAAAGAGCGTATCCAGCCGGGGATCGTCGAAACCTTCCCCAACGAATTTGCCGGTAGCGATAACTACACGCGATTCACTTTCGGTTACGGAAACCAGGGTCTCCATGGCCTCGCGCAGGGATTTGCGCCCCATGCCGCCCTGGAGAATGATGAGGCGAGAAACGTGAGGACGGATCAGTTCCGACAGGGCATCGATATGTTCGGTGCGTTCGGTGAGCACGAGAGGCGAGCGGCCCTCACGCAGTGCCGCCAGGACCTCATCCCGGATCATCTCGTTGCGGCGAGAGCACCGCATGAGCTCAGCGCAGAGATTCTGAAATTCGATCCGCCTATCCGGGTCAGGTTCAGCCAGGGTGCGAAATCCAGTCGGCCGGACGATCACATGGTGGGCAAACGGCCGGGCCTCAGCCTGTTCTTTGGCGTCTACCCGATGGCGGATGGGGCCGCACTGCATGAAAATGATCGGATGATGGCCGTCCTTGCGCGTCACGGTGGCCGAAAGCCCGCAGACGAAACGCGCCTTGGCCCGCCGAGCGACAAGTTCAAAGCTTTGCGCCGACAAGTGGTGGCACTCGTCCACGATGACATGGCCATAATTCGCAACACGGTCATCGACCTCGCCCTTGCGGACAAGGCTCTGGATCAACGCCACATCGAGCCGTCCGTTGAGTTTCTTCTGCCCACCGCCGAGCCGTCCGATCTCCTTAGGTGGGATGCCAAGGAACATCGAGAGCCGCTCCACCCATTGTTCCATCAGCTGCTGCCGGTGCACCAGGACTAAGGTCGTCACGCCCCGCGCGGCGATGAGATGTGCGGCGAGCACGGTTTTCCCAAACGCCGTGGTGGCGGAAAGCACCCCGGTGTCGTGGGCCAGCATGGCAGCGGCGGCAGTCTCCTGTTCGGGCCGGAGCGTGCCGATGAACTGGACATCCAGCTTTTCACCACTGACCCTCTTGTCGCGAATCAACGTCGTGATCTTGTGATTCTTGAAAAGGACGAGCAACTCATCTAGACAGCCGCGAGGCAGTCCAATGTGAGACGGCAAATCCTCGGCGCAGGCGATGATCCGCGGTTTGTCGTAGGTCGAAAGCCGCATCGACTGAGCGCGATAGAACTCAGGATTCTGAAAAGCGGCTAGGCGCAGCAGCCGGTCGCGGAGAGCAGGCGGCAGCCCATCCTTGCTGAAGTAGATTTGATCGCCGAGCACGAATTCAACCTCAGATGGCAAAGGCCCGGAGATGTCCGCTTCGCGACGGCGCCGGGACGGCGGTGAATTCCATGGCTCCTGATCCGCGTCCTCCTCCGTCAAAGCAAAGCGCACCCCCGTGACGCGACCGCGGTCCTCCGCGTCTTGAACTAGGCTCTCAATGCGTTCTTTCGGCAATCGTTGAATGCCCGATAAAAAAGCCCACTGATCCGGCCACGGGTTAAGG
Organism: Akkermansia muciniphila; assembly: GCA_945883495.1. Classification (GTDB taxonomy): domain Bacteria; phylum Verrucomicrobiota; class Verrucomicrobiia; order Verrucomicrobiales; family DEV007; genus V1-115. The sequence continues at coordinate 2,889 of CAMCXS010000141.1, forward strand.
GTGTCATCCACGAAGACACTGTTTCCGTGGCATCGAGGAACCTTCTGGATCGGCAACGCGATGAGATTGCCAAAACCGCCCCTTGGCAAAGTGTCTTGATTGGGAAACAGCCGATCATAGGAAGCGAGACCAATTTCCGGGCGACGCTCCATGGTTTCCGTTAAGATCGAGGCCCCCAGCTTTCGAACCAAGACGGCGGGAATGGCGTGGGAAAAGAACAACCAGACATGGCCGCCATTTCCAGAGCGGGATCGCTCCAACGCAGCGGGAATCTCAAGCCGCCGGCAAGTGGCGATGACCTCCCGCACGTCCTCGCGCCAAGTTTCCTTGTCGAAGTCCATGGCCAAAAAGAAGCAGGTTTCGTCGCCGAGCATCGGGTAGACCCCGGCGACGAAGTCCTTTCCTTGATTGTCCTTGCCGGACAAGTGCCAGTGGATCACTTCATCGGTGACCGGCAGGAACGCGCGATGCGGGCAATCGCCGCACTTGATTCTTGGTTTCTCACAAATCCCCCTCACCCATTCATTACCGCAAGCAGGCGCGTAACCGGCGCGTCCGGTGCGTTGGTTTTCAAAGCGGCGGGGATAAACATCCTCCCTCCCCCGAAACAACGAACGAAAGAGGGCGATCTTCTCCCAGGTGGGACTCTGATGTCCGATCCGTGACACGGCGAGGGGGCTGGCAATTCCTTTGATCATGACACCGTCCTGAAGTCATCTCAAACGACCATTCCAGAGGGCAATGGCCTCAGTCCTCCGCGCCGTGTGGCCACTTGAACCCAACGGTAACTGACGGACGGATAAGATCTCCCATCCTACGACGGCCCCCTGCCGGCCCGGCTCAGATTCCTTCGCAGCTCGGCGACCGGGGAATCGCCCTCGAGCGGCGCGATGTCGATGAGCCGGCTGGCCGCGAGCAGATCCTCTCCGAATCGACGGACGCTCTTCTGGTAGTCTCGTCGCTCTTTGGTCAGGACGAGCACGTAGGGACTTCCTTTGCGCTCCGTGATGTGGGTCATTTCCAGACCGGCGCCGTCGATGGCCCGGTGGAGGTGGGCCCGGTCTTCCGTTTTGGCCTTGATGCGGAGCACCTGCTGAACCGGGTGCGCCGCGAAAGCATTGACCTGCACACAGAAATCGCAACTGCACCGGATGCGCCCGGCCTGCGACCAATCCCCGGGCATACGGGGAGCGGCTCCGGTGGCCTTGATCAACGCCGCGGCGGTCGCTTCCCAAAGAATCCGATAGGAAGGGCGCTCGCGAGCGGAGGCGTCCACCGCCAGTTCTTGCAATGCAGGCGCCAGGACGGAAATCGGAACATAGATTTCGGGGAACTTGTTCAGAGCTTGGGCCGCGGAGGTCACCAGGGATTCTCCGCCGGCATCTACCAAGGCGGTGATCAAGCTGACGACCAAGCCCGGGCCCACCGGGTGAGGCTCCGGTTCCGGCGGCGGATACGTCCAACGTCGGCTGTAGAAAGCGCGGGGCGGGGCCGGGAGCTGGATGCTGCCCAGCTGTTCCACGATCACCGCACCCACCGCCGAGGCCGAAGCCTTCCACGTCCGTAGGCTTTTGGGGACGACGTCCAACCATGCCCGGAGCAGAGCGGCGCAGCCTTCCGGGGATTTCGCGAACCTCGCGGCGATGACCTTGCCCAGGGCTTCCGTTGCGTCTTTGGGGCTGAGGGAAGCGCAGGCCCGTGCTAACGGCACCGCTTCCGCGCCATCGAAACACCAAGTGGCGAACTGGCTCATCGCCGACTGGACCAAAGCCCCTTCGCCCAAAAGGTGCAGAGTCTCCCAGAAGGCCTGTCGATGCACGGCAAGCGGGGCCGCCGCGTAGGGTGAAGCAGGAACCCAGCGATCAAGGATCGTCTTGGCCAACCGCAACAACTCCTTGTCCGCATTGCGTCGAGACGCCGCTTTCACCGGATTCGTGCCCAGCCAATGGTCCGTCAACTCCCGCAGGTAGGGCAACGCGCACGCCGGACCGCCTTCGAGCAGGATCTCCCCGGTCCGGACCTGGGGCCAAAGCACGAGCACGGCACGATGGTAAGAGCGCTCATACGTCGCGCCCTCGTTTCCCGTGGCTTCGGTGACGCGCTGGACATCGGGCGGTTCGCCGTTGAGCGCGCCGGCTGGGATCAGTTCGGGTCCATCGAAGGGAAGGCTGCCGAACCCTGCCTTCTCACCCGAGATCGTCCGGAACTCGTCGAGTGCAAACGTCACGTCCATCGCCTCGACGATTTCAAAGTCCTCTCCGTCTTCATCTTCGTCTTCGTCGTCCGACCACCTCCCCCATCGGGAGGATCGAGGGGCATAGGCGATCTCGGCGGCGCCGGTTTCCTCAATGTGGACAATCGCGAGGTGGAGAGCGAGTCCTGTTTCTCCGGCGGCTTCCCGGAGGACCTTGCCGACGGCCGCGTCCCGGTTTTTCAAGGCGCGGAAGTTCAATCCTTCCGGCGTGTATTCGTGATCCAGGAGGACGATCAGTTTGCGAGCCTCTGGAGGTTTGCCGAAACAAGTCTGCAAGAGGCGGGCCGCCTCGGCGGTTTGGGAACGGAGGTCGGGGACATCAAGGCTTGCCGGGCTGCCTTTGGCCGACTCCTGAATCAGGTTGTAAATCAGGCAAATGCGATAGCCCTTGGTGATCGGGCGCACCTCGTGTTCGCAATCCGCGTAAAAGGCGGCGTAGGCCAGTTCAGACGGCTCCTCCGTGTGGAGACTCAAGACGGTTTCCCGGCCTTGGTGCTGGATCACGAGATCCCCGCCTTCGTGTGGGGATGGGAAAGAAATAACCAGCGTCCCGAACATGCCAGGGGCCTTCTCGCTGTCCCGATGCGGCAGAAAAAAGCTTCCCGGCCCATAGATCAGCAATTTGTAAAACTCCGCGCGCACCGGAGTTTCCTGACAGCCCAGAGCCGCCGCGCAATCGCACACGATGCCATTCAAAGTGGATTCCCAAGATTTTCCGCCGATGGCCACCAAGCTGGGGGCGATCTGCCAGACCTTGCGCACCGATGGATCGAGGATGGTTTCTTCCCCCCGTCCATAAGGAGCTTCCTCCGCCTGCCGGATCCACTCTTGTGCCTGCTTGGCGGGAACGGGAAAGGAGAGCTGCTTCCCGCCTTTGATCGCGATCTTGGGCATGGGCACTTCGCGGAGCCCGGCGGCAAAGAAGTCCCCCGGCCGCTCCACCGTGGCCAGGAGCTCGCTCAACGGCCGAAGGGCAGGATCTTCTTCGATCTGAATCGGCGGATGGTCCATCCTGACCAGAAACGCAAAAAACGGACCACGGCAAGGGCTTCGTGGGCCTCAACGAGAGCTCCCCGCAGGCCACTATTTGGCGGCCGGGGCGGCTCGTGCATCGTGGGGTAGTCGTCGGAGTGGATGAGAACCGGCGCCACGTGCCCCTTCTCCACCGCTCGCTGCACCCAGATCCGGCAGCCCTTCTCCATGGTGGCCGAACGGCTATGGCGATCTTCGATGATCAATCGAAACCACTCAGCGATCGGAAAGGGGCTTATCAGGCTGTAGGCTTGTGTCTGCGTGGCCTCGAATGGACCCCAGCGACGGATGAGGTGGAGATCCGTGATCCCGCCCGAGCGCCACCGGTAATTCAGACTGATGATCGGGCTATTGCCCGCTCGACGTCGGGGCTGTGATCGACCGGCAGGCCGGGGATCACCGGGTTGCGAAAGGCATTCATCAGCGGATGATAAACTGACAGATGGCATGAGGTTGTCAGGCGGGCGGCGAACCCGTCATACTGACCACCATGCAAAAGCAATTGCCGAACTCTACCGAACCCCACGCCACCATCAAGCTCGGAGTCGACGCCCACGCGAAGGTATACTGCGTCGCCCCGCAGGTCGACGGCGCCACGCCGCAGCCGGTCCAGAAAATGACTTTCGATGGGCTGCTCCACTACTATGTGGCAAAACAGCAGCGCCTGGACTAGAGCAAAAAGGATGCGCTAATCGTCCTTGTGCGAAATGTCCGGCACCGCAAGCTTCTCTTCGTGGGCAACAGGCGATGATACCTTTCCAACTTGTCGAACTCGATCCGGCCAGGACTCCGGAGTGGTTTGCGGCGTTCGTCGATCTTTACCAGCGCTCCTTCACCGATCCGGCCGAGCACGAGGATCCCGCCGGTTGGGCGACCCTTCTCCGGGAGGAGCCGCCGGAAGGCCAGCCCCGCGCCTTCGTGCTTGGAGCGGTTGATCACGGACACCGTCTGCTCGGAGGGATGATTTTTGAACTCTACCGCCGGAGCCGTTGCGGGTTGCTCACTTACCTCGCGGTCGAACCCGGCTGCCGCCGCATGGGAATCGGTCAGCGCCTCATTGAAGCGAGCTTGGTCACCTTGCGCCGCGCTGCGGATGGGGATCTCCGCCCCGTGTTCTCGGAGGTCGAGGATCCGGATCTGGTCGCGGCGAGCGACCCCGTTACTTCGCCCAGGGACCGGCTCGCCTTCTTTGCTGCGATGGGGGCCCGGCGAGTCGGAATCGACTACGTTCAGCCCGAACTGAGCGGGGGGGGCGGGCGCGCCCGGCATCTCTGGCTGCTTTGTTACCAATCTTCCCTGGACGACGGCTTGCGGCGGGACGATTTGCTGGCGTTCCTCACGGAATTTTACCGGGCGCTGGGGACGCGGGATCCGGAAGCCGATGGCGACTTCCGGTCGATGACCGCCAACCTGACGGACCCGGTGCCCCTGCGCGATATCCTCCAATGAATTCTTCCAGTGTCAGCCTGGAACGCACCGAGGCTCCCGCCCTCCTGCTGGAAAGGGCTGCCCTCGCCCTCCACGTCGTTCTGCCATTACCTGGGGTGACTGAGACTTATCCTGATTGCCCAGACTTCCGGTCGATGGAACTCGATTTGCTCTCTTTCGGCTTTCAGGTCGATCCGCCATTTGGCAGCCAGTGCGAAGTCCACGAAGCGGTTCCGGTGCTCGTTCGCTTCCCCGATGTGACTGGTTATCAATCGGAAGGCAGGACCATGCGGCTGGCTTGCGCGGCTCCGCAGCGGCGCGTCGAGGTGCTCGTCAGCTCCACGGCGTTTCGTGATTCCGGCTTCAAAGTCTGGCACTTTATCCTTAAGCCAGCGTCCGGCGAGCGCTTCACGGAGTTCGATCTGATCAAGCTGATTCATCTTTACGACGGCCGGACCGAAGCGACCACGCTGCGGGACACGGTATCGTTTGATTTGCCTGGTTCGACAGGGCTCAAAGGCGGCGAGTTGCTCGCTCGTCTCGCAGGCGCCGCCATGGACGTTCAATGGCAGCCGGTAGCCGGCACCGTCCAAATCCTCACCGGCGGGGAACTCGACCGGGTGCTCGACACCGTCCGCAAAGCGCGGGCTGAGGGCGGAGAGGAAAACCGCAAGCTCCGCGATTGGGTTTCCGGGGACACCTCTGAAGCCGCCATGCTAAAAGCGTGTTGCGGCGTCATCACGGGCATCTTCGACTTTGATCAGCTTGACGACGAGGAAATCCTCGACACCCTCGAACCCACCTTCGAGTGCTCTCATCTGATCCGGCTGCACCGCTGCACCTTGGTTTCGATTTCCGAAGCTGACCGCGCCATGGAGGAATGCTGGGAAAGCATCGGGATGAGTCCGTATCTTCTGATTCCGCACGCCGTGTTGTTGAACAACGAAGCGCTGGTGAACCGGGCGGAACGGGCTATCGGCGAGGTGCTCGGACGAAAAAGGGCGGGCATCCACAGTCTCGAACGCGCCCGTTCCATCGCTTCGCAAAGCCTCCAACGCGATTTCTTGCCAAACGTCTTCAACTACGTCACGGAGCGCTCGCTCCTCCACAAAGGTTGGGAAAGCCGCGGGGGCGAAGACAAACGCCGCCAAACGTTGCGACGGTTTGAGGAGCTGGAAACGGCCATTGAGGTCCGTTGGACCCATCGCCGGGAACATGGTCAAATCGCGGTGGCCAGTTTGCTCGCGCTGCTCTCCGTGCTTCAGGTACGGGATGTTGTTTTTGAAGCCATGGGCCCGCGGGTGCCGCCACTTTGGGCGTGGATCAACTTGGGCGGCTTGGCACTCATCCTGGTGCTCCTTATCTTCGCTTTCAGCCGGGCGGGGATCCGATCGTGATCCTTACTGCTCACGGAGCAGGTCAATGGTGTCGTTCAACCCGATGAGATAGCCCTCGTCGAATGGCGCGGACCCGTGGCAATTGGTGGGAAGCGGGAGCGACTGCCAGGTGTCCAGGTCTCGGGAGACAGCGCCTTCCGGTGCGGCCCCCCCCACGAAGACACGCCCGTTGGAAGCGGTGACCGTGTAGGGGTTGTCCATCCAGTCCGGTCCAGGATGAAGACGCCACTTCCGGCCATCCGCGGAACTCAGCACCGTCCGTTCGCGGCCCACGATCACGAAGCGCTTGGCGTGAGGGTCGTAGCTGATGGCGTGGAGGTCGTTGCGCGTGGGGCTGACGACGGGTTCCCAATTGTGACCGTCATCCGAAACCAGGATGGCTCCTTCCGCTCCTGCGGCGACAAAGATCTCCGGGCTGGAGGCGGCACAGTGCAACCACCGGCCGATCTCCCGCTTGGCGACTTGCTTCCAATTCCCGCCGTCGATCGATCCATGGAAAATGGCATCGCCCACGAGGATACAGCCGTTCGGATTCGCGGCCACGCCGTAGAAGATGGAGCGGAGGCCGGGGACCAAGTCCCATTGCCGACCGGACTTGGAAAAAAAGAGGTGGAAGTCCGTGATGGCGGCCCAGCGATCTCCAACCCACATGACTTGCTTCCAAGGATCGGAAGTCGTGACGGGCACCGGCTCCCAAGTCTCCCCGCGGTCCTCGGAAAGAAAAAGCCCGCCGAATCCGGCGGCGACGATTGACTTGCCGTCATCCTTCCAAGCGAACGAACGCATTTGCTGGGCACCGT
>CAMCXS010000142.1 GCA_945883495.1 Akkermansia muciniphila
GCGCCGTTGCCGCCGGGATCCGCCGGATCGAAGCCCTCTGCGGCCGGGCCGCGAAGGCTTATCTCGGAGAAACCTTCGCCGCTCTCACCAAAGAGATCACGGAACTGACCACCCAAGCCACCGCATTCGCGAAAGAACTGGGCGAGAAACCTCCCGCCCCCGTCGCCATCGAAACGCCCCGGCCAGAGTTCCTCCACGTCAAGGACATGCCAGCCGTCACCCAAACGCTCGGAGAACTGCGCGCCACCCGCGATGCCCTCCGCGACCGCGTCATCGAGCTGCGCAAGAAAATCCAAAAGCGCGACGCCAAAGACCGCGCCGCCCAGGCGGATTCCGTGCTCGGTGAACTCGTGACCCAGGCTCAGAAGGAGAAAGCCCCCCTCCCCGCCATCATTCACCACTTCGGGGATGGCGATGGCGAACTCGTCCTTGAAGCCCTCACCAGCCTCAAGAAAAGGCAATTCCCCGGCGTCGCCATCCTGACCGCCGTGGAAGCGGACGAAAACAAGGTCCACATCGGCATTTCCGTTGATCCTTCCCGGACCAAGGAAGCCAGCGCCGGAGAACTCATGAAGGAGCTCGCCCCCATCGTAGGCGGTCGAGGAGGCGGAAAGCCGGAACTGGCTCGCGGCGCGGGAACCAATCCAGGCGCCGTCGAAGAACTTCTCGCGGCGGCACGTCGGCAATTGGCTAGAGCGTAGATTGGCACCGAGGGAACGTTCTCGGCGATCGGGTGCATGGAGATCGATGCACATTGAGGTGACCAACGGTCCTATTTTTCAGTAGAGCCGACTTCTGGCGAGGCTCGCTGAACGCTCCGCCCCTTCCCTGCCGAAGCGGATCCAGTTCTCGATCTCCACCGCGGCGGCGGCTGCCAAGATGTGGAGTCAAGCCGCGCGGCCTACACCTTTGCCTTCACTTCTTGCTCTTCCGGAACGCTCTGCAACAGCCCCATCGTCGCCTCGACCACATCCTTGACCTCGATCCGGGTCATGCAACGGAAGTCGAGCGGACACTCCCGCAAGAAGCAGGGGCTGCATTCCACGTGTTTGCGCAGGATGCGGTGGTTCTTGCCGAGCGGCGAAGTCAGGGCGGGTTCCGTAGAGCCGAAAATGGAAACGGTAGGCACCCCCAGGAGGCCCGCCAAGTGCATCGTTCCGGTATCGTTGGTGATGAGCACGTGCAACGTCTGCAACCGTTCCATTAGCTCGGAAATGCTCGTTTTCCCGACCAGGTTATCGAGCGGAACCGTGCACGACGCCGCTAGGCTCGCGGCCAGGGCGGCCTCGTTCGGGGCGCCGTAGATGGACCACTCCACCTTGCCTTCCAGCCGGTGGTGCAGGGCCTCGACGGCTTTGGCGTAGCGATCCGCCGGCCAGCGTTTGGCGTCCCCGTAGGCGGCGCCCGGACAGAGGCCGATGCGCCAGGTCCCCTCAAACTTGGGACGGTGCTCCCGCGAGGCGTAGAGGTCGGGATCCGATTTGTCGGCGCCAATTGAATGAGCGATCCGGATGTATCGCCAAGCGTGATGCTCCGGCGGCCCCGGGGCTTTGCGCTCTGGAACGGGTTGATCGATCAAGCGGGCGCGCGAGGCATCCGCGTAGCCGACCAGCCGCTTGACGCCGCCTACCTTCATCTCCAGAGCGGAGCGAATTGAGTTCGGGAACAGGATGCCGGCATCAAACGGACCGGCGCGGCGAATGAGGCCGGCAGCTTTCCAAACGGACGCGCGGCGCGGGCGGGCCACGACGTGATCGACGTGCCGAACCGCGCGCCATAGCTCCCCGAGGTTCTCGTTACAAAGGATGGTGATTTCAGCATCCGGCCGGCCGAGCTTGATCGCTCGCACGGTGGGGACGGACATGCATGCATCCCCCAACCAATTCGAGGAACGGATGAGGATGCGAAAAGGCTTGAGGTGCTCCTTGCGAAAACCGGGTGGATACTCGACCCCACGCCGGTAGGCACTCAGCAAAAATTCGGGACGCGGCGTCTTCCAACGTTCGTGAATCCAGAACCACTCTTCCGGCACCCGGCGGACGATCCGCTCCGCCGCTTGGTTGAGAGTGGCTGTGAGCTTGGCACTGCTGATTTCCCGGCCGCCTTCGTCTCTCGTACGGATCGGATCTCCGTAGACCACGCGCCACCGAGCCAGGCCGTCGGGATAAATGCCGATCGGGATGATGGGAGCGCCGGTCCGCAAGGCCAGCAAGGCGGGAAGATTCGTCGTCGAGGCCAAGCGGCCAAAAAAAGGACACCACACCCCGCTGGAACCAGCATGTTGGTCGATAAACAGGGCCACGCCGCCGCCTTCACGGAGATGGTCCATCGGCGCGTAGTATCCCTGCCGCTGGTCAAGAAATTGGACGCCATCGCCGGAGCGGCTGCGTTGGAGATGCCGGTCCAGAAATGGATTGCCCCAGGATTGATAGAGGTGGGCGCGCGGCACGCCGGGCCCAAACAAGGGAATTTTGGTGAGGAGTTGCCACGGCCCCATGTGCAAGATGGCGCCAATCGCCCCGGCGTTTTCCTCGACCACTTCCAACGCCGCCCGTGCGTTCTCGTAACGCACCCGCTTTTCCACGGACCCGGGCCGCATCAAGGCGAGTTTGGCCCCGCAAATGATGTTCTTGCCCAACGAGGCGAAGTGGCGACGGCCAATCCGCCGGCATTCGCCGATGCCCATCTCGCCACCGAAGGCAATCAGGAGATTACGAACCGTGGTCCGGCGCGCCCCGGGTACGAGAAAGTAAGCGATGTTCCCGAGCCATCCTCCAAGAACGGAGCAAACCCACAACGGCACGAAGGCCACCACGGATTCCAGTCCGCGAATGAGCAGGAAAACCAAGTAGTGGACGACGATCATGCGGCGCTCCGCTTGGTTCGTGGCGCTCCGCCGCAGATTGAAACTTACTGGGGAGCCGTCGCCGGCTTAGCCGTCTCAGCGGCGGGTTTCGGGGCAGCTGCCGCCGCCTTTGGAGCTTCTGCGGGAGCCTTGGGTGATTCGGTCGACGCCTTCGGTGCTTGCGCGGGAGCCTTGGGTGCTTCGGTCGACGCCTTCGGAGCTTGCGCGGGAGCCTTGGGTGCTTCGGTCGACGCCTTCGGTGCTTCCGCGGGAGCCTTGGGTGCTTCGGTCGACGCCTTCGGTGCTTGTGCGGGAGCCTTGAGTGCTTCGGTCGGCGCCTTCGGTGCTTGCGCGGGAGCCTTGGGTGCTTCGGTCGCCTCCTTCGGAGCTTCCGCGGGAGCCTTGGGTGCTTCGGTCGCCGCCTTCGGAGCTTCCGCGGGAGCCTTGGGTGCTTCGGTGTCGGGCGTGGCGGGAGCGGGAGCCGGAGCTGGAGTCGCATCCGGGGCAGTCACGGGAGCAACGACAGCGGGCTCGTCCGGAATGGGAGCGTAGCGGTCGCGATTTTCACGAGACTTGATGCCCGCCATGGCCACCGAGAGGACGAAAAAGAGCACCGCGAGATAGCGGGTGGCTTGCTGGAGCACGTCGGTGGCTTGGGCTCCAAAAGACTCGTTCATCATCCCGGAGGCAAAGGCCGCGCCAAGACCTTCTTGCTTTGGCCTCTGCATGATCACGAGCAGCACCAGCAGCAGACAAACAACGATATGGAGAAAGAGCAGGATGTTGAACAGAATACCCATGGGAGGGCGCAATATGAGCGGTTGATGCGATTTGTAAAGCGCCGACGTCGCATCCGATTTCCGGAAGCAATCGAGAATATCAGGGGTCAATTGTTATTCCGGGCGCGGAGAAAGATCATCACGTAATAAAAGAGATGCCCCAGCGAGGCAATCGCGGCCACCACATAGGTCATGGCGGCCCACTTCAGCGCATCCTTGGCCATGTCGTGCTGCTCGCCCCGAGCGACCCCGGTTTGCTCCAACCACAGCAGCGCGCGACGGCTGGCATCGAACTCCACGGGCAAGGTGACCAGACTGAAGAGGGTGGAGAAAGCAAACAAGATGATGCCGAGGAGAAGCACCCAGGGGAAGCCGCCTTGGGCAAGTCCCATCAAGAGAATACCGGCCATGATGACATACTGGGCCAGATTGCTGGAGATCTGCACCACGGGAACCAGGGCGGAACGCATTTTCAGTGCTGAATATCCTTTCGCATGTTGCACGGCGTGCCCGCACTCGTGGGCGGCCACGGCGGCGGCGGCCAAACTTCGCGTCCCGTAGACGACTTCACTCAAGTTCACCCGTTTCGTCGCCGGGTTGTAGTGATCCGTCAGCTGACCCGGAACTCCGGTGACCTCGACGTCGCGAATCCCGGCGTCCGCCAGCATCCGGAGGGCGATCTCGCGTCCCGTCAAACTCATGGGCACCTGCGAGTAGCGCTGAAACGCACGCTGCAACTGACTGCTCGCCAGCCAACTCAAGGCCATGCACGCGAGCATGATGACGAGGTATAGAGGATCGTAGACCATTGCGAGCCGGGACCGGGTTCTTGATTTCCCCCAATCCCTCCCTCATCAATCCACGCCAGAAGCATTTTGTCACGCGATTCCGCGCGCCCCTCGCCCTTCGAGGAAAGTCGGTTCCGTCTTGAGATTCGCCCAGACCCGCGCGAAGCTTGGCGTCCCTTCTGCCGTCCAAACGCACATCCTAGTGCCCCCTGTCCCGTGAGTTCCTTTCCCCCATCCGCCGCGCCGGAACATTTTGCCACCTCAGCGGCCGCCGGAGAGTCCATCGCTCGCCCCGAGCAGACGCTCACAGAAATCGAGAAATTATTCGCTGATTTAGACGCTCAATCCTTCGAGCAAGCCGCCGTGGCCTTAACGGTTTCAATGACCGCCAGCCGATTCGGTTTCCTCTACGAACAGGCCGGGCAGCATCTCCTCGCCAAGGTGATCGTCGCCAACGATCCCCACGCCGCCAGTTTCACCGCCCAGCAACAGGTCGATCTCATCGCCACCTCCGCAGTCGCCAAAGGCGCCAGCCAGCGCGCCACGATCTCCCTCGCCACCGGGAAATTCGCACTCCTCTGCGTTCCTTTCTCCATCACCGGCGAGCCACCGGCAGCGCTCGCTTTGCTGTTGGGTCCAGAGCGCGCCGCCAACATCGAGCCGACGTTCACCGTTCTCCACCTCGTCACCCAAATTTTCGTCCGCCGTGCCTTCGGCAGCCACGCCTTGCGCCTTCAGCATGGCTTCGACCAAGCCACGATGTTGGTCGATCTTTTCAGCCGGGTGGCGAAAGCAAAGGAATTTCGCGCCGGCATGGCCATGATCTGCGACGAAGTGGCCGAAATCACGGGAGCCGCGCGGGTCGCCCTCGGCGTCGGAGATCAGCTCCAATGCAAAGTCTACGCCCTCTCCGGGGCCGGGCATGTCGAAGCCACCAGCCACGCGACCTCCCAGATGGCCGCCTTGATGCGGGAGTCGATCGGTGTCGATTCCCCTTTGGTATGGCCGGAGCGCAATGACTGGAGCGGCGTCCTGACGTCAGCGAACCACGCGCCCCTGCTCGACACCACCAGTGCGGCAGAAGTATTGGCGGTGCCGCTCAAGACCGAACGGGCCGGAACCAAGAAATCGGAAACAATTGGCGCCATCGTCCTGCTCTGGGCCCGGGAGCGTCCGGCCAAGCGGCAACAGATTGAACTGGTCCAAGCCGCCGCGCCGCATCTCTCCGCTCTGGTCTATCTTTGCGGGGAAAGCTTGCCCCGCGGGTTCCTGGGGGCCTGGAAGCGCTTCTGGACAACCGCTAGCCGCTACAAAAAGACCGCCACAATCGCCGCTCCCATCCTATTTCTCTTGGCGATGTTCCTGCCCGTGCCCTACCGGGTTTCCGCCAGCTGCCGCCTGCAACCCGAAGTTACCCGCCAGGTTGCCGCTCCCTTTGATGGCATTTTGGAAAAGGCCTTGGTCAAACCGGGGCAAACCGTCGAAGCCGGCCAACTCCTCGCTGTACTCGACGGGAAGGAAATCCGTTGGAAGCTGGCGGAAGCCATTGCCAAACGCGAATCCGCCCTCAAGGAACGCGACCAAGCCATGGCCGCGCGCAACATCGCCGCCAAGCAACTGGCCCAATTGCAAGCTGACGGCTTGGGCCTCCAGGTCGATCTCCTGCAATACCAACGCGATCACCTTGATGTACGCTCCCCCATCTCCGGCACCCTGATCAGCGGGAACCTGGAACGGTCCGAAGGCGTCCCGGTGACGACCGGGCAAAAGCTTTTCGACATCGCGCCGATCGATCGTCTGGAAGTGGAAATCGCCGTCCCTGATTCCGAAGTGGCCCAAGTCGCGGCTGGCCAAAAGGTCCGCTTCCGGCTGGAATCTCAAGCGCAGTTCCGCCACGGGGGAGTGGTCACGCAGGTGTATCCAGTCTCCGAGGTTCGCGACGGCCGGAATATTTTCGTCTGCCTCTCCAACGTTGATAACTCCAGTGGAGAGTTGCGTCCTGGGATGCTCGGGAAAGCGCGGATCGAAGCCGGCCACCGGCTGCTCGGCTGGACGTTGTTTCACCGCCTCTGGGATTGGCTGCGCCTAAACCTTTGGTGATCCGGACGCCATGTCGCACACCCCCGACCACGCCGTCCGCGATCTGAGCGTCTCGCGCCCCAAGCTGCGGCGCGACCTCCGCTTCACATTTCAAGATCTCCGGGGACGGCCCAGCTACATCCTGGAAGACCTGACGCACCGGCGGTATTTCCAAATTGGCTTGGCGGAGTACCAATTCCTGCGCGGTATGGACGGGCGCCGCACCGCCTCCGAATTGCTGGCCAGGAACGCCAGAGACATCGGCGAACGAGCGCTCAGCGAGTCCGAAGCCTCCGTGATCCTGCGCTGGCTCGTCGAACAAAAGCTTTTGGAAACCGAATCGGCCGACCAATCGGATCGCCGCTACCGCAGCGCTTCCGAAAAACTGGCACCTCCAAAACAGCCAATCATCCAGCAGTTGCTGTTCTTGAAGTTCCCGATGGGGAATCCGGACAGCGTACTGAGCCAATGGCTACCCTGGCTACGCTGGGCCACTGGGCCGGTTTTCCTCGGCATCTGGGGCTTGCTTCTCGCTTACTCAGGTTACCTCCTTACCCAGAATTGGCAGCCATTCGTCCAGGCCACGACGGCCGCCGTCCTCCCGCAAAACTGGTTTTATCTGGGCATCAGCTACGTTTCGCTCAAGCTGATCCATGAAATCTGGCACGGCATTTTCGCCAAACGCCATGGCGCCGTAGTCCCGGAATGGGGCGTCCAGCTTCTCCTCTTTGTCACCCCGATGACCTATGTCGATGCCAGCGGCAGCTGGCGCTTCGCCAGTCGTTGGCAGCGGATCCAGGTCGCCGCCGCCGGGATGTACATCGAGCTCTTCCTCGCCGCCCTGGCCGTGCTGGTGTGGGTCAACACCGGTCCAGGCATCGTAAATACCGTAGCTTACAATACAATTTTCGCCGCCTCGACCATCACCGTCTTGTTCAACGCGAACCCGCTGATGCGTTTCGACGGTTACTACATCCTCTCCGACCTGATCCGCATCCCCAACCTCGCCGCCAAAGGCCAACAGTATGTGCAATGGCTCGGGCGGAAGCTGTTCTTCGGGATCAAGGACCAAGCGCCTCCCGCCTATGTCGCGCAGCCCATCGCGATTGGAGCCTACGGCATCCTGGCCTTCGCTTGGCGCTGGTTGGTCTGGATCGGGATCATGACCACGGTGGCGCTTCTCTTCAAAGGCGCCGGTATCATTCTCGCCGCCATTTCCATCGCGGGCCTTCTGGTGACGAGCATCGCGAAATCCGGTTCCTACCTGTTTACCGGCAATGGCGGACCACGCCCACATCTGGGGCACGCTTTGCTCCGCCTCAGCCTGATCGCTGCTTCGGTGGCCGCCGCGGGCTGGTTCATCCACATCAGCCCCTCTCCGAAGGCGCCCGCCGTCATGGAATTCGCCGGAAAAGCGATTCTCCGCGTCCGCTGCCCCGGTTTCGTCGAGGAGGTCCGTTGCACCAACGGGCAGAGCGTCGCTGCCGGAGAGATCCTCGCCGTCCTCAGCAATCCCGACAAAATCGCCGAGCTCGGACAGCTCAAGCTCGACATCCAGCACTCCGAACTGCGCCGCCGCAGTTATTTCGAAGAGGAACGCTTGGGAGCGTATCAAGCGGAAAGCGAGCACTTGCGCAGCCTTCAGGAAAAGCTCGCTACCACCCAGCAACTGGTGGATAGCATGACGGTCCGGGCTCCCGTCGCCGGTCGCGTCTTCGGAGCGGACCTGGATTCATTGAAAGGCCGGTATCTTCAGCCTGGAACGGCGGTGCTGACCGTTCTCCCCCACTCCGCTCCGAAAGTGTTAATCTCCGTGGCCCAAAAATATCGCGCCACGCTCGACGCGCACGAGGGCCAACCGGTGGTCCTCCGGCTCCGTGGACAATCCGGCACCTGGCGGGCGACGCTCGACCGTCCCGAAGCCAGCGCCACCACGGCCGTCCCGCATCTGGCGCTGCTCTCCACCGGCGGAGGTCCATTGCCTGTGCGCGGCCGCCCCCAAATGACCAGCGACCGGCAGACCGGACTCGCCCGCGAGCGCCACGGCGACTCGGAATTGAGCCACTTCGCCGGCCTGGAACGCGAATCCGAAGCCCTCGCCTCTCAAGAATTGACGGAGGCCCGCTTTGCCGCTCATGCCGTGCTCGACAGTCAGGACGGGCTGCCAGAGCGGCTTTGCGAAGGCGTCTGGGGTTACGTCAAACTCGCCAACGTCGCCGAAGAGCGGCTCGGAGTCTGGCTCTACGAAAAAATCGTGGTCTACCTCACAAATCGCTGGGAAGAAGCCACAGGTGGACGATAGGTAGAGCCCACTCACCCACCCTGCCGCCATCACTACGGAACGCAACAGCACCTCCATTCTCGCGGTTTTCTGCGACTTCGAAAACGTCGCCATCGGAGCCCGCGAGGCCAAGTTCGCTCGCTTTGAGATCAGCAAGGTCCTCGAACGCTTGCTCGTCAAAGGCAACATCGTCGTCAAGAAGGCCTACTGCGACTGGTCCCGCTACGAACCCTACAAGCGGTCCATGCACGAAGCCGCCTTCGAGCTCATCGACATCCCACACTTCCGCCAAAGCGGCAAAAACTCCGCCGATATCCGCATGGTGGTGGACGCTCTCGACCTCTGTTACACCAAGACCCACGTCGATGCCTTCGTCATTATCAGTGGGGACTCGGACTTCTCGCCTCTCGTCAGCAAGCTCCGGGAAAACAACAAGCTGGTGATCGGCTTGGGCGTGCGCCATTCCACCTCGGACCTTTTCGTCTCCAATTGCGACGAATTCATTTTCTACGATGACCTGGTGCGCAAAGTGGAAAATCGCACCAAGCCCGCCCCCAAACGACCCTCCGGTCCGGGACCCTCCGCCACCGAGGCCGCCACCCAAGACCGCCGCGACGAAGCCATTGAGCTCGTGGTCGAAACCCTCGACACCCTTCTCGAAGAAAGAGGCGAAGAAACCGTGATCTGGGCCTCAATGGTCAAGCAGACGATCAAGCGGCAACGGCCCGGATTCATTGAGCGCGACTACGGCTTCCGGAGCTTCAGCGATGTCCTC
>CAMCXS010000143.1 GCA_945883495.1 Akkermansia muciniphila
TTCAGGCCCAACGGGCCGGGATAGGGTAGCCCAGGGCAAAGCGAGGAACGAGCGACGCCCTGGGGGCGCCCGCGTCCGGCCCGAGCCCTGTAAGGGCGAGACAACGGTTGTCCCGCACCCACGGCGCGGATGTGTTCCGGACGCTTTCCAAGGGCGGCGGGCGCCTGCGGCTTCCTTCGCCCTGGGCTATCATGTCCCGGCCCTTTGGGCCTGGGAAAGTGAAGGAATGGCCCTCCCGACTAACTCGATCCAGTTTACTGGGCGGGATCAAGTTGGGTGGAGTGGGCGTTTTGATGAACCGATTCAAACCCGATTACGAGCACGAGCACGAGCACGAGCACGAGATTGAAAACGAACTTCGTCTCCTTCCATCGGCCCTTCGTATCCTCCCTCGTGCTCAGCGGAGCGGTGCTCGTGCTCGTGCTCGTGCTCGAAACACCGTCGAACCTTCAGGCTAACTTGCGGGCCCGGGAGCCGAAAAGTTACTCTCCGTTCCACTTCCGCGCCCCGTGGATTGTCTGCTAAATACGAAGATAGAGGCCCCGCGCAGAGCCGCAGAGAGTGCAGAGAACCGGATCAAGGCTTAAGCGAATGTTCTGAGCATTCCGACCAGAGCCCTCCATGGCTCGCCCGATTCACAGGCGACCGTTCACCCACCAAAGGCATCCATGAACGCCACATCGAGCGCGAGGGCTTCGTTCACGTTGGTGCCGAGATGGCTCCGCAATTGCTCCAAAACCTCGATCCGGCGAAGCAACTCACCGGTCGAAAAGAGACGCCCGGTGGCTTCCGTGCCTTCGCGGAAAGCGGGGAATTCCACTTTGTCGATCCCGCTTTGACTTCGCAACGCGTCCCCGAGCCAGGCGATGAGCAGTTCCATGAGCACGGCGCGACGTTGCAGGTAAATCGCGGCCGTCATGGAATCGTAGAATTCCTCGCGGCGCTTGAGGTAGTCCCCCTCGGTCGTCTTCTGGTAGATTTCGCGTTCCCGCTTCATCTCCTCCTCGTAATCCTTGGCAATCTCCGCCTTTTCCTCGCGCAGGCATTCGGCGAAGCGTTGGCTCAAGGCCCAAACCGCGCCAATCCCCTTCTTGCGTCCCCCCGTGAAGTGACGGTGCAGATCACTTAAGAAAGCCGTTTCCCGTTCCCCGAGCGGAAAATGCTCCGGCCCGACCAACGGAACCCGAATGCAGCGGGAAAGAATCGTCTCCAACAATTGCTCCGGTTGATCCGTGACCAGAATCAGCAGACAGCGGCCCGGTGGCTCTTCGAGCGTCTTGAGAAACGCGTTGCTCGATTCCGCTCCCAACCGATCCGCGTCCAAGATGATGCCAACCTTGGTCACGGCTTGCGGAGCGGAAAGGTGGAGCCGCTTTTCCATGTCGCGAATCGCATCCACCTTGATCCGGCGGCTTTTTCCCTCGGGCCGGACCATCTGCACGAACTCGGAGCGACAGGCGTCCAGCGTGTCTCCGTGCCGTTGCCCGGCCAAGGCCAGCATTTCCAGTACAAGCTGCTCCTTGCCGCTGCCCCGGGGCCCAGAAACCAAGTAGGCATGCGCCAAGCGCCCCTCATCCCGGGAGCGCGTCAGCAGGCTGACGGCGGATTCAACCCGAAAGGCCATCGAAACGTGCAGTTAGGGTTTGCCAAATCTCTTCGCGAATCACCTCCACGGGACGCGCGGCGGGAACCACGACGACCCGGTCCGGATCCTCCGCCGCCAAGGTCAGGTACCCCTGGCGCACCGCCTCGTAAAAGGCAGAGGGTTCGCTTTCCATTCGATCCGTTTGGCCCAATTGCTCGGTGACGGCATGGGCCCGCGCCCAGGCAGCCGTGGCATCCATATCCAAAAGAAAGGTGACATCAGGACGGCACTTGCCCAAAGCAAAGTCGTTGATGCGGCCCACCGGTTCGACGCCGAGGCCACGGGCGATGCCTTGGTAGACGAGGCTCGAATCAAGGAAGCGGTCGGCCAGCACCCAAGTCCCAGCCGCCAAAGCGGGCTCGATTGTTTCCCGGACAAGTTGAGCGCGACTCGCCGCGAAGAGGAGCAGCTCCGCCTGGGGACACATGCCCTGACCCTCCGGCGCATATTTGAGGAGATGGCGGATCACCTCCCCCAGCGCGGTGCCGCCAGGCTCACGCGTGGCCAAGCACCGGATTCCGCGAGCTTCCAACAAGGAGCGGATCGCCTGAATCTGGGTCGATTTGCCGCACCCCTCGGAACCCTCGAAACTCACGAACACCCCAGGCCGCATCCGTTCTGGCTATAGCGCCGGGATCCGTCCTGAGCAACCGCATTTCGGACAAGCAGACGATCTCGCGCCCGAAAAGACTTGAATTGCTAACAGTTCCTAAAATAATGGGTTGGAGTCTTCCGCCGCTCCTTTCGTCCAAACGTCCGCTCATGAAATCATCGTCTTTTGCTCCCCTCGCCATCGCGGGCCTATTCTCCGCCATCGGCCTGAATCCATCACATGCGGATCTCCCATTTCGAAAAGGAGAAATGAAGGAAGTGCCGGCATCGGAGGAATTGCAGCGGCAGGACGCCGAAGCCAAAGCGTTGTTGGACAAGGCAATCTCGGCGAAGAACGATGGCAAGTTGGACAAAGCTCAGGGAATCCTCAAAGACGCGATCGCTGACTATCCTCTGACATCCACGGTGGCGGTCGCCCGTTTTGAGCTGGGTCGGCTTTACGAAGCCGAGGGCAAGCCGGAAAAAGCGTTCGATGCCTACCAAGAGTTCATCGAGAAGCACCGGGAAAGCGACCTCTTCGGGGAAGCAATCAAACGGCAGTTTGAGTTGGCCAGCCTCGCCATGAACGGCAAGACAGGCTCCTTGTTCGGACTCCTTCCCTCCAAGTCGCCCACCTCCAGGGTCATCGAAATGTTCGAGAAGGTCGCTTCCAACGCACCGCGCAGCAGCTTCGCTCCCCAAGCCGTCTTCAACGTCGGCATTTTGCAGAAGGAAGCCGGTAAAGATGCGGAAGCGATCACCGCCTTCCAGAAACTCCAAGACAATTACCCCGCTGACCCCAAAACGAAGGAGGCAGCCCTCGAAATCATCGCCATCAAGGAGGGCCGGGAGACCAACGACGACTCTGAGGTCCTGAAGACCCAATTGGAGATGGAGAAGTTCATCGCCGACTTCTCCGCCGACCCCCGCGCCAACGAATTACAACAAAAAGTCGGGAAACTTGAGGAACTAGACGCCGATAAAAAGTTCGACATCGCCCGGTATTATGAGAGGAAGGGCAACCTCAAGGCCGCCGCCATCTACTACCAGGAGATCTCGGAGGGCACACCACGCTATGCCGACGCCCAAAAGCGCCTCGGCGAACTCAAGGCCATGGACCCCAACCTTGTGGCGCCTCCCTCCGCCCCGAAAAGCCGCGTCATCGCCCAAGAAAACGTGATTGATCGCCCCGATTACAACGGCCCTCCGGCTCCCAAGCTGCAAGCCCCTGCGAAACCCCAGATGCGAGCTTCCGCGGAGGACGTGCTTCCAATCCCCCCTCAATGATTTTTCGACAAATCGCTGGAAACGGATCGCCTGCTAGGTTTAGAAGCCACGGTCCGTTCTTGGCCGCCGCACGATGATGAACGCAGCCCGCTCCGCCCTTCGCTCCCGTTCCTTTTTTGCGCTCGTCGCGTCACTTTGCTCCCTGGTTTTCCCGGGTTGCGCAGGTTACCAACTGGGCGCAGTGAAGCCATCGGCCTATGCGAACATCGAAAAGCTCTACGTTCCAACGTTCAAAAACGAAACCTTGGAGCCACGACTTGGCGTCCTCGTCACTAACGCGGTGATTTCCGGTCTGCAGCAAGACGGCACCTATCAGATTTCCACCAAAGAGGAATCAGACGCCGTGCTGGTCGGAAGCATCCGCACGATTCGCCGCGCACAGCAACGATCCACTCAGACGGAAGTGCTTCAGTCCCGAGAGCTCTTGGAGACGATGGAGATCACCTTCCATCTGGAAGATCCCACCACCGGCAAAGAGTTGTCCAGCGTCAATCCCTTCGGAATTAACGCTACCGACAACCAAACTGCCGCCGGCCAACGGACCCGGTCCGGAACCGTCTTCGGCCAAACAAGCCTGTTCCTCGATCGCAATTTTGAGCTGTCGGAGCGCCAGGCTCTGGCTCTCGCCGCTCAGGATGCCGCCGAACAGATCGTGACCCAATTGGCCGAGGGCTGGTGACGATTTCTCCCCCACCGCCGCCTTCTCCGAGTCGCCACCAAGTTGCAAGTCTCCGCTCCGCTTCCGCCTGGGCTCTACCTCGTGGCGGGCCCAATTGGCAACCTCGCTGATCTTACCCTGCGCGCCCTGGATTGCTTGCGCGAAGTCGATCTGATCGCCTGCGAGGACACGCGCCACACCCAGCGGTTGCTCGCCCGCTACGAGATTCGCAAACCGTTGCTCAGCCTCCATGAGCACAACGAAGCTCGACGCTCCGAGGAGATCATCGCCCGTATTCGCGACGAGGGAATTCGCGTCGCTTACCTCACTGACGCCGGCATGCCCGCGATCAGCGATCCCGGCGAGCGTCTCATTCATCGCTGCATCGAACATGGCATCCCCTACGACGTGCTCCCGGGGCCATCCGCCGTGGTGACCGCGTTGGCCGGAGCCGGCCTCGGTGCCACGCCGTTCTCTTTCCGCGGTTTCCTGCCCGTCAAGCAAGGCCAACGCACCCGGGAGCTGCAAACCGCGCTCGAAAGTGAATCGACGACTGTCTTCTTCGAATCCCCGCACCGGATTTTGGGCACCTTGCAACTCCTCGCCACGCTCGCGCCCAGTCGCCTGGTGGCGGTCGCCCGGGAATTGACCAAGTTGCATCAGGAGTATCGAAGGGGACCGGCCGCTGACCTAGCGGCACATTATCAAGCTCACCCGGCCAAAGGAGAAATCTGTCTCGTCATCGCTCCCGTCCAGCTTCCCCGCTGGCTCAAGCCGGGCGAATTGCCGGTTGACCCAGACTGACTGCGGCATTTCCTCTTCTTCACCAACCCGGCATGCTCGCCATCTCCACTGACTGGAATTGCCACCGCTATACCGACGGCGAGGCCTTGCTGTCGGAATTGCGCACGCTCGGCCTCACCGAGATCGAGGTCGGGCCGGGCTCCAACATCGCTCTCTTTCCGGGCTTCCGGCGGGTATTGAAGAGCGGACGCGCCAAAGTAATCAGCCTCGCCAATTTCACCCCAGCGCCAATCGACTGGCAGCGCTTTGGAATCGCCAACTGTGAACTGACCTCCCCTTCCCGCGTGCTTCGGGAACAAGCGCTGGAATGGACCCGAATCACCATCGACCACGCGGCGGGCCTGGAAGCCTCCTTCGTGGTGCTCCGGCTCGGCCGGGTAGGCATGAACGGATTCACCGAAGCGCTCTTCCGGCAAGTCCGCGCGGGAGGTTTGCACTCCCGTAAATTCGTGTCCACCAAGCTCGATGGCGTCCGCGAGAGAGCTCGGTTGAGCGAAGCTTGGTTGAGCCGGGCGCTGCGTTCCCTAGAAAACCTGGTCCCCTACGCCAAAGCGTGCGGCATCCGTCTGGCGATCACGGGTGCGGGTGGCTACGAGGACGGGCCGACGGAAAATGAGGTGGTCCAGCTCATGTCCGAATTCAGCGGCGCAGGCTACCTAGGCTACTGGCACGATTTCAGCGCCACCCAACGAAAAGCCAACCTCGGGCTCCTCGACCACGCGCAATGGCTCACGGAGGTGCGCCCCCACGTCCTCGGCAGTTACGTGAGCGACCTGCGCTGGCCCGACGAAACCGGATGCGTGCCGCTCTCGGGAATTATCCCCTTTGAACAGCTCGTCCCCCTGCTGCCGCACGATACTCCGGCGGTTTGGAAGATCGGTCCTAGCCAACGTGGCGCGGAACTCCGGCAAATGCTCCCTGTATGGGAAGAGCGCTTTGTCCGTGGAGTTCCAGCGGCGGGTTGATCCCGAGAATCAATGAGGCTTGGCCGGCTCGGCGTCGTGCGTCTCTTTCGGCTTTGACCCAGGACCGGCGTGTTCGGCTTGATGACCGCTTCCCTTCCCTTCGGCGTGAGCTCCTTCCTTGGCTCCGTGCTCATCATGACCTTCGGCCGCATGGTCGCCGTGTTCACCGTGGTGCCCGCGATGGAATTCACTCACCTTCTCCCAGGAGTGCCTCTCGCAGCTGGTCGTCCAAGCCGCGAGGGCCACGGCCAATCCTACGGTCCAAATTCTCGATACCATGCAGAGCCAGTAACACGCTTTGCCCTCGAAGCAACCGTTTCCACTTGATTGACAGGACGCCCCACGGAAGGGTGCCCCCCTCGCTGATGAATCGTATCGATGCCACCTTCAACCGGCTGCGAGCGGAAGGCCAATCCGCCTTCGTCGCCTACATTGCCGCCGGGGATCCCAATCTGGAAGCCACCTTCCACATCGTCGAGGCCATGGAGAAATGGGGCGTGGATATCGTTGAGCTCGGCGTCCCCTTCTCCGATCCCATGGCGGACGGCACCGTCAACCAGCAAGCCGCCGAACGCGCCCTCCATGCCGGCGCCACCGTTCCGGGAGTCCTCGACCTGGTCCGCCGCATCCGCCAGAACAGCTCCATCCCAATCGTACTCTACAATTACATGAACCCGATCTACACCTACGGGTTCAGCCGCTTCCTCAACGACGCACGCGACGCGGGCGTGGATGGCTTGTTGCTCCTCGATCTGCCGCCCGAAGAACAGGACGCCAACGAAGAACTCCGCGCCGCCACCGACCTTCGCTTCATCCGCCTGATCGCTCCGACGACCCCGGAAGAGCGGATCGCCAGGATCGCCGCTCGCGCCGAAGGATTCATCTATTACGTCTCTCGCGAAGGCGTCACCGGGGAACGCAGCGACATCGCCGCGGACCTCGACTCTCAACTCGCCTTGATCCGCCGCTTCGCCAAAGTCCCCGTCGTCGTCGGCTTTGGCGTCTCCAAACCCGAACAAGCCTTCGCCATTGCCGCCAAGGCGGATGGAGTCGTCGTCGGCAGCGCCATCGTCCGTCAAATCGCCGCGCACGGCGCCTCTCCGGATCTCGTGGAAAAACTCGCGGATACGGTCTGTCCATTAGTGGAGGCGACGCGGCAAGCGGCAGCGACCAAGTAAATCAAGCCAACGCAACGCCATGAAGGCCCTCACCCTCACTGCCCCCAGTCAGTTCACCTACGGCGACGCTCCGGAACCGGAACTCGCTCCCCACGAAGTGCTCGTGGCCGTCAAGGCCTGCGGCATTTGTGGAAGCGACATCCACGGGATGGACGGTTCCTCCGGACGCCGCATCCCGCCCATCATCATGGGCCATGAGGCCTCCGGCGTGATCGCTCGCCTCGGCAGCGCCGTCAGCGGCTGGGAGACGGGGGCTCGGGTCGCTTTTGACTCGATGATTTTCTGCGGCCAGTGCGAGGCCTGCCAAACCGGCCACACCAATCTTTGCCCGGACCGCCGGGTCATCGGCGTCTCCTGTCCCGATTACCGCCGCCACGGAGCCTTCGCCGAATTCGTGTCCATTCCGCAGCATCTCTTGGTCCCGATGCCCGAGGGCCTCAGTTTCGAAGAAGCCGCCTTTGGCGAACCTGTCGGCGTGGCTCTGCACGCGGTGAACTTGGTCAAACCGGCGCAGGGCGATACTGCCGTGGTCGTCGGAGCCGGGCTCATCGGCCTCCTCGTGGTCCAAGCCCTGAAGCGCGCGGGCTGCTCCCGCGTCCTCGCGGTCGATCTCGACGAGAAGCGGCTCGAACTGGCCAAGGAATTGGGCGCCGAACACGGCATCAAGGCCTCCGAGCCAGACGTCTTGGCCCAAGTCCGTGCCTGGGCCGGCGGCGATGGCGCGGACATCGCCATGGAAGTGGTCGGAATCACGCCAACGATCCAGCTCGCGGTCCGCAGCGTGCGCAAGGGCGGCAAGGTCGGCGCGGTCGGCAACCTCAAACCAACCGTCGAGTTCCCGCTTCAAGAAGTGGTTACCCGCGAAATCACGATTTATGGGAGCTGCGCCTCGTCCGGCGAATACACCGAAGCGCTCCAAGCCGTGGCCGAGGGAAGCATCCGAGTCACCCCGCTGATTAGCGCCAAGGCCCCGATCTCCGATGGCCAAGCCTGGTTCGACAAGCTTCATCAGGCTGGAGACTTGCTCAAAGTGATCCTGCACCCATAGTGCCGCCATGTCTGCCGAGCTTTCCGATTTGTCAGGGAACGTCGCCTTCGTCAGCGGAGCCAGCCGCGGACTGGGGGAACACTTCGCCGAAGTCCTCGCCAAGGCAGGTTGCGACCTTGTCGTCACCAGCCGGGACCCAGCCACCTTAGAACTGATCCAAGACCGCATCGAAGGCGTCGGCCGCCAATGCCTGGCCCTCGATCTTGATGTCCTCGATCACGAGTCCATCCAAAAGGCCGCCGATCGCGCCGTGGAGCACTTCGGCAAAGTGGACATCCTTGTCTGCAACGCCGGCTGCAACCGCCGCAAACCCGCCTTGGAAGTGACGTGGGATGACTGGAATTTGATTCTCGATACCAACCTGCGCGGTTCCTTCTTCCTGGCGCAAGCCGTCGTGAAGCGCTCCATGATGCCGCGCGGCTATGGCCGCGTCATCACCATTGGTTCCGTCACCTGCGTCCATGGCTACGCCGGTTTGGCGCCGTATGGAGCCAGCCGCGGCGGGATCAAGCAGCTCACCATGAGCTTGGCGGACGACTGGGGTCCGCACGGCATCACCGTGAATTGCCTCGCCCCCGGATGGTTCAAAACCGCCCAAAACGCGGTGATGTACGAAGATCAGGAGTGGGTCCAAATGCTCAGCAATCGCATTCCGGTTCGCCGCCCTGGTTCGATGAACGACCTCGACGGTGCGCTTGTCTTCCTCGCGTCGGAGAGCAGCCGTTACGTCACCGGCCAAACCCTGCTCGTCGATGGCGGGATCTCCGGCGGCCCGGTGCGCGCCCTGCCGAAGAAGTAATCCGCGGAACACGGGAGCGAGTGGAATCCCCTGCTCCGTAGCCGGGTGCAGCAGTCAACACAACGGTGGCATCCCTGCCGCCGCTCCCAGCATCCCGCCTGCCGCCGGCGACGGTTCTCAGCTTGGCCAATTGCCTGCCATAGCCGGCCGATCGCCTGCCTTTCAAAGACGGACGAGCGCGCCACCTCAACAGACGACCGCGTCACCTCAATGGGCGAGCGCGCCGAAGCTGCATTTATGAACATTCATACCCTCCATCTACCGCCCGCGCCGCCCGCGCGCCTCCCCATTGTGGCAGCTCGTCCACCACGCCTGGGGGGCTTTCCGTCGCGACTACGAATCCCGGCACCGCAAAATCCACTTCGTCA
>CAMCXS010000144.1 GCA_945883495.1 Akkermansia muciniphila
GACCAGAAGTCAGAGATGTTGGAGAAGGTTGTTCACATCAACCGGTGCGCCAAGGTGGTGAAGGGCGGTCGTCGTTTCAGCTTCAGCGCGTTGGTTGTTGTCGGCGACAAGAACGGACGTGTCGGCTGCGGGTTCGGTAAGGCCAAGGAAGTCTCCGAGTGCATTCGCAAGGCGAGTGATGCAGCGAAGAAGGCAATGCGGCCGGTGGTGGTTGGTGAGAACACCATTCCGCACGAGGCAATCGGTGAGCATGGCGGTGGCCGGGTTCTGCTGTTGCCGGCCTGTCCTGGAACCGGCATCATAGCTGGCGGCAGTGTCCGGGCGGTGGTGGAAGCTGCTGGGATCAAGGATGTAATGGCCAAGTCTCAGGGTTCGAAGAACCACGCGAACGTCGTGAAGGCGACGCTGAAGGCGCTTCAGTGCCTCCGTTCCAAAGATCAGATTTACGGCTCCCGTGGGAAGCGGACCGCTGACCAGAAAGCGCTCTAATTTGCCTCTGGACCTCTCTCTTAACTTAAGTTGATTTTACACGATGAGACTCAATAACCTCAGCCCCAACAAAGGGGCCAAGCATCGCCGCAAGCGTCTGGGTAAGGGTGAAAGCTCCGGCCTAGGCAAGACCTCTGGCCGCGGTAATAAGGGACATAAGGCGCGTTCCGGTGGTGGAGTTCGTCCAGGGTTTGAAGGCGGACAGATGCCTTTGGCTCGTCGTTTGCCGAAGAAGGGGTTCAACAACGCGCAGTTCAAGACCCGGTATGCGGTCGTCAATGTGGGTGACCTTCAGGAAAAGTTCGAGAGCGGAGTGGTCAACGAGCAAAGCCTGCGGGCTGCCGGTCTGGTTGGTGGCGTGTGGGACGGCGTGAAGGTTCTAGGTGATGGCGAGTTTTCCCGCAAGCTTACGGTCCAGGTGGACAAGGTCAGCGCGACGGCTCGAGAAAAGATTGTCGCGGCTGGAGGAGAGGTAATTGAGATCAGGAAGCCGGCACCTGTCGCAAAGATTCCCCGTAAGGCGAAGAAACAAGCCTGAGAGGCAATGCAGCTAGGGGAGGTGCGGAGACGCTCTCCCCGCTTTAGTTTATCGGAACGTTCATGATTTCTGCATTTACAAATACCCTCAAGATTCCAGAACTCCGGCAGCGGATTCTGTTTACTTTGGCTATGGTCGTGGTGGTGCGTATGGGAGCGCACATTACCTTGCCTGGGGTAAACGGATATGTACTCGGCCAGGCGGCTCGAGAAATGATCAATCAGAGCAAGGATGATTCCGGCGGCGCCGCGATTTTGGCTTTGTTCAACGTGTTCAGCGGGGGAGGACTTCAGAACGCAGCTCTGTTCGCTCTCGGGATCATGCCATACATCAGCGCATCGATCATGATGCAGCTGTTGACGGCGGTCGTGCCGCAGCTCAGCAAGCTGGCTCGCGAGGAGGGGGGACGTGTGCGGATCAACCAATACACGCGTTTCGTCACCATCATTCTGTGCCTTTTCCAGGGCGGGATGTTGGCGCGTTCCTTGGTTTCGCCGCAGAACAACAACTTCCTCCGTCCGTTCGTGGGATCGATGGAGAAGCTGGGGCCTTTAGTACCGGATCCGGGCTGGGCGTTCTATCTTACGGCGATCGCGACGATCACCGCTGGCACTTTGCTATTGATGTGGATTGGGGATCAGATCACGGAGCGGGGCATCGGCAACGGAACTTCGCTGATCATCACCGTAAATATCGTGTTTGGCCTGCCCGGTGCCTTGGTTCAGGTGTGGAAAACATTCATTAATCCCGAGTCAGGAAGCCCGCTTGATCCAATCAAGTTGGT
The DNA here is from genome assembly GCA_945883495.1 of Akkermansia muciniphila. Taxonomy (GTDB): domain Bacteria; phylum Verrucomicrobiota; class Verrucomicrobiia; order Verrucomicrobiales; family DEV007; genus V1-115. Next base: position 1,812 of record CAMCXS010000144.1, read on the forward strand.
GGCCCTCATCGCGCTGCTTCTGTTGGTGACGGCGGCCGTGATCGCGATCACTCAGGCTCAGCGGCGGATTCCGATTCATTACGCCAAGCGGGTGGTTGGGCGAAAGACTTACGGTGGGCAGACTCAGTATTTGCCGCTGAAGATCAATTACTCCGGTGTCATGCCCATCATCTTCGCCCAGGCCATTCTGCTCTTTCCGGTGCAGATTCTGACCATGGTTTTGCCGGAGTCCGATTGGGTCCAGCGTCTTGCCGCCGAGCTGAATTATGGGTGGCCGCACTATGTAATTTCTGCCCTTTTGATCTTCTTCTTTAGCTATTTCTGGGTGGCCACGATGTTCCAGCCGCAACAGATTGCGGAAGACTTGAAGAAGAACGGTGGCTACATCCCAGGGCACCGTCCTGGCAAGGCAACTGCTGACTTCCTGGATTACACAATGGGGCGCTTGACCTTCGCGGGAGCCATTTTCCTTACCTTCGTGGCGGTCATGCCGACTCTGATGTCGCGCTGGATGGGAGTTCCCCCACTGGCGGCGCAATTTTTTGGTGGAACCAGCGTGTTGATTCTGGTAGGGGTGCTGTTGGACGTTATGCGACAAGTTGAGACTCACCTGATCCAACGGCACTACGACGGATTCCTGCGCAAAGGCCGGATCCGTGGCCGTTCGACTCGGCCGGTGGGAACCGGCGCTGCTGCGGCATCGGGCGGGGCGGGGATGATTTGGCTCTATCTCGCGGTGGCTCTGTTGTTTATTGCTGGTATGACATACTTCGTGTTGCAGCGGGCCCCGCAGTAAGCGGAGGCTGTCTGACCTAGATGTCCTACTGAGGTGACTCGGGACTTAGGAAGTGGATTCGAGTGCTGCTCATGGGCGAAGGAAAAATTCATATCCGGCGCGGACCGGAACTGGAGATGGCGAGGCAGTCAGGCCACATGGCTGCCGAGATTCTCAGGTTGACGGCTGCGATGATCCGTCCCGGAGTGACCACCCTTGAAGTCGAGGAGGTAGCGGTGGCCTTGATGAAGGAGCGCAATTGCCGTAGCGCCTTCTATCAGTACAGGAAATTTCCCGGGCACATCTGCATATCGCTCAATGATGAGGTTGTTCATGGAATCGCCTCCGCGAGTCGGACGATTCAGTCCGGAGATATCGTAAAGATTGATATTGGGATTGTCCGGAATGGATGGGTGGGGGACAACGCGATGACGGTTCCCGTTGGGGACGTTGATCCGGCGACGTTGCATCTCCTCTGGGCGACGGAGGAATCTCTGCATGTGGGGATTGCCTACGCGCGGGAAGGAAAGCGTCTTGGAGATCTTTGCTCTGCTATCGAGCGGACGGTTCGTGGATTCCGGTATGCGGTGGTAGAGGAGTTTGTGGGACATGGTGTTGGCCGGAAGCTGCACGAACCTCCGCAGATTCCCAATCACGGCACGCCGGGTGATGGGCCCAAGTTGCGTGCGGGAATGATTCTGGCCATTGAGCCAATGGTAAACCTCGGGACAAAGCGGGTGGAGATTCTGAGCGACAACTGGACAGTCAAGACTTTGGACCGCAAGCCATCGGCTCATTTTGAGCACACGGTTTTGGTGACTAAGGGAGATCCCGAGATTTTGACTCCGAGAGCGCGATTGTTCACGGCTGTGCCTAGCCGGCCGACTGAGGGGGCCAATGTGGAGTCATGAACTCAGGAATTCAAAAATTCCCCTTGCTGGCCCTCCTTTCTGTGGTAAAGCTGACGACCCGGTTGGCTGCTCAAGCGACTGTGGATGAGTTTTCGCTATTTTGGCGGAGCTCTTATGGAGAAGTTGACGACCTCATGGAGGGATTTAGTTCCTTCACAATGGGACTTCAGCGTTTAATTAGGTGAGGCAGCACCGACTTAGAAGATTTTAAATCACCCGATGGCTAGATTACTTGGCGTGGAAATCCCCAATGAGAAGCGGATCGAAGCTTCTCTTCCCTACATTTATGGGATCGGCTGGAGCACCAGCAGCAAAATCTTGGAGCAAGCCGGGATCGATCCTGGGACGCGAACAGGAGAGCTGACGGATGATCAGTTGGGCAAGATTGCTCATGTGGTCAACGCGACGGGCATCGTAATTGAGGGTGACCTGCGGCGCGAGATTCAGGCCAACATGAAGCGCCTGAACTCAATCAATTGTTATCGGGCACTGCGGCACCGTCGTGGATTGCCAGTCCGCGGGCAGCGGACTTCGACGAACGCCCGGACCCGGAAGGGCAAGCGCCGCACGGTGGGCGTGATCCGCAAGAAGTAAGATTTAAGGAACCGAGAAGATGGCGGACAAGACAGACGACAAAGCAAAGGCGGCCGAAGCGGCGGCGGTAGAGCCCAAGGCAGCTGAGGCTGCTGAGGTCAAGGAAACGCGTCCCTCGCAGCCGCAGACGGCTGAAGAGGTCTTCCTGGCTCTTGAAGGGGGAGAGGAGAAGGTCCGCATTCTCCGGGCGAAGGGGAGCAAGAACGTCCACACGGGAGTCGTTCACGTTCTTGCCACCTACAACAATACGAAGGTTACAGTGACCGATGCGAATGGGAATGTCATCGGTTGGTCCTCGTCCGGTAAGATGGGTTTCCGCGGTTCCCGTAAGAGCACGGCCTACGCCGCTCAATTGGTTTCTCAAGATGCCTGTCGTCAGGCGATGGGGCATGGCCTACGCAGCGCCGAGGTCCGGGTCAAGGGGCCTGGTGCCGGTCGTGAATCCGCGGTTCGAGCGGTGCAGAATATTGGCGTTGAGATCACGGTGATCCGGGACGTAACTCCGGTTCCTCACAACGGCTGCCGTCCGAAGAAGGCGCGCCGGGTCTGATCGGGTCCGTCGAGTTATATCAGTTTTAATCCTTTCAGAATTACGTCATGGCAAGACATCGTGGCCCTACAGAGAAGATCAGCCGCCGGTTCGGCGTGCCGCTTTTTGGCCCCTCAAAAGCATTGGAGCGCCGGGCTTATGGTCCAGGCCAACACGGGGCGCGCAACGTCCGCAAGAAGCGTTCTGACTTCGCTGTCGCGCTTGGGGAAAAGCAGAAACTCCGCCTTCAGTATGGCGTGATGGAGCGTCAATTCCGCCGCTACTACGAAGAGGCCTCCCACCGCAAGGGGGTTACGGGGCACATTATGCTCCAACTCCTCGAGACTCGTTTGGATAACGTGTGCTTCCGCATGGGCTTCGGCAATACGCGTCGTGCCGCCCGGCAATTCGTGAGCCACGGTCATGTGACGGTCAATGGCCGTCGCGTCAATGTTGCCTCTTACCAGTGCAAGCCTGGGGACGTGGTCAAGGTCCGTGACAACCAGCACTCTACTGGCTTGGCGATGCGTTTGTTGGACCTCACCCAGGCGACCCCGATCCCGGATTGGATCAACATGGATCGGGACCACCTGAACGGTGTCGTGGTCCGTCTTCCGGAGCGGGACGAGGTGGATCCGATGGTGAACGAGCAGCTCGTCGTTGAATTGTATTCGCGCTGATCAGGCTGCCAGTCTCAAGGTCTTTCCAGAAACGGAGAGAGTGTCAATCGGCGCTCTCTCCGTTTTGCATTTGGGCCTGTAGGTGCTCCAAGGCCTTGTTGAAGCTGGCCTGGGTAAGGTAGTGATTCAGGCGGGCGTCGAGTTGCGGACGGAGGGCCAGGTGCGCGGAGGTGATGGCTTCGGACACCTCCTTGAGCTGGGTGAGGTGCGATTGGGGATCTTGTTCGCGCAGACGATGGTCGGCGATGATCTGGAGGCGTTGCTCCAGCAGGTTGGCCAGGGATTCAAGTGACATCATGCAGCATCGTGGCCGGGCGGAGAACATCAAGCGCCTCTTCGCGGGGGCGATAAGAGGAGAGAAGTCGAGCGATTGACAAAGGTGCTTAGGACCTGATTTTGGTTGCGTTCGGGTGATACTTAAGTGGAATTATACTTCCGCTCTGGTTACCTAGAGAAAGGCTGAGTATTTGTATTCTGTCAGGAAACTGTTCATCTGAAACTTCCTTTTGGGGGTGGGATGCAGCGACGTCTGGCAAGTGATTTCTGGGGCTAAAAAAATCTACGGGGGCTCTACGGGCTGAGGTGGGTTGATGATAAAAAAACATGTTGTTGTTAGGAAGGTTCTGCGTTTACTCGATCTTCACACTCGCTGTTTGCGGCGGCCCACGGGCCCCCTTGTTTATCCAGACTTTGCTACGCCCACAACCTACCAAGAGAAAGCTCAAGGCAGCTTTGGGGCGGAGCCGTGTCCGGATGACAGGAAGCGGCTGGTGGATCTCAGAACCATACCATGAAGACAGATGAACACTACGCTGCCCCAGTGGCGGCGGATGGCGGAGCTTTGACTGACAGCAGAAATTCTAAGTCGATCAAGCCCCCCATTGATGCCTCAGCCGCCCTTTGGAAGAATATCTGCAAGGGCTTGGGGAAACGGGTTGGAAAGGATGTGGTGGATCGCTGGTTTTCCGATGGAAACATCAGCTATCTCGATCGGAAGGAACTTCGGATCCGCTTTCCCACCAGCCTTCACGTGACGTGGGCGGAAACCTATTACCGCCCAGACTTGGAGCGGGTGGTGGAGGAGCAGATCGCGGCCAAGCCGAAGATCACGATGGAAGCGCCAGCGGAGTTGGATGGCAGTTTGCCATTTGACGGCGAAGAAGCGACGTCGGCTGAAGAAGAGCCCGAGGCGGGGGAGCGGGCGCCGGTGACCATTTTGGAGACGACACCAGCATCCCGAATCAATGAGGCGCGCCTCAACCCGAAGCACACGTTTGAAAATTTTGTCGTGGGCGACAACATCGCCTACTGCCATGCGTCCGCGCTGGCGGTGGCAGAGCGTCCGGGCGGTCATTACAATCCCGTGCTGTTCTACGGGAACAGCGGGCTGGGGAAGACGCACCTGCTTTCGGCGATCGGGCTTTCGGTCTTGCAACGGCATCCGAAGAAGCGAGTGCTGTTCGTTACGGGGGAAGAATTCACCAATGAATTTATTGAGGCGGTCCAGCATGGGAAGCTGTCTCAATTCCGGGCCCGGTATCGCCGCGTGGATGTCCTCCTGATCGATGACGTTCAGTTCGTGGCCGGCAAAGACGCGACGCAGGAAGAGTTCTTTCACACGTTCAATGCGCTGGTGAATCATCGGAGCCAGATCGTCTTGGTGAGCGACCGGGCACCGGCGGACATTCCGCGATTGGAGAAGCGGCTGTTGTCCCGGTTTCAGTGGGGGATCAGTGCGGAGTTGCTGCCGCCGTCCGTGGAGACTCGGATCGCCATTTTGCGGCAGAAGGCGCACGAGTGGCGGGTGGATTTGGACATGGAGATCATCGAGTTCCTCGCGGACCGCATTCGCAAGAACGTGCGGATGCTGGAGGGGGCGTTGCTTCGGGTGTCCTCCTACGTGTCGTTGTATCGAGGGGCGATCTCGCTGCAACAAGTGGAGAGTCACCTTCAAGACATGCTTTGTCAGGAAGCCCGGGCCGGCATGTTGACAGTGGGGGCGATCCAGAAGGAGGTGGCGTCTTACTTTGACGTGCGGTTGGGGGATCTCAACGGACGGAGCCGGACGCAATTGATCATTCAGCCGCGCCACATCGCAATGTATCTGAGCCGAGAGCTGACGAATGCCTCGCTTAAGGAGATCGGCCAAGCGTTCGGGGGGCGGGATCACGGGACGGTGATCCATGCGTGCCGGCGGGTCGATGAGGACATGATGGCGAGCGCCGAGACCCGCCGAGTGGTCGAGTTCCTTCGGGACAAGATTACGGGCTAGCCCTTATCTCGGCGTAAGGGGGGATCGGCATGATCCCGGGTGCAGCGGGAGCCTGATCGTGGAAACACTGTCAGGCGACCCGCTTCTCTGAATTTCATTAGACAGGTGGAGAAACTCCGCTCTACTGTGCCCAAATCGCGGTTTGGGGTGGGTCGCCCTGCCAGGACACGAAAGTCCACGGAAGAGAAACTAATGAAATTCAAGATCACCAAGGAGAAGTTCATCGAAGGGTTGCAGCAAGTGCAGCATGTCGTCAGCACCCGGACGACGTTGCCAATCCTCTCCAACGTCTTGCTCCAAGCCAAGGGCGGGCGGGTCGAGCTGACGACCACGGATCTTGACGTGGGCGTCCGGGGAGCGGTGGATGCAGATGTCGATGAAGAAGGCGCGACGACGCTTCCGGCGCGAAAGTTGGCGACGATCGTTAAGGAGTTGCCGACGAGCGAGATCTCGATCGAGGTCAACGGGAACAACATCGCGGCAATCAAGTCCGGGCCGAGCTTTTTCAAGATTCTGGGCTTGAGCCAGGATGAGTTTCCGCAACTGCCGGACTTCGGCGGGGCCCGGGAAGTGGTCCTGGACCAGAAGCTGGTGAAGGATGGACTGAAGAAAACCTTTTACGCCATCTCCACGGACGAGACACGGTATGTATTGAACGGCATCAACTGGTCGTTCGCGGGTGGCAAGTTGACGTTGGTAGCTACCGATGGACGACGCTTGGCCATGGTGGATCAGGACGTGGAGATTGCCGAAGCGCAGACCCGCGACGTGATCGTTCCCACCAAGGCGATCGCCGAGTTGCAACGTCTTTTGGCCGACGCGGGACAAGTGCGCATCCGGATTGGCGAGAGCCAAATCGCCTTCGAACTCAATGGCTACCTGCTCACGAGCAAGCTGATCGACGGCAATTTCCCGAACTTCCGGCAGGTCATTCCGGGAGCCCCGCGTTACCGGGTGACGATGGATCGTTCCCTGTTGCTGGAGACGGTCCACCGCGTGTCCTTGTTGACTAGTGACAAGACGAGCTCGATCAAGCTGGTTTTCACCGAAGATAACATCGAGATCATGGCGAACGCCCCGGAAGTCGGTGAAGCTCGCGAATCGTTGCCGGTGAACTACAAGGGCGACAAAATGTCCATCGCGTTCAACCCAGAGTTCCTGATGGCACCGCTGCGGAACCTGGACAGCGATGAAGTCCATCTCGACTTAATCGACGAAATCAGCCCGGGAGTGCTACGGATCAACGAGCCGTTCCTCTACGTCATCATGCCGATGCGCGTGACTGGCTGATTGCCGCTTTCGGTCTCTCTTGACGCGGCGCTATCTTCCGGTTCCGCACGGTTCCCTGTTGGCGTCAAATTTGCTTCATTGGCCTTGCGAGGCCGGGTCGGCCTGCCTTGGGTCGAATGAGGGGAGTTGTTGAGAAGACTAAAGGTTTGATGCAAGAGAATCGAGCTGCGTCACGGTTTTTGCCCTCTGCGTTCGACGAGGAAGCCCTTCGCGAAATGGTGGAGTCCGCACGGGCGGAACTTGGTGGGAACCCTTCCGTCATCTTCGCTCAGGTCAGCTCAGATTGGTTGCCCCGTCTCAGCGATGCGGTGGAGATCATCCGCGTTTTTGGGCATTCGCTGCACGTGATCGGCAGCACGGCGGAGGGATTTGTCGGCGTCGGCATGGACAGCGAGCGGGTTTCCGG
>CAMCXS010000145.1 GCA_945883495.1 Akkermansia muciniphila
CCGCAGACCTCGAACGTCCCAGGATGACAAATCCAGCGGCTTCCGCAGACCTCGAACGTCCCAGGATGACAACAGCCGCGGCTTCCGCAGACCTCGAACGTCCCAGGATGACAACAGCCGCGGCTTCCGCAGACCTCGAACGTCCCCGGATGGCGACAACCGCGGCTTCCGCAGACCTCGAACGTCCCCGGATGGCGACAACCGCGGCTTCCGCAGACCTCGAACGTCCCCGGATGGCGACAACCGCAGCGTCCACGGACCTCGAACGTCCCAGGAGCAATAGGCCCGACGGGCCGGGACATGATAGCCCAGGGCAAAGCGAGGAACGAGCGTTGCCCTGGGTTTGCCCCCCCCGATCTGACCAAAGCCCTGCAAGGGCGAGACAACGGTTGTCCCGTACTTGCAGCGCGGATGCAAAATTCGACGTCCACCCAGGTCTGCGGTCGCCTTCGGCTCCCTTCGGCCTGGGCTATCTTATCCCGGCCGATTGGGCCTCAAACGCAAGCAAAACTTTTGGGTAAAGCTCCGAACGAGTCTCCGTATACCCGGGCGGTAGTTCGATATTCTAAGTATTTGGCAGCGTAGGTGACAACTTTGTCACCTCTCGGCACTGGAAACGCCTTCCGCGCTCGCCTAGGTGCGACTCGCCAAAAGGTCAGGATTATCACGACGCCCAATCGACGGGCGCGTCATCCTGCATATTTGGCAATGTGATGTTTTTCCGTGCCCACACGGTCAAGCTCGTTTGATTTTTCAATTCCCTGTTTCCACCCCAACGCCCACTCATTGATGAAGACGCTATTTGGATTCTTCCAGCGCCGATCCGGACTCCCTTTCCTGGCAACGGCCGCCCTCATGGCTCTGACGTCCGCCACCAGTTGGGGACAAACGAACCCCAGCCTCTTCAACCTCGGCACGGGCAATTATTCACTGACTTCCTGGGCCTCAGCCAGCACCGCCGCAACCTATCCGGCGAACATGGTTTTCCATCGCACGGGCACCCAGGATCCCGGCCTGACCGTCGCGACGACGACGGATTATACAGGAGCCTACAATGGCACGTCCGGTGCTCGGATCAGTGGCCTGGCGGCGGACGGCTTTTCCTTCGTCAACACGGGATCCAGCGGCAACCTGGGCGCGGCGGTCCTCGGTCTCAATACCACGGGACGGCAGAACATCGTGGTGGGTTGGAACGGAGGATTGGTCACCCAAGCTGACGGCGCCACCGCGCGGGTCTACGCGATTCGCCTGCAATATCGGGTGGGCACGGGCGGAACCTGGACCGATGTCTCTCCAACCAGCGAATATAGTTCGTCTGGCCTGACGGCCGGTCACTCGTCCTCGTTCACCGCCACGTTGCCTGCGGAGTGCAACGACCAGGCATCGGTTTACGTCCGTTGGAAATATCACTCCGTGGCTGTGACTGGATCTTCCGGCACCCGCCCCCAACTGCGAGTCGATGAGATCTCCGTATCGTCCTCCGCTGCCACCGTGACGGTGGCCTCCACCGGCCAGTATGATTTCGGTCCCCACGACGGCGTCGCCACCAGCTTCGCCTACAACGGCACCGCCATCCCCAATGTCACGGTGAGCGACATCACCTATGTGGGCGTGACCCCGGGCGTCAACGACCCCAACCTCCAAGGACAATGGCCGGTCACCGGCACGCTCAACACCACCGGTGCCGCCAATGCCGATCTCGTCGGCACGCCGAACACCGGGGCTTACTTCCAGTTCACCCTGACCGCCGATGCCGGTTACATCCTGAGCAATCCCAAACTGCGCTTTAACGTGGGACGGGAATTGAATGGCCCGCGTCAGTTCCAGTGGCGTTCCTCAGTCGATGGATTCACGAATCCCATCACCGCCACCCGCGCCATTGATCCAGTCTCGCCCCTACCTGGGACCGAGATTTTCGGCAACGAGTTCCGCGTCGACGATGTGAACTTCTTTGGTTCGGACGTGATCACCCCGACGAACTACAACGAGGTCTCCCTCACCACGACCAACCGCTCCGCCATCACCCTCCGCTTCTACGCCTACGGCGCGGAGGCCAACAGCACCGGAGCCCGCCTCACCCGCTTCCTCGATTTCCTTTTGGACGTGACGCAGGTCTCCACCGCCGTGCCGTCCGCTCCGGTGATCACCGGCATCACCGCGAACAACAACCAGCTCCGCATCGCCTTCACCCCGCCCTCCGGCACCGTGACCGGGTATGAATACTCCCTGGACGGCGGTTCGACCTGGACCGCGACTTCCCCGGCCATCCCCGCCAGCCCGCTGGTGATCAATGGTCTCACCAACGGTCAGGTCTATCCTGTCCAGCTCCGCGCCTTTAATGCCAACGGCACCGGCGATGCCAGCCCCATCACCAACGGCACCCCGCAGCCCAACACCATCACCGGCCTCGCCGCCACGGACACCCGCACCGTCAACGGCGGCAGCTACACCCTGGGCGCCGCCGCCTCCTCCGGCCTGACGGTCACTTACGCCAGCTCCAACACCGGCGTCGCCTCTGTCTCCGGAAACACTGTGACCATCACCGGTCCGGGCACTGCCGTCCTCACCGCCAGCCAAGCCGGAAACGCCGATTTCACCGCTGCCCCGGACGTCACCCAAAACCTCACTGTCCTGCCCGCTGGATGGACTTTGATCGAAAACTTCGAGGAACGCACACCAGGCGTTCTCAACGCTCAGAACAACTGGTCCGTCGTCGTCGGCGCCGTTGGCGGCACCGGCACCACCACAGTCACGGCCGATCCGGCCGATGCGGGGAACAAGGTGGCCACCCTCAGCGGCACCCACACCGCGGCCAGCCGCTTCATGGCGAGCCTTTCTCCCACCGAAACCGTCACCCTCTTCAAGCGCTTCCGGATCGAGAACCTCGATACCATCGCCATCAGCAGCGGCGAGTCCCACCTCAACATGGGCGTTTCGACCCTGGCCGCGCCCAGCGGAGCCGGTGATTTCAGCCTCCACACCTCCGTCACCCCCACCGTGACCACGCCGTTCCGGATTCGCCACACCTCGGAAAGCGCTCCCACCAACGTCACCGTCGTTTCCGATATCTGGTATTCCTCCTGGTATGTCGTGGACAACAGCACCCAGAAGTTCAAGCTCTACATTCAAGGCGGCGCCCAAACCACTCCGGTCCTCGCCGCCGATGGCACCGTTACGGACGGCAACTGGACCTTCCGCAACACCGGAGCCGTCACTGCCGCCCGCGTCTACTTTCGGACCTTGGCCAACCACAACGTCCCGGCCTATGTGGATGATATTTACTTCTCCGCCGGTGAGAACTTGGCGGATCCGGTGCCCGCCCTCTCCACCGTCGGCACCTTGGCTGCCTTCTCCACCACGTATGGCACGGCCTCTGCGGCGCAAACCGTTACCATCTCTGGCTCCAACCTGAGCGCGGACATCTCCGCCACCGCTCCTGCAGGCCTTGAGGTTTCGAGCGACGGCACGACCTTCGGCTCCACCGCCACCTTCGCCCCGGCTGGCGGCACACTCTCTGTCCGCTTGGCAGCGAATGCCGCCGTCACCGGCTCTTACAATTCTCAGGTGATCACTCTCACCAGCACTGGCGTCCCTCCAGTGAACCTCACCACCGCCGCTTCCGGGAATACCGTCACCCCCGCTGGTCTCACCATCACGGCGAACAACGTCACCAAAGCCTTCGGTATCGCCCTTTCCAACGTCACCGCCTCCATCGCCTTCACCAGCAACGGCCTGGTCAACGGCGAAACCATCGGCTCCGTGACCATCACCTACGGCACCGGCGCCGCTGCGGCCGACCCGGCGGACACCTACAACGGCTCGGTCGTCCCCTCCGCCGCCACCGGCGGAACCTTCACCGCCTCGAACTACGCCATCACCTACGCCCCAGGGAACCTGATTGTCAGCGGCAATCCCGTGATCAACGTCGCCGGTACGCTTTCCGCCTTCGAGACCACCTACGGCACCGCTTCAGCCGCCAGCAACGTCGAGGTTTCCGGAGGCAACCTCACCGGCAATCTCACCGTCACGGCTCCCGTCGGCTTTGAAGTTTCCACCTCCGCCGGTGCTGGTTTCGGCGCCACGGTGACGCTGGTTCCCGCCACGGGCACGGTCGCCGCCACTCCGGTTTACGTCCGCCTCGCCGCTACCATCGCTGCGGGCAGCCACGCGGGCAACGTCACCGTTGCCGGAGGCGGCGCCAACGCGCAAACCGCGGCCATCCCCTCCAGCACGGTCAATCCGAAGGCGTTGACCATCACTGGCCTCGCCGCGGAGAACAAGGTTTACGACCGCACCACCGCCGCACCCCTCGCCGGCACCGCTGCTTACAACGGTTTGGAAAACGAGGACACCTTCCCCGTCCTGGGAACTCCGGTGGCCACGTTTGCTGACGCAGCCGTCGGCACCGCCAAAGCCGTCTCCGTGACTGGTTTCGAGGCACCCTCCACAAACTACACCGTGACTCAACCCACGGGTCTCAGCGCGGACATCACGCCCAAGCCGCTCACGCTCGCTGGCGCCGCCGTGACCGCCAAACCTTATGACGGGAACACCGATGCCACGATCATCGGCACCCTCGACGGAGTGATCGCCCCTGATGTGGTCACCTTGGCGGGCAGCGGCACCTTCGCCTCCGCGGAGATCGGCAGCGGGATCGCGGTCACGGCCAATCTGACCTTGGGCGGCACGGACGCCGGGAATTACTCCCTGGTTCAGCCCACCGGCCTCACCGGCGAGATCTTGAAAGCCAACCAGACCATCACCTTTGATGGTCCCGGCTCCAAGAGCTCGGGTGATGCTGCCTTCAACCTCGTGGCGACGGCGTCTTCCGGTCTTCCCGTCAGCTTCGCCAGCTCGAATGCAGCGGTCGCCACCGTCAGCGGGTCCACAGTGACCATCGTCGGCGCGGGCACCACGGACATCACCGCCACGCAAGCGGGGAATGCGATTTACAACCCGGCTCCAGACGTCGTCCGCACGCTCACCGTCAGCAGTGGTCCCACGGTGCTCGCGGCCGGAGACATTGCCATCATCGGTTACAACACCTCAGGATCGCCGGCGGACAGCTTCACCATCCTGGTCCTCAAGGATCTCAACGCTGGCACCGTGTTTTACGTGAACGACAACGAAGTCGCCGCGGATGGTGGCACCAGCTTCACCGATTTGAACGAGGGCGAGGCCTCCTTCACCGTGAAGGCCGGGCAATCCATCCCCGCTGGAACCGTGATCACCCTGCCCTGGGGCGCCGCCGCTGTTTCCGCGACGACCTATGATTGGAGCAGCACCAGCGGTGCCGGGCTCTCCAGCGGCGGCGATGAGCTTTACGTCTACACCGCGAGCGCGATCAGTTCGACCACTCCAACCGCGTTTCTTTTCTTTGCCAAAATCGGCACGGCGGCAGGAGCCCGTCCTTCCGGCTTGACTGCGGGCACCACCTTCATCAGTCCAACCCAGACCCCTGCCTCCCGCTACAAGATTTCCGGCGCCGTTTACTCTGGCTCCCCAGCGGCCCTGCTCGCCGCCATTGGCAACATTGCGGCGAATTGGGAAGCCGTTGCTCCCGCAGCCACCACGGATTGGACCTTCACCGTCGGCGGGGCGGAATTGCCCACGCTCACCCTGTCTGCTTCCCCGCTCAGTTTCCCCGAGAACGGGACTTCCACCGGCTCCATCATCCGCAACACTTCCAGTGGTGGACCGGTAACGGTCAGCTTGAGCTCTTCGGACACCGGCGAAGCCACCGTGCCCGCCACCGTCACCATCCAGGATGGCCAAACCACGGCTACCTTCACCATCACCGGAGTCACCGATTCCGTGACCGATGGCAATCAAACCGTCAATCTCACCGCCAGCGCGAACGGCTACAGCAGCGGTTCCCTGACCATCACCGTGCAAGACGTCGATCTGGCCTCCCGCAGCCTCACGGCTGGTGACTTGGCCTTCTTGCGGGCGGATGGTGACGAGCCGAATGACAACTTCTCCTTCCTGCTCCTCAAGGACATCCCGGCCAACGAGCAGATCTATTTCACCGACAACGGACATGCTCCAGTGGAAGCGGGGGACGCCGTCCTCGGCACATCGCCCTTCCGCTCCGGGGAGAACGTCTTCACCTGGACGGCCACTTCCGCCCTCCCCGCTGGCACGGTGGTGACCATCACCGGCGGCGCTCCGTCCACCACATCCCACGGCATCGTGGCGGATACCGTTGGCACCAGCGCCGCGACCTTCCTCTCCACCAGCGGGGATTCCCTCATCGCTTACCAAAACACGGCGCACGACGCCGCCAATCCCACCCTCCTAGCCGCCGTCAACCTGAACGGCTCCAGCTGGCAGGCCCAAGCCTCGGACAACAGCACCTCCGGTCAACCCACGATCACCGGTGGTCAGAACGTTTCAGTCGCCACCGGCTCCGCCACAGCTGATGCCTTCGTCTACACCGGCACCACTTCCGGCACCAAGGCTGAACTCCTCACCGCCTTGAACACTGCGGCCAATTACTCCGCCCTCGACACCACCGGAGACGATGACCCGGCTGCGGCTCCGGCCTTCTCCATCACCACTCCCGTCGCCACCCTCTTGGTCACGGAAGTCAATTCCAACGCCGCCGGCGACGACTTCTGGGAGTTGACCAACGTCGGTACCGCCTCCGCGGATTTGAGCAACTGGAAGTGGGACGACGACAGTGCCAACTTCAACGATGCCGCCGCCGTGACCATCCCGGCCGGAACCACCATCGCTCCCGGTCAATCGATCGTCTTCGCGGTCAATGCCACCAGCTTCAACACCGCTTGGGGCACCCTGACTGGCGTGACGATCATCGGCGGCGGGCCTGGCCTCGGCCAGAATGACGCCATCAACCTCTTCAACGCTTCCGGGACGAACGTTCTCACGTTTAGCTACGCCGCGGGCGGCTTCACCAAGTCCGATGGCAGCGCTTCCTCCGGTGGCCATGCCGGGGTCTCCGTGGGTGGCACCGCCACTCAGTCCGCCATTCTCGATCCCGCCTTTGGCACCGGAGCGGGCCGCCGGTACACCGCCGCCACCGCCGGAGTCAACGGAGCCGTGGCCAATGCCTCGGGTGGACTCAACGTTGGTTCGCCAGGGGTGACGGTGGGCAATTCCACCGTAAGCATCGCGGACGCCTCCGTGACCGAGGGCGACTCCGGCACCACCACGCTCACGCTCAACGTGACCCGTAGCGCCACGAGCACGGCCTTCACCGTCGGTTACGCCGTTACGGGAGGCGATGCCACCTCTGGCACCGATTACGTCGCTCTGCCCTCCGGCACTCTGACCTTCACGGCGGGCGGCGAGGCTTCCCAGCCCATCCAGATCACGGTGAACGGTGACACTGCCTTCGAGGCCAATGAGACCATCGTCGTCACCCTCTCCAACATCGTCAATACCACCGGCACCACGGTGATTTCCGGCGCTGTAGGCACGGGAACGATCACCAACGACGACGTCATCGCTCCGGCCTTCACCACCCATCCCGCAAGCACCACGATCGCCAGCGGCGCCTCCGCGACTCTCAGCGCGGCGGCAAGCGGGTTCCCCGTCCCCACCTTCCAATGGTATGCAGGTACCACGGGAGACACCGCGAATCCCGTCTCCGGCGCCACCGCCAGCAGCTTCACCACCCCCGCGCTGACCGCCACCGCCAGCTACTGGGTCCGCGCCACGAACAGCGTGGGTTCCGCGGATAGCACCACCGCCACCGTCACCGTGGGCGCCGCCGTCACCGGCGTGAATCTGGCCAACTACGTCCGCGTGGGCCGCTACGATCTTCCGGAGCCCACCCGCACCGTGCTTCCCGCCGGAACGCCCACCCACAACTTCCTTTGCCAGGAGGCTTCCGCCGTCACCTACA
Source organism: Akkermansia muciniphila (assembly GCA_945883495.1). Lineage (GTDB taxonomy): Bacteria > Verrucomicrobiota > Verrucomicrobiia > Verrucomicrobiales > DEV007 > V1-115. Next base: position 7,871 of record CAMCXS010000145.1, read on the forward strand.
ACTGGGACACCGATACCCTCTTCATCACCGGTGACGGAGGCCGTTCCATCACCCAAGTCTCCAAGACCGGCCAGCTCATCGATACCATGACCCTGGCGCTCGGCAGCAGCCCGCAAGGCACGGATTTCTACGATCCGGAAGGCCTCACCTACATCGGCAATGGTCAGTTCGTCATGAGCGAGGAGCGCGATCGCCAACTGGTGCGCTTCACCTACGCCGCCGGAACCACGCTCTCTCGCAGCGGGGCCAAGACCGTGAAGCTCGGCACGTTCGTCGATAACATCGGCATCGAAGGTCTCTCCTGGGACCCGCAGACCAACGGCTTTATCTGCGTCAAGGAGATCACCCCGATCGGCATCTTCCAAACCAACGTGGATTTCGATGCCGGCACCGCCACGAATGGCTCGCCCACCGCGGTGAACTCCACGGATCTCTTTAACCCCGCTTTGCTCGGCATGACGGATGTCGCCGATGTCTTTGCCCTCTCCAATCTCCCGGGAACCAACGGCCAAGCACAAGCCGGCAATCTCCTCGTCCTCAGCCAGGAAGACGGCAGCATCGTCAACATCGACCGCTCTGGGAACATCGCCAGCTCGCTCCTCATCCGCTCCGACGTCGGCAACCCCCTCAGCGTCGCCGGTCAACAGCACGAAGGCGTGACCATGGATCGCTCCGGATACCTCTACGTCGTCAATGAGAACGGCGGCGGCGGCATCGATTACCCGCAACTTTGGGTCTACGCCCCCTCCACCGCTCCAAACGCCGCCCCAACCCAATTGGCCGTGAACGGAGCCATCACCAGTCTGCCAGAAAACACCAGTACCGTTTCCCGCGTCTCTCTCGGGGACATCGTGGTGGTCGATGACGGTCTCGGCACCCACACCCTCGCCGTCACCGGCACGGACGCCGCCGCCTTCGAAATCGTCGGAGCCAAGCTCTTCCTCAAGGCCGGCACCCCGCTGGATTTCGAGACCAAGACCAGCTACTCCATCACCCTCACGGCAGATGATCCCACCGTCGGCACCACGCCTGATGTGACCGCCACCTTCACCCTCGCCATCACCGACATTGTCGCCGAAAGCGCGCCCGCCCCGGCGATCATCATCTCCGAGGTCGCCCCCTGGTCCAGCGGCAACAGCCCCGTGGTCGCCGCGGATTGGTTCGAGGTAACCAACACCACGACCAGCGCCATCGATATCACCGGCTGGAAGGTTGACGACAATTCCAACTCCTTTGCCTCCAGCGTCGCCCTCAGCGGGATCACCTCCATCGCCCCCGGAGAGTCCGTCATCTTCCTCGAAAGCTCCGCCTCCAACCCGGCTTC
>CAMCXS010000146.1 GCA_945883495.1 Akkermansia muciniphila
GGCTTTCCAGCCCGGCGAGAAACGTGGCGAAATGCGGATGCCCGTGGATGGTCTCCTTCAACGCGGTCGGCGGAATCACGAGTGCGGAGTAGCCTTTGCGCAACGGCTTGAACAACGCGGAACGCAGGGCGGGACAGATCTTCCAATACGGATCCAAGGCATCGATGTCCCGGGTGGGAATCCCGCCCAGCAGATGCCCGTTGAGATCCTGGATGTCTTCCGCCTCCTGGGTGTCGATGTAGCGCGGGAGATTGAGGTTGAACCCGTTCTTCTCGATCTCATCAAACGGCACCAACCGGGAATACCCCGCATGCTCTTCGGCATGGGAGAACACATCGACGATCCGGTGGATGTCTCGCTCCCGAAGCCGGTTCTTGTTCCCGTCCTTGATGAAGCCCTTGCTGGCATCGATCATGAAAATGCCTTTGCGGGCGGCGGCGTTCTCTTTGTCGATCACCAGGATGCAGGCGGGAATGCCGGTGCCGTAAAACAAGTTCGCCGGGAGTCCGATGATCCCTTTCAAGTAGCCGGAACGGACCAACTGCGTCCGGATCACCGCCTCCGCATTCCCCCGGAACAGAACGCCGTGCGGCAGAATGCAGGCGCCTTTGCCAGTGCTCTTGAGCGACCGGATGATGTGGAGCAGGTAGGCATAATCCCCCTGTTTGGCGGGAGGTTCACCCCATTGAAAGCGCTGATACCGGTCGGAGGCCGGGGTGAGCCCCGTGCTCCACGCCTTGTCGGAAAACGGTGGATTGGCCACCACGTAGTCATAGGTGCGGAGCTGCTCGCGCTCTTTGAACTTCGGATCGGAAAGGGTGTTTCCCGAAAGAATGTTCGCCGTCGGGAAATCGTGGAGAATCATGTTCATCCGGGCGAGACCGGCCGTGGTCACGTCCTTCTCCTGACCTTCCAACGTGATCGCCTTGCCCGCCTCCGCCGCCACCTTGAGGAGCAAGGAACCGGAACCACAAGTCGGGTCATAGGCCGTCGTCGAAGCCTTGGCGTTCTTCGGGGAGATCCCGATGACCTTGGCCATGATCCGGCTGACCTCGGACGGGGTGTAAAACTGCCCCTTGCTCTTCCCGCTCTCACTGGCGAAGTGCCGCATCAAGTACTCGTAGGCATCCCCAAGGATGTCATCGTTGTCCGCCCGGTTCTTGGAGAAATCGAGCTCCGGCTTCTGGAAGATGGCGATGAGGTTCGTCAACCGATCCACCATCTCCTGCCCCGAACCCAGCTTGTTCGGATCATTGAAATCGGGAAAATCGCTCCGAGCGAGCCGGACGTTGGCATCGATGAGCGGCTGAATGACCTGAGTATTGATCTTGTCCCCAATCCCCGGCTTCCCCTTGAGGGCAATCATGTCCGTGAAGCTGGCCCCCTTGGGAATCACCACCGGTGGCGCGAAATCATCAGAGTCTCCGTATTTGTCGGAAACATACTTGATGAACAGCATGAACAGGACGTAATCCTTGTACTGACTGGCATCCATCCCGCCCCGCAGTTCATCGCACGAGGCCCAGAGGGAGGAATAGAGATCGGATTTCTTGATGGCCATGAGAGAGCAGGCCGGAATCTAACAGGGTTCTGGGGTTCGTCGATGGGAAGATGGTGGTCCATCGAGAGCGCCGACTAAAGCCCAAGGGTCAGAATGGCAATTGGCCACCGGAGGAATCGCGGAATCAGCTGGCTAGGTCGGCCCTGAAGTGTTGTTCGACGAATCTGGCCCGGGCATCAATCAAGCACCAGACGGTGACATGTCATCAGAAGGGTGGCACCCAATCATAAAAATGTTTGACGCTCAAATTAGCTGCAATTACCTTCTCGCTATGACTGAGTTAGAGGCATTGGCAGAGCGTTTACAAAAGGAGCTTATCGAGCTCCAAGAGTTGCAGAAAATGCCCGCAGAGCAGAGCGCGATGCCAAAGCTTTGGCTTGTGAATAGGGTGAGTCTTATTGCAGTCGAACTCAACGATAAGCACTCGATTTATATAGAGTCGCTTGACCGAATTGGTGGTCCAAGGAGTTCTGAGATTCTTCAGGATGCAATCCATCAGCTCGAACGCCACATTAGAGAAAGGAGCGCTCCGGTAGCAGGGCGGAAATGATGCGCCTCGGGCCGTTTTCGATGCGGATCGATTTCGATTGGATACAGGATCGCCTTGATGCCGCTCTAACGGCGTCGTAGGCTGACCCGGAGGATACGGGCGGCAAAGTGGCGCGTTGAGCGACGCTGTAAAGCGTGCTACTGGGGATGAATTCAGAGCCTACCTGCGTTGGCTTCTTGAGCAATCGTCGGAAGCGACCGGCGGAGCCATTAGTGGGTTTCGCGCGCTTCTTTGTTGGCGATGGACATCTTGGCGATGAAGTCGGGTTTGCTGTGACTTCCGTGCGCCTCTTCGACATTGGCGCCCACCGACGTCCCAGAGCGAAGCAGCTGATTCGCCAGAGTCCGCGAAACCCCGGGCGATTCCTCCAACACCCGGCAAAGCCGAACCACCCGAGTCGCCCCCATTTCACTTTTCACTCTTCATTCTTCCCATTTATCTCTCCAGGACGGAGGAGGCTGTAGGCTGTAGGCCGTAGGCGGTAGGTACCGGGAAAGTAGGCAGTTAGCGGTGAGTGGTCATCGCTCCATCACTGCCTGCTACCGCAGGCTCCCCGAGTTACCCTTCGGCAGCCCAAGTTTGCCGCTGGCTCGGCGGGTGGTCCAGTGCTCCACCACTGCCCGCTACCGCAGGCTCCCCGAGTTACCCTTCGGCAGCCCAAGTTTTGCCGCTTCCGCGGCGGGTGGTCCAGTGCTCCACCACTGCCCGCTGATCGCAGGCTCCCCGAGTCAGCCTTCGGCAGCCAGGTTTGCCGCTGCCGCGGCGGGTGGTCCACCACTGCCCGCTGATCGCAGGCTCCCCGAGTCAGTCTTCGGCAGCCAGGTTTGCCGCTGCCGCGGCGGGTGGTCCACCACTCCACCGCGCTTCCCGTTCTCGATTGAGATGCGGCGGGGACCATGCTAGATTTTCGCCATGATCTTCGAGACCATCCCCCAGCTCCAACAGTTGACTCCAGAGGAGAAGCTGATTCTCTCGAACGAGCTGTGGACTGATGCTCAAAGTGCCCTCGGGGTGGCTGAAGAAGTGGACTCTGCGCTGGTCTCGAAACTGCGGCAGCGATTGTGCGAATACGAAGAAAATCCCGCGGATGTGGTTTCCTGGGAAGAAATCAAAAGCCGTTTTGCCGAGCGCCTGAATTCCGATGGCAGAGCGTGAGATCGTGTGGTTGCGAAAGGCGGACGCAGACTTCCAAGCGGTTTACGAGCGCTTTGAGGAGCGGGGTGAAGGGAAAGGCGATGGTTTGTTTCAGGACGTGAACTCCGCCTTAGAACGAATCAGTCTGTTTCCGGAGATTGGCCGGACGTTTGAGTCCCCCATTCGCCGCGTGCTGATTGACCAGGGACGCTACGGCCTCTTCTATGTTGCGGCTCCGACGAGAATCGTCATCCTGGGCATTGAGAATCTGAGGCAAGATCCCGCCCGCATCCGACAGAATCTTGGGCTCGAAGGAGCCGCGGAATAGAGCGTGCTCCTGTGCCAGCAGGAAACCGGCGGTCAAGGAGAAGGATCAGTCCTTGCGACGCCGGAGGGTCACTCGGAAAGAGGATTGGTCGAAGGCGAATTCGGCGGGCGGGTTGCCGTTTAGCTCGAGTGCTTTGGTGGCGCGGGCGATGCCCTGGCCGAAGCGGTTGGTATAACCGAGGACGCGGGAGGCTTCCGCGATGATGGGGTTCCGGTACCCCGTGGCGCGGGGAAACGACTCCGGGGAGACATCCCCGTAGAGTCCGCCGGGATTGTCGATGGTGAGATGATCTGGGAAACAGTAGAACCGGATGGGTGCGGTGGACTGGTAGTTGCGGTGGATGACCGCATTCAAGAGGAGTTCCCGAAGCGCGACCCGGGGATAGTCATGGATCATGGTTTCGACGAATCCACCCTCCACCGCCACCGGACGCTGGCGGAGATTGGCATCGACGATCAAATCCAGGGTTTGGAGCATCGTGCGGAGATCGCCGAGGGCTCGTTTTTCATCGAGAACTTCGCTGGCCAAGTCCGGACCGGCGTAGCGGACGAATTGCACGTAGGCACCGGGCAGGTAATGCATCGGGCGATCCGCGAGGACTAGGATTCCGGCATAGGTCGGGCAGTCCTGGCGGAGGTCGAAGAAGCGGAGGCTGGCCAGTTGAACTTTCAGCGGGCGGCCGTTTTCGGCGATGACCTCTTCGGAAACGGCGTGGCGGAGGTAAGTGAGGCGGAATCGATCTTCCGAAAGATCCGTCAAGGTGCTCTCCAGACACGGAAGCGCATCGAACGTCAGGGCCTGGGAGACACGCCGCTCCGTGAGGAGGCGTTCCTCTTGTTCGCTGGCGGTCGCTCTCCGTGGGCCGATGCGGATATAGACCCGCCCCTTGTAGCGGACGGGAGGCAGATCGGCGGGGAGGACTTCGACGACGGCGACATCCCCGGATGGAAACGAGAACCGCGCGACGGTGAAGGCGGGAATGGGTTGGATGTTCCCATCGGAGCGGAGGGCGCCAAGGGATTGGAGCAGATCGTCAGTGACCTTCAACCCAGCGAGCCGACCGTCATCTTCGACACCGAGGAGGAGATAACCGGGTTTCCGGTGTCCGGGAAGATCATTGGCAAAGGAGCAGACGGCTTGCGCAAACTTGTCGGTGTTGGAAGTGGAGATGGTCCGCTCGACGCGGTCGGACTCCAAGTCGGCAAGCAGGCTAAGGAGTTCAGGTTCGGTGATCATGGCTGGAAGGAGAGCCCGGGCAGCGCCTTGTGAGCGAAAGGCCGGTTTTGATCTCTGCGATGCTTCGCATGACGTCTTGGGGGTGACGGCGCCCGCGTGGACGATTGCTCGAAACGGTGCGCGTGGAGGCGTCAGGCAGATGGAAGATGCCCATTGGCACCGCCGAAGCGAGCGGAATTTCTCTTCAGGTCTTGTCGACGGAGGAGGCTGGAGGCTGGAGGCTGGAGGCTGGAGGCTGGAGGCTGGAGGCTAGAGGCTAGAGGCCGTAGGCTGTAGGTCCCGGGAAAGTAGTCAGTTAGCGGTTAGTGGTTAGCAGTGCTCCGTCGCTGCCTGATACCGCAGGCTCCCCGAGTCTCCCTCCGGCACCCAGGTTTGCCGCAGCCGCGGCGGGTGGTCCATTACCGGGATGGAAACCGACCGGACGCAATGGGGAGACGTCGATGCTGCACCCGTTCGGGAGAATTCATGCCCAGGACTTCGACCGTAGGACATTTTGGCGATGAAGTCGGGTTTGCTGTGACTTCCGTGCGCCTCTTCGACATTGGCGCCCACCGACGTCCCGGAGCGAAGCAGCTGATTCGCCAAAGTCCGCGAAACCCCGGGCGATTATTCCAACGCCCGGCAAAGCCGAATCACCCGAGTCGCAAACTCGAACGTCCGTTCCCGAATCTCCCGCTGTTCCCCCATTTCACTTTTCCCATTTCACTTTTCCCATTTCACTTTTCCCATTTCACTCTTCACTCTTCACTCTTCACTCTTCACTCTTCACTCTTCACTCTTCGATTTCAAAACGGCGGATGAGACTGTGAAAGTGCGTCCACTTCTTGGTGAGATGCTGGAATCGGCCAGCCACTAGGCCGGGACTCACCCCGATCCGCTCGGCAAGGGTTTTGATCTCGTCGGTGGACGTGGCGCGTTGGATTGCGGGATCGAACGTGCTCGGGATGAGCATTTCCGCTGCGAACTCATCGGCGCGCTTCTCCGCGGGATCATCCTTGTAGTCCTTTCCATCGTCTAGGTAGGTCCCCTTTTTGCTGTCGTTCAGGATGTGGCTGGCCTCGTGGAAAAAAGTGAACCAGAACTTGTCTTCCGATTTCCCACGGAGGTTGAGCAGGAGCATGGCCTTGCTTGGTGAGAGCCACTCGGCGGCACCGCTCCAGGGGGCTTTCTTGATCTCCGGCACGAGAACGAAGGCCACTCCGGCTTCGGCACAGAGGCGCTGCATCTCCGGCACGAATGCTTCGGGCTCTCTTCCGGTGAGATCACGGATCACTCGCAAATTGGCCGCGAAGACCTTCTTATCATAAGGGCGGGTTTCGATCTGCCGCGCCTGGATCTGCCCCAAGCGGAGCCAAGCGGACGTCGGTCCCGGACTGGAGGCAAAGATGGTGGATCGACGGGCCGCTGCAGCTGGCTCGTGCCAAACCGCTCGCCAAGCTGCAGGGGAGCTGACGCTGTAAAAGCGAAGGACCTCGCGAAGGAGGACGATTTTATCATCCGATGCGGGAATGGTTCCACGCTGCACGAGTTCCTTGGTGGGGATTTGCTTGAGCCAGTCCAGGTGCTCGGCCAGTTCGCGATCTTGTTCGAGTTTCGCCAGTTGCTCGCGATATTGGGCCTCCAAATTGTTCCAAAAGGCAGCGGGAGTTCCGGTGACGAGCTCAAGGCGGTTGGCGGTCTCGTAGGTGATCGGCTGCTCTCCCTTGAAAATGCGATGCAACGTCTGCACCGTCAGTCCGGTGCGGTCAGCCAACTCCCGCTGGGTCATGCCGAGGAACTCCATCGTTTCCTCCAGGGTATCCCCCGGGGGAACGGCGTAATCAGGCTGGAAAGGGTTCTGGCGTTTGGCTTTCATTGAATGGGCGGGGGGGAAGACGTTCAGTGCGGATCGGCGATGTCGACGATCTCAATTGCAGTCACCGCGTCCCAGTCGAGACCTCCGTCCGGTTTTCGTGGGTCAGGATCGTCTGCTGGAATGAAGAACAGCCGGTAGGGATGGTCGAGATCGACGCTGAGCTGGCCTTGGCGGTTCCCGGTCATTTCATGGCATCGGGCTGGGGGGAGTCGGGAAATTTGTCCAAGATGATCAGCGGCTTGGAGTTCCAGCAAACGTTGCTGGAGCTTCTTGCCTCGGACGGCTCCAAACGCCTTCAGAACTTCCTTGGCGGAGGAACAGGTTTTCTGGAGCTTCTTGGAGCGAAAGAATATCTGCATGGCGCGGAAAGCGCAAAACAATTCACATGATGTGTTCACTGTTTTGCGGAACAAACATTTTTGGGAACGGAGTGCGGCGTCGGAACGAGACCGCAGGTCGATGCCGAAGATGTTGAACAAGTGGAGAAAGGCTAGAAGAAATTTACAGCAGATGCCTAAGGAAAACCGCACGGTCACCAGAGCGCTGCGCTTGAGCGATGGGAACGTTGGCAGACGCTCACGATTCCCCCGGCAACACGACCGCCACCGTCCCCGCGACAATCCGCGGAATCGGCTCTGTAACCCGTGAAAACGTCACCGCCATGTGATCCTCCGGCCGGGTCAGGGCGACGTAGGCCAGGGCGCGATCTTGGCCGGGGCCCTGTTCATCGAACTTGTCCGCAAAGATCAGAATCACGGTGCGGAACTGCAGGCCGCGGGAGGATTCTACGGTGAGGATCTTGATACCGGGGGCGGCGATTTGGTGGCGGGTGTCGATGGTTTGCACCAGCTGGGGGCGAAGTCCTGGGCTTCGTCGATCAACACGGTTTGATCCTAGATTCGGAAATGGAACCATCTCACGCGGAGACAAGACGCGGAGAATGAGACAGGACAATGATTTTGGCAAGGATGAGACCTTTACCCTCACGGTGATGCGGAGCGTAAAGTCTTACCGGTAGTTATGAACCCCAATCCCTCCGCGTCTCCGCGCCTCCCCGTGAGTCGAGGTCATTTCGGTTTTTAGGTTGATGCCTCCGGCATCGGAGAATCCAGGCCCGCAAGGGGGCGGCTGGGCCGAACTTGCTCAGGCGACTAGGCCGTTGGCTGGGTCGATGGCAAGCGGCTCGGGATCTTCGCGGGCTGGAGTGGGCGTGGCGTTGCGGTTGGTGCTGCCGTTGACTTCGCCTACCTGGCTGTCGGCGATCGTGGCGCGGAGTTGGCGGACCACTGGTCTCGATGATCATATCGAGCGGGCAATTGAAGAGAAACCCGCAGGCGACGACTTTGAAGGAGTCCGAAACGCGCTCGTTGGCGAGTTGGGTCTGGACCCGCAGATACAACGATCGGGCTTCGGTGAGAACGGGGCGGGTGCGGGCATCGAGCAACTCGCCGTGCGCAAAGAGGGATTCCAAGGTCTGCGCTGCGTCGGTGGATCGGTTCATCCGCAGGCAAGCCATGGCGCGGCCGAGATAGGCACTCGCGAAGCGGGGTTCGGTCTGGATGGCTTGATCGAACAAATCGATCGCGGTGGTGAACTCGCCCGATTCGCAATGGACGGCGGCGAGGCCATTCAGCGCCCAGGGATCGCCGGGTTTGAGCTCCAGGGCTTTGCGGAAGAACTTGGCGGCGGAGGCGCCATCGTTCTGGGTGCGGGAGTAGATGTTCCCAAGAATGACGAACGATCACGCATTGCTGGGATCGAGCCGGAGGACCTCGATGAGGTGATCTTTGGCCTCCTCGAACTCGCCCAGTTCGTAGCAGACCATGGCGAGATTGCGACGTGGCTCGATGGCGGGGGGATTGAGCTGGAGGACGCGCTCGTAGATCGGCTTGGCCTTGGTGAACTCGCCGTTTTGCGCCCGCTTCTCGGCCTTGGCGGCCAGGCGTTCCGCTTCGGTGAGGTCGGACGAGCCGGCATCGGGGACTTCAATGGTCACTTCACCGTTTTCGACCGTGAAGGTCGTGCCGGCCGGCAGAAACGGGAAAAGCGCGGCGAGCTTCGCCTGTTGAACATCCGGAGCAAGATCCGCCAACTCTTCGGCCCCCGGCAGCAAAATGAGATCCTGAATGGGGATGACGAAGCGCACGGGCAAGTTCTGAGGGGAAGGCGGCTGATCGGGTGTCTCACAACTTCTCAACAGCTGGCGAAAGCACAAACTGCCGTGGCGTGGACCGGAGTCAAGGTGTGCCTGGAGATTCACCCTGCCAACAACTGCCGCGCAGGACTGGGCTTTTCG
>CAMCXS010000147.1 GCA_945883495.1 Akkermansia muciniphila
CTCACAGGCCCGCTGATGCTACAGCTTCGCCTTCGCGCGACTGCCGGAGGCTCGGGAAAAGTCCAATGGAAGAGCGCGGACCAGCCCGAGTTTCCCGCCACGGGCCAGACGGTGGACTTGCAAATTCCCGCCGGGACCGCCGCGCAAGAAATCAGCCTTTCCGTCCCAGTCCCGGGTCAGCCGGGTGTGGTGCGCCTGTATCTTCCCACGTCCGATGGTGCCATCGAACTCGAAACGATCACTTTCACGGATTCCGATGGCCGCCGCAAGATTTGGGACTTTAGGAAACACTAATCAACTTGCCGTCGGCGCCTGGCCCCCTGCGAGGAGACTTTCCGCGGGAACTCCAGTTAAGGTGCTGAGACGTTTCATGACCCAGAGGAAAAGCAGGACGGTCAAAACCATCAGCGGCAGCGCGATCACCGGATACTGCAAGCCGGTGAACTTCCCAAGCTGCGCCACGAACTCCTCGGTTCCCGGTTCCGCCCGGAGCAAGGCGCTCGCCAGGATGAAGTTGAGCGCGGCGCTCAAGAACATCGTTCCCGCGTAAGCCACCGACGTCGTCACCATCAATGGACGGAGCCGGTCCGCATTCCCGCGCAGCGCCAACTGCCTCCGGATCCGATCGATATCAAAGAGTTGCGGACTCAAGAGGAACCGTTGCACCAGGGGTTCTTGCCCCCGGATTGTGAAGAGGATCCCAATGCCAAACAAGAGCGGCAAGGCGGCCTCTGAACAGGCGATCCAAAAGGCGGATGTTTTCAGGACCCCGAACACCCCTTTGAGCAAAACCGCAACCAGTCCAAGCACCGAGAGCAGGTTGAAGACCTTGCGCACCACGTAATCGTAAATGCCGTAGCCGATCGGCAGCGCGCATCCCAACGCCAGCGCCCAGGTCGGCCCGAGCTTGTCGTCCGGGCTCAACTTCATAAAAATCAACGTCGGCAGGACCACGTTGCAAAGCAGGTTGAGCCACTGGTTCTCCTTGGGCGGGGAACTGGCGACGGAAGGCGTAGTCGGTGTCGGCATGGGAAAGGTTGAACGCTAGATGACGTCGCCGCCCTTGGCAATACGGGGCTCCATCAATGCACCGGCACCACCAGGACCGGAATGCGGGAGCGCCGCACCACGTCGTCACTGGTGCCGCCCAGCAGCAATTTCTTCACGAATCCGTGCCCGTGGGAACCGATCACGATGAGCTCCGCGGCCACGTCCGCCGCTTCTTTGAGAATGACCTCTACCGTGGCCCCTTGAATGAGCAATGCCGTGCAATCGATTCCCTCCGCCCGCAGGGCATCAGCGTGCCCTTGAATTTCCCGATGCTCCTCGTGCAGGTGATCCGCGACGGCCTTGCGCACGGTCTGCGGTCCCACTTCATACCCGACGAAGTCCGGTTCCGGCTGTGCCACATGGACGAGCCACAACTTCGCCCCCAGCGTGGTCGCGAAAACGCGGGCCTGCGCCAGCACGGGGCCGGTGGTTCCCGATAGATCTAGGGCGACGACGATATTCTTCATGGGATCTGGGCTTGCTTGGCGGGCGGTGCATCGCTGGCGATCGGCATCGCTTTCCCGGTCTCAGGCGGCACCGCTTCCTCGTCATTGTCACCCCAAACCGGCAAAGCGCGAGCAATCGGTTGCAATCGGCTCACCCGGCCGGGGGGACGTTCTTGCGATCCACGCTGTGCGCCATTCCCAAGCAAACGCACCGTTTCCTCCGCCCGCGCCGAAAGCTTGGCGACGATGTCCGGTTGCTGCTCGGCCAAATCCTGGCTCTCTCCCGGGTCAGTCTGCAGATCGAATAGCATCCGCGGTTCCCCTTCCGGACCTTTGAGGTGCAGTTTCCACCGTTGATCCCGAATCGCCGACAACCGGTTCCCGTGGTAGTAGAAAAAATCCTCTCTTGGCGATTGTACGGCTTTCCCCGTCAGCACCGCGGACAGATCCACGCCATCGATCTTCAGCGACGCCGTATCCGCTCCGGCAAACGTGGCCACCGTTGGCAGCAAGTCCATGGCCGTAGCGAGCTCGCCACAAACGTTACCAGCTGGCACGGTTCCCGGCCATCGGACGAGCAGCGGAACTTTCAGCCCCCCGTCCCAAGTGGAATGCTTGCCTCCCCGAAGATTGCCACTGCTGCCTCGGGTGCGATTCGCCGGCCCGTTGTCCGACAGGAACAAAATGAGCGTTTCTTTGTCGATTCCGAGGCTCTGTACTAGGGAAAGCATGGAACCAAGTCCGTCATCCACTTCGTGAAGCCAATCGCCCAGCGGCCCGTTCTTGCTTTCGTTTTTGTACTCCTTAGAAGGCTGCATCGGGAAATGCACCGCGTTGTGTCCCAGGAACAAAAAGAATGGCCGCTTCGCTTCGTGCTGCTTGGTGATGAAGGCGAGCGCTTCGTTGCGATACCGCTCCGTCAGTTTGCGCACATTGGTCACCAACGCGACCGGTTTCTCATCGCGATACAACGGCAGTGCCCGCAACTTGACCGGCAACACCGTTTCCTCGGTTTTCCGAACTCGCAGCAGGCTCTGCATATCGTGCGAGTAGGGCAACCCGAAGTAGCTATCGAACCCTTGCCGCGTCGGCAGGAACTCCACTTGATCACCAACATGCCACTTCCCGAGGTACGCCGTCGCATACCCCCGCTGCCGCAACACTTCCGCGATGGTCGTTTCCGCTGGGTTTAACCCCGCCACCGACACCGGCCACAGCACATGATCGATCCCGATCCGGCGATGGTAACTCCCAGTGAGCAGCGAGGCGCGCGACGGAGAACAAACGGACGAACTCACATAGAAGTTCGTGAACCGCATGCCCTCGGCGGCCAAGCGATCAATATTCGGCGTATCGTTCCCCGACCGGGCGTTGTAACAGGTCAGGTCGCCGTAGCCGAGGTCATCGACCAGAATGAGAATGACGTTGGGCGGAGCCCCAGCAGCCCAAGCGTTCCCGCCCAGGGCCAGCGCCACGAACAGGAGCCGCACCAATTTTGTCATCTTGGGTTGGCCCCAAACATCAACGCCGGGACCGGTGGATTCTGGAAAAGCACGCCAGCTGATGCACTCTTTCGACGGAAAATCTTCCCATCCGCCGCCAAATAAATCCAAGCCAAGCCCGGTCCCGCGAATTCGACACTCACGGCCTTGGGCGCAGGGGTTGAAATCACCCCGCAAAGGCGGCCCGTGGGATCGAACATCTGCAGCCCCATCTCGCTGGTCACGTAGTAACGGCCGTAGGCATCGGTCGTTGAGCCATCGCCCTTGCTTTCATCGGTGCCGTAAGGGGTAACCACTGTCATGTAGGGTTGGGCGAAAGCCAAGCTGCCATCGCTCTCCACCCGGAAGGTCCAAACGTGCTTGCCTCCGTGATCGGAGACGATCAGCGTCCCTTGATCCGGAGAAAGACTGATCCCATTCGGCCGCACAATATCCCCCTGATGGACCACTCGATGCTCTCCGCTTGCAGAAACGTAATGCACCTGCTGCGTCTTCGTCTCCGTGAAGTAAACGGCACCCAACGCCGTGACCACCAAATCATTCGGCCGAACGCCAGTGACCAATTCCTCCACATCCCCGGTTCCCGGAACGATGCGGATGAGGCGCTCTCGCTTGCCTTGGCAGGCGTAAAGCTTGCGATCCGGGCCAAACTGCAGCCCGCTGATCCCGGGCAATCCATCCCGCCAAACCGAAACTTGTCCCTCAGGCGTCAGCTTGAAGATCCCATTGCCGTTCTTGACGTCCGTGAAATAAAAATTCCCCTCGGTATCGGCGGCACAGGCATCGGTGAAGCCGTAGCCCTCGGCCAGGAGCTGCCATTGTTCCCCCTCAATCAACACTTGCGCGAGCGGCATGTCCTGCGCGGACAAGATTCCCGCGGCTCCGATCAGACTGAAGATCAAATGCTTCCTCATTTCGCCTCCTTCCAATCGCGGAAAATCCAACGCATGGTGTCCGGGAAAATCGCGCCGCCATGACGGCCGCTGTGTTTGCCCTCCCCGTAGACAAATTGGTAATCGTAGCCCGCGAACTTGAGCGCCGCCGCCATCTGCTGATTCGCCAACGGCCAGTTCCCGTGCAGGTTATCGAGATCGTTGGAACCATCCTGGAGAAAGACCCGGATCGGCTTCTTCTCGGCTTTGCGGATCAACGCAGGATAGACATGGCCGCCGCGGATGTTCGTAAAGCTGCCGATGTGGCTGATGACATTGCCAAACGAATCCGGGCGTTCCCAAGCGACCGTAAACGCACAGATCCCGCCCGAGCTGTTCCCGCAGATCACGCGCTGGCGGGGATCACTGGTGATTTTGTAGCTCTTTCCAATTTCGGGCAGCACTTCCTCAATGAGAAACTTGGCGTAGAGATCCCCCAAGCTGTCATATTCAAAGCTGCGGTTGCTACGGGGCTTGCTGGTCTCCTCCACGGGCGGGATGTTCCCCGGGTTGAGAAACAGCCCGATCGTCACCGGCATGGCGCCCTCGTGGATCAAGTTGTCGAACACGGCCGGCGCATTGAAGGCTCCATCCTCCGTCACGAATCCTCCGCCGTCCTGAGCCACAAACAGCGCCGCCGGCTGACTCCCGTCATATTGCTTCGGCACATAGATCCAGTAGTCCCGCACCGTCCCTGGGAAGACCTTGCTTTCGGTCCACTTCGCCTTCGTCACGGTCCCTTGCGGAACGTCCGCTTTGCGGGTCGAGTCCGGCCCCTTTTTGTAGGGCTCCTCCTGCACCTGCACCTGCACCTGCGCCGAGGCGGAGGCCACGACTCCCGAGGCCAACAGCCACGCGATCAACATCCGGGGGATTTTCATCCGCCCACTATGCCGGGACCTCGTCAGGGCGCAAGCGGCCAAAACTCCCGCAACCTCACTTGTCCAGAATCTCGACGTCGATCACCTGTCCGCCGCGAGCAGGACGCCGTCCGGTGGCTCTTGGCTCGGTCGCGCCAGCCGGAGCCGCACCCGTGACTCGTTGGAATCGGTCCAAAAGGTACCGCCGCAACGCTTCGCCCGCGCGCACCCGCAGTGGCGGCACCAAAAGCAAATACCCGGCGGCGTCAGTCAGAAAACCGGGGGTCAACAGGAGAATCCCAGCGATCAACACCAGCAAGCCCTCAACCACCTCCTGCTGCGGAATCCGCCCCTCGGCCAGGGCCGCGCGAAACCGTTTGATCACGGACAACCCTTGCGTGCGCGTCAGCCAAGCCCCGAGAAAACCGGTCGCGACAATGATGATCAGCGCTGGAAAAGGCCCAAGCCATGCTCCGACTTGCAGGAAGAGATACGTTTCCAGCAGCGGAACCAAGATAAAGAGGGCCACCAACCGCCCGGTCATTGGTGAAAGTGCACCCGGATTCCCCCGGGCACGAGCGATTTCTTCCCCGGGGCACCTCTCAAGGCGTCCACGGCTTGCCCGAAAACTTGAAAGCCCTTCCGTCCCGAGGTTGGTGATGGCTGCATGCCAATGGAGGCACCGCATCCACTCGAAGCCGCCAAGGCTTCCCTGCTCATCGCCACCTCTTGGTCGGCGCTGGGATGCTATGCCTGGTCCTTGACCCGTTTGGCGCTCGATCCCTCCCCATCAGCTCCCGCCCGCAGAATCTGGACCGCTGGTTGTCTCGCTTTCTTTGCTCACATGATCTTGGCGTTCGACGTCGCCTACGGCTGGAGCCACGACACCGCCATCGCCGATATCAGCGCGCAGTCCGAGAGCATCGCTGGCGTGCGCGCCCCTTGGGGGTTGTTCATCAACTACGCCTTTGGCCTGGTGTGGACGATCGATCTCGCTTGGTGGTGGCACGTTGGGGATCTCGCGTATCGCCGACGCCCGGTTTGGAGCCACTGGTTGTTCCACGGCTTCTTTCTCTTCATGCTCTTCAATGGCGGGTTCGTTTTTGTCGAACGTTGGACCCGCTGGATCGGTCTCGTCCTCTTCTCCGTAAGTTTGTGGGCGGCCATCCGCGTCGCAAGAAGGCAAAAGCAATGGATCGATCCTCTCCCAAAGTCGTCTTCCTGACCGCCGGCGGCGCCGGCATGTATTGCGGCAGTTGCATGCGCGACAACACCCTGGTCCGCCACCTCGCCGCACGCGCTTGGGACATCGAACTCGTGCCCGCCTACACCCCGATCCGGACCGACGAAGAGGATGTCAGCCTCGACCGGGTTTTCTTTGGCGGGATCAATCTCTATTTGCTCCAAAAGTTCCCCTTCCTCGCCCATTTGCCGGATGGGATTTTCCGATGGCTCGATTCCCCCGCCATCATCCGCCGCGCCACCGCGAACGCCTCTATCCCCGTCGATGGCCGCCTCCTCGGCGAAATGACGCTGGCCACGGTGAATGGCGAACACGGCATCCTCCGCAAAGAGCACGAACGATTCGTCAATTGGCTCGTCCAGGAAAGCCGCCCGGCCTTGGTGAACTTGACGAATCTCCTCATCGGCGGCTCCATCCCGCTTCTCCGCAACCGCCTTCCCGGCGTCCCCATTCTCGTGACCTTGCAGGGGGACGATCTCTTTCTCGGCCAACTCATCGAGCCCTGGAAGTCCGCCGTGATTACCCGGATGCGGGAGCTCGCGGCGCAGGCGGACGGTTTCGTCACCTTCACGAATTTCTACGCGGACCTGATGGCGGATCTCCTCCAAGCGCCCCGGGAGAAATTCCATATCGTCCCGCTGGGCGTCGATGCGGCGGGCACGGAGCCTCGCATTCCAAACCCAGAGCGTCCGCCAGCCGTCGGTTTCTTCGCCCGGATCTCGCCGGAGAAAGGTTTCCATCACGCAGTCGATGCCTTTCTCCACCTCGCGCCCCTGCCGGGGATGGAGGACGTGCAGTTCCACTTCGGCGGCTGGCTCAGCGCGCAAGACCGTCCGTTCTTCGAGACCCAACTGGGCCGGCTTCGGGACGCAGGACTGGAAGGAAGGTTTGTCCACCACGGAAGCCCGGACCGTTCCGGCAAAGCGGCCTTCTTCCGCCAGATCGACGTCTTTTCCGTCCCGGCGGAATTCCTAGAGCCCAAGGGTCTCTATGTGCTCGAAGCCCCCGCCGCCGGCGTCCCCGTGGTGCAACCCGCTCACGGGTCTTTTCCAGAACTGCTTCACGGCTGCCCGAGCGCCCAACTCGTGGCGCCCCGCGATCCCGCCGCCTTGGCGCACGCTTGGCGCGAGGTTCTCCAATCCCCCGGCCGCGGCCTGAGCTTAGGCGCCACCGGTCCAGACTTCATCCGCGAGCGCGCCACCGCGGGCCTCATGGCGGAGCGGACGGCGGACGTTTACCGGCGGGTGCTATGAAATTCGAAGGGCTGAAGCCCTTCGCTACGTACCGTAGCGTAGCGGAACGGCTGCCCGTTCCCGATCGTCGATCATTGAAATTCGAAGGGCTGAAGCCCTTCGCTACGTAGCGTAGCGTAGCGGAATCGGCTGCCCGTCCCCCATCGTGGCTTATTGCCATTTGGAGGCCGCAAGCCCTTCGCACGACGTACGCTTCAACCCGCAAGCACCGTGACCGGCTTGCTCCATTGGCCGACCTGATCGTCGCCCACGCGGTAGATGGCCCGATAGGTCCATTTCGCAGGTTGGGCCGGGAGCGGGTGGGAGTCAATATAGCCGGGCGTGGTATCGAAGGTGAGCAGCTGGAATCCTTGACCGCGATCAACTTGGATTTCACACAAATCCAGCGCATCGGCATGCCCACTCCAGCCCCAATCGATCTCGACGCGATTGCCGGTGATGCGGGCCTCGATCTCCGGTTGGATCGTGCTCAAATCGGGACCGGCAGGACTCACGCCTTCGATCCCCAATTGCTCACCAATGGCCTCGTTGTAATTCGCGTGGGATTTGAGGGTTTGCACCAGCTTGCGGAACCGGATCTCCACCCCGGGCTCCACGGGGGGAACGGCGGCCGGAAAGACGGCCGCTCCGGCTGCTGCCGTGCCGCCTTGCGCATCGCCGCTCCGCACGATCTTGCGCCAGCTCGTCCATTGCTTGGAATTCGCCGCCGCGCTCTCCTGGCAGCTCACTGCATAATCGTAATAGCGCGCATCGGCGGCGATTGCATTCACTTGTGATTCGCTCAAGCCCAAGGTCGAGGCGTGCCTCCCGATGCGCTCAGCGAAATGCGAGAGATGGGTGGCGAATTCCCGGTCATTGGCGGGGAGATAGTCCTTCTTTGCCATAATGACCTTTGCTTTATTGGCAGGGGACGCTGGCGCAAGCGCTTTTGTGTGAAATCTGTTAGTAATCTCGGAGCTCTCGCGCTGATTCTTCCGCATGGCCAGAGGTTTCCACCATCCGCTGGGACCACTCCACCGCACGGCAGGGCGATTCGACCGCACGGCGCACCGTTTCCACCGCACGGCCCAATCTTGTCACCGTGCCTTGGGATGATTTGACCGCGTGGTTGAATCAATCTGCCGCGTGGTTGAATCAATCTGCCGCGCGGTGGAATGATTCTGCCGTGCGGTTGAATGATTTCACCGTGCGGTGAACTGCCTCGGCCATGGGGTATTCTGGGCGGGATGTTCTCAAACCCCATGGCGGGGACTCCGGGAATGGCTGCTTT
>CAMCXS010000148.1 GCA_945883495.1 Akkermansia muciniphila
CGATACTTCCGGGGCGCGATTCGTCACGGTGACGGCCACGGCGGCTGACGTGGTGCGGGCGTTGTTGTTGTCCTGGGCGACGGCGGTGAGGGAGTAGGTGCCGGGAGGCGCGGACCAAGGGAAGTTAAACGGCGCGGCGAGGTCTTCCCCAATTTTTGTGGAGCCTTGCCAGAACTCGACCTTGGCAACGGTGCCGTCCATGTCACCGGCGGTCGCGGCGAGGTTTACCGGATTGGGGAGGGGAATACTCTCTCCGTTTGCTGGCGCGATCAGGGCGACGGTGGGGGGCGCGTTGGTCGTGGCGGTGATGGTGATGGCTGCCGAAACGGTGCGGGCGCCAAAATTATCCACGGCGGCGGCGGTGAGGACATGAGTGCCCACGGGGACCGACCAAGGCCAGGAGAAGGGCGCAACGAGATCCTCCCCGAGTTTGGTGGCTCCACTGAAGAATTCAACGCGTTGGACCGTGCCATCCGTGTCGGAGGCGGTGGCTTCGAGGTTGAGGAGGTCACCAGCGCGGAACGTGCTGCCGTTGGCTGGGGAGGTGAGGGCCACTGCCGGGGACGCATTGGTTACGGTGATGCTGACTGCGGAAGAGGTCACTCGCGCTCCGGCATTGTCCTCCGCCACGGCCGTGAGGCTGTAAGTGCCCGGAGCGGCGTTCCAGGAGAAGGTGTAGGGCGTGGTGGTGTCCTCGCCCAGCTTGGTGGCGCCTTGGTAAAACTCCACGCGGACGATCGATCCGTCCGAGTCCGAGGCGGTGGCCGCGAGGTTCACTGGGTTGGGGAGCGGAATCGTGGATCCGTTCGCCGGGGAGGTCAAGGCGACGGTCGGCTGGACGTTTCCGGAGACGACGGAGACCGTCACGGTCGAGGAGGTGGTGCGGGCTCCGGCATCGTCGATGGCCACGGCGGAAAGCGTGTGAGTTCCGGCGGGGGCAGCCCAGTTGAAGGCGTAGGGTGAAGTGGTGTCCTGACCCACTTGCACGCCGTTGGCGTAGAACTCCACCCGGGCGACGCTGCCGCCGGAATCGCTGGCTGTGGCCGCGAAGTTCACCGTGGCGGGAAGCGTGATGGTGGAACCGTTGGCTGGAGCGGTCAGAGCGACCGTGGGCGCGGTGTTGTTGGCAAGGGTGAACGAGCGGGGACTGGTGCTCACCGGCGTGCCACCGTCGCTGACGGCGGCATACCATTCATATTGCGAACCGGCGGCTAGCCCCGTCCAGTCGAGGTAGGCGGTTGGGGCGCTGGGGGGCAAAGCCACCGTGCCAAGGGCGACCCAAGGGCCGGGGGTGCCTCCGCCGCCGCCGCCAGACATGGAATAGTTGAACGTGAACTGGCTGTTGGCATCGGTTTCGGTGGCTCCGGAGACCGCATTGATCGTTCTGGCGGAGATGTTGTTGTTCGCCGGTGAGAACTTGTAGGTGCGGAACCAACCGCCACCGCCGCCGCTGCGGTCTTGATAGTCCTGGACAATGGTATGGATGGTGCGCCCGGAGACGACATCGGAGCGACGGTTCTCACCGGTGGCTTCATGCTTGTGGCCGCAGAGCATGAGGAAGAGATTGGGGTTGTTCTTCAGCCCGTCGAAAATCGCCTGTCCCGATCCGCTCCATGAGGCCCCGTTGTCGTTGAGGATTTCGTGGCTGGTGACAATGGCCCGGCGGTTGGGGAATTGGTTGAGAATGCCGTTCCCCCAGGAAATCATCGTGCTGGTGGCGCGGTGGCGGAGGTTGACCACCACGAAGTCCATGCCTCCGGCGCTGAAAAGGGTGTAGTTGTTGTGGTTGTCGCTGGCGGTGATCCCGCCACCGAAGTAAGGCCGGCTAGCGAAACGTGCGGGGCCGAAGTATTGATTGTAGTAGTCGTTCGAACCCCGATTGCCGCTGGAGTTCAGATCGTGATTGCCCGGGATGGCTCCCCAGGGGATGCCGTGTTGAAGTGTAGTGGTGACGGGGTTCTCAATGATTTTCATCACACCGTCGGCCAGATCCCACTCATACTTCTGCGAGTCGAAGAGCTGGGTGACATCTCCCATATGGGCGCAATACACGATGTTCTGCGCCACACGGTTGTTGACCAGCCACGTCGCTTGCGCACGCCAGTTGGTGATGTAGCGCCCATTCTCATCGGTGTAGTATTGCGTGTCCGGCATCACGGCGATCGTGAAATCCTCACCGCCACCGGTGGCTTTGGGGCGACCGTAGAAAGTGACGTTGAGCGGATCGTTGTTCGCATCGGCAACGGCGGCCTGGAGGGTGACGCGCCCGCTGCCGCCTGCGGCGGTGGAATCGGCGGCCGGGTAGACCAACGAGATGGTGGGCGGGGTTGGAGAGCCTCCGCCGGAGTTCACCACGGAGATGGAACGGGCGGCGGAGGTGGTGCGGGCCCCGGAGTTGTCCACGGCGATCGCGGTCAGCGAATAGGTGCCGGCAGGCGCGTCCCAGCTGAAGCTGTACGGAGCGGAGGTGTCTTCGGCGAGTTTGGTGGCACCCTGATAGAACTCTACCAAGGTGACGCTCCCGTCGGAATCCGAAGCCGTCGCGGCCAGTTCCACGAGCGCTGGCCGGGTGATCACGGCGCCGTTGGCCGGGGAGGTCAAGGTCACGGTTGGCGCGGCGTTTCCGGTGCCGAGCACGGAAACCGTCACGGATGAGGAGGTGGTGCGGGCTCCGACATCGTCGATGGCCACTGCGGAAAGCGTGTGAGTTCCGGCGGGGGCAGTCCAGTTGAAGGCGTAGGGTGAGGTGGTGTCCTGCCCCACTTGCACGCCGTTGGCGTAGAACTCTACCCGGGCGACGCTGCCGCCGGAATCGCTGGCCGTGGCCGCGAAGTTCACCGTGGCGGGAAGCGTGATGGTGGAACCGTTCGCTGGACCAGTCAGCGCGACCGTGGGAGCGGTGTTGCTGGCCATGGTGAAGGTGCGCTCCGGGGTGCTGACCGGCGTGCCACCGTCGCTGGCGGCGGCATACCACTCGTATTGTGTCCCGGCGGTGAGGCCGGTCCAATCGAGCCGGGCCGTGGCGATCCCGGCAGGCAGGGACACCGTGCCCAGGTTTGTCCAAGGACCTGGAGTTCCTCCGCCACCGCCGCCGCTCATGGGATAGGCGAGCGTGAACTGGCTGTCGGCGTCGGTCTCCAAATTGCCGTTGGATGCTTGGATCGTCTTCACCGCGATGGTGCTGGTGGCTGGGGAGAACTTGAAGGTCCGGAACCAGCTGCCGCCGCCGGCGGCGCGGTCTTGGTAATTCTGGACGACGGTGTGGACCGTGTTGCTGCCAACCGCATCCGAGCGGCGATGCTCTCCGTCCGCTCCGTGCATGTGACCGCATAGCATCAGGAAGAGATTGGTGTTGTTCTTCACACCGTTGAAGATGGAGTTTCCAGCGGAGGTGAAGTTGCCTGAACTATCGTCGAGGATCTCGTGACTGGTGACGATGGCGCGGCGGTTGGCGTTCTGTTGGATGAGCGCATTTCCCCAGCTGATCATGGTGCTGGTGGGGCGGTGACGGAGGTTGATGGTGATAAAGTCCATCCCTCCGGCACTGAAGAGCATGTAGTTGCAGTGGTTGTCCGTGGATGTGATTCCACCGCCGAAATAAGGGCGGCCCTGGAAACGGGTCGGCCCGAAGTACTGGTTGAAGTAGTCGTTGGAACCCCGGCCTCCGCCGTTGAAGTTCAGGTCGTGGTTTCCAGGAACGGCGCTCCAGGGGACGCCATGGGTCAAGCCGGTGGTCGCAGGATCTTCAATCAGCTTCATGACCCCGTCGGCTAGGTCCCATTCGTACTTCTGGGTGTCAAACTCCTCGGTGACATCCCCCATGTGGGCGACGTAGACGATGTTCTCCTTGCTGCGGTTTGCGGCGATCCACTGCCCTTGGGCGCGCCAATTGGCAATGTACTGGCCATTGGCCTCCGTGTAGTGCTGGGTATCCGGCATGACGGCGATGGTGAAATCTCCTCCCCCTCCGCTGGTGGCCTTGGGACGTCCATAAAAGGTCACGTTGATCGGATCTCCATTGGGATCGGTGACGCTGGCTTCAAGCGCGACACGTCCGCTGCCGCCCGCTGCCGCCGCGTTGGCTGCGGGATAAACCAAGGAAATGGCTGGAGGAGCGGGGGTGCCGCCGCCGCCGCCTGAGCCGGTCACGGTGACGGAACGGGGGGAGGAAGTGGCGCGTCCGCCGGCATTGTCCACCGCCACGGCAGTCAACGAATAGGAACCAGCTGGAGCATCCCAGCTGAAGGCATACGGAGCGGTGGTGTCCTCACCGACTTTCACCGTGCCTTGGTAGAACTCAACCCGGGCAATCGTTCCGTCGCTGTCCGTGGCGGTCGCAGCGAAGTCGACCGTGGCGGGACGCGTGATGGTGGAGCCATTGGCCGGTGCGGTCAGCGCCACGGTTGGGGCGGTATTGTTCCCGGGAGTGAAGGAGCGTGGCGCGGTGCTGGCGGGGCTTCCGCCATCGCTGGCGGCGGCGTACCATTCGTATTCCTTGCCGACTTGCAGGCCGGTCCAGTTCAGCGAGCTGCTGGTGCCGCCCGCCGGGACGTTCGAGGTGCCCAGCGCAACCCACTCCGCGTTGATCGAGGCGCTGCTCATCGGATAACCCAATGTGAACTGGCTATCGCTCCCTGTCCTGCGGGAGCCGTCACGGGTGCGGATGACGTTGGAGGTGATGGTGTTGTTGGCGGGGGAGAAAACGAGGTAACGCAGCCAGGAGTCGCCACCATTCGCGTCGGTTTGGTAGTTGCAAAGGACCGCGTGGATTTGGCGTCCCAGGTAATTCTCGGTGCGGCGACCTTCCCCATGCCAGTGACCGCAGAGCATGAGGAAGAAATTCGGATTGTTGCGCAGTCCTTCGTAAATGGCGCGGCCCTGATTGTAATAAGGCGCTTGATCCACCGGAGTGCCGGCATCGAGGTGTGCTTGAAGAATTTCGTGGCTCGTAACGATGCCGCGACGGGTAGGGTTGGCCTTGAGCAAGGCATCCGCCCAGGCAATCATGGTGGCGCTGGGGCGATACTCCAGGTTGATGACAATAAAGTCCATGCCCCCCGCGCTGAAGAACTGGTAGTTCGCGTCCGTGGTGCCATCTGTATAACCGCCCCGGAAATAGGTGCGTCCGTTCCAACGGGAGGTGCCAAAATACTGATTCCAGAATCGATTCGCGCCGCCGCTTTTGTTGGTATCGTGGTTCCCCGGAGCGCCGCCCCAAGGGATGCCGTGGGGCAGTTGGGTGGTGGTGGGATTCTCGATGATCTTCATCGCCGAGTCTGCGTTGATCCACTCTTGTTCCTGGTCGTCGTTATCCTGGACCAAGTCACCCATGTGAGCGACAAACTGGACGTTGAGCGCGTTTTTGTTGCTCACGATCCAACTGGTCATGTTGCGGAAGTCCTCGATCTTCCCTCGTCCGGCGTTATCCGAATACCACTGCGTATCGGGGATCTGCACCAAGGTGAAGTCTTGTCCGGGCGTGCCACCAGCCGTTTTCTCGCGTCCGTAGAAGGTGACCGTAAGTGGATCGTTGTCTGGATCCGAGACGGAGACTTCCATGTTCACCTGGCCATTGGCTCCCACGTTGGTGGCGCCGGGTGCCGGAGCGACGGCCGTGATGGTGGGGGCTCCGCCTCCTCCACCGCCACCAGCAGTGTAGGTGACGGAAAGGCGAGGGAGTTCTGTGGTGAAGGTGCTTTCGCTGCTGTCGAGGCGGAGCGTGGTGGTTCCGCTGGCCACCTGCATGAGGGCGAAGCCGTGGTTGGGTTCCCCGTTGGCCCAGTCTTGCACAGCCTTAATCACATTGAAGGTGGCCACGCCCGTGGCGAGATTCGTCTTGGTATCTTCGGCCGTCCACCAAGCTTCCGTGTCCCCAATGGTGAGGCCGCCGGTCATGGAAGTCCAAGTGCTGGCTTCCGTCCACGTGCTCATCATTTTGTGGACGGCGACGCCGCTTCCCGCGGTCCAAACGTTCAGGGAGAGCGTGGCGGTGAGAATCTGGGCATTCGGCGGGATTTGACCGGTGCCCGTGCCGATGATGTTGTTGAAGCGGAGAAGCCCCTGTTTCACCGAGGTGCCGCCGACGATATCGATCGTGGGTTGGCCGCCCGCGTTGGTGCCGGCGGCACTCTGTTGAAGCATGGTGTCATCGGTGCCCGTGTATCCGTTGACCCCTTGACGGAACGTGACGGTGGTTTGCGCCTGAGCCACGCCGGTCGCGAGCACCAAGGGGAGAAGAACTGTGAGGAAGAAAGGGCGCTTTGCCGAAGAAGAGATGACAGGGACGTTCACGAGCGATCTGTGGGATTGGGCGAAGAGGAGGAAGCAGATGCGTCCGAGGCTGGTGGGGCGATCACCGGTGCTGGGACGTTGAGACCGAGGGCTTGGCGGACCTCGGCCAAAATGGGGATGAGCAGGGGAAGCCCTCGATCTAGATTCGGCAGCGCCATGAGGTGATCATGGAGGGCGGTCCAGGCGGCCCTCGCTTCATTGGCACGGCCCGCTTGGCTGAGAATCTGGGCGCGGCGCGCCATCCACGGTTCCGGACGAGGCCAAAAATCCTTGAGGAGATCCGCATTGCGGAGAGCGATCTCGTAGTCTTGGGCCGAGATCGCGGCTTCGAGCTGCTGCACCAGGAAATCGGGATCTGCTCCAGCTTGGCGGAGACCTTGTTCAAAGAGATCGACGCCTGTCTCCGGCAGACCAAGCGCTACGAAACCAGATGCGGCTTCGAAGTACCATTGACGTTGTGTGGAGGTTTTATCTTTGAATGCGGCGTGGTAGTCGCGGAGTGCCTTCTCCGGGGCGCGGAGTTTCAGATATACTTTGCCGCGCTCTGCCAGGGCGGGAGCGTGATTGGGCTCGGCTTCCAGCACGTCATCGAGCGCGTAGAGCGCCATTTGATAGTCGCCACCGGTGCAGAAGGCGCGTCCCTCCAAAAACCGAGTGGGATGCTTGCCGGGAGCCAGGCGTTCGACGCGCTCCACCTCCGCCAAGCACGCGGCCCAATCACCGTGATCGACGTGAGCCGTGGCGAGTTGGAAGTGAAGAGCGTCATCGTTCGGAGAAGCCTCTAGCAGACCGTTCAAACGGTTGAGGACATCGTGGTACGAGCCATCGGCATGTCCGGTGGAAGGGACGAGCAAGCTAAGTAACAACGATAGTGCAGCGGCGGCATTGCCGACGAATCCCTCCATGGTCCGATTTTAGATAGATCCGCATCTCCTCAGGGCAAGTGACGATTCCGTCACGGCCGCTAGGTGTTGTGTGAGGAGGTCTCATGCGATCATGGGTGAATTGCCACCCGAGGACAAATTTGGTGCCCCTGCGAGGGTCGATGAGTAGCGAACGCCGTGGGCCTTTACTTGGAGAGGGGACGGGAAGCCGTTCCGCTCCGACTAGGGAAGAGGACGGAACGGCAGCCGTTCCTGCACTAGAAGAGGGAAGAGGGAAGGGCCCGATTAAGCCTTCCACCAGCAGTCCTCAACTGGCACGCTTAGCGCGCCGGCGGCGAAGGTGAACGGCGGCGAATAGGGACAGTGCGAGGGAGAGAGGAATGACGGTGGCAGGCTCAGGGACGGCAGTGGCAGCGAAGCTGGGTGTGGTGTCCCAGGCCCAGTCGTGGATGGTGCCGGCGGTGCCGTCGTTGCGGAAGGTGACGCGGGCGTAGCCGTAGTGAACATTGGTGCCGAAAGTGATGGCGAAGCCCATGTAGCCCATGACCCCATTTTGGAACTGGCCGGTGCCAGTTCCCATGTGTCCTGTAGATCCAGAGTTGCCGGTGGGAGTCGTGCTGGCCGCATCGATCACGGTCCCGTAGGCGAGGTTCACGATGTTCGAATTGGTGGTAATGGAGGCGGTCACCGGGCGGAGAAGATCGCTGGTAGCAACAGAAGCGCCTACGAAATATGGGTTGAAATGCCAACTCCCTGTGTCGGTCGTGCTAGTCGTGAAACTTTCGGCGTCGTTGACGTCGGTGAACGTCACATAGATCCCGTCGAAGTCGCTCGGGATGGTAATATTTTGAACGCCGCTGTAGGTAAGGGCGGCGTGGGAGTGCGGAGCCAGCAGAGCTAGACCGGTGAGCACGACATAGAGCAATGGTGAAAGAGCGGCGAAACGCATGAAGTTCTCAGGTTGAGAGGAAACCGTAAGCTCGGTGAGCACATCGGTGCGCGACGTCCAATCTGAGACATTTCGCGACGCGCGACAGTCTGGAGCTGAGCACCTTCTGCGCCACCCTGAGTATGTGACAATTTTGAAACACCCCTCGCTGCCTTGCGGATTGTAAAACCTTGCACAAATGACCTGTCGAGTAGGCCCACGCAGGCGTGAGGGAAGCGGCCTTGGCGCTCCGATCCGTCCAGCGCATAGCGCTTCAATGGACAAGAAGGATTTGCTGCTCCAGGCGGCTCAATGAGGCAGGGTCGATGCTCTCCTCTGGTTCTTGACCACACATGGA
>CAMCXS010000149.1 GCA_945883495.1 Akkermansia muciniphila
GAACAGGTCGCGCTGCTGACTTGGCGGGAAGGCCGGTTCTCCGGTGAAGTTCAGGATTTGGTCCGGCGGAGCTTCCTCGCATCGCCGGAACAGAATCAGGACGGAACGGTCACCGGTTCCGCCGCCGTGACCCGGCTCATCGGCTTGCTGGAAAAAGCCGGAGCGCATTACCGCGAGAGTGGGGCATGATGCGGGCCGTGCTGGACACCAATGTCCTGATCGCTTCCACCAAATCCCGGTCTCCCCACAGCCCCAATCGAGAGATTCTGGAGCGTTGGCGACTCGGGCAGTTCTCGGTTCTTTACTCCATCGATATCCTTCATGAATATGTGGAGAAATTGCTGGCCCACGGAATCCCCGAAGGATTGATTTTGGAAATCCTGTGGGCATTTCGGGACGCGGCGGAGGAAGTGACCATTCGATTCTTTCATCTACCGCTCTATCCGGCCGACCGTGATGACATTGCCTTCATCCTTTGTGCGGCCAATGGCGGTGCGACCCATCTCGTGACCTACGATGGCGGATTTGACGCGCTGCGAGGCACCGCAGACTTCGCCATCTGCGCGCCGCTGGAGTTCTTGAGGATGGTCCGGCAACTGGAGTGAGCACGTTCACTTCCCCGCCGCCGCCCGCAACCGCGCCAAATCCCGAGTCGCATTCGCCAAATCTCCCCAATCCGTAGGCCGGACATTCCTGTCTGGCCACAAGCGTAGATCATGGTTGGCCAGACAAGAATGTCCGGCCTACAAACCAACACAACTTCCTCCTCCGCGTTCACTGCAAAGCCGCCCGCCGCGACTCCGCTTTACCGATCCACTCTTCATCCACCGGCGCAAGGATCCCGAGGCGCTTCATTTCCTGGAGACGCTCAATGACCTGGGTGAACCGGTCTTTCGCTGCGGCTTTGTTCCCCAGTTTTTCCTCAAGATCGCCGAACCGCCACAGCGAAGCCCAAACATCGCGCCGGAACTGCGTGTTGGCCAGGTCCAGCTTCACCAACTCCTCGGCCACCGCCAAGGCCTTCTCGTAGAAGCCCAGCGCCTGGGCCGTGTCCCCCAGCTGCAGCTGCACATCCCCCAACCTGTTGTAGCTGAGGCTCACATCGCGCCGGAACTCCGTGTTGCAAGTGACACTCGGTTCGGATTCCGTAGCGTCTCCCGGAAGGAAATCTGGGTTGGACATCTGACCTTGGCGCTGGCGATTGCAAGGAGATCGCGGCCGAGGGCGGACACGTTCCACAACCCCGTTGGGGTTGAAGGTCGATGATTGATCTGGGTCCCAGGGTTGGGGCGGCAACCCCGGGGGCGGTGCGGGTTCGCCATGGTGAATCCTGAAAAAGCTCGCCGAACACGAGGTCATCCCGCCCCGGAAAAGCGGTTGCGCTTCGTCGATCAGGGAAAACAGGGCCGCTTTGCCCAAACGCTCGTCGTCGATGGCCGGTTCCCGCGCTGTTTTGGCCCATCGACACTCGTCGATGGCGCAAAACGGCGTGTTTTGAGCAATCGACGTTCGTCGATTTGGAAAAACAGACCTGTTTTGGGAGATCGACTGTCGTCGATTGAGGAAAACAGAGCTGTTTCGCCCCATCGACCGTCGTCGATTGGCCAAAGCGGCGCTGCCTTGGCAAAACGACGTTGCGCGATCGCCGCACCAGTTTGGTGAATGAGAGGGTTCGCCGCGTTGCGAAGCCCCCTTCATCTGGCGACGGCGCCACTGGTCGCGCCGTTGCGCTTCGCGCCGGTGAAATCGGTGTCCAGCAGATACTTCGCATCGGCGTGATCCAGGCTGGCGGCGGCGGTGGGCGTGGCGTCGTGCTTCTCGCCATCCCAGCTCAGGCTGACGAAGTCTTCCAGGCCGCGACCGGGAGTGGCGCCTTGCTTGGGCGCATCGCCGAGGACAACATTGCCGGTGATCGTCACGCCCTCCCTGCCTTGGGGGAAGTTGAGGGCGCTTTTGTCCCGGGAGTAGAGGACATTGTTGGCCAGGACCATGCCTTCGCGGGCATTCCATGAGCCGCCTTTGAAGGCATCGCCGACGTTGATGATGGTGTTGTGGATCACTTGCAGGTTCAGCGATTGGCCCTGGTGATCGATGCTGGCGAAGCCGGAGCCCTTCTTGCTGCCGATGAGGACGTTGTTGCGGACGATGGCCTCGCCCTGCACCTGCATGGAGCTGTCATCGCTACGGCGGCAGAGATTGCGTTCGATGATGTTCACCGGCTGGCCGGCGGTGCCATACACGGTGATGCAGGGATATTGCGTGTCGTGGATATTGTTTTCGGCGATGAGATTGCCCCAGGAACCTTGCTTCACCTCGATGCCATCGCCCTGGGAACCGCGGCAGTCGTGGATGTGATTCCGGGCGATGACGCTCTGGCTCATGATGAACTCGCCTTGGTTCGCTCCCAAATACATGCCCTCGCCGTGACCTCCGCCGTGGTGGAGATGATTCCGGGTAAGAAAGAGCCGGTTGGTGTTCGCGCTGTTTGCCGAGAGACAGACCTGGCCGGTGTGATGGATGTGGCACTGATCAATCCATACTTCGTTGCAATGCCCCAGCCGCAGACCATGACTGCCGCCGGTGATTTCTACGCCGCGCAAGCAGAGGTGATGCACGGGGCTGGCCTGGCCGATGTTGAGGACGTTCTGCTTCTCGTCCGGCCGGGTGAGGATCACCTGCGCGCCTTCCTCCGCCACGATCCAGACCGGAGCCTCCGCCGTCCCGCTGACCTGGATGTCCCACATGCGCTCCATGCTGTAGGTGCCGGCGGCGATGACAAGCTGATCACCCGGTTGCAAGGCGGACACGGCATTGGCGAGGGTGTCGTTCTGAGGGTTCGAATGCCGGATGGTGCGCTTCGGCGTGATGGTGGCCCACTCGGGGGCGTAGTGAGGCTCCGCGGCGTGCAGGGCGACAGGCGATGCGAGGAGGAGGGCAGAGAGGAGCGGGGCGGTGGAAGTCACGGTAAGTGGGTTCATGAGGGGGCTGGAATGTTTTCTTAGCGGGCCAGAGCATCGATTTCGCTCATCTTGAAGCGCACGCTGATGATGGAGCAGCCGGCGTCTTTCTGGCGGTCGTTTGCATATGTCGTGGCGACGATGGTGGCGTCCGGCAGCAGGTGGAGTCCGGGGTAGAATCCGTCTTTCAAGGTCTTCAACAGGCTCACGCGATATTGGCCGGGCTTGCCCTGTTTAATGTCGTCGTAGGTGCCGGTCCAGGCGATGAAGCCGGCTTGGTCCTTGGACTGTGGCGAGACGTTGCGGAAAACGATGACGAGACGGCCATCCGGCAGATAGATGCCATGATGTCGGTCCCCCGTGAGCCCCCACGGGGTGTCGACGGCCTGGGACCAGGTTTGGCCTTCGTCGCGGCTGAACATGACAAGGCTGGTGCCGGTGCGCCGGTTCTCGCGCATTAGGCAGCAGAGTTCGGTGCCATCGGGAGAGCGGAAAACATAGGGCTCGCAGGGGTGCTTGCCGTCGAGTTTCGTACCATCGCATGCGAGCACGGGCGGCGACCAGGTGAAGCCGCCGTCGCGGGTGATGGACTGCAGCACTTGCAAGGTGCCGCCCTCGCCAATGCCTCCGCCGCGATGGAACATGCCGAGGTGAGAGCCGTCCTTGAGCTGGACGATGCTGGAGAAGGTCATGATGCAGCGGAAGGGATCGTCCTTGGAGATCGGTCCGCCGATGGGCGGCAATTCGCGCCACGTTTGGCCATCGTCCTCGCTGACGATGCGTGGCATGTAGCCCTCGTGGCGGCCGGGAATGTCCCGGATGACTTCCTTGCCCGTCGCGGTGCGGGCGGCAAAGATCCACAATCGTTCGTTGCCCCGCGGATCGGTGAGGCGGTAGATGCTGGGGCAGTTGCGGAAGTTCACGTAGTTCGGCGGGAGGGCGTCGTCCACGCGCCTCCAGGTCAATCCCGCGTCCTCGCTCCGAGCCATCGGTCCGGCGTGACCGCCGTGGCCGATGTTCCAGACGCAAACCATCGTCCGGTGGTCCGCGAGCAACGCCGTGGTCGGATGCGCGTGGTAGGCTTCTGTCGTGCCGCGTGCGATGACGATTTGGCGGCTCTTGTCCTCCGAGAGATCGATGTTCGTCAACGCCTCGCGGTGTTGCTGCCACAGCGCCTTCATTTCAGCGGGGGCGGACTCCCAGGCTCGCTTGGGAGCGGCGGCGGGGATGGATTGGCCGGAAGCGGCGAGTGGCGTGAGGAGGAGGGCGGTGAGAAGTGAGTGTATCTGTTTCATGGCGTGGATGAGAACCCAGAAAGAATCAGGGCCGAAGGTTCGGCCGCGTGGGCGCCATCTTGCCCGGCATTGCCGACGGGAAAGTGATCGAGCGCGGTGTTCATGATCTTGATGCCTTCGTCCGCGTGGCCGCCGCCGATGAGGATGAGGCCGAGTTGGAAGCTGCGTTTCAAGTCTTCCTGAACGGCGTAGTGCTCCGGCGTGCCACGCGCAGCGTGTTCCGAGGTGACGGTTCCGGTGTTCGGATCGGTCATTGGCGCGATCTGCTGGAGCGCGAATGCCTGGGCTTTGCGTAGCGCGGCGGTGAGCTTTTCCTCGCGATATTCGGGATTGAATTTTTGCAGATCCATCAGCTCCTTCGTCGTGAGCATGAAGTAGCCGAGCACGTCCTTGTCCTTCGGGTCTCTGTCTAGGAGGCTGTAATGCCAGAAGCCGTCCTCTAATTGCGCAGGAAGGATTTGGCCGTAGATACACTTGTCCGCCTTGTGTTTTAGGCTTGCCGCGAGCGCGGGATCCATCTCGCGCACATAGCTGCTCACAATTCCGGCGGCCATGGCGACGGCGGCGGTCTTGTTGATGATCGCCGGCTTGGTCATCGGGAGTTTGGATTCGCCGGTGTCCACATCGATGGTGGAGGCGAACCAGCCCTCCTCACTCCACGGGTAGCGGTCGAGCACCGTGGCGATATATTTCAAGTCGTCGGCTCTCCCTCCTTCGCGGTGCAGGATATAGGCGACGCCAGCTGTATAAGCGCCCAACGCGGGTGGCCCACCGCCGGTGATTTTCTCGCCGCCGGGCTTGTCCTTCTCCTTGATCGGCAGCACACCATGTTTCGTGGCACGCATGTCCTTTAAGACCTGATCCGCCAAAGCGAGCGCCGCAACGCGGAACTTCGGTTCACCAGTGAGCTCAAACATCAAATAGAACGCCAGAGCGCCATTCCCCTCGGAGGTCTTGCCCTTCATTTCAGCCAGGGAGCCGTCCTCGCGGAGCAACTGATTCAGATGCTGCGTCAGCGTTGTCTGGAGCTTGGATTTGAAATCCGCGGGCAATTTAGAATCGGCGGCATCGAGGGAGGCCAGAGGCGTGAGCAGGAGAAGGGTGAAGAGCAAAAGTATGGAGTTCATGTCGCGATCCGGGCACGCTTTCTCACGGCTTCACGAGCGCTTGGGGCAGTTGATCGAGGCGTTCGAGTGCCGTGATCTCGTGGAAGAACCAAGGTTTCCCGTCCTTCTTCTTAAAGATGACCGTCCGGCTGGCGTATTTGAGGCCGTCGTGTTCTTTCCAGTCGCTGAAGCGGTAGAAATCGCCGCGCCAATCGAGCCGGTGCAGCAAGAAGGTTTCCGAGTTGAAGTAGAAGTCCATCGCGGGCGTCACGCTGCCAC
Source organism: Akkermansia muciniphila (assembly GCA_945883495.1). Taxonomy (GTDB): domain Bacteria; phylum Verrucomicrobiota; class Verrucomicrobiia; order Verrucomicrobiales; family DEV007; genus V1-115. Next base: position 5,638 of record CAMCXS010000149.1, read on the forward strand.
TGACCCGGAGACCAGTCAGCGATTTCCCCTCGTCCGTGAGGCTGGGGATGAGCTCGAACTGGGACTTGGGATCGATCAGCAGGTCGAGCGACCAGGCGCGCACGTCATCCTTCGCGGGTTCGTCGCCGCGTTCCTTGTTGCCGAGCCACCACTGGTCCGGTTGGGAATAGACGGACTCGCGCTGGGAGCGTTGCTTGCCCGCCGGCGGCTCCGGCTTGTCGCCGAAGTGGAAGATCTCCTGGAAGCGGAAAATCTTGAGCAGTCTTTCCTTCCCGCCTACCGCCGCGAGCGCCTGATCGACCAACGGCTGCGGATCAACCGTCGCGGTCTGGGCCGAGACGGTCAGCGGCGAGAGAAAGATGGCCGTCGCGGCGAGGAGGCCGAGGGGCAGGGGCAGGTGGCGTGCGTTCATGATTTGAAGAAGATACGTGCGGAGCAGGAGTAGCAGCAGGGCACCGGTGAGGGGGGGCGTTTTCGTTTATCGAGCGTCGAATTGGAACGCGCGAGAACCGCCGCCACTGCTTTCAAAAACGATCGACTTGATTTCGAGTCCCGCGGCTCCCTTCGCTGGAGTGATGCGCAGGTGCACGAGTCGATCCTTTACTGGCAGCTCGACTTTGACCTCCTGCCACTCCGGGGACGCTGGCCAAGTGAAGCCGACGCTGTGATCCGGGGCGAAATCTGTTTCCGTGCTCGTGCGCCAGGTGAACGTGCCGGTGGCGCCTTGATGCGCCCGGACGAGTAGGGTGACCGTTACAGGTCCGGCGATGTCGAGTCCGCTGTGGGTCAGGAAGGGGCGCGCGTTTTTGGGGGCATTTGCGTCCGGCGTGAGCGCCAGCGCACCGTCTTTCACCGAGAGAGTGCCACTGCGGGCGATCCAGCCTTGCACGCTGCCCTCGGGCGCGGCTTTGGGGCGCGTCGCTGCCGGGGAGGAAGCTTTTGCGATCAGATCGTGCTCGGAGAACAGATCCTCGTGGTGGGCATCGAACGAGGTGGGCAGCCCCGGCGGTTGCAACGTCGAGGCCCACGCTTTGAGCTTGGTTTCGAGTCGTGCGGCGAGATCGGGCTGCTGCGCCAGGAGGTTGCGTTCCAGGTTTTCGCCGTCGGGCTTGGTGAGATCGAAGAGCAGGCGTTCACGATCCCCCAACGCAATGAGCTTGTAGGGCATCTCCAAAATCGCGGCCTGCGATCCCCAGCGCCAGTAAAGCGCGTCGTGCGGAGGGGACTGCTTCTCGCCGGTGACAAATGGGGCCAGATTCGTTCCGTCGAGTTGGGAATCGTGCGGCAAACCGGCGAGAGCGACCGCCGTGGCGGCGATGTCGAGGTTGATCACCGGCTCATCATACGTCGTACCCGCGGGCCATCGACCCGGCCAAGTGGCAATGAAGGGCGTACGGATCCCGCCCTCGGCCAACATTCCTTTTTGCCCCGCCAGGGGCGAATTGAGGGAGCCATTCCACGCGTTGCCCAGAGGGGCGCCGTTGTCGCCGATGAAGAAAATGAGCGTGTTTTGCTCCTGGCCCATTTCCTTGAGCTTGGCGCGGATCTGGCCCAGGCCGTCATCCAACGCGGCGATCATCGCCAGCGCCTGACGACGTTTGAGAGGGAGGGTTTCCGGGGTTTGGCTGAACCAAGGCTCTGGCGACTCTAGGGGCACGTGCGGAGCATACCAGGCGAGGTAGAGAAACCACGGCTGCTCCGGTTTGGTGGCGCGTCGGGTGAGAAACGAAAGCGCTGCTTCCGTCTGCACGACCACGCGGAACCGGTCATCCCGCACCAGTCTCGGGGCGTCGGGGAACGGCGTGCCATCGAGCCCGTGGGAGGCGAAGTAGCGGAACATCTCGCCGCGGAAGTATTCGGCGAATCCTTGATGCGGAGGCAGATGATCTTGGAGGACCCCCAGCGATGCGCCTTTTGCCTTCTTCTCCTTCTTGTCGCCCCCGATATCCAGATGGCTCTTGCCCACAAAGCCGCTGAGATAGCCAGCGGGCTGCAACCGCTCCGCGATGGTCAGTTCGCTCAAGGGCAGCGGGCCCTTGTTGTTGTCCTCGACGCCGAATCTCTGTTGGTAACGGCCGGTGATCACGCCGCAACGCGAAGGCATGCACTGTGGGGCGGAAACGTAGCCGCGGGTGAACCGGACCCCATCCTTGGCGAGCTGATCCAGATGCGGCGTGCGAATGTCCTGCTCCACGCCTTGCACGCCCAGATCGGCCCAGCCGTGGTCATCGGTGTAGATGAGGAGAATGTTTGGTTTCGCGGGAGAATTCGCGGCGGACACCGTGGCCAGAGTGGCGAGCAGCACAACGGCGAGGAGTGGAAAGGGGTGGTTCATGCTTCGGAATCAGTTCTCTGTACGGGCAAGACGAGCACAACAAAGAGCACAAGCAGGCGACGGTGGCCGTTCCGTATCTGGGCGGATTTCACGAGGGGTCTGGGTTTGACTAGAGAGGGGCGCGTTCTCAGCGCCGGGTTCCTTGCACTACACTCTTTGCTGGGTGTCAAGCTTTCTTGGGTGTGTCAACTCGAGTTCCCCGTGCCGGGGCGAGACCGCGGCATCCTCGCAGCCCGCCTCGCCAAGACGATCTTGATTGGGATGGTCCGCCAAGCGAAGCAAAGCAGCCATTCCCGGAGTCCCCGCCATGGGGTTTGAGAACATCCCGCCCAGAATACCCCATGGCCGAGGCAGTTCACCGCACGGTGAAATCATTCAACCGCACGGCAGAATCATTCCACCGCGCGGCAGATTGATTCAACCACGCGG
>CAMCXS010000150.1 GCA_945883495.1 Akkermansia muciniphila
CGGGTGGCGGAGGCGCCGGTGTATTTCATCGAGCCCGAGGCATCGACAATCAGCGTGGCTCGGAGGTTGGTCTCCTCGATGTACTGCTTAATATAATAGCGGTCGCTCCGTCCATAGACCCGCCAATCGAGGTCGCGCAGATCGTCTCCGGCGGCGTATTCCCGGTGCTCGGCGAATTCCACGGAGAACCCCTTGTGCGGGCTGGCGTGACGGCCGCTGATGGTCCCCTCCTTTTTGGTGCGCGCCAAAAACTCCAGCTTCGCCAACGTGGACGTCAGCTCCGGCGGCAGCAGGCGAAGGTAGGCGGAATCGCAAGAGGCGCCTCCTGGTTTGGACGGTTTGAGAGCCATGGCTGCGTCAGACGCCCTTCACCCCAGGAGTGCGCAGTTGCTCGATCAACATGCGGATGATGTCGTCGCTGGTGACGCCGGCGGCTTCCGCGTTGAACGTCGTCAATACCCGGTGCCGGAGGACCGGATAGGCCACCGCTTGGATGTCCCCGGTCGTCACGTGGTAGCGGCCGTGCAGGATCGCCCGGGCTTTGGCCGCCAAGACGAGGTAAATCCCCGCCCGGGGACCGGCGCCCCAGGATACCATTTCGCGGACGAAGTCGGGGGCTTCGGGCTGTTTCGGCCGGGTTGCGCGGGCCAGATTCGCGGCGTAGGCGACCACGCCATCGGCGGCTGGGACGCGGCGGACCACGTCTTGCAGGCGGACGACGTCCTCGGCGGTGAGTTGGCGGGTCGGCTTGGCGGAATAGGTGCTGGTGACCCGCTTGATAATGAGCTGCTCCTCTTCGGCGGTCGGATAGCCGACGCGGATATTGAAAATGAAGCGGTCGAGCTGCGCTTCCGGAAGCGGATAGGTGCCCTCCTGTTCGATCGGATTTTGCGTGGCGAGCACGAAGAAGGGCTTGGGCAGATTGTGGGTCGCTTCGCCAATGGTGACGTGCCGTTCCTGCATCGCTTCGAGGAGCGCGGCTTGGGTTTTCGGCGGGGTCCGGTTGATTTCGTCCGCGAGCACCATGTTCGCGAAGATGGGCCCGTGGACGAAACGGTACACGCGGCCGCCGGTGGTGCGGTCTTCCTCCAGCACCTCGGTGCCGGTGATGTCCGCGGGCATGAGGTCCGGGGTGAATTGGATCCGCTTGAAGCTGAGCTCGAGGACGTTGCTGATCGTGCTGACGAGGAGGGTTTTGGCCAAACCCGGGACCCCGACAAGCAAAGCGTGGGACTTGCAGAAAATCGCCATGAGCACTTCCTCGATGACGTCTTGCTGCCCGACGATGACCTGGCTGATCTCTGCTACGAGACGTTGGTAAGTGGCGCGGAGTTCATCGATGGTGGCCTTGTCGCCGGCCGTCAATTCCGAGGTGGCGGGGGCTTCCTGGTGGAGACTCGCCCGCAGGCTCGCCGCAGGGGCGCTGGAGGCCGGAGGGAGCGGGAGAGGTTCTGAGCCGCTGAGACGGAAGCGGAACGATGCCGAACCGAGTCGCACCACGTCGCCATTGCCGAGCAAAGTTTCGCGGACCGGCTGTTGGTTCACGGTGGTTCCTTGCTTGGTGCGCAGATCGCGCAGGACCCACTGGCCTTTTTCGTGCGTCAACGTGAGATGTTTCTGGGCGACCCCGGTATCGGCGACTTGGAGTTCGCAGCGATTGCTGGAACCGAGAGTGGCTCCCAGGTGATCGACCTCGAAGGATTGGCCTTGGAGCGATCCCTCTAGGAACTGAATGGTAGGCATGGCGCGGGCAGGATGGGGTGGGGGAAAAGAGTCGGAAGACTGAGGAGGAACCACGCGTTAGAGGCGAGTCAGGGCCGGGCGTTCAAATCGAGGAAGGCGGATCGGATGGGGCCCGAGGGAGCAGGGCGGCGGCCAAGCGATGGCTCGTTAGCGGGTGGTTTCGTTGGCGATTTTGCGACTCAACGGTTTTTCGGTGGTCAAAATTGCGACTTGCGGCTACTGTCCGCGATGTCTTCCCCCAGGTTTTGGGGGGCGTCGAACACTGTTGAAGGATTCCCTCCAGAACTTGGTCAGCAAATTGCTCGTCAGATCCGGCGACGTCATCGCCCGGGACGATCAATCGGTGTTGCATTTGGTGTTTTCGGAGCCGCACCTGCGCTTTTTGGCGGTGAAGATTTATCGCCGTGACTTTCTCGCGGACCAAAGGATGCTTTGCCTGTTTCAAGAGACGGGCGGTGGATTGCGCACGGCGTATGTGCCCGGGGTGGCTTACCCATTGGATTTTGGCGTGGTGGACGCCCGCTTTTACCAGGTCATGGAACTGCTTCCGGGCGGTTCGTTGCAGGATCTTTTGGCGGTGACCGGACCTTTGGCGCCGGAGGCGGTCGTCCGCTTGGGGCGTCTACTGCTTCCCGCAGTCCGGGGGTTGGTGAGCGACCATGGAATTCGCCCCGTTTTGGACGCCGCCCGCATCCAAGTGTGGCCGAGCGCGGGTAGCGACGGTCCCTGGCGGGCGGGGCTTGCGGACTACGACCCGCGCCCAGCGCGCAATCCGGGGAGCGTGGCGTCGGAACAATCGGCCATAGCGGACTTGATTGCCCTGTTGCGAGCCTCTGGCGGGGCACTCATGGCGGCGGAAGCGGTTTGCTACAGCGAATTCTGGCGCCGGATCACGGATTGCCTGCCGGTGACGTTCCAGGAGCTTGAAGAGCTTTTGGGGGAATTGCCGCTCGACGACCCGGAAGCGACCGCGCTTCCGGTTGCAGCGTTGAACCGGGCCTCGCTGTCTTGGTTTCCCAAGCCGGCGGAACTGCCCGATCGCTTCGAGTATCATCGGGATGGAGCGGCCTGTGGACTGCCCACGGCGTACGAGGCGACCGACGTGTTTCGAGGCGGGTTGCGCTGGGTCCACATTTTACCGCCAGAGCGCATCACCGGGCTCAGTTTGGAGCCCTACTTCCGGCAGGGGACGAACTTGACTCAGCGTCCTGGACAGACTGTGGGATTCCTGCCGGTCGATTCCGTGATGCGGGATCCTTGCTGCCGCCTTTTCGCGGAAAGCACGACTGGCGGCATCTGCCTGGCCGACCTCCTCCAGAAACGAGGGAAGCTGTCGAATGAGGAATTGCTGGCGCTGCTGAGGAGAATCAGCGATACCCTGGCCCAAGTGCGCTCGGGTGGCTGGTTGACGCCGCCGCTCAGCAGCCGAGACGTCTACCTGTTCCCTGCGAAGGGGCAATCCTCGACCACCTTTTTCGGCAATCTGACAGATTCAGCGGCCTTTGAGATCAAGCTCCGTTCCTTCCCCTCGAATCTCTTGGGACGCGATTTGACTGGCCTTGAACCGCTGATTTCCTGCCCGGAAGCGTTGGCGCGGACATTCCTGCCGGAATACTCGTTTGTCATTCTGGCCTTTGGATTGACTCGTGAAGCCTGCGGTCACGAAGGCATCCCGGCTCATGTGGTCGCCTGCTTCAGATCAGCGTTGCAATTTCCGCTCGCAAATCACTCCGCAGCTCGCGAGGTCCTGCTGACCTCGCTAGCTCGGGCGTTGGCTACAAATCCCCGGGACGTGTTTCCAGCGAGTTCGTCCCTCCGGCGATTGGCCCCCGGCAGGCCGCAAGTCCAGGCTTTGGGGCTTCGATTGGCCGTGGCCGCCTCGGCCTTGCTCGTGTTGGCCGCGTTTGGTCACCTTGCCTTGCAGGAGTCCACGGCGCAGGCCCCAGCTGTCGTGGCGACGGTTGTTCCAGTTGCGCCGACCGTCATTCCAGCGAATACGCCTCCTTCGGTGCCAGTGAATATGGCTCCTTCGGTGCCAGTGAATATGGCTCCTTCGGTGCCAGTGGCCACCTCCACGGCCACGGCTCTCGACTTGCAGCGCGCCAGAACGATCTTGGAAAGCCGCAAGCGCGACGCGTTGCTGATGGACTTGGGCCGATTGCGCGATGGCTGGGCCACCGCTGATCCGACGCAAGGTCTCTTCGCGGCCGCCACTGCGTTTCTGACCGGTGGATCTCCCGCCGGAGACAAGGACGCGCCTGGCGAAAACGGGAAATTGCGGGCGCAGCCGTTGTCCGCGCCGGCCCAGCGCGACTCCTATCCACTTCACCAACGCGAGCTCGCCGCCGCCGGCAATGTCGATGCGATGCTCTGGATGGGGGATTACCTCTCGGCCAGCCTCGCTCCAGCGGATCAAACCGAAGCCGCCGTGTTTTTCCGGGAAGCAGCGCGGGGCGGAAACTCGGACGCGATGTACAAATTAGCGGAATGCCATTTCCGTGGCCGTGGGCTGCCGCGCGACGAATCCGCTGCGGTCGATTGGCTGCGCCGGGCACACGAGGCGGGCAATGCCCGTGCCACCGATGTTTTGGCTACCTGCTACGCCGTGGGAACAGTCCTGCCGAAAGATCAGGCGCGGGCGGCGCAGCTGTATCGCGAGGCGATTGACCGGGGGAACCGGGAATCGTTGGGCAATCTCGGCTTTCTTTACCTCACGGGGGACGGCGTTTCCCCGAATCAAGGGGAGGCTTACCGTCTCTTCCGCCAAGGAGCTCAGGAAGAAGCCCTCTGGTCCATGGTGATTTCCGCGCTTTGCCTGGAACATGGCGTCGGCACTCCGGCGAATTCGGGAGAGGCCCGCACGCTGTTTGTGAAAGCGGCCCGCCTCGGGCACCCCGGAGCGATCCGCTGGTGCAACGTCCATGGCGTTGGTATTTGAAATGCCGGGTTTGCGGTCCGGGAAAATGTCGACTTACGGGAGGGTGAGCTTGTCGAGCTCGACCGTCGCGGGAAGACCTTCGGTGTCTTTCTGTTCTTCGTCGGGGAAAAGCACCTTGATGCTGCTGATGCCCTCGGCGCGCCATTGATCTTCCGTCACGAGCCAGTTTTTGACGAACATGCCCACGGAGTGGCGGCTGGCTTCTCTCACGGAGTCGATGCTCTCCTGGCTCTTTGCGCGCTGCTCGAGCTTGCTGGTCAAGCCTTTGTGAAGTTCGTCGAGGCTCAGTTCCTGATGATACCGGGCGATCCACCAGCCCTTCAGCTCCGATTCCATGGCACGGCTATCGAACGCGACCGGCAAGGTGGGTTCGACTTTAGGAGCAACGACGACGAGGCTTTGGCCGGCCCCGTCTCCCTCTTTGCGCAACCGCCAACCGCCATCGAGCTTGATGTGGTATCGGAAGGTCGCCCGGGTTTTCGCGGTGACAGTGGTGTCGAAAAACGGGACCTTGACGCCGGCCACCTGGAGCTCCGTGCGGCGGTCGAACGCCTCATCGCTTTCCTTCACGGCCACTTCGAGGATGTTGCCGTTTGTGCTGCTGATCCGCACCACGTGCTCGCGGAAGGTCTCTTGAATGTCTTGGGTGAAGGCTTCGCGCCGGAACTTATCAAAGTAGAACTTGGCGAAGTCAGCAATCACCGGGGGCCCGAAGAACGCCGCCACCACGGCGAGGCCGGTGAGCACAAAGACGATGACGACCGCGTTGAAGCAAGCCCCGCCGCACCCGCGATTGGCGTTCGATGGAGGTGGGGCGGGAGTCGAAGTTTCCTCTGGGCTCATGAGGTGAAATAGGCGCGTTGCTTGGGGGAGATGGGGAGTTTGAGACGTTCCATGACGAGCAGCAAGTCTTCCCAGACCTTGCGCCGCTCGGAGAGGGAGGTGTTCCGCAGCAGATAAGACGGATGAAAGGTGACCATCAGCGGGATTCCTTCAAACGAGTGGAACTGGTTGCGCAACCGTCCGACCGGCTCCTCCACGCCTAGCAAGCCTTGTGCCGCCGTTCCGCCGAGCGCCACGATCACTTCCGGTTTCACGACTTCGATCTCCGCGCGGATGAAGCCCAAGCAGGCCGCCATTTCGTCCTTGGACGGTTTGCGGTTCGATTCCCCCTGGTTCGGAACGGCGGGGCGGAACTTGACGATGTTGCTGATATAGGTCTCCTCGCGCTTGAGGCCCATCGCGGCAATCATCTTGGTGAGCAGCTGACCGGCCGGTCCGACGAATGGTTCTCCTTGCCGCTCCTCTTCGGCTCCCGGGGCTTCCCCGACAAACATGAGTCGGGCATCCGGATTGCCGACGGCAAAGACCATGATGTCCCGAAGCGAGTCGAGGGCCTTGACGTCGGGGCAATCCTTGGCGCGATCCGCGAGCCAGCGGAGCTTCTCGGCCTTGGTCGCGCCTTCGGGAACGAGCTTGGGGGCCGAGGTCGGGGCCACGGCCGGAGGCGAGGGAACGGCGGGGCTCGGGCCCGTGGGTGTTTCGGCCGGGGCAGGTGTCTGCGGAGGAGCCGGGGAAGCGGGCGTCATCGCCGGTGCGGGTGCCTGGGCTGGTGCCGGTTTCGAAGCTGGCTTCGGCGCCGGAGTGGCGACGGTTGAGGCCGCCGAGGTCAAGGTGAGCGGCAATTCCCGGAGTTCCTTGCGCGCCTTTGGGCTGAGCCAGGCGTATTCTTCTCCCTGGGCTCGTCGCTCCTCCAGGTGGCGCACGAGGGCCACTAAAGCGGAGCTGACCGGGTACGAAGGCATGACATCACCAAAAAATCCGATTGGGCCTGTGAGCAACCAACTTCTGCGGCAAACCCTGAGAAAACGCCCTTCCGCCGGGCTCCTCACTTTCCATTTTGACATCGCCGGACTGGCGAACGAGGGATCGGGGCAATGATGCATGACCCCAGTGTAACTTACGTGCTTGGCCACAAAAACCCGGACACCGACGCCATCTGCGCGGCGATCGGCTACGCGGACTTGTTGCAACGGACGCGCATGCCGAAGGCCGTGGCGGCGCGCTGCGGTTCCATTACCGCGCGGACCGAGTGGGTCCTCCGCAAAGCCGGCGTGCCCGTTCCCGAGCTGGTCATGGATCTGCGGCTGACGGTCGGTTCCATCTGCCAGAAGGGAATCGTGAGCGCCGCGCCTCACGAATCGTTCCTCGATGTCTACCAGCGCATGCTCTGGGGCGGTTATCGGAGCATCCCCATCGTGGAGGGCGAAAACCAGCTCAACGGCATGCTCTACCTCACGGAGCTGCTCAAGCTCCTCCTCCCCGTGGGCGAGAGCCCGGAGCGCATGCGCGTCGTCCGCACCAGCCTGGGCAGCATGGAGCGGGCCATGGACAGCAAGCTCTGGTTCGCCGACGAGCATCGCGACAAAGAAGAGGACTTCATCCTCATGGTGGCCGCCTCCAGTCCGGAAATCATTCGCGACCGCATCGGCCGCTTCCCGCATGAGCAAGTCGTCGTGGTGACCGGCGACCGGGAGAACATCCAGCATCTCGCGGTGGAAGCGGGTGTCTGCTGTTTGGTGATCACTGGCGGATTTGAGATGTCCCCGGAAATCCGCGAAGCCGCCCGGGAGAGGGGCGTGGCCATTCTCACCACGCGGCATGACACTGCCAGCACGATCCAATTCATCCGCGGGTCCCGCCGCATCAGCGAAGCCGTTTCCAAGGACTTCATCCGCTTTGAGTCGAATGTCTTGGTCAATTCGATCCAACAGGAAATCCGCGAAACCTCGCAAGCGCTGTTTCCCGTCATCGACCACGAAACAGGCCAGCTCAGCGGCGTCTTCTCGCGTTCCGACCTCATCGATTTGCCGCGCCCGCAGCTGATCATGGTGGATCACAACGAATTCTCCCAAGCCGTCACCGGAGCGGAAGAAGCGAACATCCTGGAAGTGATCGATCACCACCGGCTCAGTGGGAACTTGGTTTCCAAGGAACCGATCCGCTTCATCAACCTCCCGGTTGGCTCGACCTCGACCATCGTCGGGCGTCTTTTCTGGGATCAGGGGCTCATCCCTTCAAAATCGATCGCGACCTGCCTTTGCGCCGGACTCATCTCGGACACCCTGAAGTTGACTTCACCGACGTCGACGCCGGAGGACAAAAAGCTGCTCGATTGGCTTTCCAAAATCGCGGAACTGAACGTCGATCAATTCGCCAAGGACTTCTTCGCCGCCGGTTCCGTGCTCAACAGCTCCACCCCGAGCGAAGCCGTTTCCAGCGACCGCAAAGAATACGAGGAAGCGGGCTACCGGGTCAGCATCTCCCAAATCGAAGAACTCGGTCTCCATCATCTCTGGCCATCGGTCCCCTCGCTCCAAGAGGAACTGCGCGCCTTGATCAAACAGCGCAACCTGGATCTCGCCTGCTGCATGGTCACCGACATCGGCCAGCACTTCAGCATCCTCCTCATGGAAGGACCGGAAGGTCTGCTTGATCGCGTCGATTATCCGAAGCGCGACCACGGGATCTTTGAAATGGATGGGGTGGTGAGCCGCAAAAAACAGCTCTTTCCGTGGCTCAGCCGGCTCCTCTCGTCGGTGCCCCGCAGTGTGTAGCGGATCGGCTCATCCGAGCAAGCCGGGAACGACGCGGCCGTAGACGTCCGTGAGACGGAAGTCGCGGCCGGCGTGACGGTAGGTCAGGCGTTCGTGGT
>CAMCXS010000151.1 GCA_945883495.1 Akkermansia muciniphila
GTTCTTACGTTTGTCGATTCGGAATTCTTGGGAATTCCGCTACCTCTCTTCGTAGCGGACGCGCCCACGCCGTCCGTTCTTACGTTTATCCATTCAGAATTCTGCGGAATTCCGCTACGGATGCGTTATGAATCCATGCTCGTATGGATGATCCGCATTCGACATCGAGTCCGCACCCGCCCCCCACGCGGCGCCACTCCTATCTCCGGCGCCTTCCGGAGGAGTGGTATCGCGGCAAGGCCATGGTGCATTGGTCCATGACCATGGAAGACCGCGCAACGGGTTGGTTGGACGAGCGCTTTCACCTGATGTTTCGGGAATACCTCACCCACATGGGTTTCCTCTATCACCTTGTGGTGCCGATCTACTGCCTAATGCCGGATCACCTGCACCTGCTAGCAGCCGGGTTCCACGACGACGCGGATCAACGCCTGGCCATGCGCTTCCTCCGCAAGAATCTCACCGGCATGCTGCGCCTCCATGGCGTTTCGCTTCAGAAGCAAGGCTACGACCACGTTTTGCGGGAAGATCGGGAACGCGAGCGCGACGGATTCCAGGACATCGCCTGGTACATCCGCGCCAACCCGCTGCGCGCGGGAATCGTGGAGGAGGAAGCTGGGCTGCGAGACTATCCATTCCTCGGTTGTCTCTTACCCGGGTTTCCCGAAGTGTCGATTTGGGATGAAGATTATTGGAACCGGTTTTGGAGGATCTTCGCGGTACGCGAGACGCGTGGGCAGAATTCGTAGCGGACGCGCCCACGCCGTCCGTTCTTACGTTTGTCGATTCGGAATTCTTGGGAATTCCGCTACCTCTCCTCGTAGCGGACGCGCCCACGCCGTCCGTTCCTACGTTTGTCGATTCGGAATTCTTGGGAATTCCGCTACCTCTCCTCGTAGCGGACGCGCCCACGCCGTCCGTTCTTACGTGTATCGATTCGGAATTCTTGGGAATTCCGCTACCTCTCCTGTAGCGGACGCGCCCACGCCGTCCGTTCCTACGTTTGTCGATTCGGAATTCTTGGGAATTCCGCTACCTCTCTTCGTAGCGGACGCGCCCACGCCGTCCGTTCCTTGGCGGAATTGCGCCTCGCCCCGGCCGAGCAAACATTTGTCATCCGCCCCGCCCCGGCTCATACTGATGTTCTCGTGGAAGACCCTTTCGGCCACCGCATCAGCTATCTGCGCGTCTCCGTGACCGACCGGTGCAACGAGCGCTGTTCCTATTGCATGCCTGACGAGGTCCAAACCTGGGCAGCGCGCGAGGACGTCCTCTCCGACGACGAGATTGTCCGCATGGTCGCCACGGGAACCCGGCTCGGCATCTCCAAGCTCCGCATCACCGGCGGTGAACCGCTCACCCGGCCCGGCGTCGTCGATCTCATCGCCCGGTTGAACGCCTGCCACGGCATCCGCCAGATCGGTGTCTCCTCCAACGGAACCCTCCTGGCGCGCCCGCACGGCACCGGCACCGTGGCCGATGGATTGCGCCAAGCCGGGGTCGATGCCCTCAACCTCTCGCTCGATTCCCTGGACCGGGAGGCCTACGCCCGCACCACAGGGCGCGATTTTCTCCCGCAATTCCTCGACGGCCTCCGCGCCGCGAAAGAAGCTGGGTTCACCTCGATCCGCCTGAACTGCGTCCTGATGCGCGGGACGAACGAGCACGAACTCTGGGACCTCGTCGAGTTCGCCCGGGCCCAGGACTGCCTGATCCGCTTCATCGAACTCATGCCCGTGAGTTCCCGCCACGTTCTCACCGAGGACAACTTCCTTTCCGCCGGCGAAGCTCGACGCCTCCTTGAATTCCGCCTGGGCCCGCTCACGCCGTTGCCGGACTTCAAAACCAACGGACCGGCCACCTATTTCGAAGTGCCGGCCACCGGCCAACGCATCGGCTTCATCGGCGCGATGACGAATCTCCACTTCTGCGAAACCTGCAACAAGCTCCGCCTCACCGCGGACGGCAAGTTGCGCCCCTGCCTCGGCAGCCACCTCGAATTCGATTTCCGCGACGCCCTCCGAAACCCCGCCACCACCGAGGCGGACCTGGAGCGGCTCTTCCTGGAAGTCGTCGCTCGCAAACCCAAGGAGCACGAATTCCGGGACAACTACCAACCCCGGCGACGCATGATCGCCATCGGTGGATAACCCACAGAATGAGTGACGCTCCCAAACTGACGCATCTTCACGAAGACGGCACAGCCGCGATGGTCGATGTCAGCGACAAACCGCTCTCCCGCCGGGAAGCCACCGCCTCCGGTTTCATCCGGCTCGCCCCCGCCACCGTGACCTTGATCGAGGACAACTTGATCGCCAAAGGCAACGTCCTCGGCGTGGCCCGGATCGCCGCCATCCAAGCGGCCAAACAGACCGAACGACTCATTCCCCTCTGCCATCAACTCCCGCTCTCCCATGTGGAAGTCGGGTTCGAACTCCGCAGCGACGGCGTCGCCATCTGGTGCCGCACCCGCACCACCGCCCAAACCGGCGTGGAAATGGAAGCGCTCACCGCCGTCTCCGTCGCCGCCCTGACCATCTACGACATGTGCAAAGCCGTCGATCCGGGGATGGTCATTGGGGAGATCCGGTTGATTGAGAAGAAGAAGGAGTAGCGGACGCGGCCGCGCCCCGCACGTAGGCCGGACATTCCTGTCTGGCCACCCGTTGTCGGCTCGTTCTAAGGACAGGCAAGAATGCCCGTCCATATGCAATGCTTTCCTCTTCGGTCCCGCTGAGACCAAAGTTGCGAACGCAGGTAGACAGCCGGTTCAGAAGGCAAGGACGTCGAGGCCACCATCGCCTTCACCTTAGCGCGGTCCTGCCCTCAAACCAGCGGAATCCTGTTCCCCACGTCCGCTTGGCCTCCCGCGCCGAGGGGAACGCGTTTGCCGCGTCCACTGCGTCTTTCCGCAACGGCGGGAGAACGTTTCCAGCGTCCGGTGCAGCTTCCCGCGATTTCGGGAACGTGTTCCCAACGCCGGATGCAGCTCCCGCTCGGGCCGGAGGACGTTCCCCTCGTCTCCTGCACGTTCCCGCGATGGCGAGACGGCGTTTCCCGCGTGGGGTGCGGTCTCCCGCCAGCGCGGGAAGCGCTTTCCTCGCGCCGGACGCGCCCCCGCCGCCGGCGCTTGGCTTGGGCCGGAGAAAGAGCGGTTCAACTGCTTGACGCTCTCAAGCATCCGACCTCGGCCGGACCATGGCCCCTGCGATCAAATCCGCTAGCCACGCCTCCGTCACGGAACAGTCTTCCCCTCCCCGGAATGCATTTCAAAACCGTTCCGGAACGCCTCCCCAACCTCCGGCAGAGGCTGATCGCCCGGTCCGTCGAGTGAATACTCCAGCACACAAAAATGCGTATCGGTCACGAATTCCCACCGGAACGTGGTGCGCAACGTGTTCCCGTCCATGGTGTAAACGCTGGCGCGCGTGGCTTCCCCTTTCTCTGGATGGTCATCGATCGTCTCTTTCACCCAGCGCGCCTTGGCATCCTCGATGACGGCTTGCTTCTCCAGTTCAAACAACTGACTGGAGAATTTGCGGAGGCCCTTCCCCGTGGCGGCGGTGATGGAGTAGATGTCTCCCGTGGGCTCGTGCTGATACCAATAGATATAAAGGAAAGGTGCGGCCTCCTCCGCATCGTCATCGCCTGAGACCGGGGAGTGGAACACTTGGGGAATGCCTGGCCACAGGGCCGTAAACCGCGAAGGCTCGCTCGTAAAACAATGCTTGAGCAGAGAAGCCGATCGTTGCGGCGGAGCTTGCAAGCCAATCGCGTCAGAAAACCGGACAACGGGACGCGGGGCCTCGGACGTCACCGTTCCTGGCTGCGAAGCTGTCGCGGGAATCTCTGGGGTCATCGCCCCGAGCAAGGTGTCCGTAAGCGCATTGAGCTGCTTGGCCTGATCGATCGACCTCTGCTGCAGGAGTCTTCGTTCGCTCACGGCGTGTTGAGACAGCGCGCTCTCCGCACTGGAGAGCGCGGCGCGCCGTTCCTTGAGCGGTACGTAATCTGGGAAGCCTGTCTTGAAAACGGATGGAAGCGCCGAGCTGACCTGGGCTTCCGCCTCCCGTTCCTTGCTCCGCTCCTTGCTCGTGCTCTGCCACTTCCAAACGCCCAACGCAACCAAGAGCAGAGCGAAGACCAGGAGGTACGGCGAGTTTTTCAAGGCTCGGAGTGGGTTTTGTCTCGTTAGCAGGATCTCCTTCGCTTTAAACCGGCCTTCACCTGAGCGTCAAGAGATTTTGCCCCAAGCACGGGCACCTCCACTCCATCCCCCTCAAAACTTTCTTCTTTTGTTCAGCCACCAATTCGTCTTCCATCTGGATCCAGGAAGCACAACCGATGACTCCGGATCCATCACCACCGGACTCCCAACCGGTCGAACCGGGCGTTCTACTGGCCAGGGATCCCGACAAACGTCCCTGGCTCTACCTCTTCTCTTCCCCGTGGAAAGTCGCTGCGTTTGTGTTCTTCTGCCTCGTCGCGGTGGCCGTTGCCCTCTTGCGGGACTAAGCCCCGCAAGCTATGGCCGGCCCCAGGACGTCCGCTCTGCTCTCATCGGCCAGCTCTTGAACGCGTTCCCTCAAGCTGTCCGGACCCCGGCATTTGCCGAACGGATCGAGCATCACGTCAATGGAGGCCTGGAGGCTGGCGATCATCGATGGATCTGACTCACGGTCCCCGGGCGGAGCAAAAGTCTCCTCGATGCCGGAGGCTGGGTTCTACCCGCAAGTTGGAACCGATTCCGACAGAGGCCCAACGGGCCGGGACAGGATAGCCCAGGGCGCAGGGAGCTTGTGGCGACCGCAGCCCTGGGGCCCCCACGACAAGCCTCCCGCCCTGAAAGGTGCGGGACAATCGGAAGATCCACCGGAGGTCGCTCGCTGATCCGGTGGTTTTGCCGGGGGGCGGCGGCACCACCGGCTTCCTTCTTCTGTCCCGCGGGGACAACGATTGCGGACCTCAGCGAGCTTCGGCCGGGAAGGCTGAGACGAGTCTCAGCAGTCCACGAACCAGCAACATTGACAGAGCGCCAATCCATCCCTGATATTGTCCACGTGAAGACCACGATCGACCTCCCCGATCAGCTCTTGGAACGGACGAAACTCGCTGCCGCCCGTCGCCGGACGACGGTCGAAGACCTCATCGTCGAGGGTTTGAACACAATCTTGGGAGTCGAAGCCCCCACCGCCACGCCCACAGAAGCCATCGCCAGGCTCCGCCAAGGCTATCATCTTGGCGGGCTGCCCCTGAGCCGGGAACAAGTCCATGATCGTTAAGCGATTTCTGGACACCAACATTCTGCTCTACGGTTACGACCTCGATGCGCCAGCAAAGCGCTCGATCGCCCAGGCTCTCATTGAGACCGCTTGGCTTCAACCGGGCGAAACCGCTGTCAGTGTGCAGGTGCTCCAGGAATTCTACGTGAACTTCCTCCGAAAGGGCCATTCGCCCCAGGAAGCTGCCGTCCTCATCACCGACTTTTCGATATGGCCGGTGATCGACAACACGCTGGCTCTGTTCCGGCTAGGACTGTCGCTCCAATTGAGATGGCAGCTCTCGCTTTGGGACGCCATGATCCTCGCGGCTGCGCACACCAGCGGCGCAAGCGAGTTGATCACGGAAGACCTGAACCACGGACAGGATTACGGCGGAGTCCGGGTGGTGAATCCGTTTCTTTAATCGACCATCGCATTCCCGTCCCGGAGGGACCCAAAGATGGAAGCCGGTGGTGAAACCACCGGATGTTGCATCATCCAAATTCGTGCGCCCTGGCGGGGCGCGAGAAACGAGCACGCGACCGCACCGCGTCCTTCCCACGGCAACCCTTCTCGCCCCCCGCTGCGACAACGTTTGCGGACCTCAGCAAGCTTCGGCCGGGAAGGCTGAGACGGGTCTCAGCAGTCCACGCATACGAGACGACGACGTCCTTTACCGGTCTTCGCGATTCGCTCCGGTTTGAAGCCCGGAGGAGAAGTCGAAAATCTGCCTGATGAAAGCCACATCGACAGAACGGTAAAGAAAGAGAAGGACTACCCAGCGCGGCAACGCACCAAAATCAGACGGAGCCATTCCAGGAGAGCCTGCGACTGCAGGATAAAGAAGGGAAGGCTACGCCCCCTAGCGCTCGCCGACGACCATCACCACCCGAAACCCGACGTTATGAAAAGAATACGAAGACTCCATGCCGATTCGATACGACGACGAGAGTCGGTCGAGCGCGACCCAATTGCTCCAAGACGCTCCCCTCTGCACAGAATCCGACGACGCGGGGTCGTATTTGTCCTCGCACCACTCCCAGACGTTCCCCCCCAAGTCGAACATCCCCAACGGATTCGGATCATAGCTTCCAACCGGCGCCAAGCAGTGGTCATGGCCGTCCGCATAGCCAGAAACTCCGTCCTCGTAATAATTGCCCGCTCCTTTTGGCGGTGGCCAGGCTTTGCCCCAAGGGTAAACCCCTTCAATCTTCCCATCCTTTTCCCTGGGGCTGGCTTTGGGATTTTCCTCGTCTCCGATCCCCACCGCTAGACTCCATTCGTGATCGGTAGGGAGACGATAGCTTTTCCCTTCCTTCTGGGAGAGCCACTTGCAAAACGCCTGGGCATCGTCCCAGCTCACGTTCACCACTGGCAAATCCGGACGGCTAGCCCCGGACTTCCATTGATCCTTGATCCCGGGAGTCGCCTCCGCAAACGCGGCGTAATCCTGCAGCCGGGTTTCCCAGATGCTCATGGCGACGTTCGTCCCCGGAACGCCGACGAATCTCATCCCCAGCGTATTCTGATAAGGCCGGGCACTGGTTCCATCTACCGGAGAAAACGGAGACGCCTCCACGGGAGGCTCTGGCCGGGGCGTGAAAAGGGACGGAGTTGGCCCTGCCATGAATCTCGACCAAGCGGCGAATCCCATCGCCACCACCAACACCAACACCAACACCAACAAAAAAATAACCAAACCACTAGGCCGTCGAGAGATCGGAGACTTTGGCTCCGCGGCGGGATACGACGGACTTGACACCGGCTTCGGCTTGGGCACCGGAGTCACAGGCAACGCTTGTGGCTCTGGCCGCGAAGCTGTTCTCTGCCCCGAGTAATGCGTATCCAGATCCCCGATCAACTTGCCGACGTGATGCTTAAAATCCCGGCCATCATCCACCACAAAGGCCTGACGCTCCGCCAGTCGGGCCAAGCCGCCGGTGAGCACGTCCGGTCCCGGCATCCGGGCGCCGCGGAGCAGGAGCGGCACCACGGGAATGCCCCGAGCCAGGGCGGCTTCCAGTTCGATGCGGATGAAGTCCCGGGGATCGGCTCGGCGGGCTACAAGGATCTCCGCCCATTGCGGGCCGATCACCGCGAGGACGACGTCAGCCCGGCTCACCCACTGGTCCAGGTACTCCACGAAGTTCGCCCCGGGTGGAATATCCGTGACGTCCATGAAGACATTCTCACCCCCATACTGCTCCTCCAAGCGGTCATAGATCCGCCCTACGATCCCTTGGGCCACGCCGTGGAGGTCGTCGCGTCGGTAGGAGAGGAACACCTTGAGCATCGCCATGTGACACAGCGAGAGTAGGCGGGACCGGGGAGCCGTCAACCGGTTCCTTCCTGGATGCGATCCCCAACGGACGTAACTAGGGCTGCACAACCCAATCCAGACCTTTGCTCCTTGGTCACGTACTCCGGCTCTTCGTCATCGGCCAGTCAGACCAGGCCGTGCTAGACCTCGCCGGGCGGTGAGTGGTTGACCTTGTCGGAAAGCTCAAGCCGGAGCCTCGGCGTCACCTCGGAAGCATTTCTTCAGGGTAGCGAAGACCGGACTTCGGAAGCCGGTCACTGGTTGGTTCTCCTGACCCGGCCCCATCTTTTGGTTACGAAATTGATTCCCTTCGCGTAGCGGAATTCCCCAGAATTCCGCCTCACGAACGGAAACGGACGGCATGGGCGCGTCCGCTACGAAGTTGATTCCCTTCGCGTAGCGGAATTCCCCAGAATTCCGCCTCACGAACGGAAACGGACGGCATGGGCGCGTCCGCTACGAAGTTGATTCCCATCGCGTAGCGGAATTCCCAAGAATTCCGCCTCACGAACGGAAACGGACGGCGTGGGCGCGTCCGCTACGAAGTTGATTCTCTTCGCGTAGCGGAATTCCCCAGAATTCCGCCTCACGAACGGAAACGGACGGCATGGGCGCGTCCGCTACGAAGTTGATTCCCATCGCGTAGCGGAATTCCCAAGAATT
>CAMCXS010000152.1 GCA_945883495.1 Akkermansia muciniphila
GCCCGCCGCAGCCCGGGCAAAGGCGGACGCGGAAGCTCCCGCCGTTACCACCTCAAAGCCGCCGATTGGCAATTCCTCACCGCCGGCGCTCCGCTGCCCCGCTGGATCTCCTGGCCGCCGCTCTGGTCGCTCGTCCAGACCTTGCTCGACGCTCTCCCTGGACCCGGCCAAGCCGACAAGCATCCCGCCCTCATCTCCTCCGCCCTGCGCGACCGACTCGCCGCGGATGGCGAAGCCCTCGCCGCCGCCGGCTTGCTCCCCCTGCTCAATCTCCGCTCCGGAGCCACCGGCCAGGAACTCCTCGGCTCCCTCGAAGCCACCGTGCCCGGACTGCTCGAATCGCTCTAAAACTTGACCACTAGCCCCATGGAAAACTCCGGCGAAATCCTCCTCTACCAGACCGAGGACGGCCGCTCGCGCATCGACGTGCGGCTGGTCAACGACATCATCTGGCTCTCCGCCGGCCAGATGGCCGACCTGTTCCAGCGGGACAAGTCGTTGATCCTCAAGCACGTGAAGAACGTCTTCGCCGAGGGGGAACTCGCAGCCGGGGCAACCGTGGCAAATTTTGCCACGGTTCAAACCGAGGGCTCCCGCGAAGTCAACCGGGACCTCGAAACCGACATCAAGGGCGCCAAACGCCGCAGCAAACCCTCAGCCGATCAAGCGGGAGAGGAGGTGGGAGGATGAAGAGACTCCTTCTCGGCGACATTGCATCGATCGCTTCGGGCGGAACGCCAAGTCGATCCAATCCAGAATTTTGGGGAGGAGACATTCCTTGGGTGAAAACCGGAGAGGTTCAGTTCAACCGGATCAAAAATACCGAAGAGAGGATCACCCATGCGGGAGTAGCCGGCTCGGCGACGAAGATTTTCCCAAAGTACACGCTCCTAATGGCGATGTACGGCCAGGGGAAGACCCGAGGCCAAGTCGCGATTCTCGAAATTGATGCTGCTATCAACCAAGCATGCGCGGCGATCACCCTTCAATCCTCTGAGGACACCGCCTACCTCTACCACTATCTTGCGTTCAATTATCAAAACATCCGGAAGCTGAGCAACAGTGGTAGCCAAGAGAATCTCAGTGCTGACCTCATCCGCTCGATTCCAATCCACTACCCGTCTCAAGTTGAGCGGCGCAAGATCGCCGACATCCTCTCCACCTGGGACGAGGCCCTCGAAAAGCTCGACGCCCTCATCGCCGCCAAGGACCGCCGCAAACAGGCGCTCATGCAGCAACTCCTCACCGGCAGGAAGCGGGTGAAGGGCGCGGTGGGAGCGTGGAAGAAAGTCCGCATGAGCGAGGTCTTGGAACGCGTGTTCCGTCCGATCGACTGGCATCCCGACCTCGGCCTCAATCTCGTCAGCCTCCGCCGCCGCTGCGGAGGCTTGTTCCGCCGCCCCGAGGTCAAAGGCTCCGAATACAAGACCCAGGACCTCCACGAAATCCGCTCCGGCGATTTCCTGATCTCCAAGCGCCAGGTCGTCCACGGTGCTTGGGGCTTCGTCACCCCCGCGTTCGAAGGCGGCCACGTCTCGAAGGAGTATGCCATCTCGACAACCGGGCACCAGACAAGCTCCACATGCCCTTCTTCGCCTGGCTCGCCCAGACCCGCCGCCTGATCCGCCTCGCCCGCGTCTCCAGTACAGGCGTCCACATCGAGAAGCTGATATTCGACCCCGACGTCTTCCTCCGCGAATCCATCCGCCTCCCCGCCGACCTCGCCGAGCAGCAGAAGATCGCCACCATCCTCGACACCGCCGATCAGGAACTCACCCTCCTCCGCCGCCAACGCGAAGCCCTCGACCAGCAAAAGCGCGGGCTGATGCAGCGGCTGCTGACCGGCAAGATTCGCGTGCGGGCCTCCGAAAAGACCCCTTGACGAAAGCGGTTTTCACCCCAAGGGTGAAGCCATGAATTCGCCCCTCGATGAGATTCAACTTCTCCAGCCGCAAGATGCTCCTCCTTTATGAAGAGGAGAAGGGAGCTAAGAAGTTCGACGAAGGGGTGATCGACGCGTTTTTCGAAGTGATGGCGGTCATCCGGGACGCTCCCGACGAGCGGACCCTCTACGACCTGAAGTCGCTCCATTTCGAGAAGCTCAAGGGAAAGCGCAGCCATGAGCGCTCCCTGAGGCTGAACAAGCAATGGCGCCTGATCGTCGAAATCCGCAAGGACGACGAGGGCGCCTTCCTGCTGGTCAAGGACATCGAAGACTACCACTGAACCAAGAAAGAAAAGGAGAACCCCATGTTCACAAGCACCAAGGGCCCCGCGCGCGCCGTGTCGCCGGGCCGGATCATCCAGCGGGAGCTGGACGAGCGGGGCTGGACCCAGAACGACCTCGCCGACGTGATGGGCCGCCCGTCCCAGGCAATCAGCGAGATCATCAACGGCAAGAAGCAGATCACCGCCGAAACCGCCCTGGAACTGGGCGAGGCCTTCGGCGTCGATGCCGCGTTCTGGTCGTCGCTTCAGTCCAGCTACAACCTGCAACAGGCGCGGCGAAACCTCGACAAGCATGAAGTCGCCCGCCGCAGCCGCCTCTACACCGCCACTCCCCTGGCGGAACTGATCAAGCGCGGCTGGGTGGCGGTCACCCGCAAATCCCCCATCGCGGAGCAAGAGGCGGCTGTCTGCCGCTTCCTCTGCATTCCCAAGATCGGCACCGCGCCCAAGCTGGCGGTGAGCTTCCGCAGCTCCGAGCATCGCGGCCCGGAATGGTCCGCCAAGGTGGCGTGGGCGAAACGAGTCGAGCAACTCGCCGCGCCCTCGGTCGGCAAGCTTCCCGCATTCAGCGCGGCGGCGCTGCGAAAGAAAATCCCGGCCTTGCTCAAGCTGTCGGAAACCGAGGAAGGCGTGCCACTGGTGCCGGCATTTCTCGCGAAGCTCGGCATCGGCTTCGTCATCCTGCCCCACCTGCCAAAAACCTACCTCGACGGGGCGATCCTGCCGGTCGACGGCCATCCCGTGGTGGCCCTCTCGCTGCGCTACGACCGCATCGACAATTTCTGGTTCACCCTCCTCCACGAGATCGCCCACTGCCTCGAAGGACACTACGTCTTCATCGAGCAGAACGGGGCGGACGAGGACGACGCCGACCGTCAGGCCGCCGAGTGGCTGCTGCCGACCGCTGAGTTCGAGGCGTTTGTCGCAAGGTCCGGGCCGCGCTTCACCTTGGCCGAGATCGAGCGCTTCGCGAAGACGCTGAAGCGCCATCCCGGGATCGTGGTCGGCCAGCTGCAGCGGCGACTCGACGGCTTCGGCTATTCCAACGGCAGATCGGCGCTGGTCAAAGTGCGCCAGTCGCTCACCGCCTATATCCATTCGTGAACCGGGCGCTGCAACCATCGGAAGACCACGCATGAATCGCACCTGCCCGACAAGCGACCACCCCGGCTATCCCTTTTCAGGGAAGAGCCCCATGGGCTCTTGTTACCGGGGTGGGACCTTTGAATTGTTCGATGGAAATCAGAAGCGGAGGCCGGTCGGAAACCCGCGGCCGGGACAAGAAAGCCCGGCAACCTCCACGCGGAGGAATCTCGTGATTCCCGGCTCTCAGATCAAGCCTGGAAGCGGACTTCGGCGGGTTCGATTGAGAGCTTGCTCGCCCGGCGCATTGCGGCATCATCAACCTAAGACACCTGCCAAGCCTCTCCACGATGCGCAACTTGGCGGGTATTTTTTTGCCCGGGCGGGATGGAAGGGAGGACGGGCATGAATTTCTCGAAGCCCGCGATCAACCCTGCTGCCCAGCTTCTGCGTCTCAAGGACAGGGGCTTGGAGATTCGGGATGACGCTGCCGCCCTCAATAGCCTCGATCATATCGAATTTAAACCTCTTCAATGACCCCCGATTTCAAAGAAGCCCCGATCAGCCAGATCCCGGCGCTGCGCTTTCTCCAACAGCTCGGCTACAGCTACCTGAGCCCGGAGGAGACCGCCGTGGAGCGGAAGGGCAAGCTGGGCCGCGTCTTGCTGGAAGACACGCTGGCCCGCCAGCTCCACCGGCTGAACCGGATTTCCTTCAAGGGCAAGGAAGTGCCCTTCAGCCAGGAGAACATCGCCAAGGCGATCGAGGCGCTGCGCGACATCCCCTTCGAGGGCCTGGTCCGCACCAGCGAGAAAATCTACGACCTGCTGACGCTCGGGAAGAGCCTCGACCAGAACATCGACGGCGAGACCAAGGGCTTCACCCTGCGCTACATCGACTGGGAGAACCCGCGGAACAACACCTTCCACGTCACCGCCGAGTTCGAGGTGGAGCGCAGCGGCAGCCACGAGACCCGGCGGCCGGACATCGTGTGCTTCGTCAACGGCATCCCCTTCGGCGTGATCGAATGCAAGCGGCCGGACCTGAAGCATTCGCTGGAAGAGGCGGTGAAGCAGAACCTGCGCAACCAGCAGGACGACGAAATCCCGCAGCTTTTCATCCACGCCCAGCTCCTGCTGGCGCTGAACAAGAACGGCGGCAGCTACGCGACCACCGGCACCCCGCTGAAATTCTGGGCGAAGTGGCGGGAGATGCACGAGGTCCGCGAGCAAGTCCACGCCGCGGTGAACTCCCCGATCCGGCCGGAGGATCACGCCAAGCTTTTCAAGGGCCTCTTCGCCTTCGCCAAGGAGGAGATCGAAGAACAGGCGATGCAGCCCCGCGAGCCAACCGGCCAGGATTTCCTGCTCTGGTCGCTGTGCCGGCCGGAACGGCTGATCGAGCTGGCGCGGCAGTTCATCATCTATGACGAGGGCGGCGCGGTGAAGAAAATCGCCCGCTACCAGCAGTATTTCGCGATCCGCAGCACGCTGGAACGGGTGCGCCAGCGCGATCCGCAGGGCCGTCGCAAGGGCGGCGTGATCTGGCAAACGCAGGGCTCCGGCAAATCGCTGGCGATGGTCCTGCTCGGCAAGGCCCTGGCGCTGGAGAAGAGCATCCCGAATGCCCGGGTGGTGATCGTCACCGACCGCGTCGACCTCGACTGGCAGATCTGGAAGACCTTCCACCAGTGCGGCAAGGAACCGCAGCAGGCGAAGACCGGCGCCCACCTGATCCAGCTCCTGCGCGACGAGCGGGCCGCGGTGATCACGACGCTGATCCAGAAATTCGGCGCGGCGGCGAAGGAGGCGAAGAACTTCAAGATCGAAGACGGCAACCTCTTCGTTCTGGTCGATGAAAGCCACCGCAGCCAGTATGGCGAGGCGAACATCCTGATGCAGAAGGCGCTGCCGATGTCCTGCTACATCGGCTTCACCGGAACGCCGCTGATGAAGGAGGAAAAGAGCACCGCCCGGAAATTCGGCGGCTTCATCGAGCCCGCCTACACCATCCGCGACGCGGTGGAGGACGAGGCCGTGGTGCCGCTGCTCTACGAGGGCCGCCACGTCTTGCAAGAGGTCAACCAGAAGGCGATCGACCCGATGTTCGAGGCGATGTGCGACGGTCTAACCACCGAACAAAAAGCCGACCTGAAGCGGAAGTTCGCCGCCCGCGACGAGCTGAACCGGCTGCAGAGCCGGCTTTACCTGATCGCCTGGGATGTCTCACAGCACTTCTCCAAGCAGTGGAAGGGCACCGGCTTCAAGGGCCAGCTCACCGCGCCGGGCAAGAAGGAGGCGCTGCTGCTGAAATCCTACCTCGACCAGTTCGGCAAGATCACCAGCGAAGTGATCATTTCCGGTCCCGGCGAGATCGAGAACCCGGAGGAGCACAAGCAGCCGGAGAAGGACGAGAGCGTGGAGCTGTTCTGGAAGGCGATGATGGCCAAGTATGGCAGCGAGAAGGAATACAACCGGCAGATCATTACCTCCTTCAAGAACGGGGAGGACCCGGACCTGATCATCGTGGTGGACAAGCTGCTGACCGGCTTCGACGCGCCGCGCAACGTGGTCCTCTACATCGCCCGCAACCTGAAGGAGCACAACCTGCTCCAGGCGATCGCCCGTGTGAACCGGCTCTACCCGGGGAAGGACTACGGCTACATCATCGACTACTACGGCGTGGTCACCCAGCTCCACGACGCGCTGGAACTTTACAGCAGCCTCGGCGGGAAATTCGACCCCGAGGATCTGGACGGCACGCTGACCGACGTGAACGAAGAGCTGAAGAAGCTGCCCGCGCATCACGATGCGGTGTGGGATCTCTTCAAAGAAGTGACCAACAAGAAGGACGAGGAGGCCTTCGAGCTGGCGCTGGAGGCGAAGGACGTGCGCGATGATTTCTACGCCCGCCTGTCGAGATTCTCCCGCGTGCTGAAGATGGCGCTGTCCAGCATCCACTGGATCACCGCGACCCCGCCGGAGAAGGTCGAACGCTACAAGCAGGACGCCGCCTTCTTCCAGAAGCTGCGGGCCAGCGTGAAGATCCGCTACGCGGAGGAGATCGACTACCGCGACTACGAGAAGCAGATCCAGAAGATGCTGAACACCTACGTCCAGGCGGACGAGATCATCCAGATCGTGGAGCCGGTGAACATCTTCGAGCGGGAAGCCTTCCAAGCCGAGGTGGAGCGGGCCCAAAGCACCCGGGCCAAGGCGGACACCATCGCCAACCGGACCAAGAAGACGATCACCGAGAAGATGGACGAGGATCCCTTCTTCTACCGGAAGTTTTCCCTGCTGCTGCAACAGGCCATCGACGACTACCGCAACCATCGGATCAGCGACGCGGAATACTTGACCCGCGTGACCGACGTGATGGAGCACGTCCGCGACGGCAAGTCCCGGGAAGCCCCGGACATCCTCAAGGAACGCGACCTGTCGCGTGCCCTTTTCGGCGCGCTGAAGGAAAAGATGACGCCCCCGCCGAGGCCTGAGACACCGCCTTCCTCCGGCTTGCACGAGGAGCCACCGGAATACCGCATCTCCAGCCCCATGTCGAAGCTCCCCGTCGAGTCGATCCTCGCCGAAGCGGCCTGCGACATGGAGGACATCATCCGCACGCACGCCGTCGTCCGCTGGCGGGAGAACATCGACGCCCAAAACCGGATGAGGAACGACCTGGACGACTTCCTCTTCAAGCTCCAGCGGGAGAAAGGCATCCTGATGAGCTACGATCAGATGGACGCCATCATCGAGGCCGTGATCTCCATCGCCATCCATCGTCCGGACGATGTCTAGAATCCAGACACTCGAAACCCCGGCCGGCCCGGCCAGCCTCAAGCGCAGCACCCGGCGCACCCTCGCGATCAGCGTGCTGCCCGACGGCTCGCTGGAACTCGTCGCGCCGGAGGATTCCAGCGAAGAAGCCATCCTCGCGAAGATCGCGAAACGCTCCCGCTGGATCGCCACCCAGCGGCGCGCGTTCCGTGAAATGAACTTCGCTCCGCCACCCCGGCGATTTGTTTCCGGGGCGACGCATCGCTACCTCGGGCGACAATATCGCCTGAAGGTCGCCGCAGGGGAGCCTGCCAGCGTACTGCTCAAGGGCGCATACTTTCAGGTCACCACGCCAACCGGCGCACCTTCGGAAGTCGAGGCGGCATTGAAGGTGTGGTTCCGAGTCCGGGCGAAGGAGCAGTTCTCGAAGCGTTTGGAATCTTGGAAGGACTGGTGCCACAAGCGCCACCTGCCCGAGCCGAGACTCCAGCTCCGCCACATGCCGAAGCGCTGGGGAAGTGCCGGAACAGGCGGGAAGATCGCGCTGAATCCGGAGCTGATTCATGCCCCGGCTCCCTGCATCGACTACGTGATCACCCACGAAATCTGCCATCTGCGCCATCCGGCACATGACCGGGCGTTTTTCCGGCTGCTGGCGTCACTTTTGCCAAGTTGGAAAAGTCTCAAGAAGAAGCTAGAGCAAGCGGAACATTCTTAAGGCAGGCCCGCGTGTTCGGGCCGAAGCCCGGGACCGCAAGGTTCCGGGCTTTTCGTCGGTTCAGTTCTCGGTGGCCGAGATCCGGTAAAAGCGCGCGCCACCGGTCAGCGGCAAGGCCACGAGCTGCCGGACGTAGCCGACGGGCACGCCGGCCTGATCGGGGTCCGCGGCGGGAATCGGCGAGGCCACCGTGAGCCACGATCCCGCCGCCAGCGTGGGGCTCTGCTCGACCACGTAGGTCGCTCCGCTACTCCGTTGCACCCAGCGCAGCACGAAATTGGCCCCGTTCACCGAGTGGGACAGCAGCGCCCCGTTTCCAGCGACCGGCGAGGTGCCGAACAGGAATTCGAGTTGATTGGTAAAGCCATCGCCCTCGGCATCCTGGGTGCGCCCGTCCTGGCCGTTGGTGATCTGGCTCTTCCAGAGGT
>CAMCXS010000153.1 GCA_945883495.1 Akkermansia muciniphila
GGAGACGATCTGCGCGACCTCGATTGGCGGGTCTATGGACGGAGCGACCGCTATTATATTAAGCAGTACATCGAGGAGACCAACCTCCGAGCCACGCTGATTGTCGATGCCTCGGGCTCGATGAAATACACCGGCGCCTCCGCCACCCGTTTTGAGGGCAAGAATCTGAGCAAGTTCGAATACGCCCGCTACATGGCGGCGGCACTGACCTATCTCCTC
This sequence comes from Akkermansia muciniphila, assembly GCA_945883495.1. Lineage (GTDB taxonomy): Bacteria > Verrucomicrobiota > Verrucomicrobiia > Verrucomicrobiales > DEV007 > V1-115. Next base: position 220 of record CAMCXS010000153.1, read on the forward strand.
ATTCGTCAGCAGGACGCGGCGGGTCTGGTGACGTTCGATACCGCCGTCCGCTACTACCGTCCGCCGGCCAGCAAGCCCAGCCAAGTCCGAGTCATTCTCGAGGAACTCGACCGCACCGAACCCGGCGAAGACACGGCGGCGGCGGCCGTCTTTCACGAAATCGCGGAGCGCATTCCGCGGCGCGGCCTGGTCCTGATCTTCAGTGATCTCTTCGATGACCCGGTGCGGATCACCGAGGCGCTGCATCATTTCCAATACCGCTACCACGAGATCGTCCTCTTCCACCTCATGGCCGAGGAGGAGATCACCTTTCCGTTCCGCAAGTTCACCGATTTCCGCAGCCTGGAGATTTCCAACCACCAACTCCGGGTCGATCCCTTGGCGCTGCGAGCCCAGTATCTGGAGCAAGTCCGGACGTTCATCGACACCATCGAAAAGGCCTGTGGCCAGATGAAGGCGGATTACGTGGCGGTAAACACGAAGAATCCGCTGCCGCTGACCTTGGCGAACTATCTCTCGGGGCGGCGCGATTCCCTGGCGCGCTCGTAGTCCGCACTCCCATGCTGCCACTGAATCCATGGATGTTGCTGGGCCTGGCCGGGATTTTCGTCCCGATCCTGATCCACCTTTTGACCCGCCAAACCGGGCAAACCGTGGATTGGGGGGCGATGCACTTTCTCCGGGATTCCCTGGTGACGCGGAACCGGCGCATCCACTTGGAGGACGCACTGCTCATGGCGGCGCGCTGTTTGCTGGTTGGCTTGCTGGCGATGGCTTTGGCCCGTCCCTTCATCCCGCCGGGCTCGGCCATTCCTTGGTTTCTCGTGTTGCCGATGGCGCTCGGCGCGATTGTGGCCGGCGCGGTGGCCGTGGTGCTTTGGGATTTGCCCCGGTGGCGCTGGATTTTGCTCGGCTCCGCGTTGGGCTTGGCCGCTTTGGCCACCTGCCTCGTGCTCTTTGAGAAATGGTTCGACCTGAGCCGCTTCAGCCGGGGTGACCGCCAGGATGTGGTCTTGATCCTGGATGCCTCCACCTCGATGGCGTTGGAGATCGATGGACAATCCAATTTCTCCCGCGCCGTCGATGAGGCTCGGGAACTGGTCCGGCGGTCTCCGCGCGGCACGAACTTCAGCCTGATTCTCGGCGGCCCCACGCCTTCCGCCCGGGTTCTGGCGCCAACCGCCGACCGCGAATTGATTCTGCGCAATCTGGACGACGCCAAGCCGCTCAACGGCGCGATGGCCGCCTACGACTGCTTCACCCTGGCCTCGCTCGCTCTGGCCCAGGGCAGCCAAGTCGCCAAGCAAATCGTGGTCCTCACGGATAACCAGAACATCGGTTGGGAGACCGGCAAACCGGCTCGTTGGCAATTCCTCCGCGATGCGTTCGATAATCTCCCGGCGAGCCCCAAGGTCATCGTCCGCGAAATGCCGTTGCCACCCAGCCTGCGCAATCTCTCCATCGCCAAAATCAACCTTTCCCGGGAAGTCGTCGGCGTGGATCGCCCGGTGCGGGTTCGTGTCAACGTGGAGAATACGGGCTCCGAGGCCGTTTCTCCCCGGCTCGTGGAATTGCAAATCGGCCGCAAAAAGCTCGTCGATCAAACGTTGGGGCAGATCCTTCCCGGCACCGAGGAAACCGTGGAGTTCGTCCACCAGTTCACTACGCCCGGGGCGCACGAGATCCGCGCCCGGCTCGAGGTCGATGACGAAATCCCCCAGGACAACGAGGCGGTCTCGGCGGAGGCCATCGTCCGCAAACTCCGTGTCCTGCTCGTCGATGGAAATCCGGCGGGGCCATTCTTCGAACGTGCCGCCTCGTTCGCCTCCTTGGCCTTGGCCCCGGGCGCGCTTTCCAGCGGCGGCGCGCCAGTTCCCGAAGAGCAGAAGATGCGCTTCCTCGTCGAGCCCGAGGTGATCCCGGCGCAGAACTTGCCGGTGATTTCCTTTGGCGATTACGACGTCATCATTCTGGCCGACGTGCCACGGCTTCCTCAGGAGAAAGCGGTTCTGCTGCAAACCTTCGTCGCCGGCGGCGGAGGGGTCCTCATCGCCACGGGCCCGAAATCGCAAGCGGACTTCTACAACACCTGGCTCACTGCCGATGGCCAAGCCTGGATGCCGGCCCGCCTGGTGGAAACGAAGATTCCCGATGCCGCCAAAGATCCGGTGACCGCCGCGCTGGATACCTTCCGCCATCCCGCTCTCCGCGTGGTCGCGGACCGGGATCAGAGCGATCTGCCAAGCGTCAGCTTCAGTCACTATTGGAAACTCGAGCCCGACAACGCCACCGGCGCGGTCGTCGGCGGCCGGCTCAACAACGGTGATCCCTGGCTCCTCAGCCGCCGGGAAGGCGCGGGCCAAATCATCCAGCTCGCCTCCTCGCTCGACTTGCGCGCCGGCAATCTTCCGAGCCGGGAGGCGTTCTTGCCCCTGATCCACGAGCTGGTCTATTTCCTGGCCAATCCCAGCCGCATCGAACTGAATCTCGAACCGAAATGGGAACTTGCGCTGCCGCTTTCCGGAAGGGGCGATGCCTTTGCCGGCAACGGAGTCAACGCCACCTACGAACACGCCTTGAACGGCTCCCGGACCAAGCCGGTGAACCGGCTCGATCCCGCCATCCAATTCACCTGGCGCGAGGCCGCTCCGGCCGAAGGGATTCCCGCCGAAGATTTCAAAGTCCGTTGGACCGGCAAAATCCAACCACCGCGCTCGGGGAATTACCGGTTTGAGGCCGACGCCGACGACTCTCTCGAGGTCTCGATCGATGGCCGAAATGTCCTCAGGTCCGAGCAAGGCCGGCAACGCAATCGCGACGTTTGGTTGGAGGCAAATCGTCTGCACGATTTCAAGGCGGACTTCCGGGAGCGCACCGGGCCAGCCGTGGCGGTGCTCTACTGGAGCAGCGATCAACTCCCCAAACAAATCGTGCCGCCTTCCGCGTTCCGCTCCGTCACCAGCCCCAAGGAAGGCGCTCCGCTGGCTACCTTCCAGGTCGAGGGTCCGCGCGGGGAACTTCGTAAGGCACAAATCACCGCCGGAGCCGAGGGCGCCGTGGCCAAGATCCAGGGCGATGTCGCCGCGGGGATCTATCGCATCCGGGTCCCGGAAGAGGATCGGCTCAAAGCGGGGGAACTGCTCGCCCCGGACGCCAAAAGTATTCCCTTCACCGTGACCCGCGATCCGGCGGAGAGCCGGCTGGCGCCGCTTTCACCGGCCGACCGGGAGTTTTTGGGCCGCTACCTCGGGCTGCTTTACCCGGAAACCGTGGACGAAGTCTTGCAGATCCTCACCGGCAAATCCTTCGGCGAGGAGCTTTGGAAGCCGCTCGCGGTCGGCGCCTTCCTCTTCATGCTCATCGAGTCGGCCTTGGCGCGCTGGATTGCCGCCAGCCGCCGGGCGGGCACGGACGAGCGCATCCGCTTCGAGGCCAAGGGCGGACCTTCCGAGGCCTTCAAGCGTCACTTGGCCGCCGTCCGCAAATGACAAACCGCCTGCTCCGGGTTCTGCTCCTGCTCCTGCTTTTGCTTTTGCTCGGGGGTGGCGTCGCCAATGCGCAAACCAAACCCGAGTCCAAACCCCGGCCCGGGATGCCGGAGGCCCGCATGGCGTGGCTCGACAACGGCGTGGTCAAACTCGGCTGCGATCTCGGCTTTGGTGGTGCGATCACCTGGTTCTCGCTGAGCCAAGGGCCCAACGTGGTGAACAATTTCGACGCCGGACGCCAAATCCAGATGTCGTTCTACAGCGGCCCGGTGCCATTTTCGGCCGGTGGGCAAGAGCCCGCGGAACATTGGAAACACCTCGGCTGGAATCCAATTCAGGCGGGCGACGATTTCGGGAACGGCTCCCGGGTGCTCCATCATGAGGTGGACGGCGAGAAGCACCAGCTTCATCTGCGCTGCGTCCCGCTGCAATGGCCGATAAACAAGGTCGAGGGCGATTGCGAGTTTTCCCAATGGATCTCCCTCCACGGCGCCACCGCGCACGTCCGGTGCCGCTTGGAAAATCACCGCACGGACGCAACGCGGTACTCCGGCCGTCACCAGGAGCTGCCCGCCATCTACACCATCGGCCGCTTTCACCGGGTCATTACCTATCAAGGGGACGCGCCCTTCACGAACGCGCCGCTCTCCCAAATCAGTGGCCCACCTCCCGGAAAATCACCCTGGCACCACTGGTCCACCACGGAAGGTTGGACCGCGTTGTTGGACAATGCCGGCTGGGGCCTCGGGGTCTGGAATCCCGGCACCACCCGGTTCATCGGAGGATTCGCGGGACAACCCGGAGCCGGCGGCACGTTCGATACCCACACCGGTTACCTCGCGCCGCTGCGGACCGAGATCCTCGATGCCGCCATCGTCTACGACTACGAATTCGACCTCATCCTCGGCACCGAGGCGGAGATCCGGGCGCATGTCTACCGTCGCGCCGGTCCGCCGAAGTTGCCCGCCTGGGAGTTTGCCCATTCCCGAGAGGGCTGGCACTTCGCCGGACTGAGCGACGCCGGTTGGCCGATTCAAGGTGCCCTGCGGATTGAAGGAGCCAAACCCGGCGCGCATCTTCTCAGCCCGGAAACCTTCTGGCGGGCGGAACAGGCGCCCCGGTTGCGTCTGCAAGCGCGCTGTCATGGCCCGGACGGCAAGATCCACGTCTTCTGGCGCCGCCTCGGGGAAACCCGCGCGGATCCGAAGTCCAGGGTCACCGTCGAGCTCCGCACGGACGGTGAACTCAACGACCTGTCGATCGACCTCGCCGCACACCCAGAATACCGGGGCGGCTTGGTGCAGCTGGTGCTGGATCCACCGGAAGGGCGCTTTGCGCTTGATGGAGTCGCCCTCGCTGGTCCTGAAAATTGACGCGTTGCGACCGGAGATAAAGAGGTCCTCGCGGATCAGGACCTGAAGAAGCTACCGATGGTGGGACTCGAACCCACACTCCCGAGGGAATACGATTTTGAATCGCACGCGTCTACCGTTCCGCCACATCGGCGCACTGGAGAAATCCAGCGGAAGGGCAGATTAAGCGGTGCTGCCGATTGCGCAAGTGGTTTCGAGAAATCACCCTCAAATCTGAAACCACGCTGGTCGATGCAGCCCTACGTTGCCAATTTCATCTACCGATCCAGGCCGCAAGGAGGTCAGCCCGCGCGCTTTCTCAGAGCATAAAGAACGGATGCTAGCTGGCCTTAGTAGTGCCATGTTGCCACGCCTGCCATGCCGCCATCGAACACGCATTCACCCGCGGCCTGGCGGTGAACTCCTGCACCCAACGTTTCGCTCCATGAGAACCATTGTCGGCTTGCTTTTGCTCTTCCCTCCCCTCCTGATCGCGGACACGGCGGATCGGGGAATTGTCCGGGTGTCCGCTGGGACCCGCGAACCGCTGAATGATCGCGGCCTTGGCTTCATCGTCGAGAAAGACGGCTTCGTTCTGACCACCTATACGAATCTGATCGATCCCGCCTCCGGAGTGCTTCTGGAGCGCATCCGGGCCGCTTTGGGGGCTGAGACCTATGCCGCCGAGGTCATTGGCGTGGAACCGACGCTGAATCTGGGGATCCTCAAACTACAAACGGACACCGAGTTCACACCGGTGACCGCCGCCGTGGGTCTAGACCCCGTTCCTGGAGCCAAGTTGCAAGCCGTGGCTCGTGAGGATCAAGGCGCGCTCCGCTTCATCGACGGCGAGATCACCGCCCTGAACACGAAGCAATGCTACCAGCACAGCCTGGCGTCCACTATGTTCCGGGCCAAGATCACCATCCCGGCGGGTTCGATCGGCGGACCGGTTTTCTACGCGGAGACCGGGGCGGTGGCGGCGATTTACACCGGCTTCAAACCGGCCCTGGAACCAGGGCACACGGAAGGCACTGGAGAAACGCACCTGCTGCCGATCAATCTCTGTTTCAATATCTACGAAAGTCTCAAGACGAAGCAAAGCCTGAAGTCTCCCTGGACAGGCTTCGCCGTGCGGCCTCTAAACGAAACGGAAAAGCGCTATTTTCCCACGGAGAAAAAGCATCATGGTGGGGTGGCCATTGAGGATATCTGGGAGAACAGCCCGGCCCAAAAAATGGGGATCCGGGAAGGCGATATTTTAGTTCAGCTCGGATACAACCGGATCCTCAGCGTCGCCGACTTTCAGAAGTGGCTCTATATGTATGGTGTCGATCACCCCGTGAAGCTCTATTTTCTCCGGGACGGCATTCACTATCTCGTCGCGGACTACGTGATCGAAGAGCGCCCCCAATGGGCCAAGCCGCGGTAATGGGCGCGCGGATCGCGCGGTTCGCGCGGTTCGCGCGAGTTGAGGGTTGAGGGTTGAGGGTTGAGGGTTGAGTGGGCTCTTGGTGGCTGCATCTCAATGCTCGCGCTCGGCGCGCGCATTGATCGCATCCAGCGTCATGGAGAACCCTAGCTCCGGAATCTGGAGAGCATCGCCGCTTTCGGGCAGCATTTCGGTGCTCCAGTCCTCGCCGTGACGGCGGTGGATGATGACTTCGCGACGGTCTTGGGCCACCAGAATATAGGTGTGCAGCGCCGGATTCAGTTCGTAGACCAAGCGTTTCTCGAGACGATCAATGCGTTCCGTGCGCAGTTCACCATCACGTCCGGATAGTAGAACCAGTCGTCGTTCCGTTTGTGGACACGGGCCTTCATGTCGTTGATGAAAGCTTCGCAAGCGGTCCCGTCCAGGTGGTTGGCCAAGGCGCGGAAGATCTCCCCGACGATCCGGTTGTGAGCCACACTCGACCCCGCCATCGCCACGACCTCGCCCGCGAAGTATTCATGACGGACCGGGCTGACCAATTCTCCGGCTAGATACTCTTCCGGACTGATCCAATTGCTGGGGCGGCGGAAGGCACTCATGCTGTGGGACCATAGTCCGTTCTGGCGGCGATCGTCAATGGCTGCTGCGGGCCTGGTTGGGCAGTGCTGTGAGCAATTCTTCGAGCGGTCGCCGCAGGGTTTCGCGGCGCGGGAGAGGTTTGAGATCCATGGAGGGGCAGAAGCGGTGGGCGCTTCTGCTACGAGGAGGGTTCGCAGACTGAAAGGGCGCGCCACGTGCCTCTTCGTCGTGCAGCTTCGGGTTCTTCGTGGTGTTGTCCCCCTTGTGGTGGGCCGATTGCGGTAGAGCTCTTGCTTGAAGCGCTCACGCTTGGGGGCTACCGTGCCTTCGGAAAGCCGAAAAAATGACGTCCACGGAATCGATCCGCGCATTCACCCGCCAGGTTGCCAGCGAGTTCCTGGGGGACACCAACGTTTTGGAGGTTCAAGTCGAAGCGGCGTTGGACGAATCCGGAGGGGCGGCACTCCAAATCCTTCTGGTCATTCCCCAGTTCGATCCGGGGCTGGCGAGCAAGCGGGCGGAAATCGTTCTCAAGGTGCTCGAGTTCCTCGGAGACAGGGACGATCCTCGCTTTCCCTACCTCCACTTCGCGACCCAAGCGGAGATGGCAGCCGAAGAAGTCGCCAGTGATGATTGATCCCGATTACCTTCTTTGGGCTCGGCATGATAAACTCAGTGTGGGCTGACCAATTCTCCGGCCAGATACTCTTCCGGACTGATCCAATTGCTGGGGCGGCGGAAGGCACTCATGTTTCGGGACCATAGTCCGTTCTGGCGGCGATCGTCAATGGCTGCTGCGGGCCTGGGTGGGCAGTGGTGGGAGCAAGCCGTCGAGCGGTCGCCGTGGGTTTTCGCGGCGCGGTAGAGGTTTGAGATCGATGCGCGAGCAGAAGCGCTGGGCGCTTCTGCTCGCGCATTCAGGCCCAACGGGCCGGGATAGGGTAGCCCAGGGCAGAGCGAGGAACGAGCGACGCCCTGGGGTCGCCCCCCGTCCGGCCCGAGCCCTGTAAGGGCGAGACAACGGTTGTCCCGCACCCACGGCGCGGATGTGTTCCGGACGCTTTCCCAGGGCGGCGGGCGCCTGCGGCTTCCTTCGCCCTGGGC
>CAMCXS010000154.1 GCA_945883495.1 Akkermansia muciniphila
CTAGGGATAACAGGCTGATCGCGCCCAAGAGTTCATATCGACGGCGCGGTTTGGCACCTCGATGTCGGCTCGTCACATCCTGGGGCTGGAGAAGGTCCCAAGGGTCCGGCTGTTCGCCGGTTAAAGTGGCACGCGAGCTGGGTTCAGAACGTCGCGAGACAGTTCGGTCCTCTATCCTCTGTGGGCGTAGGAAAATTGAGGGGTTCAGACCTTAGTACGAGAGGACCGGGTCTGACGCACCTCTGGTGCTCCTGTTGTTCTGCCAAGGGCATAGCAGGGTAGCTAAGTGCGGTCTGGATAAGCGCTGAAAGCATCTAAGTGCCAAGCCATTCCCAAGATTAATTTTCCCTGAAGGATCGTGGAAGACGACCACGTTGATAGGCTGAGGGTGGAAGTGTGGTAACATACGCAGCCCATCAGTACTAATCATCCGTTCGGCTTGTTCCGATGTTCCTTTGATGTGTCGGTTTTGATTGAATCCGTGTGAAATTCGTTTTTTACCCTTTGTGCAGCTATCAGGGAGCTTCCCTGGACTGAAGAAGTAGTGATGAACCCGCCATCAGGGTTCCTGCCCGCTCCGGCTCGTTAAGGCCGGGCAATTCGGGCCGGGATTCTGGTGGTCATAGCACAGTGGCACCACCCGGTCCCATCCCGAACCCGGAAGTGAAACGCTGTAGCGCCTATGGTAGTGCGGCGATAGGCCGTGTGAGAGTAGGTCGCTGCCAGGTTATTTCCCCCATCTTTCCCCGTGGAAGATGGGGGATTTTTTTTGCCCTTGTGTGGAGGCGAACTCGATGTTTTCTGTGGCTCCGTGCTCTACAGTCACTCTGCTATTCTGGGCAAGACACATCACCTGTCCCAAGCGAGCACCCAGCGGCCGTGAGCGGTCCGCAGACCATCCCTTGATTACCGGAGCCTACCTTAACCGGCGGCTCCGTTTGGACCGACCACCGCACTAGCTAGGAGCGCGCGGCGGGGGACAGGCCAATGAGGAGGTCGACCTCGTCGAGGGCGTCGGCAAGGCGGTTGAGTTCCGTGATCTGGGGTTGGTAGCGGAGACGGTGCTCGTCGCAGAGGCGGTGGAGTGGATCGAAGAGGTGGATGAAGTCGTCGAAGAAGCCGTTCACCTCCCGGGTGAGTTCCTCTTTCACGGCGACGTTGAGCTGGTCGCGTTCGGCTTCGAAGTGTTCGGCGAGGAGTTCGACGAGGGCGCGGCTGCTGCGGCGGGAGTAGAGGGTGCCGCCGATGGCGCAGAGGACGGCGACGATGGCGGCGAGGATCCCGGCAGTGCCGTGTTGCGCGGCGGGAATGACTTGGAAATGGATGATGCTGGCGGCGGCGGCCATGGCGGCGATCCCGGCGGCGGTGAATCCGCCAAGGGCGGAGCGTCGGGAGGCGAGACGACGATTCAGGAGATCGCTGAGCTGGAGCTTGGAGATTTCCTTTTCCAGGGTGGTCAGGAGGCGGGTGCGGAGGTGTTCGCGTTGCGGCGTCCACTCGGGTTCTCCCGATTCCGTGCCGACACGGAGACGGAAGTTGAAGTGCTCCTGCATGTTGTCGGCGAGTCGGCGCCAGAGTTCTTGGAGATCCTCGGCGATCGCGGAGGCGGCGCTTTCAGCCTCGCGTCGAGCGACATCGGTAAGGCCGGTGAGAATCTCCTTTTCGATGGCGTCGGGCGATCCGTTGCGCTCCTGGGCGGCGATCCCGAGGTGATCCTGAAAACGCCGGGTGCCGCGCATGGCGTGGGCGACGTATTCGCTATCGATGAGCCGACGGAGGGCGCCGGTGCGTTCCAGGGTGCGGTTGCGTTGCGTGGAGACTTCGGAGCCGAGACCGTTGATCAGTTCCTCGTCGGCTTTGAGGATGCGGGCGCCGGCGTCGAGCTTTTCCTGGGCTTGGCGGAGGACGACCCGGGCGGAGCGGCTGGCGTTGCCGAGCTTTTGCTCCCGGATGCGCGGAGAATCGACCACAGTGGCGATGTGGGATTCGAGGAGCTCGTAGCGGCTTTCCCGCCAGAGCCGTTCCTTGTCGAGCGCGGTGGTTTTGGAGAGGAAGGCCTTTTTCCCAGAGACGGGGAAGATGGGGAAGATGTTCCCGAGGCGTTGCTTCGAGGTCACCTTCATGTGCTCGATGATGGCCTCGATTTCATCGGCTTCGCGCAGATCGCACTGCTGGAGGACGAAGATGATGTTCTTGTACCACTGCTGGTGGATTTTGCCGAGCAGGGACCAGGCGCTGGCGCCCCATGGATTGACCACGGAGAAGGTGAAGATCACGAGGTCGGCCATGGGGATGAACCGCTCGGTGATCTCCTGGTGATGCTCCATGATGGAGTTCGTCCCCGGGGTATCGACGATATTGAAATCCTTAAGGAACTCGTTGGGCCGGTAGAGTTCCTGCAGCGTGTCCGTGATGTAGATATCCTTCTCGTAGGTGCCGTATTTAAAAAGGCAGATCTCCGAGGTCATTGGGAGCGCGGCCGTTTCACAGAAGGATTGCCCGAAGAGCGCGTTAAGAAGGGTGGATTTCCCGGCGTTGACCTCGCCCACCACAACGAAGAGGAACGGCTCCTTCAGACTGGTGAGGAGACTCTGGAGGAGAAGGTACTGAACGTGATCGAGCTCAATGTCTTCGACCAGCTTCGACAGCCCGTAGATCGCGGATCCGAGGCGGGCGCGGGTATCGAAGTAGACGTCTCCGAGTTGGGCTTCCATGATGGGTTACGCCCGTGAGGCGACGCGGATTACACGGTCGAGGGGCCCCCAATATTCAATTGGCTTCGGATTCGCCTTCACTCGGTTTCGATTACGGGGCGGTGGCGCCGCCTTTCTGACCCAAGGCGATCAACTGGGAGACGGTGACGAACTGAAACCCTTTGGCGAGCAGGCGGTCGAGTGCGGACGGCATGGCGTCGATCGTCGGTTTGTGGATGTCATGCGCCAGGAGAATCCCGCCGGGGCGAGCACCGGCCACGAGACGATCGGCGACGACTTGAACGCCGGGGCGTTTCCAATCCTCGGGATCGACCGACCAGATGATGGAGGGATAGCCGAACTCGGATTTGATGAGGGCCTTGATGTTGGCGGTGGTGGCGCCATAGGGCGGGCGGAAGAGGGTGGGGGTGACGCCCGTGGCCTTGGTGATGGCGTCGGCGCTGTCGCGAAGTTCTCGGCGAAGGGCGTCGGTGGAAAGCGTGGTGATGTTCGCGTGGGTCCAGGTGTGGTTGGCGATCTCGTGGCCTTCGGCGATCATGCGACGAAGGATCTGGGGATAGGCCTGAGAGTTGGTGCCGACGACGAAGAAGGTGGCCTTGATGTTGCGCTGCTTGAGCATGTCGAGCAGGCGCGGGGTGTTCGACGGGTGCGGGCCGTCGTCGAACGTCATGGCGACGCAGGGTTGGGAGACGGAGACGGAGGAGTAGGTGGTTTGGGCGTAGACCGGTTTTCCGGGGACGCTGGGGGCTTGGTTCCAGCCGGGCTTGGAGGCGTATTTGGCGCTGGCGTCGTCGTAACCCTTTTTCCAGGCGCCGGAAGTGGAGGCAGCGGGACCCGCGACCTGGCAGGAGGAGAGGAGGAGCCCGGCGAAGGCGAGGAAGGTGAGGACGAGGCGGGCCATGCGGAGGGAAGAGGCTGTAGTGCGGAGTGCGGAGTCCGGAGCTTGGGAATGAGGTGGATTGTAGATGGTGGTGGGGGGGAATTCAATGGTGGCCTGGCATTTTGACGGGGGGAGCGGCGAGGGGGCGGGAGAAAACGCTAGAAAAATGAAAGAGGGACACTAGCATGAATCCTATGGGATGGGGCGAGAAGAACGGAATGACGCCGATGATGCAGCAGTACACCACGATCCGGCGGAGCTTGCCGGATGACGTGTTGCTGATGTTCCGGTTGGGGGATTTTTACGAGCTCTTCTTCGAGGATGCCAAGGAAGCGGCACCGATTTTGGACGTGGCGTTGACGAAGCGGAACGGCATGCCGATGTGTGGGGTGCCGCATCATTCGGCGCAGGGCTACATTGGCCGGTTGGTCAAAGCCGGGAAGCGGGTGGCCATCGCGGAGCAGAAGGGCGAGCCCCAACCAGGGAAGATCGTGGAACGGGAGGTCACCCAGGTGATCAGCGCGGGAACGATCGAGGACGTGAATTTGCTGGAGGCGGACCGTCCGAATTACTTGGCGGCGGTGTTGCGGCAGGGCAGCGTGTTCGGGCTGGCGTTGGTGGACCACACCACGGGTGAGTTCCGCGTGGCGGAGTTTGGGGACGCGCTGGCGCTGGAAGACGAACTGTCGCGTTCGCGGCCTTCGGAAGTGTTGGTGAGCGAGGAGCAACACGGGGAGTGGGAACTCACCGGGGTGCGTTCGTACGACGGCTATGCGTTTTTGGCGGATCAGGCGCAGCATCTCTTGAAGCGGCATTTCAAGGTCCATAGCTTGGACGGATTTGGCTGCGGCGGGATGACTGCGGCGATTGGAGCGGCGGGAGCGATCTTGCATTACCTCGGTAGCCAAATGCGCCGGGACCTCTCCCACATCAGCCGGCTGCGGCCGTGGATCGGGGAACGGCATGTGCTGATCGATTCCGCCAGTCAGGCGAATTTGGAGCTGACGCATTGCCGGGCCGGGACGAAGCACACGCTCTTGCACGCGCTCGACCGGACGCGGACGCCGATGGGGGCACGGACATTGCGGGACTGGGTGCTCCGGCCGTTGCGGGATTTGGAAAGCTTGCAGGCCCGGCAAGGACTGATCGGCGCTATGGTGGGGCAGCCGTTTGTGCTCAACCAAATCCAAGAGGGCTTGAAGCAGGTGCGCGACTTGGAACGGATCGTTGGGCGCCTCAGCCAAGGTTCGGGGAGTCCACGAGATTTGCAGACCTTGGGGACGAGCTTGGCGGAGATGCCGAACTTGAAGTCGCACCTGGAAGCACTCGGTGCTTCGGAACCGCTGGTGACGCAGTTGGCGCCGCGGTTGCGGGCCTTTCCGGAACTGGTGGACGCCCTGGCCGCCACCTTGGTCGAGGAACCGCCGGTCTCCGCCAAGGATGGGGGCATTTTCCGGGATGGATTCAGCGCGGAACTCGATGAACTCCGGGCCGCTTCCTCGCAGGGCAAGCAGTGGATCGCCGATCTCCAGGCCAAGGAGATTGAGCGGACGGGGATTCGCTCCCTGAAGATCAAGTACAACGCGGTGTTTGGCTACTTCATCGAGATCACCAAATCCAACCTCGATGCCGTGCCCTCGGAATACATCCGCAAGCAGACGACGGTGCAAGGGGAGCGCTTCATCACCCCGGAGTTGAAGACGATCGAGGACAAGATTCTCGGGGCGGACGAACGGGCTCGCCAATTGGAAGCGGAGGAATTCGCCTTGCTCCGGGAATCCGTGCTGGAGCACCGCGAGGAAATCCAGGATACGGCGTCGGCCCTGGCGGAGTTGGATGTGCTCTCCGGTTTGGCGGAAACCGCGCGGCTTTTCCGCTACACCCGGCCGGAGCTGAACGAGACCCGGAATCTGGTGATCGTGAACGGACGTCACCCCGTGCTCGACCAGAACATTGGGGACGAGAAGTTCGTGCCGAACAGCACCTTGATGGATGGGGAGACCAACCGGCTCCTGCTCATCACCGGCCCGAACATGGCGGGGAAATCGACCTACATCCGCCAAGTCGCCCTCATTACCCTGATGGCGCAGATCGGCAGTTGGGTGCCGGCGGAGCGCGCGGAGATTGGGCTCGTGGACCGGATCTTCACCCGGGTGGGCGCCAACGATGACCTTTCGCGCGGGCAATCGACGTTCATGGTGGAGATGAACGAGACCGCGCTCATCGTGAACAACGCCACGGAGAACAGCTTGGTGATCCTCGATGAAATTGGCCGCGGAACCTCGACCTTCGATGGACTCTCGATCGCTTGGAGCGTGGCCGAGTATCTGCACGATGTGCTCGGACCGCGGACGATGTTCGCGACCCATTATCATGAATTGACGGCGCTCGCGTTGGAGCGGCCGGCGGTGCAGAATTATCACGTGGCGGTGCGGGAGTGGAATGACGAGATCGTCTTCCTGCGTCGTGTGGTGCCGGGACCGGCGGACCGGAGCTATGGGATTCAAGTGGCGCGGTTGGCGGGCTTGCCTGGCCAGATCGTGGATCGGGCCAAGGAGATCTTGAGCGGGCTGGAGGGCGGCGGAGCCTCGTCGTCGGCAGCAGCCGTGGTCCGGGAAGAGGCGGGCGAGCCGACGGCGGATTCGGACGTGGCGGCTCCGAGCCCAACGCCGAAACGTGGTGGACCTCGGCCTCGCAAAGCGGTGGCGTTGCCGGCCGTTGCGGAGACGGCGCAGCTTTCGCTTTTCGGCTAAACGGCTCGGCGGTTGGGTGTTGGCGTTCCAGCCGAAGGCCCAGCTATACCGGCCGGACATATCTGCGAGAGAGAAACGGCATTACCCGGCAGGCGCAACTCACGCCTTGATTCGTGAAGAGAACCAGCCCGTTATAGAAAACAGCCGTGCCCAGCTTCGTATCTCCGTCCCCATGAGCAGCAACGCCCCCCGTCATCCACTGCCACCCTTCACCGAAGAAACCGCTCGCCAGAAAGTCCAGATGGCCGAGGACGCCTGGAACAGCCGTGATCCCGAACGAGTCGCCCTCGCCTACACTGAGGACACGACCTGGCGAAACCGCGCAGAGTTCCTTCGAGGCCGTCGCGAAGTGGTCGAGTTTTTGCGGCGCAAATGGAATCGCGAGCTCGACTACCGTCTGCAAAAGACGCTTTGGGCTTTCCACGGAAACCGGATCGCGGTGCGTTTCGAGTATGAATACCGGGACGACAGCGGCCAATGGTATCGCGCCCATGGCAACGAGAACTGGGAATTCGACGAACTCGGCTACATGGCCCGGCGCTTCGCGAGCATCAATGACCAGCCGATCCGGGAGGAAGAACGCAAGTTTGACTGGCCGCAAGGCCCTCGCCCCATCGACGGCCCTCGCCTCGCGGAGGTTGATTTCTGAGATCCTCGTGAGTCGCAACATGGACGGGCATTCCTGCCTTTCCCGAGTGGGCTTTGGCGATATGGTTTCAAGCCGATAAGGCTTTACCTCCGCGAATCGTCGCTGTTACCGAATCTCCGTGCTCTTCGAATCCTTCGTAGTGAACTTTTTTGCCCGTGCCCGTTGAGGCCTTGCCGCGGCTCCGTGCCACCTTCCGTGGTCTCCCGGATTGACGCTCCTCGGTCATCGAAATCGGGATCGAGCACGAGCACGAGCACGAGTTGGGACTCACGCAAGACGCAGAGGACTGGGAAAAGAAGCCGGGCTATCCGCAGACGGCGCAGATTTCTGCAGATGAATGGTAGGAGGGACGAGGTCCGATTGACGATGGTTGAGGTTGGAAGCCGCTAATGCGCCGAGCCCTCGAGATCGATGAAGTCAGCTTCCAGCCCATCCCGACGTGTCCGTCAGCCTCAATAACCTGGCCCAGCTACTCAAGGCCACCAACCGCCTAGCGGAGGCTGAGCCGCTAATGCGCCGCTCCTTGGATATTGATGAAGCCAGCTTGGGCCCAGCCCATCCCAGAGTCGCAGTTCGCCTCAACAACCTGGCCCGGCTGCTCCACGATACCAAACGGCTGGCCGAGGCCGAGCCGCTGATGCGCCGCTCCCTGGAAATTGATGAAGCCAGCTTTGGCCCCGACCATCCCGACGTCGCAATAGACCTCAACAACCTAGCTCGGTTGCTCCAGGAAACCAACCGGCTGGCCGAGGCCGAGCCGCTGATTCGCCGGGCCCTGGAGACTTTCCGGGACAGCTTCGGCGCGGAGCATCCCCATACGCGGACGGTGGCGGGGAATTATCTACGTCTGCGGGAGGAGATGGAAGGGGCTGAGGGAGCTTCGTGACCGTGATGATAAAGCCCGATGGGCTTCCGGAACCCAGCCGAGGGTTCCAGGGAACCCTGGGAC
>CAMCXS010000155.1 GCA_945883495.1 Akkermansia muciniphila
TCGCGGCGGCGCGCCGGCATGGGCGCGTGGTCCAGATCGGCACCCAACGCAAGAGCACGCCGCATCTGATCGAAGCGAAAAAGCAGATTATCGAGAGCGGGCTGCTCGGGACCATTGGGCACGTGGATATGTGTTGTTATTTCCACATGCGGGCCAATGGAAATCCTCCGGAGCAACCGGTGCCTGATCACCTGGATTACGAGATGTGGACCGGGCCGGCGCCGTTGCGTGCCTATGATGGTCTGCCGCACCGGCGTTGGTGGCGCACGTTCACGGAATATGGGAACGGCATCCTCGGTGATATGTGCGTCCACATGCTGGATACCGCGCGCTGGATGCTCGGGCTGGGCTGGCCCAAACGCATTTCTTCTTCCGGTGGCATCTTTGTCCAGAAGGACGGGAAATCAAATATCCCAGATACCCAGAGCGCGGTTTTCGAATACGATGGCTTCCAGTGCAATTGGCAGCATCGCAGCTGGGGCCTGCCCACGGATCCCGATTATCCTTGGGCGCTCTTCATTCACGGAGAAAAAGGCGTGCTCAAGGCCAGCACCCTGCGCGCCGATTTTATCCCGCATGACAAACAGGCGCAGCCCATCCATTTCGATTGCGTCTACGAAAAGGAACAATATCCCGAGGATGTCACCGAGAAAGATATTGAGCTGAACGCCGCCCCGGCCACGCGGCTGCATATGCGTGATTTCCTGGCCGCCGTCGATGCCCGTTCCAAGCCGATCGCGGACATCGAGCAAGGGCATATCTCCACGGCCAGTTGTATCTTAGCCAACATCGCGATGCAGCTCGGACGGCCGGTGATCTATGACCCCGCCCAACGCATCGTCACCGGCGATGACGCCGCCACCAAGTTGCTGAGCCGGTCCTACCGCGCTCCTTGGCAGCGACCGGCGATTGGTTGATCCTCTTCGTGGAGAGGAGTTGGCTGGGAGAAGGAAGGAATGAATCCTCAGCGAAACGCGATGTGTTTCGATTGCTCCCGTTGGTGCACGCCCCAATCGGTGGTTTCGGCGACGGCTTGGTACGCGACGTAGCGTAGCAGGGAGAGTCGGAACGCCGGCGTCAAGTTTGGGTCCGCCAAGCGGTGCAGGGTGTCGGAGAGCACCAGAGCGGCGCGCCGGTATTTCTGCGCGGTGATGGCATGGGCGGCGGAGCGTTGGTGCAGGAAGGCGGAGGCGATGCCCAGAATCGGGGTGAGCAGATCCGCGAAACGCCGCGGGATCTCGGCCAAGGCTTCGACCTGCTTCCGATCGAGACTCACCCATTGCTTGATGGCGGGAAACTCCACGAGGGCGGGCGCGAGGATCAGCAACAGCGTGCCCACGACGGCGACGCTGGTGAGGACGAAACAGAGCGTCAGATTCTTTTCCGCCGCGTGGGATGCCTTGGCTTCCCGTCCCGCGGCCCCGGCGATCGAGCCATCGACCTTTGGTTTCCCGAAGTAGAGGTGTTGATTTTGGAGCCAGTACGACTCCGCCCATTGAATCCGTTGGGGATCTGGACTCGGGTTCTCCATTGGGGGGCGGCGGCCCAGACCTCCGGAACAGGCCATGGCGGCTTCGAGGGCTTTCAAGGTGATGGATGGGTCTTTGCTGGTTTCGTGGTGCGCTGCAAAGACTTCGAGCGTGTAAAAGCCGGTGCCGGCGAGGCGCTGGAAGAAGTCCACCCGCAGAGCTTCCGCCAAGGAACGGGCGGTGAGAAACCGGTGACGAAGCTGCCGGAACCGGATGCGGGAGCGGAACGAGAGGATCGTAAACAGGGCGATGAAGGTCAGGCCCGCGAACCGGATTGCATTGAGGTCTCCCAATACCGGTGGCAGCCCGGAGGCGATCTCTGTTCCGTTTTGAAAGGCCCAGAAGCCCGCGCTGGCGAGGGCGACGTAGGTGGCGATCCGTGCTCCGGCGGCGGACTGGGGACGCTGGTAATGGAGGGCGATGCTATCCGCGATGGCAAAATTCCACAGCAGGTGCCGCAACGGCGTTTCCAAGCTCGAATACACGCGGGTGAATCCGGCCATGCGCGCGGTCCGGCCGCCGGTGTTCCGGTCCGACTCCTGCTCGTCCCGGGTGCTCAAGAGATTGAGCGCGCATTCCTCGACGACGGCGCGCTGCTTGCGATTGCGTCCCGCTTGATCGATTTCGCGCCGCAGCCGGCCGAGTTCGGTGCCGGTGTGGTTTTCGTTGGTCCACCAATGCAGGACTTCGTCAAGTTCATCGAGCGGGTTCGTCATGGCGCGGGCAGTTCTGGCCCAGCAAAGCCGAAACATCCCGGATGCACAAGAACTTAGGTGTTTTGTGAATCAGCGTTCGGTCACGTCGATCATGGCCTTCACCACGCCGCTGGCTGGGCTGGTGATCCGCTCGAAGTCCGCGGCGACATCCCGGAAGCTGGTGCGATGGGTGATCCAAGTTTCCACGCGGATCACGCCTTGCTCTAGGAGGCCGATGATGCGGGTGAATTCGTGCGGCAGGGCGTTCCGGCTGGCTTTGAGCGTCACTTCGGGCCGATGCAGCACGGGTTGGGCGAAGTGGATCTCCTTGGTCGTCAGGCCCACGTAGACCAGGGTCCCGCTCTGGGCGACGTAGGTGAAGGCGTTGGACATGGACTCCGGGTTCCCGGTGGCGTCGATGACCACGGCGAAGCGGTCTCCTCCGGTGATCTCCAGGGCGGACGCGGCTTCGGAACCGTCCCCCGAAGCGGCGATCGTATGCGCTACCGCGTAGGTCTGGCGCACGAAGTCGAGCCGGGAAGGTTCGCGGTCCATGACGGTCACCTGGGCGCCCGTGAGCCGGAGGAACTCCAACGTCGCCAAACCGATCGGGCCGGCTCCGATGAGGAGAGCGTGGTCGCCCGTGCTAGGGGCGGCTTGGTTGGTGGCATGGCAGCCGATGGCTAAGGTTTCCACGAGGGCCAACGCCTCGAAGCCGAGCTGGGCCGATGGGTGAAGCTTGCGGGCGGGAACCAGAAACCGTTCGCACAACCCGCCTTCGGTCATGATGCCGAGAACCTTCAGGGAATCACAGCAATTGGTGCGTCCCCGGCGGCAGGCGAAACAGGTGCCGCAGTTCAAATACGGTTCTACGCTGCAGCGATCTCCGGGCCGCACATGGTCGACGCCCTCTCCAACCGCGAGCACTTCCACGCCGAGTTCGTGGCCGATGATGTTCGGGTACTTCCAAAAAGCCGCTTGGCCCCAGTAACCGGCCCGGTCCGTGCCGCAAATGCCCATCCGGTGCGTGGCGACCAAGGCCTCACCGGGGCCGGGCATTCCGGGATCCGCGATCGCGATGGTCCGGAACTCCCTCGGGCTGTGCAGGCTGATCGCTTTCATCCGGGACAGGTCAGCGCGTCGCGTGTTGAGATTGCTCCTCCCACTTGCGGGCCATCCGGAGCAGCGATTCATCTTGGCTAAAGTCCGTGATCCGGTCGAGCGGCACCCAAGCCAAATCGTGGGACTCCGGAGAGATTTCGTAGCGGCCGTCCCCGTCATGACGCAAGGCGAAGCGGACGTCCCAATGCAGATGGGCTGGCTCGGCGCCGCGTTGGGGGATCTCGTGCACGTCCAAATCAAAGATCCCGGTCGAGATTGGCATCAACGGATCGAGGCCGGATTCCTCCGCAGCTTCGCGCAAGGCGGTGGCCAGCACGTCCGGATCTCCATCGCAGTGTCCACCCGGTTGAACCCAAATCCCGAGTTTCCGGTGATGGGTGAGGAGGACCTGATCCCCGGTGCGGTTCACGATCCAAGCGGACCCGGTCAAATGTCCGTGGAGCAACTCGCGGCGAAAGCAATCCGGCTCCGCCTGCACGAAGGCGATAAAGCGGGCGACGACTTCCGCCTCCGCCGGGTGGAGCGGGGCATAGTCACGAAGCGCATCGAGCAGGGGCTGGCGGTGCATCGGGAAACGGTGTCGTTGGCGGTGCGGAGGTCAACGGTTCTTCCTGCGTTTTCGAGGGCGGGAGGGGTTTGGATGCTCAATCCGCGACCTCACGCTTGAATCAGCGGGAAGTTGCGTGGTAGGGTGTTGACCATCATGGAACAGCTCCACCAGATGCAGTTGACCTTCGCTCCCGAGGAAGATCGGCTACTCTTCCGGGTAAACACGGCCGGGGGGCGTCAGCGCGCCGAATTCCGTTTTTGGTTCACCCGCCGTTACGTGAAGCTGCTTTGGATGGCCCTCATGAACATGTTGGAGCGGCGCCAGCCCAAGGAGCAATTTAAGGATGACATCGCCAAGACCCAAGCCTTGGCGGAGGAGCATCAAAAAGCGGTGCAACAGGCGGACTTTCAAACGCAGTATCAGGAAAGCGCCGTATTTCCGCTCGGGGAACAACCCATCCTTGTCTCCCAGGTGACGCTGAAGCAGAACGAGCGCGGGGATCAGATTCTTTGCATCCACCCGACCCAAGGCCAAGGCTTGGAGCTGGGGCTGAATGACCAGATTCTCCACTCGTTTTGCAAGCTTCTCGCCGATTCCGCGAAAACCGCCGAGTGGGACGTGCCGTTTGATTTCGGCCGGGCAGAGGATTTGATCGCGCGGCGTGGGTTGAACTGAGACCGCCGCCTTTGAGCGGACTTCGCGGAACTTTTAATAGTGCAGCCCGACCCCTGCGAATCCGGGATCGGGCTGGACAAATCGGACTGCTGCCGTCCTCACGGCTTCCATCCGGCGATTCGGTCACATCAGCTTGGCACCGGCTTCCGCGAGATCGCTGCGTTCCCCCTTCTCCAAACTGACGTGGGCGGCGATGCCGAGTCCGCGGAGGCGGCGGCGGGTGTAAACGAGTCCGTTGCTGCGGCTATCGACGTAGGGATTGTCGATCTGCTCGGGGTCTCCGATCATGACGAGCTTGGCGCCCTTGGACATCCGCGTGACTACCGTCTTGGCCTCCAGAGGGGACATCTGTTGAGCTTCGTCGAGGATAAAGAAGCGGTTGGGGATGGATCGGCCCCGGATGTAGCAAAGCGCCTCGATCTCGATCATTTTGGAATCGATCAGCTCCTCGTATGGACTGCGCACACGCTCTTGCGGGTTGGGTTGTTTGGTTCCCTTTTTGGCGGCGCTGCCCGGGGGGAGGAGGTAGTCGAGCGCGTCGTAAATCGGTTGGAGCCAGGGACGCATTTTTTCCTCCAAATCACCTGGTAGATACCCGACGGAATCTCCCATCGGGACGACGGGTCGGCTGATGGTCATACCGGTGTAGGTTCGTTCAAAGACGCAGTGTAACCCGGCGGCCACCGCGAGGAGAGTTTTGCCGGTGCCCGCGGCGCCGAAACAGGTGACCAAGGAGATCGTGGGATCGAGCAAGGCATCCAGGAGGCAATGCTGGCCCAAGTTCATCGACTTGAGGCGGACGCCCTTGGGGTTGCGGAGAGCGTCGGGGACGTTGAGCTTGACGAATTGTTCCGCGCTATTGAAGCGGGCCGGCATGGTCCGTTTTTCTCCGGCGCTCAGGAGAACATACTCGTTGGTCACGAGTTGCGGAAGGCGGTTCAATTCCAACTCGATGATGCCCGTGCTGGCGAACCGCTGAAGTTCGGTGGGACAGACCTCAATGAGTGGGACGCCGGTGCTGTGGACTTCGGAGGGCTTGACCTTATCATTCTTGTAGTCCTCGCAGATCAGACCGATGGCGCGGCCCTTGAGCTGCATGTTCAAATCCTTCGTCACCAAAATGGTGGGAGAGGCGTTTTCCTCGGAAATCAGGAGGGTGCAGGCCAAGATGCGGTGATCGACTTGCGATTCATTGGGGAAAACGCGGTAGAATCGGGCCAAGCGCTGGCGGGCCGTGGGATGCGCGGGATCCGCGACGACCAGACGAAGGGTGCCGCCGCCTGGAGTGGGCACGCCCTTGGTGATGGCGTCTGGGCAAGTTTCAAAGACCTCGGTGAGGATCCGATGCACCACCCGGGCACTGGCGCCACGGTCGGTTTGCTCGTTCTTGAAGCGATCGAGTTCAGAAAGGACCTCGACGGGGATGCAGACGTGATTGTCCGCGAAGCGCTCGATGCAGTGCGGGTCGTGGATGAGGACGTTGGTATCGAGCACGAAGTTCTTGCCATGCACGGCCGGAGCGCGCAGGCCGGAGGCTGGTTCCTTTTTGCGCCGTAACGGCTTGCTTTCGGGAAGGTCCACTGGTTGGAAGAGGCCAGGGTCGGTATTATGGGTTTCCACTGCCGGCTGTGCGAGGGTGCGTGAGCTCATCAAGTGTTTGGTTGTGATTCGGGCCCGATATTGGATTCAAGCGGCGGAGGGAGCACCGGATGACTCTAACTTGATCACCATGGGGTGGTTGTGGATAGCATGCAAATGTAACGTTTGTGAAACATAAAGATGCTTGAAAAGGTGTCGCAGTTAGGATATGGCTCGGCTCTGACGCAATTCTCTTGCCAATTTCTCCTCCAACGTTGTTTAGAATCCGCATGAGCTTCGCGTTTCCCCTTCGAGTCTGCGCTGTTTGCGTTCTCGCGATGGCTGGTCCCAACCTTCGAGCGGAGGAGGAAGCGGAGCGCATCGCTCGGACGCCGCGGGAGATCGCCACCTCGTTGGCCGCGCGGTACGGTCATTCCATGAAGGAAGTGGCCTACATCCCGGCGCTCGCCCTGGCCGGCCGGTTGGACGTGGCGTCCTGGACTTCGGACGACGCAGCCGTCGCGGATGTGCAACGCATCGCTTCCGCCGCCAAGACTCCCGAGAAACAGCCGCTCTCCGGTCCCGCTCTGGCCGGACATTTGATTTACGCGAAGCTGGGGCAAGTGGAGCGGGTCACGGAGGTGCTCAAAATGGCCTTTGATGCCGATGGCAAACCTGCCGCGTTTCTGCCGAACCATGGCCAGATGAGCGATTCCGTCTTCATGGATTGCCCGCTGCTCGCCGCCGCCGCGCGTCTGACCGGGGACAAGCGCTATCTGGTGGCTTGCGGCAATCACCTCGACTTCATGCGCCAGCTTTGCCTGCGCGCGGATGGCATCTACCGGCACTCGCCACTGAACGAGGCGGCCTGGGGCAGGGGCAACGGCTTCCCGGCTCTCGGCTTGGCGCTGGTGTTGCGGGAATTGGCCCCGGGAACGCCGGAGATGGCCGATTACCGGCAAGCGTTGCGCGCGCATCTCGATGCGCTGTTGCCGTTTCAAGACGATGCTGGGATGTGGCACCAAGTGATTGATCACCCGGAGAGCTATCCGGAATTCAGCGCGACGTGCATGATCGGCTTGGCCTTGCACCAAGGGTTGCGCGAGGGCTGGTTGGAGCGGGATCGTTACCAAGGCCCGGCGGATCGGGCTTGGAAGGCGATCACACGCCGCATCGGCATGGATGGCGAGCGCGTGGAAGGGGTTTGCACCAGCACCGGGGCGCAGAATACCTTGGAAGACTATCTTAAGCGGGAAGCGATCTTCGGCCGGGACGAGCGCGGTGGGGCCATGGCGCTAATGTTCGCGGTGGAGCGGGAGGCTTGGGAACGGGCTCAACCCCGTTGACCGGGACGGAAAATCGTAGGGCCTCTGAAAGGATGGCGCTCTACCAGCCGTGTCCACCTGGTAGACCTCAGATACACTTTGCTTTGAACGGTCTGGAAAAGATTCGATCCAAGTTTCGTTCACACCACTCCATGAAAGACCTTCGCTTGTCCTATCTTTCCCTGCTGCTGCTCGCGGCCAGCCCGGCCTTGGCCGCGGACACGGGTTCCGTAGATTTTGCGCGGGATATCGCTCCGATCTTTGAGTTCAACTGCGTCGAGTGCCACCGGGCCGACAAGATCAAGGGGGAACTCCGGATGGATTCTCATGAATGGATCCTGAAAGGCGGCGATAGCGGTCCCGCGCTGGTGGCGGGCAAGCCCGATGAAAGTCTGATTTTGGAACGGGTGATGCTCCCGGCGGACGACAGCGATGTCATGCCACC
>CAMCXS010000156.1 GCA_945883495.1 Akkermansia muciniphila
GGCCTATATACCGGCGACCAGATCGTGATCTCACCGGTGATGGCGCTCTGGCTCGCCGAGTTGCAAGTCCTGCGTGGGGGCAAAGCCTGTACCTGCGGCCACTGAGACAACCCGATGCTGGATCACTTTATCGAGAGCGTCATGCGGCAGCGCTCCGCCGTGCTGCTCGCCACGCTCGTGCTCGTCGCCCTCGGCGTGTGGTCGGCGTTGCGACTTCCCATCGATGCGGTGCCGGACATCACGAATCCTCAGGTGCAGATCAATACCGGCGTCCCTGCGCTCGCCCCCGAGGAAGTCGAGAAGCTCGTCACGTTTCCCATCGAGAGCGAGATGGCCGGGCTGCCCGACATGGTGGAGTTGCGTTCGTTGTCGAAGTTCGGACTCTCGCAGGTGACGATGACGTTCAGAGACGGCGTGGATCTTTACCGCCTCCGGCAACTTGTCACCGAACGGCTCCAGGGCGTGCTCGAAGATTTGCCCCCCGGCCTCACCCCGCGCCTTGCGCCAGTCGCCACCGGCCTTGGCGAGATCTACTACTACAGCCTCGACTATCTGGCGGACGCCCCCCACAAACCCGCCTCGCGTCAGGAGCAGCTCATGGAGCTGCGGCAGATCCACGAATACCAGGTGAAACCGCTGCTGCGCGGCACGGCCGGCGTCGCGGAAGTGAACACGAGCGGCGGCTATGAGAAGCAGATCGTCATCCAGCCCGATCCGGCACGGCTCGCGGCGGCGGGATTGTCCCTGGATGCTCTCGCGGAAATCGTGGAGCAAAACACCCTCAACGCTGGCGGTGGTTATGTCGAGATTGGCGGTGAACAACTCATCGTCCGCGCCGCGAGCCGCGTCACGACCATGGAGGAAATCGCCAAGCTGCCGCTGAAGTTCGCGGGCGGGGTGCAACCGATCCTGCTCAGCGAAGTCGCCACCGTGGGCATCGGCACGAATTTTCGCACCGGCGCGAGCACCGACGACGCGGACGAGGCGCTTGTCGGTGCGGCCATCATGCTGGCGGGAGAAAACACGCGGCTCGTCGCCCAGGCCGTAAAGCAGAAGCTCATCCACGTTCAGGAGAAGCTCCCGCCCGGCGTCGTCATCCGCCCGCTTTACGACCGCAGTGAGCTGGTGAACCGCACCATCCACACGGTGGAAAGGAATCTTTCCGAAGGTGCGCTCCTCGTGGTGGTGGTGCTCTTCGCGTTGCTCGGGAACTGGCGCGCCGCCCTAATCGTCGCGCTGGTCATCCCGCTCGCGATGCTCTTCGCGATGACCGGCATGGTGAAGCTGCGCCTGAGCGGAAACCTGATGAGCCTCGGCGCGATTGATTTCGGCCTCATCATCGACGGCGCCGTGGTGATGGTGGAAAACATCGTGCGCCATCTCGGCGAACGGCAGCACGCGCTCGGACGCCGTCTCACCGCCGTCGAGCGCTCCCGCGAAGTCCTCCGCTCCGCAAAGGAAGTGGCCAACCCGATGTTCTTCGGCGTGCTCATCATCACGGTCGTCTATCTGCCGATTCTCTCCTTGCAGGGCATCGAGGGAAAGATGTTCAAGCCGATGGCCGTCGTGGTGATGCTCGCGCTCGGCGGTTCGCTCATCCTCGCGCTCGCGCTCATGCCGGTGCTCTGCTCCTTCCTGCTCGGCGGCAATATCCGTGAGAAGGATAACTGGCTCGTCACCGTCACAAAGCGCATCTACACGCCACTCCTCGAATTCGGGCTGCGCTTTCGCTGGCTCGTGGTGCTGCCCATGTTCGCGCTCTTCGGCGCTTCACTATTGGTGTTCTCCCGGATGGGATCGGAGTTCATCCCGCAGCTCGACGAAGGTGACTTCACCTTCCAGCTCATCCGCAGCAGCAGCGCGGGACTGACCGCTTCGATCGACTTGCAGAAGCAGAGCGAAACCGTGCTGCGCCGCGAGTTCCCCGAAATGAAGGAAGTCTTTTCCCGCATCGGCACCGCCGAGGTCGCCACCGACCCAATGAATCCCAACGTGGCCGACACCTATGTCATGCTCCAGCCGCCGAATCAGTGGCGCAGCGTGAACGGACGGCGGATCACCAAGGAGGAACTCGGCAACCTGATGCGCAAGGCGCTCCTGGATCAGGTGCCCGGGCAAAACATCCTCGTCTCCCAACCGATCCAGATGCGCTTCAACGAGATCATGGCCGGCTCGCGCGCGGACCTCATGTGCAAGATCTACGGCGACAGCTACGAGGAGTTGGAGCGGCTCGCCGGCGAGGTGCGCAATGCGCTGGGCGCAATCCCGGGTGGTGGCGAAACTGAGTTCGACAGCATCGGCAAGAACCCTATGATCGAGATTCAGCCCGACCGCGACGCGCTGCGGAAGTTCAACGTCCACGCTGACGACCTCAATCGCCTCGTGGAAACGGCGCTCGCCGGCAAAGAGGTCGGCACGCTCATCGAGGGCAACCGGCGCACGCCCATCCTCGTAAGGCTCGGCGAGGAACGCCGCAACGATGTGGCCGCCATGGAACGCCTGCCGCTGCAAACCGAGGACGGGAGCCTGCTGGCCCTCGGGCAGGTGGCGAAGGTGAAACTCGTCGAGCAACCCGTGCAAATCGTCCGCGAGGACACCCAGCGACGTGTAAGCGTTCTCATCAACGTGCGGGGGCGTGACACCGCCGGCTTCGTCGAGGAAGCCACGCGCGCGATCCGCGAGAAGGTGAAGTTTCCCGATGGCTACTACTTCGAGTTCGGTGGGCAGTTCAAAAACCTTGTCGAAGCCAAACAACGCCTCGCCATCGTGGTGCCGCTCGCGCTTGGACTCATCTATATGCTGATCTTCCTCAGCTTCGGTTCGCTGCGGCAGGCCACGCTCATCTTCCTCTGCGTGCCTCTCGCCGTCACCGGCGGGATCTTCGCGCTGTGGCTGCGCGGGATGCCTTTCACCATCTCCGCCGCAATCGGCTTCATCGCGCTGAGCGGCATCGCGGTGCTCAATGGCATTATGCTCATCAGCTTCATCAACCAGCTCCGCGAAGAGGGCCGCGGCCTGCGCGAAGCGGTCGTCGAAGGCACGCTCACGCGGTTGCGTCCGAAGCTCATGACCGCGCTGGTCGCCTCGCTCGGCTTTGTCCCGATGGCCGTGGCCACCGGCGCGGGCGCGGAAGTCCAGCGCCCGCTCGCGACCGTCGTCATCGGCGGCATCGTCACCTCCACTTTCCTCACGTTGCTCGTTGTCCCGGTGCTCTACGAGTGGCTTGAGCGAAAAACCAAACCCACACAACAAGACAACACGATCGCACCGGAACCCGTAACGATATGAAAACACAACTCCACCTCCTCGCCGTCCTCGCCCTCGCCGTTTCCCCGGTGTGGGCCGACGCCAAAGCCAAAGCCGGGCCGCGCCACGGTCGCATCCTCGAACTCGAAGGCCAGAACGCCGAGTTCTTCGTTGAGAAGGACCGTACCATCAGCATCGCCTTTTACGATTCCGACGGGAAACCCCAACCCGCCGCCAGCCAAGTCTTCGCCGCCACCGCGGAAGCGCCCGGCGCAAAGACCCAGATGGCGTTTGAGAAGAAGGGCGATCTCCTCGTCTCGACGGCTCCGCTGCCGGACGGTGAAGGCTATCAAATCGTCGTTCAAGCCAGGACCAGCCCGGATGCCAAGCCGAAGAACTTCCGCATCAAGCTGCTAACGCATATCTGCGGCGGCTGCCCGAACCCGGAATATGCCTGCATTTGCGACGAGTGATCCCGCCGTATATCCGCCCCGCCGCGTCCGATCCGCGCCGGGGCTGATTCAAATAACCCAACCTGGTTTTCCACCTATGAAAGAAGCCGAACACGATCACGATCACAACGGACCGATAAAGGAGAGCATCGCTCTCAACCCTAAATCCGCAGGCGATGTGGAAACTACGTTGCGCATAACCGGGATGGATTGTGCGGATGAAGTCGAGGCGCTGGAACAGGTGTTTCGTCCGCTCGATGGCGTTCGCGAAGTCCGGGTGAATCTCATGGGCGGGAAGGTCACGCTTTTCCACGACGAAAGCGTGACCCCGGCGCAGCTTATCGGAGCGGTCGCGAGCACCGGGATGACCGCCGTGCGCGACGGCGAAGAGCAGTCGGACGTGGAGGGAGCGAAGCAGATGCGGCAGCTCTCAGTCGCGGTGTCCGGCATCTGCTTGGGACTTGGCCTGCTCCTGCAATGGATGAAGGTCGCCCCGGTGATCGCGAACGTGGCGTTTGCCGTCGCCATCGTCGCCGGTGGCTGGTTCATCGCACCGAAAGCGTGGCGGGCCCTGCAACGCCGATCGCTTGACATGAACGTTTTGATGACCGTCGCGGTAGCCGGAGCGATGGCCATTGGCGAGTTCTCCGAAGGCGCGGCGGTCACCTTCCTATTTGCGCTCTCGGAACTACTCGAAGCCTTCAGCCTCGCCCGCGCCCGCAAGGCGGTGCAGGCCCTCATGCAACTCACCCCGGAGACTGCTCTGCTCAAAGATGGCACGGCCTTCCGTGAGGTATCCGTGGAGCAAGTCCCCGTCGGCGCGACCATTGCGGTGAGATCCGGTTCGCGCGTCCCTCTCGACGGCGTTGTCACCGTCGGCGAATCCGCGATCAACCAGGCACCGATCACGGGAGAGTCCATGCCAGTGGAGAAGAAACCGGGCGATGCCGTCTTCGCCGGAACCATCAACGGTGAAGGCTCGCTCGAGATCCGCACGACCAAAACGCACACCGACACGACCATCGCAAAGATCATCCATCTCGTTGAAGAGGCGCAGTCGCAGAAGGCGCCATCGCAGCGGTTTGTCGATGTCTTCGCCCGTTACTACACGCCCGCCGTGATGATCGCCGCGCTGTTGGTGATGCTGTTCCCACCGCTGCTTTTCGGCGGGGAATGGCTGGCGTGGTTTTACCGCGGCCTTGTGCTCCTCGTGATCGCCTGCCCGTGCGCCCTCGTCATTTCCACTCCCGTCTCCGTCGTCTCCGGGCTCACCGCGATGGCGCGACGCGGCGTACTGATCAAAGGCGGCGCGGTCCTCGAAGCCATCGGCAAGCTGCGCGCGCTCGCCGTCGACAAGACCGGCACCATCACCGAAGGCAAACCACGCGTGACCAAAGTCGTCCCGGTGAACGCCACCAGTGAGACGGAAATCCTCCGCATCGCCGCCGCCGTCGACACCCACTCCGAACATCCCCTGGCACAGGCCGTCGTGAGTTACGCGAACGAGCAGAAGATCGCGTTCCCCCGCAGTGAGAACTACCGGGCGCAGACTGGACGCGGAGCCGAGGCGACCGTCGATGGGCATGAATACTTCGTGGGCAATCACCGCTTCACGCACGAACTGGCCGTCTGCACTCCGGAGATCGAACGGCAACTCGCGGAGATCGAAGCGGCGGCGCAATCCGTCGTCGTCGTCGGCCACAAACCGCATGCGGATTGTAAAGGCGAAGTCCTCGGCATCCTCGCCATCGGCGACACCATCCGCCCGAACGCCGCGGAAGCCCTGCGTGCCATTCACAAGACGGGGGTCGAAACCATCGTCATGCTCAGCGGAGACAACCAGCGCACCGCCGATGCCATCGCGAAGCAAGCCGGCATCGACGAAGCCTATGGTGACCTTTTGCCCACCGACAAAATCACCCGCATCCGGGAGCTCACCGAGCGGTTCAAATACGCCGGGATGATCGGCGATGGCGTGAACGACGCCCCGGCGATGGCCGCCGCGAGCATCGGAATCGCGATGGGCCGAGCGGGCACCGACACCGCCATCGAAACCGCCGACGTGGCGCTCATGCAGGATGACCTTGGCAAAGTCGCCGAAGCGATCGCGCTCGGACGCCGCACCGTCGGAATCATCCAGTTCAACATCGCCTTCGCCCTCGCGATCAAAGCCCTCTTCCTCGTCCTCGCATTGCTCGGACACGCGAGCCTTTGGCTTGCGATTCTGGCGGATACCGGCGCGACGCTCCTTGTCATTGCAAATGCGTTGCGTTTGCTGCGCGCACCCGCTGGCGCTTGAGTTCTCGTATGGTAACGCTGAAGCAAGAGAGCGCAGGAATGGTAAACTTCCCACGTCGATGTCTTCTATGAACAAGCTTCAATCTGGACGACGATTGGACCCGTTCCACGGTTGCCGACGAAGCGAGCGCTCCGATTGACACGGCGTCAAGTTTGTCGCGCAACAGGCTTCGACCGGACCCTCGCGGCTCATTCCTCCAGAAGTTTTTAGAATTTGCATCACGTCCACTCATGCCTCATCAAGGTAAGCTGCGGCAACTTGCGTAGTGCAGGGACTCGCAGGATCAGGGAATCTATTCGCGAGGTCGTGCAAGTTCCCTGGGGGCTTTACCCATACTCAGGTCGTATGACAGTCAGTTTTTCGCGCTTTCCACTTTTTCTTCACTGAGATGCGCGTTTTGAGGGCGCAGGAAGCGGCGAATGGGTGAGCAGAGGCGCAAGGAGCCGCAGGGAGGCGAAGCCCAGGAGTGACAAGTAGGTGTAAAGTAGCAGTAAAGTTGAGGGCCAAATCAGTAAAGTAGGTGACAAGTGTACGGGGTTTCGGGCGGCAATTGGCCGCCCTTTTTCGTGCCCGGAAACAGCCGTTTTGCCATGTCTGGCCGCTGGCAGGTGCTCCGAAACCGCCATTCTCGTCCAAGAAGCCCGTTCGAAGGCTCAGAAACCGGCCAGTTTGTGACGCAACAAACAGCCGATGGCGGGCGATCCGGAGCGTTTGTTGCATCACGAAACAGGCGGTTCCACGGGTTCGGTGGTGCCGGAGGAGTGGGTGATGATCGCCGCGAGCCGCCCCACGAGAGGGAAGGTGAGCTGGTCCGGGCCGAGGCGGAACACCCGCCAGCCGAGCAGGCCCGCTTCAAGATACTTCTCCAGGTCGGCGTTGAACCCGGCGGCGCGGTTGTGGCGGCCCAAGATCCAGATGCCGCCCTCGATCTCTATGAGGCTGCGGCTGGGGAGGTGGGCGAAGTCGGCTCGCCAGCGTCGGCGAGGGTGGAAGCGGAACTCGGGTTCCAGGGGAGGCCCGCCAACCTCAGACCAGAGGCTCAGGAAACGGGCTTCGAGACGGGAGGGAGATGTGGGAGAGCGGTATCGCAGGCGGGCCATGCCGCTGCGGAGGAGTCAACGAACCTCACGTGGACCGATGCTTCCTCAAGAGCCAGGGCATGGCCGCGAACATGACCAAGCTGAGGTAGTAGGCCGTGCCCGATATCGGGTCGCGCTCCAGGAACACTGCGGCCACGGACAGTCCCCGCAGCGCCGTTCCCACCCACAGCTCGGCTCCAAGCATCGCCAATACGGCGAGGAGACCTGAGGCGACCAGGCCGGAGTCCGGCATCCCGGTCCCGAACCGGCGGACGCAGAAGCGGGCCGCCAGGAAGATCATGGCCAACATGACCGGCATCTCGGCCAGCTCAGCAGCGCGGGTGCCGATGCGTGGTTCAAGGAGGAAGAGGCGGATCGGTCCGAGCATGAACCCTGCCCCGAACACGAGGAGAAAGTAGACGGCCGCGAAACGGAGAACCGGGATCATCGGCATGCCTCCAGCGAAAGCCGGGATAGCCGTGCGCGCAAGTCAGAGCAGCTTCGGCTGATCGGGATCGTCCACGGCGGACTCGATCTCGTCGGTGGTGGTGCTGGAGATCCGGCTTGTCACCTTGAGCTTGGCGGGCACGCCGTCATGCACGCTCACCTTGAACCCGATGGCGAAGCGACCATCGTCATCGGCGGAGTCTTTTGCGGTCTTCCAGTGGGATTCGAGCAGTTCGCGC
>CAMCXS010000157.1 GCA_945883495.1 Akkermansia muciniphila
CGAAGTTGATTCCCTTCGCGTAGCGGAATTCCCCAGAATTCCGCCTCACGAACGGAAACGGACGGCGTGGGCGCGTCCGCTACGAAGTTGATTCCCTTCGCGTAGCGGAATTCCCCAGAATTCCGCCTCACGAACGGAAACGGACGGCGTGGGCGCGTCCGCTACGAAATTTTTGCCATTCCCCGATTGACTAATTTCCTCACAGAATCCTTTTTCCTTCCACCTCCGCCAACAATCCGCTGACGGAGCCACCATCCACCCACCTCTCTAAACCCATGGCCAGAATGCTCACGGAGCGTGACTCCACCGCTTTGCACCTCAATGCCTCCCGCCGCCACGTCCGGTTGCTGCGCCGGTCGCGCCGGGAAGAGATGATCACCGGAATTGACCCGTTGATCGCCGACCTCCAGCACAAGCAGCAACTCAGCGAGGACCGGGCACTCGATACCCAGGCCGCGTATGACGCCTTGGTCGCGTCCGACGCGGAACTGGACGACGCGGTGCGCAATCTCCACGACGCCGGCAAGCAACACGACCGGTCCAATCCCACCTCCCCCGCCCTGCCCGATTTGTTTCCCAACGGCGGCTTCGGCACGTTGATTGATCTGCCACTCAAGGATGAACCGGACAACGTCGATGCCTTGGCCAAGAAACTGGAACTGCTGGGGCCGGATCACAACCTCGCTCCGCATGCGGCCAAGCTCCGTGCGGGTGCCCAAGCCGTGCGAGACGCAATCAAACTCCACAACGATGCCATCCGCGTCCAGAAATCCGCCGAGGCCGAGGAAGACATCGCCAAAAGCGCCCTGCGCCGGAAGTATGAGGCGAATTACCTCGACGGCCGCAAGCTTTGGGGCCGCGTCTTTGCCGACCGGTTGTTTCCTGATCTCCGTGCGCCCAAGCGTCCGTCCGCGGATGCGCCCTCGGTGGTGAAGGGATCTTTTGCGGAGAAATCGGCGTAATCACGTCTCCCCTCCCTTTTTGGCGTCCCGCCCCGGCGGGAACGCCTTCGGCATGTCCCCTCCCGCTTCCCGCGCCAACCGGAGGACGGATCCGGCGTCTCATCCCCCTTTCCGCAGCGGCGGGAACGTGTTTCGCTGACGGATGCAGGTTCCCGCGCGGGCGGGACGACGATTCCCGCGTCCGGGGCACGTTCCCGCCGTTGCGGTGCGACAAGCCCCGCGTGGGGTGCGGTCCCCCGCCCGCGCGGGAAGCGCGTTTCCCGCAGTCGAGGCGCTCCCGCCAACGGGGACTGGCTTTTGCCGGCAGCGCCCGGAGCTTCCCCTCTCACGTAGGCCGGACCTTGCTGCCGATCATAATCCAGAATTCAGAGGAACTCACGGGCTGTCTGAGTGTCCCCACGAATCGAGTGATGCAGCCAGCGCATCGATCAGAGTCCGCGTTGCGTGCGGGACTTTGCCACGTTGCCAGAGAACGAGGAAATCCCAACGCGCGGTTTCGTCAAGGAGGGGCACGTAGACCACTCCTGGATGCTTGAATTCCCGAAAGTAACTGGGCAGCAAGGTCACCGCCGTTTCCGAGACGACCTGCGAGAGCACGTGGGTAATCCCGTCCGTCACCACCGCAAAGCGCGGCTTGAATCCGGCGGCCCGGCAAATGGAGAGCATCCACCGGTTTCGGCCGGGCATCTGATCCTCATCAATCCCGATGAAGTCGCGCTCTTTGAGTTCCTGGACCGCAAGCCGGCTCCGCCCGGCCAGCGGATCGGCCGCGGAGAGAGCGGCGCAAACGCTCAGAGAGCCGAGTTTGCGGCTGTGAAATTCCCGTGCCGCTGCCGCACCTTCCTGCCCAATCAGGGCGACGTCGAGCTCTCCCGAACGCAGCGCCTCGATCTGCTCCCTGGGTGACATGTCGCAAAGCTTCAAATTCAGCTCTGGATGAGTCTGGCGGAATTTGTCCAGGGCGGGAGTCAGCACCGCCTGAGCAGCTGAGATGAGATAACCAACCCGCAACTCCGACCGCTGGCCTCTGGCTTGGCGCCGGAATTCCGCGAGCGCGGCGTCGTAGTCGGCAAGCACCGGTCGCATCTCTTTGAGCAAAGCATAGCCGACGCTGGTAGGCTTGACCCCGCTGGACTCTCGTTCCAGCAACTTGCCCCCCACCTCAGCCTCAAGCGCTTTCATCTGCCGGCTCAACGCGGGTTGCGTAATCCGCAGGCGCACCGCGGCGCGATTGACGCTGCCTTCTTCTACGACAACCAGAAAGGCGCGGAACCGTTCGATCATGCCCCAGCATATGCCGTCCGGACATAGCGGCAACGACCAATTGGCATGAGACGGTTCCGCTCCAGTCATGTAGGCTGAAGCCATGAATCCAACCGATCTGACACAACGCGCCCCCCGCAGCCCTCGCGTCCGCCTCGGCGGTTACACCATCCTTCCCCGGGTAATCGATAAAGCTCGCGCCACGCTAGCTGGACGGCAGGGGGATTACAAGTTCAACAACCCGCTCGATAACGTGCTCTTTCGCTTTGCGGGGGTCACCGCGGAAGCCTTCTTGAACCAGGTGCAATCAGGCGCGGGAGACTTTGAGTTGCTGCAGTGGTTCCAAGCGCAAGCGAAGAAAGCCCCACACGAAATTGCCGCCTGGAGCGCTTGGACGGAAACCTTTGTGGACCATGATGCTGAGACCTATGAATGGCTGGCCGGCCGCATCCGCTCCCTGGACCCGCGCCGCGAAGATATTAGCGCGCTGTTCGACTACCTCGACTTGGATGATTACCTATCCTTCGGCGGGCAAGCCTAAAAACGAGGAGCGATTATGGCCAAGCGCTACCTAAAGACCCTGCTGACGCCGTCCGTCCAGGCGGCTCAGCGTCAATATTACGGCCGACACGCCGCGATCGATGACGCGCCGGAACGAGATCTTCTGACCAGCGAAGAACAAGCCTTTATTGAGGCGCGGGACTCGTTTTATATGGCAACCGTTACCGAGGATGGCTGGCCTTACCTCCAGCATCGCGGCGGGCTCCCCGGTTTCTTGCGGGTTCTCAGTGCCTCCCAGTTGGTGTTCGCGGATTACAAGGGCAACCGGCAAATGCTCTCCACCGGCAACTTGGCAGTCAATGACCGGGTCTCCCTCTTCCTCATGGACTATCCCAACCGGGAGCGCCTCAAGATTTTGGGCCACGCCCAGATCAAGGATGCGCGAGAACACCCTGCTCTGGTCCAGCAATTGGCGGAACCGGAAGCGCACGCCTTCGTGGAACGGCTGTGCTTCATCGACATACTCTCGTATGATTGGAACTGCCCCAAATACATCACCCCGCGCTTTACCGCCGCGGAGGTGGAAATGATGGTCGCTCCGTTGCGCCAGCACATCGCCGAATTAGAGGGACAGCTCGGCAAGCCGGAGCCTGCTGGATGATTGATGGAAACGCCCGGGCCGGGGCTACCACGAAATGACTCCATCGCATGGGCTCCGTGAAGCCGGGCGTCACAGCTTTCACGCATCTCGTGCCCCTATTCAACGCGAAGCGGGAACGAATCACCAATTCGGCCCTTCCGGCCCGCGGCCTGTTGCCCACGCCTAATTTTGTCGTCCGCGAAAGCTGCGGCGCGTATGCCATCTCAAGGCCCGCTTGACCTCCCATCATCTCGTCGGAGAGATGATGCGCAGGCCCCGAAACGAACTCTTTGCCATTTTGGAAGAGAATGGAGTAGTCTCGTCCCAGGCCATCCACGTGAAAGCCTAACACAAAAAGACGTGTATTTGGCGACATGCCCCCCAAAAGCATCCCCTCCAGCCGGGTTTCCCCTGACATCGAAAAGGCAGCTCCGGCGCCGCCCTCTTGGACCTTTCTGACCAATCACACCCATGTTTTGGTCTGCCTGAGCCGGGATTCGGCGATGACGGTGCGCAAACTCGCCGTTCAAGTCGGCATCACCGAACGGTCCGTGCAGCGCATCCTCGGAGATCTGGAAACGGCAGGGGCGGTTACTCGTTTGAAGGAAGGGCGCTGCAATCGCTACTTCGTGAACGGCTCCTTTCAATTACGTCACCCCTTGGAATCGCAACACACCGTCCAGGATCTTTTGCAAGCCATCCGCTGAGCTGCCGTTGTCCCTGGCTCACCGCGACGAGCTCGCCCTTCCCGGAGCACCGTCCAGACGATCAGGGAAAGACCGTCCGCCAAGCCCTCCGTCAGCCGCCGCCCGTCAAACCTGTCCCGGTCTCGGCAAGCCACCGCGCACTTTCACCGGCGGAGTCAGATCTCGGCCACTCGGAACTCATCGTTGGCCAGCTCCTGCTTGGAAGCGGTTTCCAGACCTTCGCGAGCGCGGCTCCACTGCCTGCGTAGTTTCAGCACACCACTTCGCAGAATCTGCGTGGAATCTCACGGCTCGATGATAAGAAACTGGATTCAGTCCCATGAAACCCTCCATCCCCTGCGCTTTAATTGCCTTGGCGCTCGCCTCTGTACCGGCGAGGGCTGAGCTGCCCGCCCCAATCGTCCCGGCGGGTGATCCCGTCCGCGGTGAACAACTCTTCGTCGAGCGCCGCTGCTACCGCTGCCACACCGTCGAGCACGCCGATATGCCCGACTTTGATCTTCCCGCCGCTTTAAAGGTGCACTTGGGTGGAACCGGACACGCTCAATGGAGTCGGGATGCCTACGCCCAAGCGATCATGAACCCCGATCACGTCGTGGCCCCGCAATACCAAGCAGCGATGCAAGCCGCCGGTGACCCCGGCGCAGCCAAGGAAACGCCCATGCCCAACTTCAACCGCGAATTGGTCGTGTCCGAACTCATCGATTTGGCCACCTTCCTCGCGGCCCGTGCCCCCCATTTGAAATAATCGTAGCGAAGCCGTCTGGTCGATGGCGGGCTCGAGAGATGCCGTGCCGAGCTTCAGCGAACCTGAATTGGTTGTTACTCAGAACTTCGCGACGATCGGCCGAGCACGTGACAAAACGCTTTGGCGATCTTTGGGTGACGGAACTCATATCCCCGCTCCAAGAGAACCGCCGGTTGCACCCTTGTGCTGCTCAACAACGTCTCCTCGGCCATTTGGCCGTAAATCGCCCGCAGCGCCACAGCCGGGACACGCGCCATGGCCGGCCGCTGCACTACCCGCCCCAACTCACGGGCAAACTCCGCGTTTTGCACGGGCTCAGGCGCCACCGCATTCACCGAACCAGACAGCCCCTCGTCCATTAATGAATGAATGATCGTCCCCGCAAGGTCATCGATCGAAATCCAACTCATCCACATCCGCCCATCGGCAATTGGGCCACCTAGTCCTGCTTCGAACAAGGGCAGAAGCTTGCCCAAAGCCCCCCCCGCAGGCGAGAGGACGATGCCAATCCGTAGACAAACGACCCTAGCTCCAAAAGCGCGGGCCAGCAGAGTCTCTCGCTCCCAAGCTTGGCAGACCTCGCTGAGAAAACCTTTTCCCGGTCCATCCCCCTCCCCACAGATTTCGTCACCCCGACTTCCGTAGAATCCCACAGCCGAGGCTCCCAAGAAGATCCGCGGGGTAGATGGAAGCTTCCCAAGAGCGGCCACCAAGGCCCGAGTCCCCTGCTCGCGACTCTCTCGAATCCGGCGGCGCCTTTCGGCCGTCCAGCGACCGCCTGCGACATTCTCCCCAGCCAAGTGGACCACTGCGTCGATCGGCCCAGCATACCCGAGGCGAGGCAAGTCGACCTCATCCTCAACTGCCGGAGCCTGTCGGACAAGGCGGATCACCTGATGCCCCATGGTGGATAGCATGGGACAGAGCGTACGGCCAACCAACCCGCTGGCTCCCGTCACCAGAATGCGCAGACGGGGAAGACCAGCCCATTGCCTCCACAAATCCAAGTCGGCCTTGGTGACTGCGTGGCGGTAGGCAAACATGCGTTTCAGCTGTGTTTGGACATAGCCGCTCGTCAGCGCCCCCCCGGCCAGATTGTACTCAATCGAGTCCGTGAGCATGCTTCCGCCATCCTCCGGACGACTCTCAAACGTGTGCCGGTGCTCCCATCGAGAGAACGGTCCACGCACCATCCGATCGCTGAACTCCTTCCCGGGGATATATCCAAAATGATGCGCTTCCAGCAGCAGCGACGCCGGGCCCGCGTGTTGGCGGAGGACGACCCTCCCACCGTCACTGATTCCGCCGCTTCGCTCGATCACTTCAATGTGTTCCCACGGAGGTATCAATCGCTCCAGAGCGCCCTGTCGCTCGTGCCACGCGAAGGCGTCAGCCGCCGAAACGGGCAATAAAACCGAACGTGAGAAAGTTGAGGAGCCCATGTGATGAAGATACGATCCACCCAGCTCGTCAGACTCGTGTAGTCAGAGCAACTCAGACAAGAGCCGGGGCTCGCGTCCAAACTTTGCCCGATACTCCGCGACTGTGGGTCGCAACCGCACATTCACTTTCGACTCGTGGTTCAACGCGATGGACGACAGCTTGTGCTCCAGAAATGGATTCCGGAATCGATCCAAGACGGTCCGGCCAAATCCAGCGGGGTCCTCCACACGGTCTTCCAAGACGGGCACAATCTCGTCCAGCAGCAAGTCCTCCAACCAGCCGGCAACTGAGGGATTCTCCATCGCATCCCTCACGGTGGCAATCCCCAAGGGCAGCGCCCGGCAGACTAGAGCAGAATGGAGGCCGTTCAGAATCCGGATCTTCCGCAGCGCGAATGGGCGGATGTCGGTCGCGGTCAGGATGGCGGGATGGCGCAGGGGAAACGGATCCACGGACTCAATTGCCCAGAGGGCGAAAGGTTCCGCAGACAAGAGCAACGGATCGATTTCCGCAAGCGGATGATTCTTTGGTGGCCCGGGAACGATCCGATCCACTAAGCTGTTCACCCAGCGGCAATCCTCCCGCATCCACTGCACGGCGGCAGGAGCGACCTCCCAGCGAACGGCCTGCGATAACACCAAATCAAGTAACCTAGCGCCGTTTTCCTCAATCAGCTCACACGGCAGAATCATCACTCCGGCCAACCCTGACTCATACCGTCGAAGCAACACGCTCAAAAGCTTCGCGGGAAAGGAGGAAGGAACTCTCTTTGGAACCGCATCCCGATGGTCGAGAGCAAAACCCGCCTCCGTGGTATTGGAGACAATCCAGCGCAACTCCGGCGTAGCCGCAACCGTCTCCACTTCAGCCCACTCTGTTTCCGCGTAAAGTGCTCGTCGCACTGAATTCACCCCGATCGTTCGATCGACGAGAACGCCGTCCGCAATCCCCTGGACGGTCACATGATACCGCCCAGCCGCACGGTTCAGGGCATCCGCGCGGTCCCTGCCAGTGGACTGAACGACGAAGATCTCATCGAATCCGGTTTCAGACACAAACAGATCGACGAAGGCACGAAGAAAGTTCCCGGCACCGAATTGGAGGATCATTGGCGGAGAAAACATCGAGTTCGCCTCC
This sequence comes from Akkermansia muciniphila, assembly GCA_945883495.1. GTDB lineage: Bacteria > Verrucomicrobiota > Verrucomicrobiia > Verrucomicrobiales > DEV007 > V1-115. The sequence continues at coordinate 7,402 of CAMCXS010000157.1, forward strand.
ACACAAGGGCAAAAAAAATCCCCCATCTTCCACGGGGAAAGATGGGGGAAATAACCTGGCAGCGACCTACTCTCACACGGCCTATCGCCGCACTACCATCGGCGCTAC
>CAMCXS010000158.1 GCA_945883495.1 Akkermansia muciniphila
GCGGTGCGGGTGCCCTCAAGGAAGCTCGGGGCCGTCAGCGCGTGTTCCTCGTTTGGGTTGTAGCCCATCACCGTGGGATCGGCTTGAGAGTAGACTTGAATCTCCGTGTATTCCGGAGCGGTGAACAACGGCTGCGCGGAGGTCTCCTCGGACGTCTTCAATCCCTCACTGCCAAGCTGGCTGGCCATGACGATGCGATTGGGCGAGGCGGGCCACTGTGGACGATAGATGGCACTCTGGCCAGGCCAGCGAAGGCCGTCCTGCACTTGATACCACGCCACGGCCAAGGGGGGCGAGTAGGGGTAGATCGTTACGTCGTCAATCGCCAACGTGCCGTCGATCACCGAATTGCCGTCGGGCTGCAGAAATATCCCGGTTTCCTGAGCGCTGATCTGAAGGATGTTGCTGGCGGCGGCGGTGAAAGGGATGCAGACCGTGCCCCAACCACCCGAATTTCTGACTAGGACAGAGGCGAGCTCTTTCCCGTTGATCGTCACCCGCGTTCTCACGGGGCTTTTGTTGATCATAGCACTTGTGCGGAAAGAGGCCAGATAGCGATTGCCTGCTTTGAGGTCTTTCAGGTCGGTCTCCAGAAAATTGACCTCGCTGTCTCGGCTCCAAATGAAGGCGGATTGGAGCCCGATGGGGCTGATTGGGCTAAGGAATGGTCCCTTCGCGCGATTGAGCCCCACACGGTCTTTGCGATTCGTCCTCCAGCCCTGGATGTCCATGTTTCCATTATCTGAAAGTTGACCTGCGTACATGGGAGCGTTGCCCGTCTCGAATCCGCCATTGGTGACAACCAGCGATGAATCGAGTGGTGGCTGCGGCGGGTTTTTCGGATCGGAGTCGAAGCGGTTGACCGGGATGATCGGGCCCTGGCGTGAGGAGCGATCATAGATCCGGCCGTTCACAGGGGCGGTGTCGTTGATGACGTAGCCATTGTGCCCCACGGCGATCTTGTCGTGAGCGGTGCTGGTAAGCGCGGTGCCGATGTCCACCACGGCGTTTTCGCGGATCACCTCCACCCAGGAGACGGTGTTCACCACGCGCGGACTAAGGGTTTCCAACCGCAGGTCACCCGTGGCTACGCCGCCCTCGCGTTCGGAGAAGACGAGCACGCTCCAGCCGCGTTCCCTGGATTTGAACTCGCCGTTGCCCACGTCGGCACCGCCCTCGGAGAAGGCCAGCTTGTGGAACTGACGATTCTGAGCGTCCTCAGACTCCAGCTGCACTGGGGGCGCCTCCATGATGTGGGTGTAGTCGGGGGAACTGGGCCACTTGGCGGTCACTTGCACGATGACGTTCTGAGTAGGGTCCGAAGCGGCCGCCTTGTTCTCAAACTCAACGGTGAAGGTGCCTGGGCGCAGGACGTAGAGCTTCTTAGCCACGTCATCCCACATCTGCATATCGCCCCAGCCGCTCCCGCTGGGGGCGATGGAGACGGCTCCTGCCGATGGGGCCTTTTCTCTGTTGGCGTTTGCCGCGTCCGGATCCTTCAGGGTACGGAAGGTGATGGCTTGGCCCACGGTGACTTCCTCCGGATAAATCGCACGGGCATAGTCCCAAGTGATTGAGCTGGGCTCACTGAGAGTGATCTCCTTGGAAAACACCCCCCGCTCGTTGTAAGGAGACACGGATCCGGTGCCGGCATCGTAGCCTTTGAGATGCACCACCCTGCTGCCGCTGGTAACCTCCTGCGGAGCACTGGCCGTGACCTTGGCACCCGCGGGGAACCAGAATTCACCGGACCCTTGGCGCACATCGGCAGGCGTGCCCGGGCCCACGGTATTCGGCGCATCTTGAGCTACCACGGAGTTCGCCGCCACGCGGAGGCTGTGTTCCTTGGTCCACTTCCACACGATGCGGCCTGGGCCGGACACGGTGATCTTGGGCGTTTGCTGCCGCTCTTGGAAGCTTTTCCACGGATGGAACCCATTGCCGATGCCTGCGGTGCTGGCCACGCAGCCGAACGCCTCGTAACCCGTGGAGCGCCACCTGACCCCGGGCACACTCGCCTGGGACTCTTCCCCATCAATGAAGGCGGTGAAGGGAGTGTTCTCCTCCAGCCAGTGCTTGTTGACGACCGGCTCGGGATTCCCCGCGGCCGTGGAGGTCAGACCGGCGCTGGCGGCGATGTCAGATTCGATCTCGATGGCATACTCCGTCCGCCAGTTGAAGGTGAGTTCCGTGTCGGAACTGGGGATAAAGGCCACCGAATTGCTCGTGCCGCTGAGGCCACCCTTGGAGAAGTGGTACCCGGTGCAGACGCGTTTGGTCACGGCCTCGGCCGTGATTTTGGCTTGGTCGGTGGAAGAAATGATGGCGCCGTTGGCGTCATAAAAGACTTCCGGCTCCACCGATGCCGTGATCGAGCCACCTGATACGACCGTGGAGCGTCCAATGGGAGGTGTGGGCGTCCCGTAGGGGGAATTTATGGTGATGGCGAGTTCCTCCAACCATTTCCCATCGGTTGTGAGAAACCCGACGAAGGCATTCCAGCCTTTGCCGATTAGTTTCTTTGGGGTCGGCGAGCCCAGACCCATGTCGCCACTATCCCACCCGCCTGTGATCATGAGGATTCCGCCCACCGGCGTGATGCCAGCAAGCTGGCCGTTTTGCGGCGGTATGGGCTCTGCGGGGATGATGTGCGTCTTGTCTTCGAGATCCCTGCTAAGCTTTTGCCAGAAGGTGTGCTGCGTGGCGCTGTTTGGAGAGGGCTTCGTTACCACTGCCGGAGTGAGCGGCGCCCCCGTTCCCACCAGCGTATTGAGCGTGTTGGAGAACGACTCCAAGGATCCGCCCGAATAACCGGCCAAGTAAATGCCGTCCGGAGCGGGCGTCAGTTCTGTCACAAAATCATCCCCCGTGGAACGAAAAAACTTCCACGCTTTGCCGCTGAGATCGTCCGGTGAGAGCTTGGAAACCCAGATATCTGAACTACTACTCAAGGCTGCCAAATTGAACGTCTCCCTCGTCCCTATCGCGTTATCACTGCGGCTATCATATCTTGGACGCAAGGCACCGCGGAATTCCCCCGCGGCGTAGAGGCTGCCATCCGTGTAAACCAAGCCGGTAATCCGGCCCTGGCGGTCTTCGCTTGCGTTGAATCCAGAACTTGTCATGAAGCTGTGCGTCAGCTGATTCGTTTCCGTATCCATCCGCCAGATGAAGCCGACCGCATCGGGCCAGCGGTCCCCAAAGCCGAATCCCTGGGTCGAATCCAGCACTCCTACAGCTGCGTTCCCTGTGTAGACCACGCGGTGAATCACCGGATTGTTTGGAAAAGGGTCGTCGAACTCGCCGATCGGGTTTGGGTTGCCTGGTGTATCATCGGCATTGGGGTGGGTCATCACCCCCAGAAACACCTTTCCGTTATTGTCAGAGGCCACGGAGGAAGCGTAATCATCGCCCGGGAAGCCCAGCGTGGTCGCCCAAGCGGTGGTCAGATCGGCTCGGAAGCGAGCCACAAAGATGTCGCGGTAACCGTACCGTTGCTCATCCTTACGGGTCTCCCAATTTGCATGGTAACCATTGTAGAGAGTGAGGTCGGGGATCTTCGCGCCTCCTGCCGTATGGCAGCGCTCGCGGATTTGGAGCAAGCCGCCGAGGCGATTTCCGTTCCATGGATCATTCGAACGGGCGTCGCCGATGACGGTGATGATCAGGGCGCCATTGAGGGTAGCGACCGAGAGGGCACAGGCCCGGGCCTGGCCATCCACAGCGCCATTGGACAATCTTTCCGTAGTGGGGATCGCGGCACCACGGACGTCCTTCGGCACATCGAAGAGCGCGTAATCCTGGAGGACACCATCGAGCGACAGGCTGGCCAGAAAGCCACGGGTGTACGACTTGCCATCGAGTGATCGGGCGGGCTTGTCATGAGGGCCATCCTCGCCGCAGACGTACAGCCGGTCTCCCACCGCCTCGATGTCGTTGATCTTCCACACCCGATTCGGTTCGGGCATGATCTCCTGCATCGTCTTCGTCCAGAGCACGGCACCCGCCGCGTTAACCTTGGAGAGAAAGCCATCAGCGATGTCAATCGTGGTGCCCTTCCGTGCGATCCAGCCACTGATAAAGGCTGAGTCCCCCACGGCTGTGGTGCGGAAGCCGCGGAGTGAGGCATCCGGTGTCACATAGTCATGGAATTTAGGAATGTCTGAGGCTTGGTTCCAGCGGTTCTGCGCAAAGAAGTTGTCCCATCCAGACATGTTCTGGGGATCCGGAATGGGCTTCACCAACACGTCGGCGGCCTGGACTCCAGGGGAAATCAGGGCGGCCAGGGCGGCCAGATAGAGCGGAGAGAGTCGCATTGGGCTTAGGGTTGGTCGAGTTTTCCGAGTTCGCTCACACGGGTGAAGGTAACAATGCCCCTGGACTGGAGCGGAAGATTGGAAACTCCCGTCACGAAGTTGTAGATCTCGACACTCCACTGGTGGTCCGGCGAGTTTTCGGGCCGAGGAGAGAAAATGATTTCATTGGTGATCTCCCTGCCGGCAGCCAGATCCGGATGGTATTTGTGCCGGAAAGGGTTGAGCGGATCGCTCGCAAGCATCGTGATGGATGCCGCGATGCCTTTGGGGTGAAGCTTCAAGACGGCCCCCCCCTCTGGCGGCGGGAAATTCGTGGCACTGAAGCGCTGGCCCACCAGCTTGCCTCCGCGAGACGTGATCCCGTCGTAATCGGCTAAGTCCGTCGACGTCTTGGTGATGATGACCGGCTGCGGCGGCACGTCCTTTGTCTGCATCAGGGTGGCCTCGCGCAAGAGCCTGGCCTGGCCCTGGGAATTCACGTGCATGATGAGGGTGTAGCGGAACGGAGCGGGAGTGGAACGATATTCCTCTGGGGTTTCGGCGCTTGGAACGACTTCATTTAGCTCCACTTCGCCGATCCAGAGGCCCACCGTGCTCGCGCCGGTGGCGAGAGGCTTCAAGACGAGGGTGGTGAACTGCTCTGCGTTCGAGTAGGTGTAGGTGGTGCCATTCGAGTTCGTGGCGTAGGCGCTGAAAACATAGGCGGTTTCAGCCTCCAGCCCGGTGAGGTCCATGGTGAAGGCTCCCGTCGTACCCGGTTGAATGACTTTCACCACCCCAGTGCCGCCGACGAAAGGCTTCGAGTTCTCCGATCTCTTCGCATAGACGATCCCCCGTTCCGTGACCGGAAAGGCACCTTCCGCAGTCACGTTGCCAGCCACGGTGGCCGATTCCGGTCCAATCGCGGACGCCGCGGATGCGGTGACGGCCGGTCCCTCTGACGGGTTTACGCGGTAAATGACCAGTTCGCCCACGCCCGCGTTTGTCTCTTCCGATCCCTCTCCTTTCGGAAGGCCGGTTGACACCATGATTTTGCGGCAAAAGATGGGTGCGAAGTGGTCGGACTTCAGCCAGGAAGAGGGTTTTTGGTAAGATTTTGTCTGAATCACTTTGGAATCGGCATCCAAAAACGAGAGCTCGAAACCGACGACCTGATTGCCGCTTCGGATGCGGTCAAAGAAATCGAACCCGGTCACTGCCTGGTCGCTGCCAAGATCAAAGGTCAGAGAGATGGACTGCCCTTTCGTCGATGCGACGTACTCCACTTCTTCGATCGGATCCTTTCCGAATAACTTCTTGAAGAGATGGAGAGGCCCCTGGACGCGCTCCCGCCCTAGGCCCGCGATCCCGTTCCAGGCATTTTCTTTGGCGAAGGATGCGGAAAGAGGCGGAAGATTGGCCTCACTCACGACGCCGGGTGGAGCATTCACCGAGCCGATGGGACTCTGAAGAAAGACCATTTCCATGGTACCCACCACCGACTTACCCTGCAGTTCGACGGCTTCCCAGCGGGCCTTTTGGGCGGTGACGGGCGGAAAGCGGTTGATCCAGCCGGTGCCGTTCCAACCCGTATTGTCTTCGGTGAAGGTCACCACAGTGTCGCTGGCCACCGTGAATCCGGCTGTGCCGTCCGTATCGAAGATGAGCCGGGACTTCTTGATACACGATCCTTCCTTCGTCTCCGTGGTGGTGACGTTGACGAAACCATCGACGGTGCTCGTCCTCCCGAAATCAAACTCGATGAAGGTCGCGGCACCCGCCGTGCTGCGGAACTCGTTGGCGGAGCCATCGACGGCATTGGCGAGGGGATACGCGGGATCCACCGCCGAGGAAAGCGTGGGAACCGGAGTGATCGGCACGAAGGTCGGCCCCGAGGTCAAGGCGATGCCGTAAATGGCCCACCTCCCATGCAACTTTATCCGAGGCTCGATCGTAATCGTACGGGTGGAGGCGCGGGCGGAAAAGACATGGGTGATGCGCCTCCCATTGTTGTCGCCAAAGCCGTCTTCGTCGAATGTGGCCGACTCGGTGTCGCTCCTCCAGATGACCGGCGTAGGTACCGCCCGGCCCACGCAATACACGTGGAGGCTATAGACCTCGCCAACCTTGAGTCCACTGAGCGTGATGATCTCCGGCGCAACCGATTTGAGCGCGAGGCCGCCCCCGATGAAATCCTTGGCCAGCACCGCGCTTCCTCCGCCGCCGGAGGTGAGATTGTTCGTATCGGCTGATTGCACGTGATTCACCATAGTGACCACAAAGCGCCCCTCCACAGAGGGCGTAGGGCCGTCGACCCCGGTGAAGGTCACGCCGTTGATCGTGGCACTGGCGGAAGTGCCGAAGTTGTAGGCCCAGACGATGTTTTCGGCGGTGACGCCCGCATCATCGTCACCGGTCCACGGGAGCGAGTAAAACTCCGCCGCCAGGGGCTGCAGGAGGGCCGCAAAGGTGAGGGCTAGGCCCAGTTTTATGGTTCTCTGCATCGGAGAGGTCGAGCGGATCGATAGGTTGGAGTGACAGAAAATCTAGCCTGCCGTCCGCCCGCCAGACACCGGCCGCCATGAGCAAGAGAAGGGGCGGTGGGAGGAAATGCGACTTCCCCAGCGTGGCCGCCCTTTGTAATTCGAGATAGTCCGGTCCGTCAAGCTTTTCGGCGAAGCAAAGCGGTGGAATTTCGCGGTCATTTTTGTGGTTTGCGCCCCTCTGTGACGAAACCGACACATGGAAGAAGCGGGAAGCTACGCAAAGCAGTTTTGACGCCAGCTCTCCTATCAGAAACCCGAGGCCCGCGACGTTGGCTTCCATGATGTCAAGGCTCCAAGGGCGCCCCCTTTCCCTGATTCACCGCCCCCTAAGATTCTTACTGTTGCCCCACTCTCGCGGATGAGGTAATTCCAATCCTCATGCGACCGACGACCATCC
>CAMCXS010000159.1 GCA_945883495.1 Akkermansia muciniphila
GTGACCCGGCGCATGGAGACCTACTACGCTCCTCCGCGAGCGGACGGGAATGAAATTCGCCAATTCGTCGGACATGGTCTTTACGACGTGACGACCTCGCTGCATCGGCGTTTCCGGGTGGAGGAGTCCGGTTTGGAAGGCTGGGACTGTGAGGTGGCGCTGCTGATTCCGGGCTTGGATCAATGGATGGATGCCCGGATCATCCCGGGTTACTATCAGATTCAGAATCAGCCCTTCGGCCCGCAAACCGGGGGCACCGGCAAAACCGAGGGGTGGAAAGTTGGGTTTGAGGCACGGCCCGTGCCCGCGCTGGTGCTCAACGCGTCGTGGTATGAAGATCCGGCATTTCTTGGCAGCGATTGGAGCGCCGGGCTGCGCTTCGAAGTGCCCTTTGAGTTGGGGGATTGCGGGGATGGCCAAACGGCCTGGGGCCGGATTCGACAGGTATTCCAACCGCGTCGACGTCATCTTGCCGAGAGGCTGGTGGAGCCGGTGAAACGGCAAAACGCGGCGGTGAAGACGCGGTCGAAGGTCGAAGAGGACGTGAGCTGGCGGGAAATCACGGAGGACGCGGAGGTGCTGCGGGAAGATGAATCCGAGCAACGCAACGTTCTTTCCGATGTCATCTTTGTGAACGGCAGTGGAGCCTTATCGAGCGGAATCGGAAGAGGGGATCCGAAAGGGAATGGTTCCGCCGGCAAGCCTTACGCCTACGCCCAGGACGCCGTCGAAGAGGCGGCCAAACGGACCCGGGAAACCGGACGCTTGTGGAACGTCTACGTCGAGGGGAGCGTCCCCAAAGAGCAGGCGAAATACTATGACCGCCAGCGTTACGATCTGTTTATCGGTGGCCCGGGCGGGGAGACGTTTTCCGGGTTTCGCTTGATTGGATGCGGCGCCCCGATCGAAGGGGGAGGAGAGAGAGTTTTCGGATCAGGCGTCCGGCCCTACTTTTCCGGCCTGTCTGTTCGCGATTTTACCGAGGTCAGCATCCGTGGGGTGGTGGCTGATTCGATTTCCACCTACCGCGTCCACGACGTGCTCATCGCGGACAATTGGGTGGGAGAAGACTTCGTGGATTTTTCGCGGACTCGCGACTGGACGTCGCCCGATCGTCCGGCCCAGGGAGGTTACTATGTTGTCTACTATAGTGGTGCAATCATCTATATCCGCGGGCCAGAAGAATCCAACGATACGCCGTGGCTAAATGGCGCTATTCATGTTGACGGTGCCCAGCGTGCCAAAATCGACGCAAACGAAGTGCGGGCGGCTTTCGGGGAGGACGGGATTGCCGTAGAAGGAGATGGTGGCACCTATTTCATTCGCGATAACAACGTCCATTCGCCACGTCGAAGCGCCATTGGATTCAACGCAAACGGTGATTGGGATATGCAGATTTCCAATAACCGGTTGAGCGGGGGAGATGCTGGAATCCAGGTATGGCTCCAAGAGCGCAGTGAAGGCAGGCTCGATGTCGTCGATAACGTGGTCAGCGGTCATCTCAACGACGTGAGGCTGTTTGCTTCGGCCGGTGCATCCATTGAGGCTTCCATTCGGGGAAATTCGGTCACCGGAGAGCGAGACGCCGCTGTCAGCGCGGAGGCGGCAGATTACGGCGAATACGGTTCCGGATCCATCGAGATCGATAAACTTTGGCTGAACTCATTGATCGGACCTCGTCCGCTGGATGTTTCTGGTCGGGTTGAGGTGGCCACCTCCCCATAGCACCGCATTCTCGCCCCGTAGCGCGCCGCTGATCGATTCCTCTATCCGGCTGTGGCCCCCCGCACCAAACTGACCACGCATTCCAAGTGCCGAGTCTGCGGAAACAGGTCGAAGGGTTGCACCCGCGTCAGCGCATAGCCGTGTTCGCGGAAGCTGGCGAGGTCGCGCATTTGGGTGGCGGGATCGCAGGAGACGTAGACCACGGATTTGGGGCCGAAAGCGAAGAGCTGTTCGAGGAATTCCGGGCTGCAGCCTTTGCGCGGCGGATCGATGACGACGGCGGTGGCCTCTGGCGGGAAATCGATTTGGGCGAAGATGGCTTCGGCGCTGCCGGCTTGGAAGCTCGCGTTCGCGATGCCGTTGGCGGTGGCGTTTTCCCGGGCCCAGAGGAGGGAGCCCTCATTCACCTCGATGCCGGCGACCTTCTCAAAGCCGCTGGCGCAGCAGAGCGCGAACAGGCCGCTGCCGCAGTAGGCATCCACCAAGAATCGCGCGCCGGATTGCGCTGCCTCGTGGCGGACGTGATCGACGAAGGCGGGGAGGATCGACGGATTCGTCTGGAAAAACCCCCCGGCTGGAAAGCGGAAAGAGATGGAGCCCACGGTTTGCTCGCAGATCTCCTCGCTGCGGGTGCGGACTTCGCCTCCATCGGATTCCCGGAGCAGCAAGGTAGCGCCCTTTTTGTAGGCTTCCGGCTGGGCGCGGACTTGGGCCCGGATGCTGGTGAGGGCTTGGTTCAGCGGCTCCGAAGCGATCGGGCATTGCGGGACATCGACGAGTTTGAAGCGTTGCCCGGCCTGCAGAAAACCGATCGGACCGACCTCGCCGTCGCGGGGTTGTTGGAAGTGCGGGGTGATTTTGGAGCGATAGCCGTAGCGCAGCGGGGAGGGGATCACGGGATCGACGGTGGCGTCGGGAATGCCGGCGAGGCGTTGCAGCAGGGACCCGACCTGATCGCGTTTCCATTCGAGCTGCCGTTCGTAGGTGAGGTTCTGGTATTGGCAGCCGCCGCAGGTGGTGAACAGCGGGCACACCGGGTCGATCCGGTCCGCCGATGCCTCCAGGACTTCGATCAAATCCGCTTCGCTGTAGTTCTTATGGTTTCGATACACCCGAGCCCGCACGAGTTCCCCCGGCAACGCAAAGGGGATCATCACGACCCAGCCATCGATCCGGCCGACACCAAGGCCGAGATTGGTGAGGTTGTCGATGCGGACCTCGATTTCCTGGTGATAGGCGAACGGTTCGTCGCGGAAGCGTTTGGGGGGACGGGGCATTGAGACGGACTTTGTAAAGAAAGCTTGATTACTTAATTGTTTCCTAGGATTCTCTTAGGATGGAGTTCGGGGAGGTCACTTGTCCGAGTTGTTTCGAGACCTTCGAAGTCGCACTCCCTGGGGCTGGAGAGCTTCCCGCCGAAGTCGATTACGACTGCGAGATCTGCTGTCGTCCGCTCATCATTTCCTTCTGGGAAGATGAGGACGGCGAGATCTGGGCGGAGGGCCGAAGCCTGGGGGATTGAACGGCGAAGAAGGCACAGCAACCGAAGCGACGCAAGAAGCGACGCTCACGCATCCGCGCGTGGGATGGCGGTAAAGAATCCCTCGCGATCAAAACTGCCGGTGACGCCGGTGCGTTGCCAGCCCGGAGCAAGCGGTCCTCCGCGCACTTCAAGGTCGCCCTCGCCGAACAGTGAGACCGGTTCGCCATCCTTGACCAGACGCGGCGAAAAGCCCGGCAATGGCTTGCCCAGCGTTCCTTTCCGGTTCCCGAACTGGGGCAGATGCTGTGGAATCATCGAGTTTGGATCGTTCGTGTTCATGGCCACGATGACGCCCAAGTGCTCGGGCGCGAACCCGTGGCAGTAGGCATCGCCATTCTCTCCCAGATGCGCCGCGACTTCGGGCGCGAGGATTGTCTCGCTGAAATCGAGCCATACGCGCACGGGGCAAGGGGCGGAAGGCGGGACGCGGGCAAGTTCGAGCTGCATCGCTGAATCCACGAGGACGATTTTTGGCTCCTGATCCTGGAGGAGCTGCGGGAGATCGACGGTCATCGCCGCCGGCGTTCGGTAGAGAGCGCGGCTTCCTTCCAGGAGCGGATGCCAGAGGCCAAATACCTGGGCATCCGCGGTGTGGAACGGAGATTGCACGAGAATCTTGTCCTTGGGCAAAACCACCAGGGCGCTATCGATCTGTTCCACCGTAGCGACGACACCGTGATGGCTGCGGCTCACCAGGTGAAAGCTGTCCGTGAGGTAGGCGGCGGCTTCGGCGTCGAGATCGGCGTTGCCCAGGTCGAGCATTGCTTCGAGCACCGGAGCCGGGAGCATCCGGAACGCGGCCCGGGCGCCGAGTTGTGTCAGCGGATCCAACCCGGCCAAGGCTTCGCGGAAATCGACCCCGAGTTCCGGGAATTCGTTCCGAGAGAAGAGCGGCTTCGAGGAAACGATCCGTTGGATGCCGTGCTTGGCCAGAAGCGCGTTTCTTTCCTCGGGCGGCATTTCCAAGAGACGGAGCGGCAGGCAAACGGGGACCCGGCCCGCGAGCACCAACGCTGCGTGGAAGAGCGTCGACATCGTGCCCGTCGGCAACAAAAGGCCCACCCGCCGGGTAGAATCGCCTTTCCAGTCTTCGCGCCATGTCCGGGCCAAGCCGAAGCTGAGCGCGCCCAATTGCCGGCCGCTGAAGGTGCGCACTTGGCGGCCGAGATCGATGAATTGATCCTTGGGACCGCCGTGAAGCAGCGCGCGGAGGATTGATTGACCGAGGGAACGCCGGAAATTGTCCCGGGCGGCGAAGGCATCGACCGAAAGATCGAGAATCGCGGCGCGCACGGTATCGCCGGCGACCTGTTCCATCGGAATCACGGGGCCGAAGTTGACGGTGACGGGGTAGGGGAATTGCTTCGGTTTCTTCTTAAAATAGCGGAAGCGTTCGAAGGAGAAAATTGAGCCCCACAAGGAATCCATGTAGACCGGCAGGACCGGGCATTGCGCCAGTCTCGCGATCAGTTCGAAGCCTTTCTTCAGCTCCGTGAGCATACCGGTGCGGGTGAGCTGTCCTTCGGGGAAAATGCAGACGACGGAACCCTCTTTCACAGCGTCGGCGGCGGTGCGGATCGCTTCCTTGGCCCGGGACGGGGAGATCGGGACGGCATCGAACAACCGGAGGAACCAGGCGAAGACCTTGACCTTGAGGAAGTGATCGACAATCACAAAGCGGACCGGGCGGGGACAGGCCAAGCTGATCATGAAGGCGTCCACGTAGGTCACGTGATTGCTCACCATGAGCACGCCGCCTTCTGGAGGGACGTTGATCGTGTTCAGGGCGCGGACCCGGTAAATGAGCCGAACCACACTGGAGACGAATCCGCGGAAAAAGCCGCGGGCCAGGGATTTGCCATTCATCAGTCAGCGGTACGGCGAAGTGCGGAGGATCGCGATGATGATGAATCCGACCAGGAGCGTCATGCCGCTAAGCACCGCGAAGATGGTGTGAGAGGTCAATTGGAACGAGCCGAGCGCGGCCACGAAGCCGAGTCCGGCCAAACCAGCCGTGGCATTCATGAGGTTGACCGTGGAAGTGATCCGACCCCGGCGTTCAGGCTCGGCTTTGTCCTGGATGAAGGAGTAGAGAGGGACCAAGAAGATGGCGGCGAAGAAGCCAATCGCCGCGACGGAAGCCAAGTAAGCCGTTTGCGGAGAGGTGGCGGGACTGAGGAAGGAAACGGCGCCCAAACCGGCGGCCATGCCAAGCGCGCCCACGGGGACGGCGGCCAGGACGATTCGCTTCCGGCAAATCCAGGCGACGACGAGGCTGCCCAAGGCGTTGCCGACCCCGACCAGTCCCACGAACACGCTGGAGCGGGCGATCGCTTCTCCGGTGAGTCCATAGACTTCCTTGCCCGCCAGGATCAAAGTCAACGAGGTGACTTGGGCCGCGAAGGTGAAGTAGACGCTGCCCAAGGCGGCGCGGCGGATCACTTTGTTGCGCAGCAATTCGGCGATGAGCCCGAAGTGGCACCAGAGCACCGAAGCGCGGAATGGTTCGTGAGATTGAACGGGCGTGCGCCGGATGAGGCAGGCCAGCAGGAATTGGAAAATGGAGGCGGCGAGCAGGGCGCCCACGAGATAATAGGCGGCTGGCCACGGCTCCAGTTTCTGGTTCAGGGCCGCGAAAGTTTGGCCACCGGCCACCGTGCCAAAGATGATCGAAAGAACGATGAGCATCTGGAGCAACCCGACCGCCCGGCTCAGTCCGGCGCTGCCGACGAGCTCTTTGCAAATCCCCATTTTGGCGGGGTTCGCGATCGTGGCCTGGACCTCGATCAGGCAGAAGCCCACGGCGGCCAGCCAGAATAGGCGGAAATAAAGGCACGCTGCAATCCACCCCAGCGCGACGGCCTGCGTCCAGAGACACCCGATGAGGACCAAGCGCTTGGAGAAACGGTCGGCGATCCAGCCACTCAGCGGAGCAATCAGAAAGAACGTGGCCGACGAGATCGCAAAGAGGACTTGCTCCGCATTCTTCAGGGAATTGTAGGCCTGCGTCCCCTCAGCCGCGGCGTCCGCCTTCAGCATGTTCCCCGCGATGACCCCGGCGAGTCCGATGAGGGTGAACTGGGCGACCTTCGTGTTGAAAACGGTTTGGGCCTGGAGCACCAGCATGGCCCACATGGATCTCCAATCCGCTGGCGGTTCGGCGGTCTCGGTAGTGGCTGGAGGCAGCGCGGTTTCAGCGGCTGGGGACGACATGGTGCGCATGTTAAACGCTTTTTTCCGGGATGCAGCAGAGATTCTTGGCGCTCATGAGATTCCGTCCCGCTTCGCCGCGAAGAAATCGAGTTTTTTCTTCGCCTCCACGGACTCTGGGAAGGAGTCCTCAGCCTCCCGCGAGCCCGATCCAACCGACGTTTCGCTAGTGTGGGTTTGGGCAGGGGAGACCGAACCACCGGCACCCATTTGGTGGGAGTGCGGCTCACCCCTAAAAAAACCAAGCCTACTCACCCTGAACTCGATCTCGGAGAAGGCCGGATCTTGGTTCTCGATGGTGATCCGGCTCCGGACGATTGGCGGGTGTTCTCGAACAACGGACGCCCAAAGACGGGCAATCCCCGTTGCTGGGTTTACGCTCCGCATTGGGGGTGTGAATGGAACTGATGCTCAGAAAGGGCGGGATGCGGGGGCGATTCCGCTACGAGAATGCATTCTGAGTAGCGGAATTCCCAAGAATTCCGTTCCAGCGTCCATCACAATCATTTACATGGCGCCAGCCAAAGCCCTGAGAGGCGGGGATGGCGCTCGCAACACCAACAAACCGAAAGGAGAAGTTGAAACAACGAGCAACAGAAAGCCTCTATCGAGACCCGGCGGGTTTCGACCCGCTCGGCAAGGATTGACCATCCACCGGAAGCGAGCCTTGGCTGGCGATCAGAAATGACGCCTTCAAGCGTAGGCAGCGAACCACAAAGCCGTGTGATTGAGCCTCGAAA
>CAMCXS010000160.1 GCA_945883495.1 Akkermansia muciniphila
TGGTTGGTACTTAGAATCGTGAGGAGATCCATGGCGAGGTGTGGTTGCTCGCTCAAGCGAGTGTCGCGTCCATCTAAGAAGCTGACGCGCCGCACGCCCAGCGTTTGACAAGCTTCAATGGCCTCTGCCATCCGCAGGCTTGCGAGTTCCTTCCGCTCTTCTTGGGAAGGTTCGCTACCTGGTTCGTGGCCCAATTCCCCACGGGTCATGAAGACGACATCAATGGGGGTGCCGGACTCTGCCACCAGCCGGATTGTCCCTCCGCATCCGAAGGTTTCATCGTCTGGATGCGGGGCGATTACCAGGTCTGCCTTGCGGGAGGCATCAGGTGAAGCCGTTGAGTTGCCGATCAATGAGGCTAAGGGCCCGTTTTCGGTGGGCGCGGTGTGTTGGCGCACGAGTGTTTGCAGGTCATCAGGGAGAACGGCCAAGGCTCGTTCCGTGAAGGAGAACTCGCCGCGAACCGTCCGGCGAATGGCTTCGATCACCCGTTCGGAGGCATCCCGTTTCATGACGTAGCCTTGGGCGCCGAGGCGTAGGACCTTTTCTGCTTGATTCACCTCGTCGTGCATTGATAGGACCAGGATCGGCATTCCAGGCCGGATGTGGTGGAGGATGGCGATGAGTTCCGCCGCGTCCCATTGTCCCAGCGTCCAGTCGATTACCGCGATATCCGGGCGGCTGCTGAGTGCGGCTTCCTGGGCGGTGCGGGGGTCTGCGGCTTCGGCGCAAACCTCCATGTCTGACTCTTCCGCGATGAGCAAAGCCAACCCGGTTCGAACCAGAGGATGGTCATCGACCAACAGGACCCGGGTGCTAGGGGTTGGAGCGGGGCGGCTCTGGAGGGTGACGGACTCGATCATAGCGTTGGTCAAGGAATACCGTATGGAAGAGCTGGCTGGTATCGGGTGCTTCCCGTTGCTTTTTTGGGGTCTTCACCTTAGCCGATCTCAGGGTTAATCCCGGTGGTGTGACAGGGAAGTTGGTCGAACGCTGGCCAGACCACAAAAAAAGCCCGGCCCCCACGAGGAGGACCGGGCTTGAGCTGAATCGGTCAGGCGTTGTGCCTGGGGTCTGTCATCACTTGATGAAGAGCATTTCTTGGTAAGTCGGCAACGGCCAGAGGTCGTCGGCGACGATGCCTTCCAACTCATCGGCGATCTCGCGCACCTTGAGCATGGCGGGAAGAACCTTGAAGCACCAGACCTTCGGGTCGTGACCGGCTTTGGCTTTGCGGTGCTCGGCTTCCAGAGTTTCAATCGCGGAATTGAGCGATCCGAGTTTGGATTGGAGGGACTTAAGAATCGCGTTCTCCGTGCGGACGCCAGCGGCCTTCATGGAGGCGGCGGCTTCCGCAAGTTCGCCAAGATAGCGGGCGGCGGCCGGATAGATCATGGTTTTGGCCAGTTCGATCACCACTTTGGCTTCCAGGTCAACCGTCGTGCCGTACTGCTCCGTGTAGATATCACAACGGCTGTGCAGCTCGCGCTCGCTGAGGACGTGATATTTCTCGAACAGGGCGATGACTTCCTTGTCGAGGATCGCCGGAAGGGCATCCACGGTGGTCTTGAGGTTAGGCAAGCCGCGTTGGGCTGCTTCCTTGTGCCATTCCTCGGAGTAACCGTTGCCGTTGAAGATGACTTTGCCGTGCTCGTTCATGATCTCCTGGAGAACTTGCTGAATCGCCGCGTTGAGATCGGTGGCGCCTTCCAATTTGCCGGCGATGTAGTCCAGCGACTCCGCCATGATGGTGTTCATGGCGACGAGCGGTCCGGCGATCGACATGTTGGCTCCGACGGCGCGGAATTCGAACTTGTTCCCGGTGAAGGCAAACGGGCTGGTGCGGTTGCGGTCGCCCGCGTCTTTCGGAAGATCTGGAAGCACATCGACGCCGATCTTGAGGACGCCCTTGGGCTTGGAATTCGTGGCGCCGCCGCCTTTGATTTGGTCAAAGACGTCGGAGAGTTGATCGCCGAGGAAGATGGAGATGATGGCTGGAGGCGCTTCGTTGGCCCCGAGACGGTGATCGTTGCCGGCGGTGGCGACCACGGCGCGAAGCAGCTTGGAATACCGGCTCACTCCGCGGATGACGGCACCCGCGAAGACGAGGAATTGGGCGTTGGAGTGCGGGGTATCGCCGGGTTCCAGGAGGTTGCCTTGGGTGGCGTTTCCGAGGGACCAGTTCACGTGCTTTCCAGAGCCATTGATGCCGGCGAACGGTTTCTCGTGAAGGAGGCAGGCAAAGCCATGGTGTTCGGCCACCTTCTTCAGCGTCGTCATGATGAGGTGCTGGTGGTCGGTGGCGACGTTCGCGCTTTCGAATACGGGAGCGATTTCGAACTGGCCGGGGGCCACCTCGTTGTGGCGGGTCTTGGCGGGGATGCCGAGTTTGAAGAGTTCCCGATCGACCTCATACATGTAGGCCATGACGCGGTCTGGGATGACGCCGAAGTAGTGGTCTTCGAACTGCTGGCCTTTCGGAGAGGCGGCGCCGAACACCGTGCGTCCCGTCGAAAGCAGGTCCGGGCGGGCGTAGTAAAACGCCTTGTCGATCAGGAAATACTCTTGCTCGGGGCCTGCCGTGGCGGTGACCCGGGCGATGTTGGTGTGACCGAAGAGCTTAAGGATGCGGCGGGCTTGGAGATCGACCGCCTGCATCGACTTCAGGATGGGGGTCTTTTTGTCGAGCACCTCACCAGTCCAGGAGACGTACGAAGTCGGGATGTAGAGCGTGGCGCCCTTGGGGTTCTCGAGAATGTAGGCGGGACTGGTGGGATCCCAGGCCGTGTAGCCGCGGGCTGAGTGGGTAGCGCGCAGGCCGCCGCTAGGGAACGAGGAGGCGTCGGGCTCACCTTGGATCAGCGTTTTGCCCTTGAACCGGGCGATCGCGGTGGAGCCGTCTGGAGAAGGATCGTAAAAGCTATCGTGCTTTTCCGCCGTGATCCCGGTGAGCGGATAGAAGACGTGACAGAAGTGGGTGGCCCCCCGGCTGATGGCCCAAGCCCGCATGGCGTCGGCTACTTCGTCGGCGATGGTGGGGTCGAACGGAGCTTCGCCTTTCATCGTGGCCTCCATCTTGCTGAAGGTGGCAGGGGTCAGCTTCTCCTTCATCACGGCCAGGCTGAAGACATTGGAGCCGTAGACATTCCCGGACGGGGTGCTGGCGTAATCGTAGGTGGCGGGAGTTTTCGAGCCCGCGAGAATGCTCTGGATCGCTTCCCGTCTTGCAATGTTTCCTGTCATGGAGTCGTTGATTTGAGGTTTTGTGAGTTTTTGGGTTGAGGAGCCGGATTGTGAGCACTTGCCGTGCCACAACGCACTAAAAATATTCTAGTTTGCTGACCGTCATGGCCGTCGCTTTATCCCCCCATCATCGAGCGCAGCTCATCCCGGAATTTGCCTATTTGATCCAATCTCCGCCGGACCACGACGTGATTATCCGGACGCTCTCCCGCAAACTCAGCAATGAGCTGCCACTGATCCAAGGGGACCTCGTCGTTGCGGGAAAAGACACGCTCACGGCCTTTCCCGCCGCGCAGATGTATCCGGTTCACTTCCGGAAAACCTACTACCCCACCGCGTTTCATCCGCCAGCGACCCTGGAATTCGCCAAACACGAGAAGATTGCCGGCTTGATCGACGTTCCACCTCCGATTGGAGCGACTCGCAATTCCTTTCGCAGCTGTTTCATCCCCGGCGTGCCGTTGAGCCGGCTGTCCCCCTTCGGCCTGGAGCCTCTGGAACAGAATCTGGCCATCGCCGCCAAGGCTGAGCCTGGTGCGATGATTGGCCTGTGGCATTTGCTGGAACAGGTGGCAGCCCAGGTGCGTACCCTTCACCACCACGGGATCGCGCACGGGGACTTGTTTCTCCACAACGTCATCGTGTCGCGCTCGCCGATTTCCATCTGCCTGATCGACTTCGAACAGGCGATCGAACGGGAGACTGCGCTCAGCGACGAGGATTGGGCGGAGCGGGAGGTGCTGGATTTGGAGGAAGTCTTCCGCCACGCCCTCTGGGTGCAAGCGAGCCTGGGGGCGCAACCAGGCTCGCTCGGGGAGCGCTCCCGCGAGATTGCGGACCGCCTGCTCGGGGCCGTGGGGGCGCGCTGCTTGCAGGTGATTGAGGATCACTCCACTCTCTGAAGCGGTTTGACACCCTGACCGGTGCCGACGAAGCTCGCGCTCCCATGGAAGTCCACGGAAGGGTCGAGGATCTCCGCGCCGCGCTTGGTTCGCGCCCGCGGCCGGTTGTTTTTGTGCCGACCATGGGGGCTTTGCACGAAGGCCATCTTTCCCTGGTGAGGGTGGGCCGGAACTGGGCGGGCGGTGCGGGAACGGTGGTGGCGAGTATCTTTGTCAACCCCTCGCAGTTTGCGCCGCACGAAGATTTTGATGCCTATCCGCGGCCCCTCGAACGGGATCTCGAAATGTGCCGGGAAGCGGGCGTGGATCTCGTGTTCACACCGCCCCGGGACGTGATGTACGCCCCGGATGCCTCGGTGCGGGTACTGGAGGAGCGTTTGAGCCAGGGACTTTGTGGCCGGAGCCGGCCGCACTTTTTCGGCGGGGTTTGCACCGTAGTGGCCAAGCTGTTTCACATCGTCCAGCCGGACGCGGCGGTGTTTGGGGAGAAGGACTTTCAGCAACTGGCGGTCATCAGGCGCATGGTGCGGGATCTGCTCTGGCCGATTGAGATCATCCCGGGTCCGATCGTGCGGGAGGTCGATGGTTTGGCCATGAGTTCGCGCAACCAGTACTTGGATGCCGAGTCGCGCCGTCAAGCCACCGTCCTCCATCAGGCGCTAGGGTTGGCCCGCGCTGCCATTCAGGGCGGGGAGCGCAGTTCTGTGGCGCTCAAGGAACTGATGGAGACTCACGTCCGCACGGCCCCATTAGCCCGTATCGACTATATTGAGCTGGTGGATCCAGATGCGCTGACTCCGTTGGAGATGATCTCATCCCAGGTGCTCGTCGCGATGGCGGTCTTCTTCGGCTCCACCCGGCTCATTGACAATCTCTGCTTGCGGGACCTGACGGCATGACGCGCTATGACTTTATTGTGGTTGGCTCCGGCATTGCCGGTCTCACCTTCGCCCTGCACGCGGCCAAGCATGGCAAGGTGGCCGTGGTCACGAAGCGCAACGCGGACGACGCCAACACCTCCTGGGCTCAAGGCGGGATCTCTTGCGTTTGGAGTCCGGAAGATACCTTCGAAAAGCATATATCCGACACCTTGATCGCCGGTGCGGGCCTTTGTCATGAGGGCGTGGTGCGGACCATCGTGGAAGAAGCGCCCTCCGCGATTCAATGGCTCATTGACACTGGGGTGAAGTTCGACCGCCGGGTCCGGGAAGATGGTTGCGAGGAATACGACTTAGGCCGGGAAGGGGGGCACTCGAAACGCCGCATCCTCCATGCGCGAGATACCACGGGCCGGGAGATCGAGAACAAGCTTCTCGATCGCGTCCGCAAAGAGAAGAAAATCGATCTGCTGGAGCATCACTTTGCCGTCGATCTCATCACCACGAGCAAGCTTGGCTATATTGCGCAAGAACGCTGCGTGGGGATCTATGTCTACGATGAGGCCGGGAATCAGGTCATCACGCTGCGGGCTGACCGGATCATTCTCTGCACCGGCGGCAGTGGCCGGGTATATCAGTACACGACCAACCCCAAAGTGGCGACCGGCGACGGCGTGGCAATGGCGTGGCGGGCGGGCGCGGACATCGCGAATATGGAGTTTACCCAGTTCCATCCGACCTGCCTCTATCATCCGCAGCTCAAGTCCTTTTTGATCTCCGAAGCGGTGCGCGGGGAAGGGGGGAGATTGGTGGGCAAGAATGGCGACACCTTCATGGAGCGCTACGACCAACGCGGTTCGCTGGCGCCCCGGGATATCGTGGCCCGCGCGATCGACTCGGAAATCAAGCGTACTGGCGGCCCCTGCGTCTATCTCGATATCAGTCACAAGGAACGGGACTTTATCATCAAACGCTTTCCGAATATCTACGAGACCTGCCTCAAGGTGGGAATCGATGCCACCAAGGAGCCGATTCCGGTTGTTCCCGCCGCTCACTATCAATGCGGTGGTGTCCGCACGGATATCAACGGCGCCACCAGCATTCTCGGACTGTACGCCGTCGGAGAGGTGGCCTGCACGGGTCTTCATGGCGCGAACCGACTGGCCAGCAACTCCCTGCTGGAAGGCGCGGTCGTGGCCCGGCGGGCGGTGGAGCACGTGCTCCAAACTCTTCCACTCGGGCGCAAGGCGGAGGCAAAAATCCAGCTGCCGGAATGGGAGAGCGGCGATGCCATGGACGTGGATGAGCTCGTCGTTATCTTCCACAACTGGGACGAGATCCGGCGTTCGATGTGGGACTACGTCAGCATCGTGCGGACTTCCAAGCGGTTGCAGCGGGCGGCGACCCGGCTGCGGAATCTCCAGCGCGAGGTGCAGGAGTTTTATTGGAACTTCAAGATTTGCGCCGAACTCCTTGAGTTGCGGAACCTCCTGGATACGGCGTCCCTCATGGTGGAAAGCGCGATGCGTCGACGAGAAAGCCGCGGGTTGCACTACACGCTGGATTACCCCACGCCCAATCCGGGCGAGCCGGAGGATACGGTGCTTCACCGGTTTTGAGTTGAGTGTTGAGGGTTGAGTGGCGGAAAAATCACATCGGGCTCCGCGCGCAGAGTGTTGGCGGCCAAAACAGTGACTAATTTGGCCCGCGCAGACTGTTGGCGCCCAAAAGAGTGACTGATTTGGCCCGCGCAGACTGTTGGCGCCCAAAAGAGTCACTGATTTGGCTCGCGCAGAG
>CAMCXS010000161.1 GCA_945883495.1 Akkermansia muciniphila
GCACCGCCCGTGAGATCCACCGTGCGGATCGTGGTGCGATCCAGCCATTCGAGGATGCGATCGATCGTCTCCCGCGTCATCATCTCGCGGCGAGCCGGACCTGCGTTCACGTGGCAATGCGCGCAGGTCAGATTGCAACGCTTGCCGACGTTGAGCTGCAAGATTTCGGCTGTGCCTCGCCGCAGCGAGAGTTCTCGCTCCTCCAGGATGGCGGCAAATCGATTCATGGTCGCCGCCACCTTAGCAGCAAGCCCCTCCATCCGCGCAATGGGACGCTCGCGTGGTCGCGACGTAATCTTGCCCCTTCGTTTCCCGGGGATGCCGGGGCGCGGTGCGTTGGCAATCGAACGGCAAAGCCTCCGAGAGAGGAATTTCGTTCAGCGGCTCAACAAATTCGAAATGGGCGGCGTAGGGCGCCTTGCGGTAAAGGTGGAACGTTTTGTCACACACGGCATAGCGGGCGCCTCGCTCCATGCGGTGTCCGTCATCGTCCAAGACCGCTTTGAAGGGGCCCTTGTAGATCACGGCCTGATTGCGTTCGAAGCAGGGACCTTGTTTGCCTTTGAAGGCCTGTACGGTCACGGAACGGAAATCGATTCCCTCCACGGTGCGCCACGGGATGGAATCGAACTTCAGCACTTCGATGCCATAGAAACCGGCCTGCTCGAAGGCCGCCAGGAAATCCATTTCCGTCAAAGCACCGGAAATGCAACCGCTCCAGAGTTCCGGATTGCTCTGCATGGCCTCTGGCACGGGTTCGTCGGCCACGATGTCGCTGATGACGGCGCGGCCTCCTTTGCGAAGGACGCGGAAGATCTCCTGGAACAGCTGCCGCTTCAACCGAGGCTCGACCAAGTTGAGAACGCAATTGGAGACCACGACATCCACCGAATCGTCGGCGATGAGCGGCTGGTTGCCCCGAAGCTCTTCGGCGAGGAGATCGAGGGCGAGGTAATCCTCCGCGCTGCACACCGGGCGCGCCCGCAATTCGGCGTCGAGCCTTTCCAAATCGAGTGCCAGATCCTGGATTCGCCCTTTGCGGAACTCCACGTTGGCGAACCCGATCCGTTGAGCGACCTCCGGGGCATTGCGACGCGCCACTTCGAGCATGTCGTCGGTCATATCGACGCCGATGACGCGCCCGGTTGGACCGACGACTTGGGAAGCGATGAAGCAGATTTTTCCGGTGCCGCTGCCGAGATCGAGCACGGTTTCACCTTCGCGAAGATATCGACTCGGATCCCCGCAGCCATAGTCCTTTTCCACGACCTCGGAGGGGATCGCGTCGAGATACCGTTGGTCATAGCTCACGGGGCAACACAAGGCGGCTTCCGGAGCTTTCGCGGCCTCGGCGTAGCGGGAACGGACGGCGGTTTCGACTCGATTCATTTGGTAGCGTTGAGGGTCCAATCGTAGGGAAGGTAGGCGAGCTTGGTGGGCGGCTTGCGATACGTCTTGATGAAGGCGCGGACGCCATCCGGGCCGCCGAAATCAGAGGCATACCACTCAAAGATCTGGGAGATCTTCCCCGATGCCGGGTCGTATCCCAACGGGTTGGAAGTGAGATAGGCCTTCGCGGCGGCATCCAACTGGGCGTCGAGGCCGGTGGCGGTCCATAACTTGGCCCTGAGCGGAGGGCACGACCGGCTGGCGCAGTTCACCGCGAAATGGATGCGAGGCTCCTGGAAGGCCTTGAGAAGCCACTCCTTTTCCAGCTCGTTGAGGCTCAACGTTTTACGGGCCACCTTGATCCGCTTTTGGTCAAACACGCCAAAGTTGGGTGCGATGTCTTTCACGGAGCGGATGGGGTAGTTGTCCAGGACGATCCGCATCATCCAGGCATTGTAGGCATTGATCAGAAAGGCGAGGCGCTCGTCTTTGCGCAGCGATTTGATCTCCGCCCCGGCGACTTCCTCGGTGAAGGCCACCAGCGCGGCGCGATCCTGCTCAGATGCCTTCCAACCCGCGTAGTCCACGCCCTCGGGGCCCACGTGGCGCGCCAGAGCCGAGGCATAAGCGGCGTCGTCGGCGTGGGCGAATCCAAGCCAACTACCGATCAGGAGCGCGATGATGACGGGTCTCATGACCCATGAGAGGCGGGGTTGCAGAATTTATTCCCGTGAAAGGGTGGCGACGGGAAATTTCAGGAGCCGGGGAATAAGCGCACGGTTCCGGCCTCTCATTCCTGCGCACCGGAGTTCCGGAGCCCGCTCTCCCCCCATGAGATTCCTCTTCCTTGTCTTTCTCCTCATCGCTGCGATCGCGTTCTATGTTGTGGTGGCGAAAGGGCGGCCGGTTCCGCGAGAGAATGCCGAGCTGAAGGAGCGCCTGACCCCGATCCAGTACTCCGTGACGGTGCAGAACGGAACCGAACCTCCGTTTCTCAATCCGTATTGGAACAACCACCAGGAGGGCATTTATGTCTGCGTCGTATCGGGTGAGCCGCTCTTCAGTTCCAAGGACAAGTTCGATTCCGGGACAGGTTGGCCCAGCTTCACCAAGCCGATTCAACCGGATGTGGTCCAGATCGTCACGGATACCTCGTTTGGAATGGTCCGCGGAGAGGTCCGGAGCACCAAGGCGGACACGCACTTGGGCCATGTCTTCGATGATGGGCCACCGCCCACTGGGCAGCGCTATTGCATGAACTCGGCCGCCCTCCGCTTCATCGCGAAAGCGGATTTGGAGAAGGAAGGACTCGGGAGTTTGGCGGTATCAGAATTCAAATCATGAAACGGAAGCTCGTCATCATCGCGCTCTGCAGCGCCGTTTGGAGCCACGCAGAGACTGCGGAACTGAAGAAGGCCACGTTCGCGGCCGGATGCTTTTGGTGCATGGAGGCGCTCTTTGAAAGCGTCCCCGGCGTGGGCGATGTGATTTCGGGTTACGCTGGAGGCACTTCGGAGAGTCCAGTTTACGAAAATCACGGCAGCCACGCGGAGGCAGTCGAGTTCTCTTATGATCCCGACAAGGTCAGCTACGAAACGCTCCTCCGGACTTTCTGGAAGTCGCACGATCCAGGGAATCCCCGCGGCGTCGCGCCGGATTTTGGGAAGAGCTACCGGCCAATTCTGTTTTACCGGACGGAGGAAGAGAAAGCCGAGATCGAGCGGGTTAAGGCACTGGTGCAGAAGGACTTGAAGAAACCCATCGCGACCGAGATTGTCCGCTTCGTGAAATTCTGGCCCGCTGAGGACTACCATCAGAATTATGTGAAGAACAATCCCGGGAATCCTTATGTAAAGCACGTCAGCCTACCCCGGGTCCGCGATACCCTGAAGGGATTTGCGTTCAAGTGAGCGTTTGGTGATGAAGCTCCGCGCTTGTCTATTGGCCGCGCTACTCACGGTGGGGTGCAGTTCTCAGCCAGCGGCTTCGGAGGTCGCCATCGCCACGCTGTATCAAGATCTGGCCCGGCTCGAATCCCCGGATCGAAACCCGGTGATCGTGATTCCGGGCATTCTTGGTTCGAAACTGCGGGACAGCGAAACCGGAGCGACCGTTTGGGGAGGTTTCGAATCAAGAGCGGCGAAGCGTGATCCGCAACGCATCGCGCTCCCCATGGACCCAGCGCGGGCGTTGTCTGAATTGCGCGATTCCTTGGTCCCCGATGGCGTCCTGGAGAGTTTGCGGGTCTCCGTGGCCCCCGGGCTTCGCGTCGAGGGCACCGCATACCGCGCCATCCTGTCTGCATTGGGTGCGGGTGGATACCGGGATCAGGATCTGGGGCAATCCGGTGCGATTGATTACGGATCGGACCACTACACCTGTTTTCAGTTCTCTTATGATTGGCGGCGTAGCTGCGCGGAGAATGCCGCTCTGCTCGATGCCTTTGTTCTCGAGAAGAAGGCATTGGTGGAGCGGGAAAACGAGAAGCGCTTCGGTCGTCGCGGTGATGTCCGGTTTGATCTGGTGGCCCACAGCATGGGAAGCCTCGTGGCCCACTATTATCTGCGCTATGGGAATCAACCTTTGCAGGACGACTCTGGCCCGGCGCTAAATTGGAGCGGCGCCGCTCTCGTGGACAAAGCCATCTTTGTCGCTCCGCCGAACGCGGGCTCGATGCAGTCGCTCGTTTACCTGTTGCAAGGAATCCGGATCGCGCCGGCCACACCGCACTTCAGCCCGGCGATCATTGGTTCGATGCCGGGGGTCTACGAACTGCTTCCCCGCAAGAGACATCGGGTTCTGTGGGTGGATGGGGACAAGACCAGGACGCCGGTTGATCCGCTGGACGTTGAGCTGTGGGACTATTGGGATTGGGGGCTGTTGGATCCGGAGTCAGACGCTGAGCTTCAGACCTCGTTTCCCCACCTACAGTCTGCGGAAGCGCGTCAGTCAGCCGCCCGGGATCATCTCAGGAAATGTCTGGAGAATGCCCGGCGTTTCCAGGAAGCCATGGATCGGCCCGCCACGCCTCCTGCGCACTTGCGGATGGTGCTGTTCGCTGGAGACGATCGGGAAACGCCCGCCGCTGCCGCGATCACCGGACATAGCATCCGGGGTGTGGAGTCGGTTCCTGGCGACGGAGTGGTTCCGCGCTACAGTGCGCTGCTCGACGAGGGTTTTGCGACGCGTCCGGCGTCGAGCCGGGTCCGCTCGCCAGTCGGATGGACCGAGATTCACTTCCTCCAGAATGAGCATATCGAGCTGACCGAGTCGGTCGCCTTTACCGATATGTTGCTCTTCTTGTTGCTTCAGGACGGCCGTGGCGCGAGATGAAACGCATGAAGTTGGATCGGATGAGCCGGCGCGCTGCGCTGCGGGGAGCCCTCGCGGTGAGTTGGATGGGGAGTTGGTCCGGCCGTGAGGATGTTGCGGCGCAAGAAGTCGAAACGATGAATGTGAATCCACGCTTGTTTAGTTTTGTTGGCGGTCTCCAGGGACCTTGGCGGGCCACCGAGTCGCGCGTCATTCGTGGCGAGGCGCTTCCCCAGGTTGAGCGGTTGGACATTGTTCCGGGGAATGTGGCGTCCGTGCCGCAGGGTGCGGAATGGGTGTTGCGTGGGGCGAGGAGCAATGAGCGCTATGTGACCAGACCGGAGAAAGAGGAGCTTACGGCGAAGTCTCCGGTCCTTGGGCGACCGGAGGCGGATTGCGCGGTGTTGATTCCGATCAGAAAGAGCGCGAAATGGTGGGACCTCACCCAGGATGAACGGCGGGCGATCTTTGAAGAACAGTCGCATCACACCCGCATCGGTCTGGAGTATTTGCCCGCGATCGCGCGGCGCCTGCATCACTGCCGGGACCTGACGGACGTGGAGCCGTTTGATTTCCTCACCTGGTTTGAGTTCGCCCCAGCGGACACCGCGGCGTTCGACAAATTGCTGGCCCGGCTGCGCGCCTCGGCGGAATGGGAATATGTGGAGCGCGAGGTGGAGATTCGTCTTACTCGGAGCGGCGAGTGAGGAAACCCTCGATGACCGGCATGCGATCGGCGATCCAGTCGGCGCGCAGTTCGCTGAACGACGTGGGGAAAGTGGGCACGACCTCGAAGGTGCGTCGACCGATGGTTTGGCCATCCACGCGGAATTCGAGCCTGTAGTTTCCTGGTGCCGGGGCGGCCAGTTGAGATTTGGCGAACTCTTCGGGACCGAAGGATCCGGTCTCGCGGGCGATCTCTTGTTCTTCCTGGAGGGTCGGGATCTCGTAGTCGGAACCGGCGGGGCCAGCGAGGTCGCAAGTCGGCGTTCTCCCCAACGCAAGGGCTAGCCGGCAAGCGGCCGGTGCTCGGTCCCGCGAAAGCCCGGAAAATTCGTTCGCAACGTCTCCTCACGCGTGAGTGCGCCTCCGAAACGTTGTTCGGGGGCGTGTTCATCGATGAGTGCGGGTCCGAACAACTTTCGCGACTGCGGTTCATCGATGAGCGCGGGTCCGAACAACTTTCGCGGAGCGGGTTCATCGATGAGCGCGGGTCCGAACAACTTTCGCGGGGCGAGTTCATCAATGAGTGCGGGTCCGAAAAAGTTTTCGGCGGTCTTCTCACGCGTGAGGTGACGTTGCGAAAGGATCTTCGCCGGCTGCTGCGGGAGCAAAATCCGTGAGGAGCGCGCGTCTCCGCGTGAGCCCAGACCATTCCCGTTTTTAGCAGACAATCCACGGCGCGCGGAAGTGGAACGGAGAGTAACTTTTCGGCTCCGGGGCCCGCAAGTTAGCCTGGAGGTTCAACGGTGTTTCGATTACGAGCACGAGCACGAGCACCGCTTCGCTGAGCACGAGGGAAGAAACGAAGGGCCGATGGAACGAGACGAAGTTCGTTTTCAATCTCGTGCTCGTGCTCGTAATCGAGTTTGAATCGGTTCATCAAAACTCCCACTCCACCAAGCTTGGTCCCCTCGCTCCCCCCCGTAAACTGGATCGAGTTAGTCGGGAGGGCCATTCCTTCACTTTCCCAGGCCCAACGGGCCGGGACATGATAGCCCAGGGCGAAGGAAGCCGCAGGCGCCCGCCGCCCTGGGAAAGCGTCCGGAACACATCCGCGCCGTGGGTGCGGGACAACCGTTGTCTCGCCCTTACAGGGCTCGGGCCG
>CAMCXS010000162.1 GCA_945883495.1 Akkermansia muciniphila
GCCCGAAGAAGGTCGGCGTTCGCGCAAAGAGGATCGGCGATCGTGCAAACAAACGCCGCGTCATGGACGCCAAATCGGGGCGCCCTCGTCCCGAATGCCCGTCGCCAAACCGGACGCCGCAAACGGTAACACCTCCGCCTGACGCAAAAAGCGCCCGCGCCTTGCGACCGTTGTGGCGGGAGATGATCCGCCAAACCTGGGGAGCCGATCCCATGGAATGCCCTTGCTGTCACGGCACCATGGTAAACGCCGGGAAGAGGCTCCGAAGGGAAGAGATCGAGTTCTTTCTGCGTCTACACGGCCTGTGGGAAGGAGTCGTCAGCCTCCCACCACCACCCGATCCTCCCTACGACATCGAGAGTATCGAGCCAACCGACGTCCCGCCCGTCTGGGTCTGGGCCGGGGAGCAAAGCGCTTTCAGTAAGCTCGCAAAGCGAATCAGGCGAAATCACCTTTTCTGGCGCGTATCTGCTCAGTGCATCTCCCACGAACTTAAGCGCAGTGAGCATTGAATCGGTAATCTGGCCGTGAAACGATTGGAAGTGCCCTTTCCAACCGTCTTGGAAGCCGAAGGATTTGAGGTCAAAGGGTTGAAGCGCTGAGAAAAGCAAGGGAGTCGGCGTTTTTGGAAACGCCGCTACCGCGACCGTCTTAATTTTCGAATCTTATCTTAGGCTTCGTGGAATCATTCTTACGCCACGCAGCTCTGGTGTGATTTCCCAGAAATCGAGACCTCCAATTCGCCTAGCTTTTTGCTGGAATTTACAATACCTTGCTAGTCGGCTTCATTTTGTGGAAACACTAAGTCAGCCCCAACCAATCTATCGATTCTAGATAGCAAACGACGGCGCTAGCACAGATGCCTGTCTTCATGGCGGACAGTATGGAGAATGCATGCCTTCATTCCGGCGATCCTTTCTCTTTGCCCGGAAATTTTCATTTGTTTGGCGGCGCATCTGTGGGAACAAATGCAGGGTAAGCGGGGGTTTTTCTCTCCGATCCGGCGAGGTCGATTCGCAAACTGCAACCACCGTTCGTATCACTATCTAGCACTGATCACTATGAAACTGATTCAAGCCATTCTTGTGGCGACTTTTGCGGTCGCCTCCACCTCCCAAGCCAACAATGTTTCGGCTCAACAAGAGGGATCGTTACTTAGAATCACTGGAGACGGTCGTTCCAATTGGATCACCGTGAGACAGTCCAATGCCGGGGATGTGACCATCGCCGGCGCCAACGGGACCCGGGTGAACGGGCGCCCTTTGGTCCGTTTCGTACGCCCCGAGTTTTCGCAGGCGGAGATCCTCCTGGGCGCCGGCAATGACCGGATCACCTTCATCGGTTTTGCGGTCACGAACGACCTCTTCGTAAACCTAGAGGCGGGCAATGACATCCTCGCCACCGTGGCTGCGAGCCCAGTCCGGGTCGGAAAGAATTTTCGGATCCAAGGCGAGGCTGGGAACGATGTGATCCGGTTGAGCAATGTGACTTCCGGCGAGGACATCGGTATTGAGGGTGGGACCGGCGTTTTGGCCGCTTCAGTGGTCAATTCCGAGGTGGGCAAGAGCCTGACCGTGATTGGGGATCTCATGCACGACTCGGTGACGGTGTCCGGCACAACGGCTGCCGGACTGGTCTCGGTGGAAACCAAGAGTGGAAATGACCGGGTGAATCTGGCCCGTTCCACCGCCAACGGCTGGTTCGTGAACACCGATGCCGGGAGCGACCGGATCGCGGCAACTCTGGTGGAGTCCGCCGAAGATATCGGATTGTTCGCGGGAACGGAAGCGGACTTGGTGACCTTGGTCCAGGTGACGGCGGGGAAGAACCTCACCCTGACCCTGGATACGGGCAACGATCGGGCCTTTGGCCAAGCGGTGACGGCGGCGTTGGACCTCGTGATCGAGGGCGGTGACGGCCGGGACATTCTCACCAATCGGGGAATTTCGGGCGGGACCAAGACCGAGATCAAGGAGATCGAAGTCTTGCTACGCTGAAGGATTCGCTAGTTCCAAGCACTAGTCCCCCATCAAGTTTGGATGGGGGCACTAGATTTCATTCGCCTACCTTCGTGCCCTCTTGAAGTCACTGATCACTCAGGCAGTGGTGCTTGGCATCGGTTGTGCGGGTTCTTTTTGGCTCGGGCTCCAGGTGAGCCCAAGCCTGCCCTCGCTCCGCCCCGGAGAGGCACCGGATTCCCAGAAAGCTTCGATTCCACAACCTCCGAGGCCACTGTCCGCCTCGGCCCCAGCGGATCAGCCGCCCCGTGCCGATGTCCTCGGCCGATCGGATCTACAGACCAGTCTGGTAGATGCTCTCGGGGATCTGGATGCGATCGCCCGTCGACGCCGACTGGAAGCACTGGGCGCCCAATACGGGGCCACCGATCCGGAGGCAGGCCTGCGTCTCCTGTCCTCCATCACCGGGCTGGTGGATCGACAGAAGTTTGCGGAAGCCCTCATCGCTCAATGGAGCAAGGCCGATCCCCAGGCGGCCCTGGGAGCCTGCGGTGCGCTGGCGGCCGGGCCGTTGAAGGCGGGAGCATTTGCCGCCGCCATCGGCTCCTGGGCCGAGACGTCTCCCCTGGCCGCTTCGCAGTGGGCAGCCGACCAGCTGAGCGGCGGGGCCCAAAGATTGACAGTGGAGCGAGCTTTGACGACTTGGGCCCGGCTCGATCCGCAGGCAGCGGGCTCTTGGGCCGCAGCGCAAAGCGACCGCGAGGTGGCCATGTCCGCAACCGGAGCCATCATGAGCTACTGGGCGAACACGGATCCGATCACGGGAGCGCAGTGGGCGGCCGCTCTTCCGTCCGGAAGTTTGCGGGACCATGCCATGGACACCATCCTCCTGGAATGGTCCGATCAGTTTCCTGAGGAAGCTGCCGAGTGGGCCGCAAAGCAACCCGATGCAGACTCGCTCCTGAACCAGGTGGCGGGGACCTGGGCCGCCTCGGATCCGGGAGCTGCGGCACGGTGGGCCATGTCACTTTCCTCTGAACCGAGCGGGGCCGCTCTCCTCGAAACGATCACGGCCTCGTGGGCGGACGTGGATCCGCAGGGGGCGCTGGACTGGCTCCAAGCGATCGACGATCCGGCCCGCCGCGCCCGCCTCCAAGCCGCAGCGCTTGATACCTGGGCGGCCAGTGATCCCGCATCCGCCGTTACCTGGACCCGGAAGCTTCCCCCAGGAGAGCAGCGCAAAGAAATCGAGAAGTCTATCTTCCAAAACTGGGCCTATACAGACATCGACACCCTGGCGCGGTGGATCGGTTCCCAGCCGAGCGGAAAGGCCCTCGATCCCGCAGTGCAACAATTGGCCGTTGTCCAGGCCGAGTCCTCGCCTGAGACGGCTGCCGAAACTTGCTTGTCGATCCGGGACCCTGCTGTCAAACTTCAGGTTTTGCGTGGAATCCATGCTACCTGGCGCGAATCAGAGCCCGAAGCCGCCGATCGCTGGCTTGCGGCAAAACCAGATTTGGCGAGGACCTTAGCCCCCTGAACGGGCCGAACCGAGTCGGCGTTTTTGGAAGCGCCACTACAGTTTTTGGTGCCAGGTTCGATGTGCATTGACGATCAGCAGATCCAAGTTCGTGCATTTTGCCTGGCACTATAGTAGTTTCCAACGCGGCGCGGATTGGAGTCCGCGAGTCCGATACGCCGCATCGGCGACCTTTGGCGATCGAGTGCGCTTACAAACCGTTCTGGCATCGTGCTCGTGCTCAGCGAAGCGTGCTCGTAATCGCAATCGAATTGGCATCGGAGCCGATCTGGAAAACCGACGGTTTCGATTACGAGCACGAGCACGAGCCAGGTTCACTGCAGATGGGCGCAGATGATGTTTGACGACTTCCCGATCTACGTTCATCCGGGGCGGCGACCCGTTACGGAGAAGAGGCCAGAAACTGTTCAGGGGTCATCACCGGCATCGAAATCCCGCGAAAATCCGCCGTGTTTCGCGTGATCAGAGTATCTGCTTGCGCCGCCATCGCACTGGCCACTTGCAACGCATCCTCGAAGTCGATCAATCCATGGCGACGCCACGTTTGCGCATCCTGGTGGGACACCGTTGGCACCTGAAACACGGCCAGCAACAGATCGATCATTGCGGCGGTATCGTGGGCACTGTTCTGACGGCGATGGTAGTAGGTCACAATCGGCAAGGAATGCCACGCCCCCCAGCCCTCGTGAACGCCCCGATCACAGAGATCGATCAACTGGTCGCTCGCCAGCTTGCCCGCCCGTGGCTGGCCATTGGCCTCCAGCACCAAACAATCCAGAAGAACATTCGCGTCCAGCAGCAGTCGCATGCGGCTTATCGCAAATGCTTCTCGTTGATGTGCGTGAGCCACGAATCCGCCGCATCCTCAACCCGCAGCGCGGATTCTCCCCATTTCTGGACAAACCCAACCGCCCGCCTCGGCATCGGCTCCGCTTCGCCGCCAGAGGGCGAGCCGGCGACCTCGTAGGAGATCAGATCTCCCTCCACCCGAAAATGCACCCAGTGATCCCCATTAGGCAATGCCAACTCAGCAAGCGACGCGGATTTCGGAACGGAATGCACTGCCAAAGCATAGGCCGGTCGAGAGTCGAATTCAAGGAGACGATGAGGCGGTCGGCCGAAAGGGCCGCGTCAGGCCAGCCAACCGCTTCCCGGCCAAGCGGCACTCAACCGGCTTGATTGTTGCTTGGGCTCAGCCAGGTAGAACTTGGCGAGATAGCATGCATCGAAGTAGATCATTCCCGGTCGCGCATTTCCGAGATGATCTCCGTGCTGTCAGTACCAGCGGTGAGGGTTTCCTGCAGTTCCGCGAACCCCGGCAGAAGCTTGCGGTGCAGGAATGGATTCTCCGAAACGTCGGCCGTGAATGGCACGATCTTGGCCACGGCCACGCCGTCCGCGGTGACCACGATGGGTTCCAGGTGCGTCGCTTTGCGCACCCAGAGGTCGGTGTGCTCGTGCAATTCGTGGATCGAGATGGCGGTCATGACAAGCCAGTGTGCCACAGCGAGCCTTACCCGGTAAGTGGAAGGCGGGGAGGGCTGCAAGACCTGTTGAACCCCCACCATCCCACGCCGACCGGTGACTCGTGGGTGGGCTTTGATTCCGCTCCGGGTTGCGCTATGGTGAGACCGGTGTGATCTCGACGAAGAATCCATTTCCGGGGATGAACCCCTATTTTGAGCGCGAATGGGCTGACGTGCACACGCGGTTGATCGGCTACATCGCGGACTCCCTCGGCCCGGTTTTGCCTCCCGGGTTGGTGGCCCGCTCTGAAGAATCGATCGCCGTGGATGAGATCGGTGGGGATCTCAAGGGAATTCGGCCGGACGTGGTGGTGGTGGAACGGGAGAGTTGGCGCTATGGAACCCCACCGGTCTGGACCCCCGGGGAGCATGTGGGACCGGATGGCGTGGTTTCCGCAGTGCCGGAGATCATCACGGTGGACGACGAGACTGAGCGGTGGGTGGAGATTCGCACCGCCGCCGGAAAAGTCATCACCGTGATTGAGGTCATTAGTCCGGGGAACCGGGAAGGGCGGGGATTTGGGCGCTACAAGAAGAAGCAACGCGCCTGTCTCTTGAGCAACGCCAGCCTAGTGGAGATCGATTTCATCCGCTCTGGGGAATCCGTGATTTCCGTGCCCGAGGCGCGGCTCACCAAGAGGGATGGGACCCATTACTTCGTCTGCGTTTACCGCGGCGGAGCTTGCTGGCAGCGGGAGCTGTATCCCTGTCCCTTGCGGCAACGCCTACCTGCGATCTCAATCCCGCTCCGGCCCGAGGATAAAGACGTCGTGCTTGACCTTCAGCCGTTCATCGACCGGTGCTACGAACTGGGCGGTTACTGGCAGGGCGACTACCGGGAGGATCCGTTTCCGCCATTGCTCCCGGAGGAGAAGGAGTGGCTCGACGGCTGCTTGCGCGCCGCCGGACTCAGGCCCGAGGTTCAGGGGTGAGCCGACGACTGACAGACGGCATGGGGTTGTCAGGCGGGGGGCCGGCGCCACGCCGCAGCCGGTCCAGAAAATGACCTTCGACGGGCTGCTCCACTTTGTGTCCAAACAGCAACGCATCGCCCGGGAAGTCTTCACATGTTCCAAGGCCGGAGCCTTTGGTTTCCACCTCCACCGCAAGCTCACGGAGATGGGCATGACCAACTCCGTCGTGCAACCCCAATGCCAAGATCCAAGGCTGGATCAACTATTACGGACTCTTTTACCTAAAAGCGGAAATGGATGCTTCGCACAAAGCCACGAAGACACAAAGAGAATGCGGGTTCACATATGTTGCGGGTAGGACGGACGCGCCATCCTCCAGGCGAATGACCGGAAATGTCCAAAACTCCTGTCTCGCCTGATCCTTTGTG
>CAMCXS010000163.1 GCA_945883495.1 Akkermansia muciniphila
ACCTACACCAAGTGCCTCAAAATACGCCTCCAGCAAGTCGCAGCCGACCTTACCGCCCAGGTCCTCTATGCCAAGTATCTGCCCTCAGTGAACCTCGGATATAACTTCGACACTGGCGGCACCCCAACATCCATCGCTGGCTCGGCATCGGCCAACGGCTACGGTATTTCGGAACTGCACCTCGCCCTTGGCCTAGCGGCCGACGCCAACGTGTACTTTACCGGCCACGGCTCCGGCAAACTCATCGTGAACGGGGCCAACGCCACCCTCAGCCCAACATCACGCTTCACCATTAACCTTGCGGAAACGACCACACCGGTCTTCTCCGGAGATGGCATTCTCCTCGTCAATGGAGAACTCACCATTGACACTTCCGAAATTGTCACCACCAGCGGCACCTGGTTGCTTGAGTCCGTCGCTTCCCTGACCGGCCCCTACGGCTCGACTTTCCGCGTGACCACACCCAGCGGCACCGCGTGGACCGACGCCGGTGACGACCTGTGGAGCCATTTAGAAAACGGCCGGAGGTTCCTGTTCAACGAGAGCACAGGGACTCTAACACTCAGCAGCGCAGCAGCCAATGGGCCTCTGGAAATTCAATTCTCCACGCCAGCGACTGATTGGGAATCGCAGGCCCTGCCGATCGGCAACGGTTGGAGCGGCGCCATGATTTATGGCGATCCGCTAGCCGAACGGATGCAGTTCAACGAGATCACCTTGTGGACAGGCGGAGCCAATCCCACCGGCAACTACGATGACATCAACTTGTTCGGTGCCTATCAGAATTTCGGCGACCTCTTTATCGAGGAGTCCCGAGCCGCAGGACCCATCATATCCTGGCCCACCCTGGCCGATCACAACCCGGCGACCAGTAGCGAGACGGTCAATAAGTCCGTGGACGGCAGCATCGATACCAAGTGGAGCTTCGAACACAAAAACAACACCATCATCTGGCAGGCGATCTATCCCTCGCCGGTTACGTTCACCGGCTACTCGTTGACTTCTGCAAACGATGTGCCTGCACGTGACCCGAAGAAGTGGACTCTTCAAGGATCCAACAACGGCAGCACTTGGGTCCAGCTCGACAGCCGCGACCTCAGCGCCTCCAGCGTCCCGGTCTGGCCGTTCCCCGGCCGCAAGCAGACGGTCAATTTCACTGCCGCAGGTTCGGGGAGCTATACCCATTACCGCTTTGTCTTCATCCCGAACACAGCCGTCCCTCACTTCCAAGTGGCGGAAATCGCGCTCACGCCGACGGCTCCGCTCAACCTGCTTCGCTCGCTTGATGTCGCCAATTCCGTCCACCAGGTCACCTGGACGCACAACGGTGTGAGTTTCGTCCGCGAATCCTTCGCCTCCCATCCGCACCAGGTCATCGCCACCCGCTTTTCAGCCAATCAGGCGGGCAAAATCAGCACCAGCTTCAGACTTGTCGGTGCCCATGCGGAAACCACGGTCGCCAGTGGTAATGAAATCGGGTTCGCCGCCACGCTATCGAACAACGGCCTGCGCTATGCGACCCGTGTCCGCGTCATCAACACCGGCGGCACTCTCACGGTTTCTGGCAACACCCTGCGGGCGGAAAATTGCGATTCGCTGTTGATTCTGCACGCCACCGCCACCGACTACGCGATGGATGCCGGCACCACTCCGCCCTTCCGCAATGGCATTGATCCCGGGGTGCCCGTCGCCGCCCGGCTGAATGCCGCGCAGGCTCTGGGATATGACGCGCTGAAGACAGCCCACATAGCGGACTACCACGCGCTCTTCAACCGTGTCACCCTCGATCTCGGCCCGGCGCCCGCCGGAACAATCACACCCACCCGGCTCGAGGCTTACAAGGCCGGGGGTACCGACCGCCATTTGGAATCGCTTCTGTTTCATTTCGGCCGTTACCTGCTGATTTCCTCGTCGCGCGATTCTTTGCCGGCGAACCTGCAGGGGCTCTGGAACAACAGCAACAGCCCGCCGTGGAGATCCGACTACCACGTCAACATCAACCTGCAGATGAACTACTGGATGGCAGAACCGGCGAACCTCCCCGAGTGCCACGAGCCCGTTTTCCGCTTCCTGAACGCGATTGCCCCGCTGAGCCGCACCGCCACCAAAGCGTCATTCGGTGCGACGACGCCCGGCTGGACCATGCGGACTTCGGTGAATGCCTTCGGTGGGCACGGTTGGAACTGGGACACGCCGTCCTCCGCCTGGCTGGCCCGCCATTATTGGGAACACTATGCCTACAGCGGTGACACCGTGTTTCTGCGCGACACCGCTTGGCCAATGATGAAGGAAGTCTGCGAATTCTGGATCGCCCGCTTGGTGACGCGGCCGGATGGCAAGCTGGTTGGCCCCAACGGATGGTCGCCCGAGCACGGACCTACCGAAGACGGAGTTTCTTATGTGCAAGAAATCGTCTGGGATCTCTTTTCCAACACGATTGCCGCAGCGGATGCTCTCGGCATCGAACCGGACTTCCGCGCCCTGCTGGCGGACAAGCGCTCGCGGCTGCTCGTCCCCGGCATCGGCTCGTGGGGGCAGGTGATGGAGTGGACCACCGAACGGCCCGACCTCGAACATGCCGGCCACCGCCATACTTCGCATCTCTACGCCGCGTATCCCGGTTCGCAGTTCAATCCGGTGGAGACGCCCGCTTACATAGCCGCTTCGAAAATCTCGCTGCTGGACCGCGGCACCACTGGCGATTCGCGCCGCTCCTGGACCTGGCCATGGCGCGCTGCCTTATGGGCCCGCCTCGGCGATCCGGACAAGGCCTACGAGATGGTGCGGGGTCTCCTGACCTACAATACCATGTCAAACCTCTACACCACCCACACGCCGTTCCAGATTGACGGCAATCTTGGCTTCCCTGGCGCGGTGTCTGAAATGCTCGTGCAATCCCATGCCGGCGAGGTTTCCGTCCTGCCGGCCCTGCCTACCGCATGGGCTAATGGCTCATTCACTGGCATCCGCGCCCGTGGCGGGTTTGAAGTCGATGCCACTTGGCAGAATGGAGTTCCCACCGGGTTGGCGCTTCGTTCATCCTTGTCCCGCCCGGTCAAACTCCGCCTCCCCGCGAGCATCACCAGTGCCGGTGCCTTCGTCCGCAGAGGAAACTCCGTGCGCTCGGTGACTCGTCAGAACGAAGTTCTTGAGTTCCTGGCCGAACCAGGGGCGAGCTATCAAATCGACACCCGCATTAGTGACACCCGTGATGCCGATGGCGACGGATTCAACACCGAAGCCGAATGGCTGGCCGGTACTGACCCGGAGCGCGGCGATTCCTTGCCCCGGCTCACCATCACTCGCGCCGGCCAAGGAATGAATCTCGAGTGGAAAGAAATCCCCGGCCGCGACTACGTGCTCCAAGGCTCGGCTGATTCGGAGAATTGGACTCAAGTGCTTGCTCATCCGTCCATCGCTGAGGCCACCGCCACCCACCCGCTGCCGACCGGTGAGCAGGATTTCCGCTTTTACCGCATCTCCATCCGGCTAACCCCTCCGTAAATCAAGCGGCGGTGAAGAACCGGAAGTTTGGCTGCATGCGGCCCGCCGCGGCTCAAAATGCGTTCTATGGCCCATGTATTTTGCACGGAAGAACGCCGCCGCCCCTCCATTCCCTTGGCTCGCCGCTCCCCGGGCTGGACGGTGCCTTTCGAGGGCTAAAGGGGGTGATGAAAAGGCCCGTCCGTGCCTTCGGAAGGCTCGCACGTGACTTCTGAAGGCTGGGTCGTGTGTCGGGAACGCTCGATTGAGCCTTCTGAAGACTCGGGATCGTGTGTTCGGAAGACTCGTTCGTGCCTTCTGAAGGCTGGGGGCGTGTGTTCGGAACGCTCGTTCGTGCCTTCTGAAGGCTGGGGGTGTGTGTTCGGAACGCTCGTTCGTGCCTTCGGAAGGCTGGGGGAGTGTGTTCAGAAGGCTTGATTGAGCCTTCCGAAGGCTGGGGCCGTGTGTTCGGAAACCTCGATTATACCTTCGGAAGGAACCGGAATGAGCCAAGCCTTCTCAAGCCTGAAGGGCTTGCGAACTCCAGCCCAGGGTTGGCAAAACCCTGGGTTGCTGCACACGACAATGGGTCCAACCCCGAAGGTGGTTGCGTCGGCGCACAGGCCGCGCGAATCCGCAACCGCCTTCGGGGTTGACACCGGGTTCCTGGACTGCGTCCCAGGGTTCCCTGGAACCCTGGGCTGAATCCGGAAGCCCCTCGGGCTTCATCATCGCTACCGAGCGCCTGGATCGTCCTCGTAGGAGCCCAGGGCAAAGCTGACTTTGCCTTGGGTGACGCCAAGCGACCAAGATGGAGCGCTGAAAGTGCGAGACGACCGGTCTCATTGAACTACGGCCATCGAGGCGGGAACTGTGGAGTGAGATTGAAGGAAGGAAGGGTTGGCTGAATTGTAAACTCAATTGTAGACTGCCCCCATGTCATCCACCGTCCGGATCTCTGAGAATGGGCGTCGTGTTCTCGCGGAACTCGCCAGCGAAACCGACTCCAACATGACAGCCATCCTGGATGAGGCATTGGAGAATTATCGTCGGCAGCGATTGCTTGCCAAGGCCGCTGCCGCATATCAGGCGCTGGCGGCGGAGGATTCGTCTGCCGATGCTGGATATCGGGCGGAAGTTACGGCGCTCGATGCTGCTTGTTGCGATGGACTCGATTCCTACCTACCCTGAACGATGCCTGACGGTCCATCCGCCGGTCGAGGCGACATCTGGCTATGCGACTTCAATCCCGTTCGCGGCCATGAACAGGCTGGCCGTCGCCCTGCTTTGGTGGTGTCGGTGGATCTATTCAATCAGAGTCGGGCCTGTCTCGTTGTCGTGATCCCAATAACGTCCACCTTGCGAAATATCCCGTTTCATGTGATCCTCCAGCCTCCTGAAGGAGGGATTCAGAATCCGTCCGCACTGCTTTGCGAGGCAGTTCGCTCGATCAGCAAGGAACGATTGATTTCTCGATGGGGGAGTATCTCAACGGTGACGATGGCGGCAGTCGAGGACAGGTTGCGGATCTTGATGGGATTGTGAGTCGGGCGGCATCTGCGAGAACGGAATCTTCGTGGCACCAGGGGCCATGCCCTCTCCAACAAATGCATCACGCTGCGGCTCGGTCGCGTGAGGTGAAAGTACTTAGGGACGATAGATACTAAGGGACAGCCAGATCCAGTTCCGGAAAGGACCGATTGAACGAACTCGTCGCAGACGAGCGAATTCCTCCCCGGCTTCCACAGATCCTACTGATTTAGAGCTAGCAACTCGATGAGCTGCTGACGTAGGCTTCGAAAAGTAGCTGCGGGAAGATCGCCCAGTTTTCACTCCAATTTGGCGATCGGGATGGAACGGATCTGCTGGAGGTGAAGGACGCCTCTTTGTTTCAGGAATGGGATGGACACCGGGAACTCCCACCGATTTCCATGGAGGGCAGTCGTGTGCGGGCCGATCCCTTGCAGCGTGAGTTCGTCGTCCGCGGGCGAATCCGAGAGAACCAAGCAAGGCCGAACGTTCGCCGACATCCCGAGATCCACCAGCCAGATCTCACCGGGCAGCGCTTGTTTCGGCATCTTGGTTTTCGAGTTCGTCCAGCAGCAGGAAGGCTTCGTCGGCCGATCGAGTCAACTCCGCGTAAACGTCCGCTTCCGGCTCCATTCCGAGGATGTCATTCGAGAAGTTCCCGCCGTTCATGTTGGGACAACGTCGCAATCTCTTGAACGATTTCCAACTTGGTCACCACGCCAGATTGCTCGGTCAATGGCGGAATCGCAATCATGCAGTCAGCAAGCCCGCGGGTGAGAATCCCATCCGCTTTCGAACCATGGCGCGGCCCGTTTCATTCCAAGTTAATGTTGAGTTCCGAACCGTAAAACCTAAATCCAGGGATGGTATGGGCTCGCACGAAGACGCAAAGGCACAAAGGATCAGGCGAGACAGGAGTTTTGGACATTTCCGGTCATTCGCCTGGAGGATGGCGCGTCCGTCCTACCCGCAACATATGTGAACCCGCATTCTCTTTG
>CAMCXS010000164.1 GCA_945883495.1 Akkermansia muciniphila
GTCGGCAAGCGTTGCAATCTGACCTGCGCGCATTGCCACGTGAACGCAGGTCCGGCTCGCCGCGAGATGATGACGCGGGAGACGATCGATCGCATCCTCGAATGGCTGGATCGCACCACGATCCGCACGGTGGATCTCACGGGCGGTGCTCCGGAGATGATTCCTGACTTTTGCTACCTCGTGGCCAGCCTGCGCGAGATGGGCCGTCACGTCATGGATCGCTGCAACCTGACCATTTTACTCGAGCCAGACCTCAAAGGAATGGCGGAGTTCCTCGCGGAACAGGAGGTGGAGATCGTGGCCTCGATGCCTTGCTACTCTCCCGAAAACGTCAACGCTCAGCGGGGCGACGGCGTGTTCGACGCCAGTATCACTGCTCTCCGCAAGCTCAACGCGCTGGGCTATGGAACTCGTCTGCCCCTGAATCTGGTCTACAATCCAGTCGGGGCGACGCTGCCTGGTCCGCAGGCCGAGCTCGAGGCGGACTACAAGCGCGAACTGGAGGCGCAGTTCGGCATCCACTTCAACCACCTTTACACAATCACCAATCTCCCGATCGCCCGCTTCGCCTCCTGGCTCCGCCACAACGGCGAGTACGAGCAATACATGCAACTCCTCATCGATTCCTTCAACCCCGCCACTCTCTCCGGACTGATGTGCCGGAACACCATCAACGTCGGCTGGCGCGGCGAAGTCTACGACTGCGATTTCAATCAGATGCTGGGGATGCGGTGGCAGTCCGGCAAGCCGCTCTTTCTTTGGGACATCGACGCGGCGCGGGTGCGAAACCGGAGGATTGCCACTGGGGACCACTGCTTCGGCTGCACGGCGGGTGCGGGTTCGAGTTGCGGAGGAGCCGTGGCTTGAAGCGAATCAGATTCTGATCGCCAACCCAGATTTCCTTGCTAGCCTTTCGAGCGAATGGCGGAGGTTCCACCTTTTGAACGAATCGTAGAGGCGCATTACGAGAACCTCTACCGCTTCGCCTTCAGCCTTTCTCAGAACCAGAACGACGCCTCGGATCTCGTCCAGCAGACGTTCTCGATCTACGCGCGGAAGGGCCACCAGCTCCGCGAGCCGGAGAAGATAAAAAGCTGGCTTTTCACCACGTTGCGGCGCGAGTATTTAGCGACCGCACGACGCGCGAATCGCTTCGTGGACGAACCCGTGGACGACACCAAGGCGTCCGAACTCACCGAAGACCGAATTTCCAATCTCGACATCGACTCCGTGCTCGCCGCTCTGGGCAGCCTTCCTTTGGAATACCGGGAGCCTTTGACGCTCTACTATCTGAAGGAGCATTCCTACCGTGAAATCGCCGACATCCTAGACGTTCCCATTGGCACCGTGATGTCGCGCCTCTCACGGGCCAAAGCCAAACTTCGCGCCCTCCTGGAAGATGTCTGACTCCCACAAAGACTTCGATCCCACGGATGCCAAGATCGCGGATCTTTTCGCCGGTCTCGAGCCGCCGGCGGATCTGCGTCGCCGCTTGATGGCGCTGACGCCGGAGAAGCGACGTCCGATCTGGTGGGGCTGGCCCCTGGCGTGTGCCGCGGCGGTGCTCGTGGTCACCTGTCTCCTGTTCGTTCCCCGTGACGCTTCAGTCTCGGCGGCGCAGACTCATCTCTCGGCGTTTCTTCAGTCAGACTTTGAACTGACCGTAACCGGGGAACCGCTGGCCCGCCTGCGGACTTGGCTCGACACCCAGAACGTCCCTTCCGGCGCGGATCTGCCCGCGCATCTCGTCGGCATTCAGCCGGAGGGCTGTCGCGTGGTCACGTGGCGGGGACGCAGAGCCGCATTGATCTGTTTTCCCACCGCCAGCGGCGAACTCGTCCATGTCGTCATGTTTGCGAAAGGCACCTTTCCCGAACTTCCCACCAGTCCCCAACTGAGCGCAAACAGGGCGTGGAATATGGCCTCGTGGAGCGACGCGAATGCGGATTTCCTCGTCTTCAGCAAAGTCGATATCGAGAACCTGCGTCGCTTTCTCGGATGAATCGGCGGCATGGCCGGAAATAACCGGGCCACCTTCTGCCTCTGTATCCGGATGCTGAAGCTTCTGGAGCGCTACACGAATTGGCTGCACACCCGCTGGCCCGCGGGAACCGTCGAACGGCTCCCCGCCGTGAAGGAGGATGGGATCACCAACGTGCCAGGCCTTCGCGTGGTCGGGGATCTGACAGGTGTGCCGCTCCTGAAGTTCGCTGCAGACTCTGGCGCCAAGGCCGCTCGTGCCGTAGCGGCGGAACTCAAACAAGGCTCGCGCGGCGAGGGCTTGGATCTGGCCATCATCGGAGGAGGCGTCTCGGGAATCGCGGCCGCCATCGAGGCGAAGCGGCTGGGCCTTTCGTTTCAGGTCTTTGAAGCGACCGAAGCCTTCTCCACCATCGCGAACTTCCCCAAAGGCAAGCCGATCTACACCTATCCGGCCACTTTCACCCCAGCGGGAGGGTTTCAGATGCAGGCCAAGGTCAAAGAAGACCTCATGGCCGAGATGGAGACCCAGCGGACCCGAGCCGGCATCCCGATCACCCCAGCCCGGATCGAGCGCGCCGAGCGCAAAGGCGACGGATTTGTGCTCCACCACGCGGACAAAACCACCACGATGGCCCGGCGCGTCATCGTGGCCATCGGCCGCAGCGGAAATTTCCGCCGGCTTGGCTGTCCCGGCGAGTCCCTCGATAAGGTCACCAATCGATTGCACGATCCCAAGGATTACCGCGGGAAGAACGTGCTCGTCGTCGGCGGTGGCGATTCCGCCCTTGAAGCCGCGATCGCGCTGGCCTCCTGCGGCGCCCTGGTCACCCTGAGCTACCGCAAAAACGAGTTTTCCCGGCCCAAACCCGAGAACCTGGAGAAGATCCGCGAGCTGGAAAGCGCCACGCCGGCATCGGGATCGCTGACCCTGGCGCTCGGAACCACGGTGCGGGAAATTCTCCCAGGCTCCGTGCAACTCTCAGATCGCACCGTGCCGAACGACGCAGTCTTCACGCTGATTGGCCGCGAGGCGCCGCTCGATTTCTTCCGGCGGTCTGGCGTGAAGATTTCCGGGGAGTGGAATCCGCCGACGATCGCGGCGTTCGTCTCCTTCTTTCTCTTCTGCTCCTTTGTCTATCTTTGGAAGGGCGGCACGACGGTCAACGCGGCCTTTAAGGAACTCGCCTGGTTTCCCTACAATCTGCCGGCGCCAACATCGGAGCAACCGCTCCTCCGTGCCTTGGGCGTGAGCCTGCACGAGCCGGGATTCTACTACGCTCTGCTCTATTCCATCCTCATCATTACATTCGGGATTCGCCGGATTCAGCGCCGGAAGACACCATATGTCACCGCGCAGACTGCGTCCCTCATGCTGTTTCAGTGCATCCCGCTCTTCTTCCTCCCCTATCTTCTGCTGCCCGCCATGGGCTACGCAGGATGGTTCGATGCCGGGCCGGGAAAAGTCGTAGCCGACAATCTGTTTCCAGTCATCGACTACGGCCAGGGGCGCGAGTATTGGCGCGCGTTTGGATTCATTCTGGCTTGGCCGCTCTTCATTTGGAATGTCTTCACCGCGCAGCCGTTGGTTTGGTGGCTGGTCATCTCCTTGCTGCAAACCTTTGTCATTATCCCGCTCATCGTTTGGCGATGGGGCAAAGGCGCCTACTGCGGTTGGATCTGCTCCTGCGGCGCCATGGCGGAAACCCTGGGCGATACGCACCGCCAAAAGATGCCGCACGGCCCACTGCCGAACCGTTTGAACATGATTGGCCAAGCGATCCTCGGAGCCGTGGCCGTCCTGTTGCTCTTGCGGATTCTCTCGTGGGCTGGCCTGAACTTCCTTGAGCCGATCTATTCCGGACTGCTGATCAACGCCGAGCTCCTCGGCATCCAGCTCAATTATTATCAGATTGTCGATGTCTTCCTCGCGGGCGCTGTCGGATTTGGATTCTACTTTTGGTTCAGCGGTCGCGTTTGGTGCCGATTCGCCTGCCCGCTAGCCGCCTTGATGCATATCTATGCGCGCTTCTCCCGATTCCGGATCTTCCCGGAGAAATCGAAGTGTATCTCTTGCAACGTGTGCACTTCGGTCTGTCATCAGGGGATCGACGTCATGAATTTCGCGAACAAGGGGCTCCCCATGGAAGATCCGGAATGCGTCCGCTGCTCCGCCTGCGTCCAGGGATGCCCGACGGGCGTTCTCACCTTTGGCCGCCTGGGTTCCGGTGGGGTTCCGCTCCTCGACAAGTTGGCCGCTTCCCGAGTGCAAACTTCCGAAAAGGCGTAGGCTCCGAACTGAGCAATGTTGGACACGGTCCTCGCGGTGATCCCCGCCCGGAATGAAGAGGGCACCATCGCCGAGGTGGTCTCCTTTCTCTGGAACAAGGGAATCCGCCGCGTTCGCGTCGTCGACAATGGCAGCACAGACGGCACCGCCGAAGCCGCTTGGGAGGCCGGCGCGGAAGTCATCCTCGAGCCGCGCGCGGGTTACGGCCAGGCTTGCTGGACCGGAACGCGCCACCTCACTGAGGATGTGCGATGGATTCTCTTCTGTGACGCGGATGGGAGCGACGATCTCGACGCCATCCCGGACTACCTCGCCGCTGCGCAAACCCACGACTTCGTTCTGGGGA
This sequence comes from Akkermansia muciniphila, assembly GCA_945883495.1. Taxonomy (GTDB): domain Bacteria; phylum Verrucomicrobiota; class Verrucomicrobiia; order Verrucomicrobiales; family DEV007; genus V1-115. The sequence goes on from CAMCXS010000164.1 coordinate 4,617, forward strand.
ATCGCATGGCCACGCCGGAAGGCCGCGCCGTCATGTCCCCGGCCCAACGGTTCGGGAACTGGCTGGCCCCTGCCCTTCTCCGGGTAATCTTTGGCCAACGGTTTGATGATCTGGGACCGATGCGCTTGATCCGCCGTGAGACCTACGAAGCTCTTGAAATGCGCGATCGTGGTTTCGGCTGGACCGTGGAGATGCAGGCCCGCGCCTGCCAGCTCGCCGTCGCGACGAAGGAAATCCCAGTCCGCTATTTCAAACGCCGGGCCGGAGTTTCTAAGATCTCCGGGAATCTGCGCGGCACCGTCTTGGCGGGGAGCATCATCCTCGCCACCCTGGGACGCTTTTTTCTGGCCCGCTTCGGCATGTTCCTCGCGCTTCTCCCGATGTTGGCGGGCGCGGCCTTGATGACGCCACATGGGGATTTCAGCGTGCACGGCAATGTGCCAATCTTTCTCGCTGGTTTTGCGCTGGCGGGAGTGGGCTATCTCGCCGCTTCTGGCTACCGCTGGACCTGGAATCACCTGGCGGTTTCAGCGCTCCTCGTTCGTGTCCTGGCCTTTCCCATGGAGCCGGGATCGGATACTTGGCGCTATCTTTGGGAAGGGATGATTCAATGGCAAGGATTCAATCCGTATCTCATCGCGCCCGAGTCTCCGTTGCTCGACCATCTGAATGTCGCTTGGCGCGCCAAGATCAATCATCCGGAAATGTCCGCCGGTTATCCCCCGCTCACGCTGCTCATCTTTGCCGCCCTCTCCGCCATCTCGACGAGCGTGTGGTTTCTCAAATCCATTCTCGTGGCTTCCGACCTCGCGGTCTGCGCTCTTCTCGCCCGGCGCTTTGGGGCGGACCGCGCCGCTTGGTATGCCCTCAGCCCGTTGGTGGTTTATTGCTATGCCGGCGGTGCCCATTTTGATTCGCTCTTGATTTTGCCCATCGTGCTGGCCTGGATCGCTTGGGATAATCAGCGACCTCTGCGCGCTTGTGCGTGGCTCGGAGCGGCCATTGGCATCAAGTATGTCGCCGCGCCGCTGCTCGCCTTTGTCCTCTGGAGCTTGCTGCGCGCAGGGAAGCCTCGGACAGCCGTACTTGGCGCCCTCCTCGGCATGCTTCCGGTGAGCCTGGCTCTGGCTTGGTTTTGGCTCCGGGACGGGATTCACCCGATCGCTCCCAGCGAGATGATGGCCTCTGCCAGAAGCGCGGAATTCCTCCCAAGAATCGTGGGCTGGTTGGAGCCCAGAACCGTTTGGATGAACCGCATCTTTGTCGCCCCGTTTGCGATCGTCGCCCTGATCTTGATGCTCCGGCGACAACGCTTCGCCAAGTTCGCCGAGGATCTATTTTTAAGCCTGCTCGCGATCTCGCCAGCGGTCCATGCCTGGTA
>CAMCXS010000165.1 GCA_945883495.1 Akkermansia muciniphila
TCAAATATCGTTCTCGGCACGGAGCGGCCTAGTTACAGCACGGATTCCGGGTTCACTTCGATCTACTCCGCCTACATCTCGTGGAGCAGCCCGACTACTCCGGCGCCGAAAGAGATCTTCCCGCAGCAAGCCTTCGATCAGCTGTTCGACGACGGCAGCAAACGTGTGCGCGACAAGAGCATCCTGGACTTGGTCCACGCGGACGCCAAGAGCTTGCGCACGCGACTGAGCGCTCGGGATCAACACAAATTGGACGAATACTTGACGTCGATCGGCGAGTTGGAACAGCGGATCGTCAAGGCGGAGCAGTTCAGCAAAGCGGAAACAAATGGCGCCGGTTGGACGCCGACGGTCACCAAGCCGACGATGCAACGTCCCGGCCCAGGTATCCCCGCTGTGGCGGAGGAACACCTCCGGCTCATGTTTGATATCCTGGTGCTCGCCTTCCAGATGGACCGCACGCGAGTGGCCACGTTCATGATGAACAACGACTTGTCGAACATGCGGTTCGCCAGCCTGGCGGACGTCAGTTCCGGGATTCACGAACTGTCTCACCACGCAGGCGACGAGAAGCGGTTGGACATGTATCAGCGCGTCAATGAGTTCCAGGTGAAGCTCTGGGCCGAAGCGCTGACGAAGATGCACAACACCAACGAAGGGGAGCGCACCCTGTTGCAAAACAGCATGATCATCCTCACCAGCAGCTTGTTCGATGGAAACGCTCACGACTCCCGGCAGTTACCCGTCGTCCTGGCCGGTGGCGGTGGCGGCACCATCAAGGGCAATCGCTACCACGACGTGATGCAGGATCCGAACCGCAACATGTGCCGGCTCCACCTTGCCCTCATGGATCGCATGGGCGTGAGCGTGGGTCGGTTTGGCGACGCCGAAAACGCGTTGGCGATTTGATCCGCGATTCTCGCTTCACGGTGCGGAATATTTGTCCGGTTTTCCCGGTTGGTGCGGGATACTATGGGCGTCCCGCAACCGCATGAATCCAACTGAGACCCACGCCGCTCAGGTGTTTCTCGCTCACCACGACTTCGTGAAGGCCGTGGCGTTGAAGTACGCGCCTTGGCCTGGCCTGGTGGAGGATATCGCGCAGCAGGTCTTTCTTGAGTTTATGGCCAAAGAGGATCGTTGGGATCTCGCGAAGGACGCTAGGCCTTTGCTCGCCACGATGACGCGCCACATCGCGTTGCGGCTTTGGCGGGAGCGCACTCGGCAGCAACCGGAAGTCGTGCAAAAACTGGCGGATCACATCCGCTTGCTGGCCGAAGAGCGTGACCGGCTGCCGCGATTTGATGAGGAGATCACTGCGTTGCGCGCCTGCCTGGAGAAACTGCCCGGGAAGAGCCGTGAGCTCGTGGAGCTCTATTATTATAGCGAGATCGGCACGCCCGAAATCGCTGAGCAGGTGCAAATGAAGACGGATAGCGTCTGTCGCGCGCTCTCGCGGGTCCGGGAGAAGCTGCGGGACTGTATGGAACGATCTTACCGCCATGCCTGACGTCGACACGCTGATCCAGAACTATCTAGAAGGTTCGCTGACGGAGACGGAAGCGGCGGAACTGCACGCGCTGATCCAGGCGAGTCCGGACATCGGGGAACGTCTTCTTCAGCATCTTGAGCTGGATGCCTTGTTGCGGGCCACTCGCCCCATGGTGCCGAAGGTGATCTCGTTTCCGGCGCTGTTGCCGAAGCCGCGTTTTGGGTTCGCGGCGCTGGCTGGAGCTGCCGCTGCCGCTGCCACCGTCACCTTCCTGATCAGTTCGATCTTGGGACGGCCTCTTGAGCCCGAGAAGACGACGTCGTCCGTCGCCGTGCTGACGCGAGGCGTCCATCTGGTGTGGGAGTCGCCCCCGATTGCTCCGGGGACGCCGCTCACCCCCGGTTGGCTCCGCTTCGCCTCGGGGATTGCGCAAATCGAGTTCTATTCCGGCGCGCGTGTTCTCATCGAGGGACCGGCGGCGATCGAACTGCTCTCGTCGTCCGAGGCGAATTGCATCCGCGGCAAACTGAGCGCAAACGTCCCGCCCCAGGCCATTGGGTTCCGAATTCGCACGCCGAAGGGGACGATTGTCGATCTCGGCACGGAATTCGGGCTGGAGGTGGATGGTGGCGTCGCCGCGGTTCACGTCTTCAAGGGCGAGGTGGAGTTGCATCGGGCCTCGGCGGCCTTGCAGTCGCTCAAGGAGGGACAAGCGATGGAGCTGGCCTTGGCCTCCAAGGTGGTGCCCGCGAACGCCGCGAGCTTCGCTTCGCTTGGGGAAATCGATGCCCGTTCCGCCCTTTCTGAGCGTTCGCAATTCGAAGAATGGCGATCGACCGGGACGCGATTGAATGGCCAAGAAGGATTGCGGCTTCGGTTCGATTTCCAGGATGATCACGAGGCGCGCACGCTACGGAACGCCGCGAGCGGCAAGGGTGCGATTCCCGATGGCAGCATCGTCGGAGCTTCTTGGACGCAGGGGCGTTGGCCGGGCAAGCAGGCTCTCGAATTTCGGAACGTCAGTGACCGGGTACGGTTGAGCGTGCCCGGAGAAACGAAAGCGCTCAGCCTGGCCGTTTGGGTGCGGATCCATGGGCTGGACCGGGCCCTGAATTCCCTGTTCATGTCGGAAGGCTGGAAGGATCGCCGGGTGCATTGGCAGATCACCCGCGATGGAGAAGTCCGCCTTGGCGTGGCCGGGCAGGGGAACCAAGCGCATCGCGACTACGATACGCCCGTCTTCTTCACTCCCGAGCGCCTTGGCCGTTGGACCCATCTGGCGGTGGTTTTCGATCCGGAAAGAGGGGAGGTGCGGCACTATGCGGACGGGAAGCGTCTTGCCACGCATCGGCTGCACGACGCCTCGCCGCTCAAAATCGGCACGGCGGAACTCGGGAATTGGAATGAGAATCGTGGTCCACAAAACGGAAACGGCAACGGAGTCGCCATTCGCCACCTCAGCGGCGCCATGGACGAGTTCGCGCTTTGGGACCGGGCGTTGGGGGACTTGGAAGTGGGGGCTCTGGCTCGGTAGCAACTCGAGTAGCGGAATTCTCAAGAATTCCGCAGACATTCCCCCAGATTCGTTTCCCGCTTCACTGGGTTCATCCATTCCTCGCGTTCCGCCGCTCCGCGAAAAACCGCGGCGAACACGATTTTTCTTGTCCGGTTTCCCGGCGTCGTGCGGGCTGTAAGTTCATAGCCCTTTTATGAAACGCCCCCTGTTCACACTCCTTGCCGTCTTGGCGTCGTCCGCTGTCGCCCAGACGCAAGACGTGCCCTCGCATGCTCCCAGTGTCGAACCGCCCGCTGCCGCCAGCGTGCGTCCGCAAACCGTGGCGCCCCCGGCGAAGGGCGAGCGGATCGTTTTGATCGGCAACGGACTAGCTGAGCGTGATGTTCATTACAGCCGGATCGAGACCGAACTGCATCTTCGCTATCCGGAACACCAGCTGATCGTTCGCAATATGGGGCATGTCGGTGATACCCCAGGGTTCCGTCCGCATCCGGCTCGAGTCTCCCAGTGGGCTTTTCCGGGAGCCGATGCCTTTCATCCCGACAAAAAGGTCCATAACGGCAAAGGATTCTATCCCACCCCGGATCAGTGGCTGACCCATCTCCAGCCGGACACGATTGTCGCGTTTTTTGGCTACAACGAATCCTTCGACGGGCCGGAGCGAGTCGCGAACTTCGAGGCCGAACTCGATGCCTGGACCGGGCACACTCTCGGTAAGGCCTACGATGGCCAGGCGGCCCCGCGTCTGGTTCTGGCTTCCCCGGTGGCTTTCGAGAACCAATCGGCGCAACGCGATCTGCCGAACGGAGAAAAGGAGAACGCCAACCTCATCCTCTACAGTGCCGCAGTCGAGAACGTGGCCAAAAAACGAGGTTTGACGTTCATCGATCTATTCACGCCGACCCGGGCCGCCTATGCGAACGCAAAAGCCAAGACGCCCCTGACCACCGGCGGATTCGTGCCGAACGATGAGGGCTACAAACTCGTCGCGGAGCTGCTCGTCCGGGGCCTGTATGGAAATCAAGCACGCGTTTCCAAAGCGGATCCGAATCTCGTTCACGGGGCGGTCAAGCAGAAGGATTGGTTCTGGAATTGTGACTACAATATCCTTAACGGGGTCCACACTCACGGGCAGCGCTACAATCCCTTTGGTCCGCAGAACTATCCGGACGAAGTCAAGAAAACCCGCGAGATGACGGCGTTACGTGATCGGCTGATCCACGATGTGGCGGCTGGCAAGAAGACGGACTTGCTGGTGGACGACAGCAAAACTCATCCGCTCCCGCCAGTTTCGACGAACTATCAGCCGAGTGTGAAGAACGGGAGCACGGAATATCTTTATGGCGAGGCCGCTGAAAAGTCGTTGACCGTGCCGGAGGGCTACGAGGTCCAGCTTTTCGCTAGCGAGAAGGAGTTCCCTCATCTCGCGAATCCGATGCAACTCTCCTTCGATAACAAGGGGCGGCTCTGGGTGGCCGTGATGCCGACCTATCCGCACTATCGTCCTGGGGATGCGCTGCCTGACGACAAAATTCTCATTTACGAAGACACAAATGGCGACGGCAAGGCCGACAAGGAGACCATTTTCGCGGAGAAACTGCATCTTCCGATCGGCTTCGAGTTCGCGCCGGATGGCGTTTATGTATCGCAAGAGCCGAATCTTGTCCTCCTACGGGACGCCAACGGTGATGACCGGGCTGACAGCCAAGAGATTGTGCTCGGCGGATTCGATACCCACGACACGCACCATGCAATCAGCGCTTACACCGCGGATCCGAGCGGAGCGTTCATTCTATGCGAAGGAGTTTTCCTCCATTCCAATGTGGAAACGCCCTACGGTCCGGTCCGCTGCGTCGATGGTGGATTTTATCGTTACAGCCCGCAGCGTGGTCACTTGGAACGCTCCATTCAAATGGGCATACCCAATCCGTGGGGGTATATCTTTGACGGATGGGGTCAAGATTTTCTGCTGCATACTTCCGGTACCACGATGAATTATGCTTTGCCAGTGCAGGTGAAGCCCAGCTTCGGCAGCAAGACGCCCTCGACTCGTGACCTCGTTCCTGAAGGCCACAAAGTGCGGCCCACCAGCGGTCTTGAAGTGATCAGCAGCCGCCATTTCCCCGATGAAGTCCAAGGTGACCTGATTTACTGCAACGCGATCGGGTTCCTCGGCATCAAACAGGTCAAGATTGAGGATGACGGCACCGGTTGGAAAACTGCGCACCGGCATGACTTGCTGAAAAGCAGCGACGGAAACTTCCGTCCGGTGGACCTGGAGTTCGCTCCGGACGGAAGTCTTTATGTGATCGATTGGCACAACGTACTCATTGGCCACATGCAGCACAACGCGCGGGATCCCTTGCGCGACCACGTGCATGGCCGGATTTACCGCATCACCTATCCAGGTCGTCCGCTCCTGAAACCGGTTCCGGTCGCTGGCGCCAGCATTCCGGCGTTGCTCGACAACTTGAAGGAACCAGAACTGCGGACCCGCTACCGGACACGCCGCGAGCTGCGGAGCCGGCCAGCAGCCGAGGTGCTCTCCGCCGCGAAAACCTGGGTCGCCGCTCTTGATCCAAAGGACGGGAACTACGAGCATCACGTTCTCGAAGCGCTCTGGACGACGTGGGGCTTGAACGCCGCCGATGAGGGGTTGCTCCGCCAAATGCTCGAAGCCAAGGATTTCCACGCCCGAGCCGCCGCAGTGCGTGTGCTTCGTTACAATACTCACCGGATTGCGGATTTCGCACCGCTTCTGGAAAAGGCGGCGACCGATTCGCACGGCCGGGTTCGTCTTGAGGCGGTTGTGGCCGCCTCTTGGCTGCCCGACGCCGCCACGGCGAAGAAGATCGTTGCCACCGCCTCCGCCCAGCCGCTCGATGAATGGAGCAAGGCCGCGGCGAAGACTGCGGCCGATCGCCTCGCCGGAATCGCGGAAAAGGAAAC
>CAMCXS010000166.1 GCA_945883495.1 Akkermansia muciniphila
GACGGTGTATTCGTAACGCAACCGCAGCAGGTCCCGCCGATCGCTCCGCCAATCCCCCAGATCCTGGACTGGATTTTCCGGGAGGAGATCTGGGACCAGGAGGACATCGGGCCGCCCGGTGACGGGGAAACAGAGTTCGAACTTCCGCATCAATCCGAGGAGATAGGCCACCTCCGGCTCGGTAGCGCCTTCCAGCGCGGCGGCCGCTTCCGCCTGGGTCAAGGTTCCGTCGCTCTCCGGTCCCTGCTTCAACCGCAAGAGCCGGTAGATATTCTGGGTGACCCAATGTGGATTGAGGACGGCGATCTCCTTGAGATCATCGTCCCCACTGAAATGGAGGACAATCCCGAGTTGGTGCAAGATCCGCGCCAGACTGATCTGGAGATGGGCGTCGGATTCCCCGTGCGCGCTGCATTCCCGGCGGAAATCGTCCAAGGAAAGGTAATCCGCCGTCATCCGGGAAAAGCGTTCCTTGGCGTCCCACCAAGCGAGCGGGAATTTCTGCCGAACCTCGGGGATGGACTCGACCGCGGCCTGGATCTCCCGGTCCAAATCCTCGAGCCCACGCCGCGTCCGGCAATCCGTCTTCACGATGGCGCGTATGGCGGGATATTTTGCGCGCAAGGCCACCTCGTTCAGGGAAAAGTCGACTTCATCATGCTTATTCAGGCAGATGATCACCGGAGAATCCTTCCCGAACCCCGAGATCAGTTTGAGCCAGTATTCCGCGTCCTGGTTCTGCGTATTCATCCTCCCCTCAATGACCAAGAGGTAGATGCTCCGCTCGGTGAGGAAGAATTGGTGCGTGGCGTGGGTGATCGTCTGGCCCGCGAAGTCCCACACATGCACCGTTACGTCGCCGTCCGGGCTTTCCAGGCGTCCCGGACTCACCTCGATGTCGATCCCTGGGGTTTCCTGTTTATCCCGATCGAAGGGCCGCCCAAAGAGAGCGTCCTTGATGCAGCTCTTCCCAGCCTTGCCGCGTCCCACGAGTAGCAGCTTGACCTCGTTGAGCGGACGCGCTCCGGCCATGATGCCGAAGTAGTAGTCTAGGATGGATTGGGGATCGGCCCGGGCCATTTTCTCGTCATACACCTCGGCTTCCGACGGACCGAGGAGTTCCGCCGAGAGGAAGAGTCCGGGATTTCCGTGAAGAAAGAGCGTCTTTAAATCGTTCATCGTTCGAAACGACTGCGGTAGGGAGCTGAGCTGGTTGTCGCTAAGGTTAAGCTCCCGCAGCGAGCCAAGTTGAGCTAGGCTCCCCGGAACGGCGCTCAGCTGGTTCCTGCATAAGCTCAGTAGTTGCAGTGAGGCGAGTTGCCCCAGGCTCTCCGGGACAGCGCGGAGCTGGTTGTCCCCAAGGTAGAGCTCCAACAGCGAGCCGAGCTGGCCGAGGCTCTCCGGGAGGGAGATGAGTTGATTCTTCCCGAGGTAAAGCTCTTCCAACGAGGCGAGTTGACCTATACTCTCAGGGAGGGAGCTGAGCTGATTGCCATGAAGAATTAGCAACTCCAGTGAGGTGAGTTGAATCAGGCTCTCGGGGACGGCGCTCAGTTGATTAGACCAGAGGGATAGCACCTTCAGCGAGCCGAGCTGGCCCAGGTTCTCCGGAAGAGTTCTGAGCCGGTTGTTACCGAGGAATAGGCTCTGCAGCGAGGCGAGTTGCCCCAAGCTCTCCGGCAAGGTGCTCAGCTCGTTGTCGTTGAGGTCAATGCTCTTAATCGAGGCGAGTTGACCGAGGTTCTCCGAAAGGGCGCTGAGCCGGTTACTTGAAACGTCAATCTCACGCAGCGAGTCGAGCTGGCTTATACCGTCCGGAAGGGATCGGATCTGGTTGCCGCACACGAAAAGCCTCTGCAGCGAGCCAAGCTGGCACAGGCTCTCCGGAAGCGCGCTCAGGTGGTTGTCGCTGAGATCAAGATTCTGCAGCGAGTCGAGCTTGCCCAGATTCTCCGGAACGGCGCTGAGACCCAGTTTGCTTAAGTCGAGCTCCATGGCTTTCGTCCGAAGCGCTTCGGCGATTCGCCGTTCCGCCTCAGCGAAGGCTTCCTGTTGCTTGTCCACCCGAACCTCTTTCAAGTTCCTGTCACCGTCGTCCCCGGGCATGGCGGAATGCTAACGGGGCCAACGTATGGTGCAACGGCGAGTTGGTAAATTCTGGTTCAGGCTGGTTACAGGATGGTTGGGAGATCTGTGGAGGTGGCGGGTAGGCTGCGCGTCGAGGTTTGGGGAATCGCACCGGATCGGAGCGAGACCCGTGTACCTCCCCGCAGCGGGACGGAGCGCGCCCTTTTCGCCGGAGGGCTCCACGCGTCGGCGCGGAGCGCACCTTTTTTTGCCGGAGTGCTCCACGCGGCGGCGCGGAGCGCACCTACTTTTGCCGGAATGCTCCACGCAGCGGCGCGGAGCGCACCTTTTTTTGCCGGAGTGCTCCACGCGGCGGCGCGGAGCGCACCTTTTTTTGCCGGACTGCTCCACGCGGCGGCGCGGAGCACACCTTTTTTTGCCGGACTGGTCCACGCGGCGGCGCGGAGCGCACCTTTTTTTGCCGGACTGCTCCACGCGGCGGCGCGGAACGCACCTTCTTTTACCGGAGTGCTCCACGCGGCGATACGGAGCACACCTTCTTTTGCCGGAGTGCTCCACGCGGCGGCGCAGAGCGCACCTTCTTTTGCCGGACTGCTCCACGCGGCGGCGGGACGGAGCTGGGCCGCATCAATCAAAGGCCCAACGGGCCGTGACAAGATAAGCCCAGGGCGAACGGAGCCGGAGGCGACTGCCGCCCTGGGCAGCCCATTTTTCCAATCGAAGCGCTGAAAGCGCGAGACAACCGCAGCCTCCCCCATTGTCCCGCACCTTTCAGGGCGGGGCGTCTGTCGTGGCGTCTCCCAGGGCTGCGGTCGCCAGAAGCTCCCTGCGCCCTGGGCTATCCTTTCCCGGCCCGTTGGGCCTATCGGAATCGCTTCGAACTTCTGGGCAAAGCTAGGCAGGAGCCCCACCTTCCTGAGCAAACTTTCACTCGACCAACCCACGGCGATACGCCTCGGAAGCAGCCTCGGTGCGGTCGCTGACCTGGAGTTTGGCTAATATATTGCGGATGTGGATCTTCACGGTTCCCAGAGAGATCCCGAGCAACGCGCAGATGTCCGGATTGGTCAACCCCTTGACGAGCAGTTGCAACACCTCCAACTCCCGGGGCGAGAGATCGGCGCATTCTTCCCGGGCCGACATGGTCCGCGCGATCTCCTCCGGGATCCACGTCCCGCCCTGGTGAATCGACCGGATCGCCTCCGCCAGTTCTTCGGGAGCGATCCCCTTGAGCGCGTAGCCACGTGCCCCCGACCGGAGCGCCCGGTGGATGTCTTCCTCCATTTCCGAGGTGGTCAGAACAAGCACCCGCGCCTGAGGCTCTTTCGCCAACAGACTCCGTAGAACCTCCAGCCCACTCCCCGGCATCCGCAGGTCGAGCAAGGTCACATCCGGCCGCAACCGCTCCCACGCCGCCAACGTTTCCTCCGCCGTGGCCGCTTCCCCGGCGACTTCCAGGTCCGGCTCCAGCGAAAACACGGTTTTCAGGCCCATCCGCACGATGCGGTGATCGTCGGCAATGAGAATACGGATCGCGCGGTTCATGACAGTTCCATGGGAATCCTCAGGCGGACCGTGCAGCCCTGTCCAGGGTGGCTTCTGACCTCGATGCTGCCGCCCAGCCGCTGCACGCGCTCCTCCATGCCCACCAATCCGAAGTGACCCGTGTCCGGCCCCGCGGCGGCTTGGGGATCGAAGCCGCTTCCATCGTCGGTCACGGTCAACACCCATTCGCCGGGTGGCGTGGCCAGAATCACGGTCACCCTCTCCGGTTTGCCATGTTTCAGGGCATTCGTGATCGCCTCGCGCGCCAAGCGGATCACCTGGGCCGCGATGTGCGATGGACAGGGCACATCCTCCCCTTGCAGTTCGAAGGCGATCTGGACTTGGTCGCCGCCCGACTCCTCGCAAAGCCGCCGCAGCATCGGGCTCAAAGACGTCACCGCCTTGTCATCCAGCCGCAGATCCCAAACCGCATCCCGCACCTCCTGCCGGCTGCGACTGACCAGTTGATTCGCCAGCATGACTCTCTGCATCGCTGCCGTGGGTTGGGCATCGATGGTTCGCGATGCCGCGTTGAGCTGCAGCGAAGCCGCCGTCAGCGTTTGCTCCAGGGTGTCGTGCAGCTCCGCGGCCACCCGGCGCCGTTCGTTGGCCAACTCCCGCTCGGCACGCTCTCGCGCCGTCACTTCTTCGCGCAATCGGCGATTCCCCCGCCGCAACAGATCGGTCCAAGCTCCCAGCAAAATCAACCCGGCCGATGCCGCGATGGCCGCCACGCGAAGCCGCCCCGCCGTCCACCACGGCCCCGCCCGCAACACCCGAATGTCCCGCTCATCCCGCAAGCTCAGCTTGAAGACATCCGGCAACTTGTTGATGCGACGCCGCTCCTCGGTCAGGTGCAACTCACAAACGCCGGTCAGCCGCAACTTGGCCCCAGCCCGGACTTCGGGAGACACCGGAGCGCTGAGTGGCAGAGTGGCCCCGAAGGAGACTCCGCCGGAGGAAAGCTCCAAAACCCGCAGGCCATCGTCCCGTGTCTTGAGATCCACCAACGTGGCGCCCACTTCGATCAAACGGGCATCGCGATCGACCAAACCTTTCTCGGCCAAAACGGCAGCCGCATCGCCATACACCTCCGGAGGGATCGCTTCGCCTGGTCCTTGCGCCGCCACGTGAGCATCTTCCAACACCACCGTGTAGTCGCCCAAACTGGGAAATCCGCGCACTTGCAGCCACTCCCCAGCTTCGACCTCGGCCGCTCTCCCCTCCGCCAGCCGGACCCGCATCGCCGCTGTCCCGTCTTGGAAGACGACCGCGGTGCGGTCCGGCGCCACGAAGGTCACCACGCCGCCGAGCAGAATCGATTTGGCCGGTTCATCCGGACCGTTCCAGAGTTGCGCTTCGGCGATGCTTTGGCCAACCGGTTCCGGAGAGGCGGAGAGGACGCGGACGTCCGCTTCGGAATTGGTCAGCACGTTGATGTTCTGCGTCTGCCCCCGCGGGTTGCGCCAACGCATGACCACGCCGCGGACCCGCAAGGTCGAGCCTGGTTGAAATTGCTCCGGCCCGCCGGGATATTCCAGCAACCACAGGGTGAGGCGCCGGGAACGCGGCCCGAAATCGAGCGCCAAGCGCTGCGGCCGGACTTCCGGCGTTTCCAAGCGCACCGCCCGCAGAACGCCTTCCATCTCGGCAAACTCCCCTTCGTACCGCCCCTCGCGCACCTCCGCCATGGTCGTGCGAATCGGCTCGGGCAACTCCCCCGGATCCCCAAGTTCCACCGTGGCCCGCTCAATTCTCAATCCGTGAACCGAAAGCGACGTGAATCCGCGAACCGTGACCGTCTGCCCAGGACGAACTTCGCTCCGCTCGTCTGGATAAACCATCACCCCGCCAGTCGCATCGTGCAGGGAAAAGTTAAAGTCGCTGGGAATGGAACGCACATACGTCGCGGTCCCCGAGAGGATCACCTCCCGGCCAGCCTCCACCTCCGCCACGGAGAGCGCCCGCGCCTCGGCCACAGTTCTGAGCGGCTCGGCACTGCACACCGCCGCCAACCCGATCGAAAGGATCAGGCCGCCGACGAAGTGGATGGGGAGAAGAAACATTCGGAGCGGCCGCATCATGGAGGCTGGCGCCGTCGGCCGCCATCGTCCGGCCGGACGATAGCAAAATCAATTCAGTTCGGGCATCATCCCCATCATGCAGGATCCGCTTCCCCTACCCGTCCGCGGTTGAGTTCGGGGACAAATCAGACGACCGGATTCCACGCCCTCTCAAACCCAAAGCCCTCGAAGTGCTTTGCGTTGGCCGTGGCGAAGTGGGTGACGCCGTGATGCCGCAGGGTGAGCGCGAG
>CAMCXS010000167.1 GCA_945883495.1 Akkermansia muciniphila
AGCCCCCACTCCACCAAGCTTGTCCCCTGGCTCCCGCCGCTCAGCCTGAGAAAGCTGCGCACCCATGCGATCTTCCTGAGCCAAAACGGCGTCGCGCCGCCGTCGAATCCAGGCTGACTTCGCAAAGATGCGAGCTGACGGTCGACAGATCTGAGACGTCCTCGCGGAAATGCGAGCCCCCGCAAGCCCAAAGCGGCCGCACCGCGGAAAAATCCCACCTGACCACCAACAAAAGCGCCAGTTCTCTATAATTAAAATTTTCTAATAATTACATCTGATGTAATAATCGCAGCAGGATGAATAGGCGCCAACTCAACAAGTTTCACATGCTCCTCGCCGTGCGAAGCGTGGTGACCGATCCAGACTCAGCCGATGCGCGGGCCAAGATTCCCAAGTTTCAGGCCGATTCGGACGAATTCGTTGCCACCGTGGATCAGATCCGACGCCAGTCCCTGGCCAAGCACGCCCTCGTCACCGAAGGCGCCACCGAGACCAAGGTAGCCCTCCGGGAGAAGCTGGCCGCCGCCGGGGCCAAAATCAGCGCGGGCCTCGTCCTCTGGGCCGAAGTCAACGGAAACGCTGAGCTGGCCCATCGCGCGCACCTGACCAAAACGACCCTCATGGCGGAGCGGGAGCTCGAAACCGTGGACCGGGCCAAGGCGCTTCTCCTTTTGGCGTCGAAACACGTGACTCATCTCAAAGACTACGCCGTCACCCAGGAGCGCCTCGATGAGTTTGCCCGCTTATGTGAGGCCTTTTCGGATCACATTGGGCGTCCCCGGTCCATTATCTTGGAACGCAAGCTCGCCACTCGCTCCCTGGCTGAGTTGCTCCAAAAGGCGGACGCACAGTTGCGGCGCATGGACCGGCTCTGCCCCGTCCTCGCCGAAACCTGCCCGGCCTTCGTCGCCGACTACCGGGTGCACCGTTGCATCATCCACGTCAACGCCACCCGCGCCCTCTCCGATGAGGAGCTCGCGAACGCCGTGCAACGGCTCGAAGCAAAACAAGCCACCGAAGCCCGCAAACAAGCCAAAAAGGCCAACCAAGAAGCCGAGCAAGCCCGCCGCGCCGCCCGCCGGCAAGAGATGGAAGAAAAGCTCCGCGCCGCGAAAAAGCCCCCTTTGCCATCTCAATCCAGAAGCGCAGCTGCCAACAACGTCAGCCGGGAAAGCGCCGAAGTGCCAGCCCCGCCCCAAGCTCCCCACCGGCCAACCCCAGGCCACCCCAACGGAAGCGTTCGGATGGAGAATGCCGTATCAGCAAGTGACCCACCGGCGCTCGCAAGGGGAGCGACCAAGACGCCGTCGTCGTAGTCGACCAAACGAAAACAACAGGGAACCACGGAAGACACTGAGTACACGGAAATCAAAACTCCAACACCTTCCGTGTCCTTCGTCCGTTCCGTGGTTCCCCCAATTCGAGTTTCCTGGCGACAGCGACTCAAGCTGCGGCTGCGGTCAAAGCATCATGTGTTGGTTCCAGGTTCTTCGCACCGCATCCAAATCGGTCGTGCTCAGTACACCTAGGCGGCGAAGAAAAATGGTCTTTTCCGCAGTCACAAGCCGGTCAAGCCGCGCGACCGAGGGCTTGAGGAGCCCGGCCGCTCTCCAATCGATTAGAGTCACATAAAGTGGTCCGCTCCTGCTGACCGATGTGACTCGGCAGATGATGGCATCAAGGGAAAGGTCGAACAACACGAGGGCCGGTCGAACCTTGCTCTAGGCACCCGATGTGAACGGGAATTCACAAAGAAAACCTCGCCGAACATCAGCGGCAAGTCTCGTAAATGGCGTCCTCAGACGAATCGTCGCGAAGAAACTGTTCATAGGCGGCCATACGCCATTCCTCATCACCGGACAGAGCGTCCGCCAAAATGAACGCTAGTAATTTGCTTTCGGCGCCCGCCCGCCAACGAGTCACCGGTCGACGTGGGATGGTGGGGGTTCAGTGGGCGCTTTGTCGTTCCAGCCGTGGCACCACGGAACCCTAGAGGCGACTTTGTCGATCCAGCGGTGGGCAATTGCGGGAGTGACCCCTCCCGAGGGGGAATCAGAAACGCTTGACGCCGCGTCAGGATCGCGCAAAATAGTGTTCACAAATCCATAATGAGTCTCCTTCACCGCCAGCGCCTCCTCCTCGCTTTGCTCGAAGAGATGGGCGGAAATCTATCGGCCACCGATTTTCAGAAGCACCTCTTCTTGTACGTCACCGCAGCCGAGCCCGCGCCGTCATATGATTTCGTTCCCTACCGCTTTGGTGGTTTCTCGTTTGAGAGTTATGCCGACCGCCGCAGGTTGGTTGAAGCTGGCCTTCTGGAGGAGGGAACAGGAAGTGAGTGGAAGCTGGCGCCCGCTCAACCGTTGCAGTTCCGCAAAGCCGTCCCGCCAGCGGTTCGACAACGACTCGTTGCTCACCGTCGTCAATTTGGGCAGTTGACGGGCAAAGCTTTGGTTGCGGAAACCTACCGTCGGTCACCCTACCACGCGATTCACTCGACCATTCTCGGGGAAATTCTCCCGAATCCCGCCGAACGCCGCGCCGTGGAGACGTGTCGTCCGCGTCCCACTGGTCCGGCCCTGTTTACGATCGGATATGAGGGAATCTCCTTGGATACCTTCCTGAACCGCCTGATCCGTACTGGAGTGAAGTGCCTTTGCGACGTCCGTAAGAATCCCATCTCCCGGAAATACGGTTTTGCTGGAAAGACCCTCGCCGATGCCTGTGCGAAACTAGGCATCGCCTACCGGCATCTTCCGGAACTTGGCATTCCTGGCGACCTTCGCCACGACCTCTCCCTCCCGGGCGCGCGGGCCGCCCTTTTCGACGATTATCGCCGGACCACGCTTCCGGCCCAACTCGACGCTCTCGACAAGATTCGGGCCCTTCTCGAAGAATTCGGAACCGTCGCCCTCACCTGCTTCGAGCACGTCGCGACGGATTGTCACCGGCATTGTGTTGTGGAGGCCTTATCGGCCGACCCTGGTTGGACCATACCGGTTCGAGATCTCTAACCCGCTTCGAGCGATGGCTGCGGAACGAATCCTTGTCACCGTGAAGACTTACCCGACGCTTTCGCGTTCCTACGGTGAATTGGTCTGCACGGCTGGGGTGAGGGAAGATGGATCTTGGGTCCGGCTCTATCCCATTCCCTTTCGCCGGTTAGATGACTACTCAAAGTTCTCAAAATGGGAGTGGTTGGAAATGGCCATCGTCGACAATCCTCGTGATCCGAGACCGGAGACACGTCGGCCAGTTGATCCGAATGCCATCGTCCGAATCGGGAAACTGGACACCAAAAACGGATGGCAGGCCCGGAAGGACATCGTCCTCCGGCGCGGCGAGGTGTTTGATCAGCTCACCCCATTGATTCAGGATGCCCACGAGAACAAACGCTCTCTAGCGACCTTCAAGCCGAAGGAGATCATCGACCTGATCGTAGAGGAGACCGATCGCCGGTGGGATGCAGTCAAGGTGGATCAGATGCGGATTCGGAACCTTCAAGGCAGCCTCTTCGATGAGAGTGAAAACTGGCGGGAGTCGCTCCGGATCATCCGGAAAGTTCCCTATCGCTTCAAATATCACTTCCGGACCGCCGACGGGAAAGAGTCCAAGATGACCATTCTGGATTGGGAAATCGGTGAACTCTACTGGAACGCCCTTGAATACTCGGATGGCGACGAACGCACCGCAGTCGCCAAGGTTCGACACAAGCTCGTGGACGAATTCCGGGTACTGGATCTCCATTTCTTTCTCGGCACGACGGAAGAGCACCACAACAAAAAGGCGCCCAATCCGTGGACGATCATTGGATTGTTTTACCCACCCGTTGATTTGCAGATGGAGTTGTTCTGATCGCGGCCACCTCAACACCCGGCCAATCTTTGCACTTTCCTTTCGCCGTCATTCGCTTATGAATACGGGCACTGCCAACCTGCTCCTCTCCACGGAAATCGCGCTCCAGAAAGACCGGATCACCACCGGCACGGACTGGACCTTCAGTACCGGCGTGGACCGCGCCTTCGCCCAATTCAAAATCACCTACCGCCTTTCCTTCGGGGCCCGCAAACGAGCCTATTTCCGCTCCGTGGCCGAGCTGTGTCCGTCCGCGCCCGACAACCCCGTGGAACGCCTCAAGGGCGATTGGGAAAGGGATTCGTTTGTCACTTTCCGGTGGCCCCGGTGTATCTGCTCCCGCCCAAAAACGTCGTCCAGAAACCAACTATTAAGCAGGTTGACTGTGCTTTAGTCCATGGCGAAGCACGGATCGCTGGGTGGCAACTCGCCCGGACGGCACTTCAACTGAATTTCCTTCGAATGTATATGACCCGACTCTTCGCTAGGTCAAAGCGATGGATGCTTGCGCAAATAGCAGGCTCTTCTCTCTTTGGATGTTGTGGTTTTTGCGATACCCCTACAATTGCAATTACCCCCAGATCGCCTTCCTCTCTTCTTGAAGGAGGAATTCGTATAAGCGATCCAGACCCCCAGCTTCAAACCAACCCGGCAGTCGTCCAGTATGGCTTCTTTGTTAAAACGGGTTGGGCTGGGCGCGCAACGCTCCGAATCCTCGATAATGATCTGACGCAGTTCTCGATGCCGCTTCCAGAGGCTACCGATGACGGACGATTGGCAGGAACATTTTTATGCTCGCAAGCAATGCTTCCAAACGTTCAAATCGAGATATCCCTTCGCTCGACAACCGGCACAGCCCAGAGAGATATTGTTGTGCAGATTAAGGAATGGATGGAAGCAGTACACGATAAATGAACAGAAGATGTTCGTTCGACCGAATCAAGCAATTCATGCGGAGAACGTTGATGGAGTCAGACAATTTGCACATGAGAATACCAGGATTCTAGATGGTCAATTGGTGCGGAGCTTCGGGCTTTTTGTTGCGCGAATGGTGAGACCTCTTGGAATCTTCCAGGCCGTCAACTCCACCGTCAACCATGCCTACCTCATCTCCCGAGCGCTGGACCGGCAGAAGATTTTCGATTAAACAACAATCATCCCGCTTGACTGTTGAAAGCAGAACCCCGGCAGCGCGTGAACGGAAGTCGATGAGCGCGGCCATGCCTGTTGGCGACGTTCCGCCCACGCCGAATTGGCCGTGAACGGCTGCCATTCCCCAGAAAAGCGCAAGAAAGCGGCTCAGGTGTCCATGCCCGGCCGCTCCGGGCCTGTGGGAATCGGAGGCCGGATATCTCGTGGACGGGATTTGACTGATGGGTTCTTTTGTTGTCGGCCGCCTCGCCATCTTGCGAGTCGACGGGCGATCAGCGATCAGAGGGACGCGCCGATCACCTTGCTGCGCAGATCGCGCAGCCCGCAGAGGCCGTCCCAGTTCCCGTGACGCAAGGGACGGGCGCCGGTTTGGCGCTTGGGCCCAAAGGCGTGGCGGTGGAGGCGGAAGTGCTCCTCGCAAAAGGCCCGGGAACCGATCACCAGGCTGGCGGTGAAGTAGCGAATCCGGGTGCCTAACTGCCCGGCTTGGCTGAGCTTCGAGCCGCCTTCGGGTGCTGCAAAGCCGCGTCGAACCAAATCGCCGGTCTCGTCGGTGACCGGGGCGCCTAGCTCCAGCAGCCATTCGCGATAGCGCTCCAGGGCCTCGGAGTTGGAGATGGGCTCGGAGTCAGGAGAATTCGTTGCCATTCGCACGATGGTGACAATTCCGGCCAGGCCATCCGCCCTTCCCGCTTCCGCTTCGGCATAGCCGCACCATCGGTAATCCTTGGGATCCTTGACGATTCCGGCGCGCACTGCGTTGAGATCGATGTAGGCGGTGGTTTTCCGCAGAGCCTCTCCAGAAGGTTCGACCAAGGTGCTGCCAAAACGCCCTTGCCAAAGCGTGCCCCGCCGGCCGTGACGCT
>CAMCXS010000168.1 GCA_945883495.1 Akkermansia muciniphila
CATGTGGAAATAACAACACATATCCACGTGCCCAATGGTCCCGAGCAGCCCGCTCTCGATAATCTGCTTTTTCGCTTCGATCAGATGCGGCGTGCTCTTGCGTTGGGTGCCGATCTGGACCACGCGCCCATGCCGGCGCGCCGCCGCGAGGATCGCCTCCCCTTCCAGGACATCGACGCTGATCGGCTTTTGCAAATAGACATCCGCCCCTGCCTCGATCGCCGCGATGGCGTGCAGGGCATGCCAGTGATCTGGCGATCCGATGACCACGATTTCCGGCTGCTCCGCTTTGAGCATCTCGCGGTAATCCGAGAAGAGCCGCGGCGCCGGCTTGCCGGGGGCGCGCTGACCGTGGATCTCCAGGGCTCCGGCTAACATATTCTTGTCGGGATCACACATCCCGGTCACCTCCACGGGCGCGACCTGCATGAGGCGCCAGAGATCGCTCTTGCCATACCAGCCGGCCCCGATCAACGCCACTCGACGGCTCTTGCCGTCGGGCGGTTCCGCGGCCGCCGCGGAGAGAGCAGAAGCCGCAAGGACAGCACTGGAGGTTTGCAGAAAGCGGCGCCGGTTGAGCGAGGAGGGGTTCATCGTTCCTCACTCTGCCGATTCCATTGGGCCGGGTCAATGCCGGGAGATTGATTCGGAGGAACGCGGGCGGGAATTCGGGAACATTGGTTTCCCCGCTTGGGCACGATCGCCGCGTCTCACCTCCCCCAAGGCAGCACAAGACTGCGCGCAACCTCACCGCGTTCGAGCGCCGCATACGCCTCGTTGATCTGCGTCAGCGGGTAGGTGCGGGTCAGCAGCGCGTCCAGTTCGATGCGCCCGGCCCGGTGCAACTCGATCAGACGCAACAACTCAATCCTGGGCCGCGTCGAGCCATAGATCGAGCCTTTCAAGGTCTTCTCCGCGTAAACCAGCGCGTTGATGTTGATCCGCGCCCGTTTCTCCGCCGGAGCGATGCCCACCACCACGCAGGTTCCGCCCTTGCGGGTGGCGTCGTAGGCTTGTTCCACCACGTCCGGTAACCCGACGGCCTCAAATCCGAAATCGACGCCCAGCCCGCCGGTCAAATCCTTCACGGCGGCCACCGGATCGTTCTCCCCAGACAGCACAAAATCCGTCGCGCCGAGCCGTCGCGCATAGTCCAGTTTCAAGGGCACTGGATCCACCGCGATGATCTGGAGCGCGCCCGCCAGTCGAGCCGACTGCACGATATTGAGGCCGATCCCGCCGCAACCAAACACCGCCACCGTGCTCCCCGCCGGAACCGCCGCGGCATGCACCACCGCGCCGAACCCCGTGATCACGCCGCATCCGATTAAGGCCGCGTGCTCGAAGCTCACATCCTTGGGAATCTTCACGACCGCGCCTTCCGGCATCGTGCTCCGTTGCGAAAACGTGGAGACGCCCGCGTAATGAAGCACCGGCCCACCGGAGGCATCGCGAAACCGGGTCAACCCATCCGGCATCAATCCGGTGAAGCGCATCTGCGTGCCCACGTCACAAAGCGCCGGCCGGCCGCCCAGGCAATACTCGCAGCGTCCGCACGACATCCGCCAAATCGGAATCACGTGATCCCCCGGTTCCACCGTGGTCACGCCGGCGCCGATCGCCTCCACCACGCCCGCCCCTTCATGTCCGGGAATGATCGGGGTCTTCATCGGCAGATCCCCTTTCATGACATGCAAATCGCTGTGGCACACCCCCGCGGCTTCGATGCGAATCTGCACCTCGCCCGGTCCCGGCGGCAGGACCTCAACGCGTTCCAAAGAAAGAGGTTCGCCGGCTTGGCGCAATACGGCGGCTAGAGCATCCATCGCGCATTCTTCACCAGGATTTAGGACTCCTCAACTCACTGCGGACTGCTCCCGCCTCGTGCTCGAGCACGAGCACGAGAAATCGCTTCGCTCAACCCACGTCTTCCGAGCCCCGTCAAATGGCCGGCTACAAGATCCTCAAGAGCACCCACGGCGAAACTCGGACAGATATGAAGATGCGAGCAGCCGTGACGTTGCAAACTCGCCTGAGATATTCACCAGGCTTGCCGTGATACGGCAAAACCCGCCTGAGATATTCATCAAGCTTCCCGTGACGCTGCAAACCCGCCTGAGATATTCATCAAGCTCCCCGTGACGCTGCAAACTCGCTGGAGATATTCAACAAGCTCCCCGTGACGCTGCAAACTCGCTTGAGATCTTCATCCAGGCTTCCGTGACACTGCAAACTCGCTGGAGATCTTCATCCAGCTTCCCGTGACGCTGCAAACTCGCCGGAGATTTTCATCAAGCTCGCCGTGAAGCTGCAAACTCGCTTGAGATCTTCATCCAGCTTCCCGTGACGCTGCAAACTCACCGGAAATCTTCATCAAGCGTTCCGTGACGCCGCACGCCTCACCAGCATCTACGAGCGGAAGCTGGCCGCGCTGGAGACGTTGAAGAAATCGCGGCTGCACCACGCGTGTTCGGGGGAGTTGTGAGATGAGGGTTTTGACAAGCATGAAAGGAATGACCTTATTGACGCCGGTGACGGGATGGACCGCCTTTTCAACGACGTCAGTGGTGTCAGCAAGGTCAGGCATGTCCTCCCGAAAAACAGGAGAACGCGATGCCTGAACTCTTCGATAAGCATGGGGGCTTTCGCCGACTCCATTCCTTCACACTGGCCACGATCGTGCAGCTCGAGACGCTGCGCTTTTGCCGCCGTTTCCTGACCTTTGACCACCGCGAGACGGAGACAA
Organism: Akkermansia muciniphila; assembly: GCA_945883495.1. Taxonomy (GTDB): domain Bacteria; phylum Verrucomicrobiota; class Verrucomicrobiia; order Verrucomicrobiales; family DEV007; genus V1-115. The sequence goes on from CAMCXS010000168.1 coordinate 2,747, forward strand.
AGTTCTACGACCCCAAGGGGCGGCAATATGACCAGATGACGCAGGCCGCGCGCAGCGGCCGGCAGAATATCATTGAGGGCTCGGAGCGTTCTTCCACCTCGAAGGACACGGAGATGAAGCTGACGGACGTGGCGCGGGCGAGCCTGAGCGAACTGCGGGGCGACTACGAGGTCTTCATCCTCGACCGCGGTCAGCTTCCGTGGTCGGTGCATTCGCCCGAGGCCAAGGCCATTAACGCCATCTCGCTCGACGCCGCGCCGTTCAAGGACGATATGGTCAACGAGTCGGCAAAACACGCGCTGGAACAGCGCAAGAAATACGCCCACTGGCTGGACGCCGACGATGCGGTGGTGGTAGCCAACGCCATGCTCATGATCATTGGCCGTGCGTTGAATATGCTCAAGAGCCAGATCGAGGCCCAAGGCAAAGCTTTCGAGGAAACCGGCGGCTTCAACGAACGGCTCATGGCCAAGCGCCTGGAGGCCCGCGAGCAGCAGAAGACGGTGGACGCCCCCGAATGCCCGCAATGCCGCAAGCCCATGCGCCAGAGAAAGTCCACCAATGGCGATTTCTGGGGGTGCTCTGCCTACCCGGAGTGCAAAGGAACGAGGCCAGTATGAACGAGGGAAGGAAGACGTCATTGACCGTATTGAGATCGTTGGGCAGCCCGTCACCAGGGTCAAAGCGGTCACTACGGTCCCCGTGGAGTCACCCATGAACGAAGCCGAAACCCGAGCCGAGCACATTGACCCCGCTTTGCGAGCGGCGGGATGTGGCGTCGTCGAGGGCAGTCGAATCCTGTCTGGCCCGCCGCAGGATGGCGAGCCGTCGCCTTTGACTTCATCGTCATCGACGAGCGCCATCGCGGCGGCGCGAACGACGAAGGCAACTGGCGCGCCATCCTCGATTACTTCGCGACTGCGCGACGCCGAACAGCGACGTCGAACTGGCTCGGTGATCGCGCTGCGCGCGAGTTCATGGTTGCGAGTTGAGGGTTGAATGGGGAGCGAGCGCCACGCTTGGTCAGTCGTGGCGTCCCCCACCCCACTCCGCTTGCGAACACCCAGCGAGTCACCTCCCCGGTTGACTGCTGTCCGATCCCGCTGTCTGGTTGGCACACAGGTTGCTCGCGCTGCCCGGCAGCACTTGCCGCCTTTCCCGGGAGCTCAATCGCCAACATGAAACGCATCGGCATCTTGACCGCCGGTGGGGATACCCCCGCCCTCAACGCCACCATCTACGGTGCCGTTACCCGCGCCAACCAACTCGGCATCGAAGTCATCGGACTCATCAAGGGCTTTAACTGCCTCTTCAATCCACGCGTCCCTCACGTCCACCTCAATCCGCTCTTTCAGTGCATCCCGGAGCTCGATCCGGCGGTCGGCGGCACTTTGATCGGCTCGTCCCGGGACTACGTGGATCCCAATGACACCCCGAATCTGGACTTAATTGTCGAACGCCTCCGCCAACTCCGCATTGATGGCCTCATCTGCATCGGCGGGGATGGCACCCTCAACGGGCTTCAGCCGATCGCGGAGCGGCTCCCCTCCGTGCTTGCGCCCAAGACGATCGACAACGACCTCGGCCTCAACTACGCCAGCGAACCGGATGAATTCACCCGGATTGCGGATCCAAATCACCCGCACGGCTACCGCAACGGCCGGATGACCTCGCGCTGCTCGTTCGACCTCGAGCACATCATCAACTACGTCACCCCGGGCTATGTGACGTCTGTTTTCGTTTCCGCCAGCGGCGTGGAACGGATCCGCACCACCGCGGAAAGTCACCGGCGCATCGCGATCATTGAGGTCATGGGCCGACACTCCGGTTACATCGCGCTCGGCGCCTCTTACGGCCGGCCGGACATCGTCCTCGTCCCGGAAATCCCGCTCGACTTGGAACTGCTCGTCGAGCGGGTCAAACAAATCTACGACCTCCAGAAGAACGTCGTCATCGTCTGCGGCGAAGGGATCGTCGATGAGCAAGGACGCGAACTCGGCGCGGCCAAATCCTCCACGGATCCGGCCGGAAACATGGCGCTCACGGGTGCGTCCGAAGCCCTGCGCTCCCGCTTGATCGAACTGATCGGGGACAACTACTTCCGCAACTACCGCCGGGGCCGCAGCGCTGCGGAAGCCATTTTCACCCGGAAGATCGGCCACACCCAACGCGGAGGGCGCCCCTTGCTGTTCGACCGCTTCTATGCCGCCCAACTGGGAGCGAAAACGGTTGAGCTGCTCAAGGACGGCCACAACAACGCACTCTCGATCCTGCAATACAACGTGGCCCGCGGGTTCCACGTGGAAGGCTATGACGCCAACCGCCTGCGCGACCGCTGGGGCCTGATTCACGCCCGGCAAATGCATCCCGATCTCTACGATTGCCAGCTGATGAAGCCGTCCAAACTCGGCGCGGATTACCTCCGCCCGATCTTCACCGGCGCCATCGGTCAGGACGACATGGAGCATACCCGGACCACGTTGTTCGCCCCGGGGAATCTTTCCCAGCCGTATCACTCGATCAATACCGATATCAACAAGCGGATCCGGCTCTTGGGCTAGGCAATCGGATGCTCCGGCGTCGGGGCCCTGAGACAGCGGCCTGAGAACCTCCCCGCCCACCGGGAGTCGGGATCGAGTCGGATGAATCGTCTTTTGGCGCTGCAGCGCCAACTGAAGTTTCGATTGCGATTCCGAGCACCGCTTCGCTGAGCACGAGCACGAACACGAATGATGATGGCCCACGCCTCATCCACTTGTCTTCTCATGTAGGACGGGCATTCCTGCCTGTCCCGACTCAGCGTCGGCAATGTGATCACAGGCGGACGGCATGACATGACATCTGAGATTGAGGTGGCCAGACACAAATGTCCGGCCTACGAGGGCGATGTGCTCGTTCTCGTGCTCAAAACCATCGGTTTTCCAGATCGACAACGATGCGAATTCGATTGCGATTCCGAGCACCGCTCCGCTGAGCACGAGCACGAGCACCATCCCAGAACGGGTTGTAAGTTGGTCCTATGGTCCGGCCATCCCGGCGCCCACTGAGGCTTGCCGCCCAACCCTCCATCCCTCCATCCCTCCATCCCTCCATCCCTCCATCCCTCCATCCCGACACGAAGA
>CAMCXS010000169.1 GCA_945883495.1 Akkermansia muciniphila
AGGAGCTCGCGAACGCCGTGCAACGGCTCGAAGCAAAACAAGCCACCGAAGCCCGCAAACAAGCCAAAAAGGCCAACCAAGAAGCCGAGCAAGCCCGCCGCGCCGCCCGCCGGCAAGAGATGGAAGAAAAGCTCCGCGCCGCGAAAAAAGCGCCATTCCAATCTTCCAGAAGCGCAGCTGCCAACGGCTCCAGCCGGGAAAGCGCCGAAGTGCCAGCCCCGCCCCAAGCTCCCCACCGGCCAACCCCAGGCCACCCCAACGGAAGCGTTCGGAGGGAGAATGCCGTATCAGCAAGTGACCCACCGGCGCTCGCAAGGGGAGCGACCAAGACGCCGTCGCCGTAGTCGACCAAACGAAAACAACAGGGAACCACGGAAGATACTGAATACACGGAAATCAAAAACAACACGAGGGCCGGTCGAACCCTGCTCGTGGCAACCGATGTGAACGGGAATTCACAAAGAACTACCTCGCCGAACATCAGCGGCAAGTCTCGTAAATGGCGTCCTCAGACGAATCGTCGCGAAGAAACTGTTCATAGGCGGCCATACGCCATTCCTCATCACCGGACAGAGCGTCCGCCAAAATGATCACGCGCGCTCTTCCGGTCTGGGGAAGCTGCTCCGCCAGTTCTTGCGGAATGGACAAGCTCCCAGAGCCCGTCAATTCGGTCGTGAATTCGATGGCCTTCACGCTTAGATCCTATCTGCGAATCACCCGCAGGTCAACCTGCATGTCCGCGTCGTATCGCCCCGATCCTCGGACCCGCGAACCCTGGGGCCAAATCCACCCGCTTTGGCAAAAACGTCGTTCTCGTCGCCAACCATGGCGTTCATCGTGCCCAGTACTTTGCGCAGATGCCATCCAAACTTTCTCCGTACTCCAAGCACGCACCTCGCTTACCCAGCTTCGACAACGTCCAGCCAACGCTCCACTTGGCGACCGGCATTTCCTCCCGCCTCTCGGCAGAAACTGTTCAAATGAAACAATCCCATTGCGCCTCACGCGTGACTGCATTTATGAACATTTCATGAGGCAATCTACTAACCCGAATGGGCTCTTTTGGCAAGCGCGAGGGGCGTCCCCCAAACATCGATAGCGCCACGACCGAAGCTGCATTCCTCTCCAGACTGTGCGCGAAACCAGCCGCGACACTTGTCAATCAAGCCTCAGAATCCGCCGTGCCTCGGCGGGGTCGATCCCGGAGGCACAGAGTCGCTCCAAAGCCAGTGTCATGCCTTTCTCCATGCCTTTCTCCATGCCTTTCTCCATGCCTTTCTCCATGCCTTTCTCCATGCCTTTCTCCATGCCTTTCTCCAATCCCTTCTCTAAGCCTTCCTCGATCCCGTCCAAGATGAGCGCTTCTAGGGCTGAACGTGCTTCCCTGCCAACCGTTGTCTTCGCTTCGCTAAGTTCCTGAATCATGATCTTGCGTTCCTCCGGGCGGGCTGCCGCGAACAGGTAGAGCAGCGCCACTGTGACAAGCCTACTTTGATCTCCGCGCTCCGGCAAGCGTTCGATTTCCTGGCACACCAGTGTCACTCCGCTGGCGGCTGCGCCCTGGGTCGCCAGCTTCATGACGAGCAGAATCAGGCGTAGCGAGTCTGGGTTCACTCCCTCCAGATCGGTGCCCTGCAACGACTCCAGGCCGTAGGTGAAATCCGGCACGAAGCAGCGCAACCCCTCTTCAGGCAGCGCCACCAAGTCCCGCAAGAAGAAAGGCGCGTTCCACCGCGCTGTTCCCTGGTAGAGCACCAGAGGCAGGATAAACGGCAACCGCAGTGAACCTGGATCGGAAGCAAGGTGACGCTCCCAGATTTTCACGAGGTAAAACAGAAGCCGCGCAACCATCAGTCGATCAGGTTCCCGCTGATGTTCGAAGAGCACGTAGATAAAGATCGGCGCATCACCCTCGGCGGCCTCGCAACGCCAAAGCAGGTCGGATTGGGAACCGCGCAGTTCCTCGGAAATGAAGCTGACGTTTTCCAGCCGCATTCGGCCCGGATCAGAGACAAAACGCCGGATCGATTCCGGAACCACCCGCAGAAAATAGTCCGACGCCAACTCCGCCGTCCCGAAGGCGCGCCGGAAGAAGTGATCGTGCGGATGATGGAGATCGAAGTCTGGCTCGTTCGCGTCCTTGCCCTCGTCATCGGGACTGCCCATCCCGCATTCTCCCGTTCGGGGGCGCGTCCCGCAAATCCAAACGCAGGCGATCGCGAGGGTCGCGCAGGGATATACCTAGCCGCCCGTTCCAACCTCCAAGACCACGCGGAAGCCGGTGTAGAAGTTCCCATTCGATGGCGCGACGTCGTTGCGGCGGGAAGACCGGAGATTCGACTCCGAATCGCTGTACCACGTATGACCACGCATCACACGGAGGCCCGGATTACCCGGATCGTAAAAGTCAAGACAGTACTCCATCGCGTTCCCGCCGAGATCGTGCAGCCCGAAGGCGTTGGGGGTGAAACTTCCCACCGGCGCTGTCCAGTCGAAGCCATCATCGCAGACTCGGTAATTGCCGGCTTCTTTTTTCGGGGGAAACTCAGTGCCCCAGGGATACTTCGCGATTTTCGTGGACTTAGACACCGGGGCCGCAGAGGCATCCTCCTCCTTGCCGATGCCCACCGCGCAACTCCACTCGTGGTCCGTGGGCAGGCGATAAACGTCCTTCGGCCCGATCTTCCGTTTCCGCCGCTCCGCCTTGGTCAGCCAATCGGAAAAAGCAGTCGCATCCTCCCAACTCACCATCACCGCCGGATGATCGTCCTCCTGCTCAAACTCCGGTTTGGGCCAGTCACGGTTCGTGTCCTTGGCGAAGCGCGCGTAATCCTTCACCCGCGTCTCCCAAACGCTAAACCGGATCGTCTTCCCCGCACTCGGTCCGCCGGTGATCGGCACCGGAACAAAGCGCATGCCCAGGCTGTTCTCAAACGGCTTCTCCGGGGCGGCCGTCGCGGCGGTCAGGCTCACCGCAGGAGCGCCCCCCATCAGTTTTTCCGCGAGGCTGGCCGCCCGGTAATCCCGCACCAAGTAAGCCTCGTCCAGTTTGCCCGCCTTGATGAGTTCCTCCTGGTGCGCGGCCAAGGCGGCTCCGAACTGTTCGATGATCGAGGAGGCGGCCTCCAGGCGCACCTCAAGGAGTTTCGCGAACTGCGCGAGGTAGATCCCCCGGAACTTCGCCACGGCGGGATCCACGCCATCGTCCTTCTCCGGGAGCGGCTGCTTCTCCTTCACCCTTTGAATCTCATCCCGCAAACCAAGCGCCTCGTCCAATCGCTGCCCCTGGGTGGCTGCCTGCATGCCCCGCTCCAGAGCCCCGATGTATTTCGCATCCAGGTCCGCCACGCCGGCGGCATGCTTGGTTCCCACGTGCAACTCATAGGCGGCGCGATATTGGTTCTCGATCGCCGCGAGGTCCGCCCGGAGGGACGAGACGGCGGCGAGGAACAGGAGGCTGACGAAAAGCAGGGCGAACGGCTTCATGGCGGTGCGCCAGGAGCGTATCGCGCGACCATGACGTTGGCAATGCGGATTTCTGCTAGTAATTTGGAGCCCGCCCGCCCACGAGTCACCGGTCGGCGTGGGATGGAGGGGGGGCAGACGAGCGCGTCGCCTCAACAGACGAGCGCGTCACCTCAATGGACGAGCGCGTCACCTCAATGGACGCGCGCCGCGGCCGCGGTGAGTTGACCAGCCAAAACAAAGCCCGGCTCTCCCTGAAGTGCCTCGCCCAGGTCACTGGGCTCGCCGACTGCGGCGACTCCATGACCGGCATCGCCAAACGCCACGGCGTGCCCCTGGCGGCAGCAACCTGCGGATTCGCATCGTATCACGCCGCTCCCTGAGCGGCGAAACCTCGCGCCAAACCCACCAGCTTTATCCCTGCTCCAACCAGCCGGGCACTTACGCAGTTTCGGCAACGTCCCGCCAACGCTCCACCTGACGGGCGCCGTTTCCTCCCGCCTCACGGCAGAAACTGTTCAAATGAAACAATCCCATTGCGCCTCACGCGAAGCTGCATTTATGAACATGCATGCCCTCCATCTACCGCCCCCGCCGCCCGCGCGCCTCCCCGCTCTGGCAGGTCGTTCACCACGCCTGGCCTCGATTCCTACGCGACTATGAATCCCTGCACCGCAAAATCCACGGCCCCTTGCGCACGGACGCCGTCGCCGTAGTCGATCAATTCTACAAGTGCGGCGACCTCGCCGCCGGCTTCACCCGCCTCCACTGCCCGGACTGCGGCCACGAAAAGCTCCTCGCCTTCTCCTGCAAAACCCGCCACTTCTGCCCGAGTTGCCACCAGCGCAAGGTCAAACAAACCGGCCGCTGGATCGCCTACGACGTCTGCTTCAACGTCCCGCACCGCCAATTCGTCTTCACCATGCCCAAACCCCTCCGGGGCATCTTCCGCAAGCGCCGCAAACTCCTCGACCTCCTCTTTCACGAAGCCATCGCCTGCTTGCAGGACTGGTTCCGCACCCGGCTCAATCTCCCGGACGGTCAACTCGCCGCCATCGCCGGAGTGCAGACGTTCGGCGACTATCTCGGCTTCCACCCGCACCTGCATGTCATCGCCCCCTCCGGCTTGATCGACAAGGACGGCACATTCCACGAAATGCCGATCGAAAGCGTCAAACCGCTGGAAGAACTCTTCCGCCACCGCTTCCTCGCCGCGCTCCGACGCGAGAAACTCATCAGCGAAACCAAACTGCGCCAACTGCTCGGTTGGCCCCACAGCGGCTTCAACCTCGACGCCGGAGAAGAGCCCATCGCCGCTTACGATCCCGAAGGCCGACGCCGCTTGGCCGAATATCTCCTGCGCGCCCCGTTTTCTCTGGAAAAGATCACCTGGAACGAATCCACCGGCCAAATCATCTACCGCTCCAGCCGCAGCTGGCACACCAAGCAAAACTTCCAAATCTTCACCGCGGGCGAGTTCCTCGCCGCCGCCATCGAACACATCCCGCCGAAAGGCCAGCAGACGGTCCGCTACTACGGCCCGTATTCCAACAAGCGCCGGGGCATGGACGCCAAATCCGGTCGAGCTCGTCCCGAATCGCCCTCGCTTCAAGAGACGATTCCACCACCGAAGCCCAAAAGCCTCCGCGCCCTCCGGCCTTTATGGCGCGAGTTGATCCGCCAAACCTGGGGCGTCGATCCGATGGAATGCCCCTGTTGTCACGCCACGATGAAGAATGCCGGGAAAATGCTTCGCCGCGAAGAAATCGAGTTCTTTCTCCGCCTCCACGGACTCTGGGAAGGAGTCCTCAACCTTCCCCCACCGCCCGATCCGCCCTACGATATCGAGAGCATCGAGCCGACCGATGTGCCGCCAGTCTGGGTCTGGGCCGGCGAGACCGAACCACCGCCGCAGATCTGGTGGCAGTACGGCACCCCGGTAAAACCCAAGCCGACGCATCCCGAACTTGATCTCGGCGAAGGGCGAGTTCTGGTTCTCGACGGGGATGCAGGGCCCATGGACGATTGGCCGGTGTTCTCGAACAACTGACGCACCAATACGGGAAATCGCCCGTTCACGAACTCTCGATCGAGAGCTCGCCAGCCCGTCGTGCCCAAATTCGGCCCAAAAACCCCCGAAACGACCGGAAATCCACCTCCAGCACGCCGAAACCCTTGACGGAACCGTCGACAAGGACTCAAATCACCCCAAGATGGAAGGATTTTTCCCCTGCCTCCCCCAGAACCCCCTCCATCCCCGGGCCGACGGTGAAGCGAGGGCCGCAGGGTTCAAAAAGCAAAGCCCTATCAGTAACTCGATCTCGGCGAAGGCCGAATCCTGGTTCTCGATGGCGAGCACCAAGCCGC
>CAMCXS010000170.1 GCA_945883495.1 Akkermansia muciniphila
TGCCGTGTGAGCGGATGAGTCGAGGGGACGAGCAGAACGAAGGGTTCGGTGAGGAGTGGCGTCGCGGTCAGTGCTCCGGTCCCGGTCGGGAGTTGCACCAGGCCGAGGTCGGCTTCTCCGGCTTCGACCCACTGCGCGACGCGTTGAGACGTGCCTTCGAGAAGGATGAGTTCGATCTTCGGATGCTTCGCGCAAAAGCTGGCGATGACTCCTGGTAGCAGGCAGGCGCTCACCGAGGGGATGGCGGCAATGACAAGGCGTCCTGAGTGGAGTTGGGTGTGATCGCGAACGGCGCGTCTGGCTTGCTGGGCCTGCTTGATGAGTGTTTCGGCGTGTTCGCGCAACACTTCGCCTGCGGAAGTGAGTGTGGTTTCCCGCCGTCCGCGATGGAACAAGGATGTCTCAAGCTCGGCCTCGAGCTTGCGGATCTGCTCGCTGAGCGCGGCCTGCGCAAGGTGCAGGCACTCAGCGGCCTGAGTGAAGGTTCGCTGCCGGGCGGCTTCGAGGAAATATTCGAGCTGGTAGAGTTCCATCGGTTTTTCCAGCGAACATGGACGGTAATCACTGTTTTACCAGGAGAACGGATTGTGAATGACTGTGCCACCAAGACACTCCGCTCCCCACAACATGATGATCCCAATCCTCAATCAAACCTACGACCGGCGCTATCCCGCGCGGTTCATGATCAATGTGACTGGTCCGCTGGCGGTGGCCGGGATCAAATAGGAGCCAGAGAACGGAGAACGCATATGATTGGGAACCAACTCGCAACACTCGCTTTGATCTGCGGTCTCACCCTCGCGGGGCCCGTTTTTGGTCAAGAAAAGCAGGCGCAGGAGCTGCCGAAGCCATCCATCGCCACGGACACAGGCACCCTCGCTCAACCAGACCGCGCGGCGTGGTTCCGTGAGGCCCGCTTCGGCGTGTTTATGCACTACGTGGGTGGTGAGGCCACGACGGCTGCGGATTGGAATGAGAAAATCAACCGCTTCGACGTGGAAGGTCTGGCTAAACAACTCGAGTCCACCGGCGCGCGCTACTTCTTCATCACGCTGGGGCAGAACTCCGGGCACTATCTTTCGCCAAACAAGACCTACGATTCGATTGTGGGGATCAATCCAAGCAAGTGTTCCGGCCGCGATCTGGTGGCCGATCTCTACAAGGCTCTCGAACCCAGAGGCATTCGGCTCATGGTTTACCTGCCTACGGGAGCCCCTGACCGCGATCCGGTGGCGATGGAAAAACTGGAGTGGAAACGGGGGCCGTATCCAAATAGGGAGTTCCAACTGAAGTGGGAATCGGTCATCCGCGAGTGGTCGGAACGGTGGGGCAAACATGTTCACGGATGGTGGTTCGACGGGTGCTATTGGCCCAACGCCATGTATCGCGGTAAGACCGCGCCTAACTTCGAGAGCTTTGCTGCGGCCGCGCGTTCCGGCAATCCGGACAGCATTGTCGCGTTCAATCCCGGCAGGCTCGGGACGCTCATGACCATCTCTCCAGAGGAAGATTACACGGCGGGCGAGATCAATGATGTCGAGACGGCGCGGCCGAGGCCTCGCGATGGGGCACAGCCGCACATGGCCAGCTTCCTCGGCGCGGGCTGGGGCAGAGGCACGGAGCTGAGATACACCGACGCACAGATCATACCGTGGACGCTCGGGCTGATAAAGAAGGGTGTGGTGGTCAGTTATGACGTTCCCAAGCAACCCGACGGTCTGATCCCCGAAGTATTTGTGCAGCAGCTCAGGAAGATCGGCGCTGCGGTGAAGGGTGCCTCTACACGTTAGAGTAACCCCGAATGATCCCCAGTTATCAATTTAACGAGACCAATTACGCGCACCTTCCCTGCCCTGCCGCATTGCAAATCATGAAATACACCGTGTTCATCTGTCTAGCATTCGCTTGTCTGGTTAAGGCCGCTTTGAGCGCGGAAATCACCGCCGAGAAGAACGGCACTGTCATCCATTTCGCCATCGATGGGAAATCCATCTGTGATTACCAGATGGAGCCCGGCGAGGTGCCGGAGGGCGTCTCGAAGGTCTTTGCGCACGGAGCGCATCTGCATCCGATTTATTCACCGAGTGGCAAGCTCGTCACGGGCAATCATCCCGATGATCATCGCTGGCATCGGGGCGTGTGGATGGCGTGGACGAAGACCGAGTTTGGCGATTCCCATCCCGATTTCTGGAACATGGGCAAGGAACGCGAAAAGCTCGCTGCGGAGGTCCGCTTTGAAAAACTCGTTCAACTCACGCCAAGCGGCTTCATCAGCCAGCACGTCTTTCTCGATCACAGCCACACGCTGGACGAAAACGTGCTCAACGAGACTTGGGAAGTGGCTGTGAGCCAAAAGACACTCGACGGCACGCGGACGAACGTCAACGACCTCACGAGCACGCAAACCTGCGCGGGTGAAAAGGCCCTCAAGCTGCCGAAATACCACTACGGCGGACTCGGCGTGCGCGGCAACCTCGCTTGGAATCTCGTCGAGGCCGTGACCATGCTCACGAGTGACGGACACGACCGCAAAGCGGGCGACAGCACTAAGGGGAAGTGGGTCCACATCGGCGGCGAAGTCGATGGCACCCCCACAGGCATGGCGATCCTGATTCATCCGTCGAACTTCCGCTTCCCGCAGCCGCTCCGCCTCAATCCGAAGAACCCGCAGCTCTGTATCGCACCGTCACAGGATGGCGATTGGGCTATCGAACCCGGCAAGCCCTATGTCTCCAAATACCGCCTGCTCGTTTTCGACGGCAAACCCGATGCCAAGTGGATCGAAGCGCAGTGGCAGAGCTATGCGAAGTGAAAGGCATCCACCACGAAATACACCGAACTAACTCCAACCCTCTCGTTTATGCCCCGACATCTCCTCTTTCTTCTGATTTCTATGTGCTCCTTGGTTCACGCTGCGGAGAAGAATACGGACGTCACGCCCCCCACACCAGAGAAGCTGCGACTGCTACGATCGACCCATACTGCGGTCTCTCCGCAAAATCCGTATCTGCCGCTGGCGATTGAAGCCCAGAAAGCAGCGTGGCCGAGAGTGCGGGCGGGACTCCAAAAGCCCGTGAATCGGGTAACCATCCTCACTCCCAGGAACGACGACATCTTGAGCGCGGACGATACGTTTTGGGTTGTCTGGAGCGCGTTTGCTCCAGAAGGACCTCATCGGGAGGATGAGCAGCGATGCAAAGAGGCGCTCGACGTGCTGGACTTGTGGACGACCTCTCTCGAGAAGCGCCGAGCGCCACACTGGGACATCCTACCGGCTCTCGAGGCTGTCGATATTGCTTATGCGGCATCCCATGACGGCCAATCGCTGAAGCGCTGGATGGGGCGTTTGCGCGCGTCTGTCGAAGCGAACTATGGTAGTAACCACGAACCAAAGAGCTGGTCCGCGTGGACGCCCAACCCACTGATTCAGTCCACTCCCATTCTGGCGCTCGGGGCGAAACTGGCGGCTGCGGCTGATCCTGCCGATGAAGCGCCTGCGCGTTGGCAAGCCATGGCCCGGGAGTGCCTGCGGCGCACGCTTCCCTTGCAGTTGCCCGGCGGTGCTTTCAGCTATGTCATGGATTCGGGGCCGGACCCGAACTACTACGAGCTGGATTCGACGTTTTTGGGCCGCTACTGGCTGGTGACAGGCGATCCCGATGCGCTGGCCGCGCTCCAGCGGATTGCGGGCTATTCAAGGTCTGCCACGGTTTCTGGAAAACCAGATGCCGCCGCATCGCCAGTGTGGAAGCATCTTTGGCAGACCGTCCTGCCCGAGCAGGCGGTTCATGCGCCGGAGATCATCGCCACATTGTCGGGCGACCCTGTGACGAAGGCAGTGGCGAATCAGAGGCTCACTAATGCCGACGTGGCGGGCACATCGGCCGTCTATTACATGTATTACGCGCTCCGCTTTTGGGATGCGGACGTGCCTTCGCAGCCGCTCAACCAGCGCTGCGAGTTCGACCTGAACGCCAACGGTCCCGCGCTTCGTTCCGGCCCCTTCGACGTCATCATGCCCGCCCGGCCCTATACCGACTCGACATTTAGCGTTTCGCTTGCATCGGCGAAGCGTTTCGAGGCGTTTATCAGCAGCACCCGGCTGGCGCTGTATCCTGCCGGCACGCCGAATCCTCTGCCCGGTAGCGGGACGTTCTGCATGACCTTTAGCGACGATGTTCCCCGACATGCCTCGATCGTCGGAGAGAACTGGATCGCTGCCGGTTGGCATTTCACGCCACGAGCGAACGGAAATCGTGAGAGCGCACTGCCGGGACCGGCGGAGCGGACGGACCTCTGGTTTGCCGATGCCGCCGGCGCGGGAGGCGTGGTGTCGCTGCAAGTCCGGGAAACCACGCCGCCTATGGAACCGGCAGGCTGGATTCTGCTTTCTTCATTGCCAGAGCACTTGACGGATGCCCCAAACCTCAAGGTGGGGCCACTGAATCTGGAACTCGGCGGCGACTTCGTTCAGAAGCAGCGCGTGGATCAGCCGGTGAATGATCCCAGACAGATGGTCGGCCTGAAGCTCTCGCTCAAAGGCTCCCAGCCTCAAACATGGCAACCCGAGACGCGCTTCTACTACTCGCTGACCGCATGGCCCGAAGGGGGCAAGAAGTGGACCATCGAGGAACCGCGTGGCAAAGGCGGGATCGTGCAACTCGCGTTGCAGCGCGAGCGGGCCAAGAGGGTGTTGTTAGTTTACAACTCCAATCGGGTTCCGACGACCTGGCAGCCTGACGAGGATGTCGCGAAAGCCTGGATGTCTCTTACGAAAGGAGTCGGTATTCCCGCGAAGGTAGCTAAAGGTCGGCCGACAGTGATCCCCGCGTATAGTCTTCTGGTTTGTGAGTTGGTGCTGAAAGAGTGATTTGATCGAACCGGCGGCGCGCATTGAACGGCAATCGCAGTGGGGACCATACGGACCCGAATCTCGTTGGGAATCACGGCATTCGTCTCCTCTGCGGCGCGGCGGTGGCCGGGCACCACGGAGAAATACCTGGCCAATAGTTGAGACGCTCGATGCCCACTCGTCCGAACAACCACGACGCCCAGGACTACGCCGAGCGCATCCGCGAGCGGCTGCCCTGCCGCTTGCGGGAGCGCTGCGGATTGAGCAAGTATGGTCTGGCTCGTGAGAGTGGCGTCAGCCGGGAATATCTCGCAAGCTGGCTGCAATGAGAAGGCTCTCGCGATCCTTCACAAAGAAGAACACGTTGGGCTGCTGATCAAACATGAGCCCGAATGGCCGTCGATCGGCCATGCTGGCGAAAAAGGTGCTCCGGCTGGACTTGGGTGGCATGGCAGGATGAAAACAACTTTTGGCAGACCTAGGCCATGTATTCCCGGATCGAAAGGTGTTTTACTTTCACCATGAAATGCCGCCGCTTCTTCGACTTCCTCACTCTTTGCCTGCTCGCCACACTCGTCGCTTTCAGCGAGCTCGCCCACGCTGACGAACCACCGCTACGTGTCGCCGTCACCCCGGATTCGCTGCGCTTTGCGTGGCCGCCTAGCGAGGGAAAGACGGAGATTCGCGAGTTGCCGCTGCATACCTCGGCGGCGGGAGAAGGTCGCGTTCTCTGGAGCGGCGAGGGTGTCGAGGCAACGGTGCCGCGCTTCGATGGCAAGCGCGACCGACTCTTCGCGAAGTTTGAACTCCGCGCGGGTGGAAAGGCGCTTGGTCCGCCGCAGCATGTCACGGATTTCTCCGCGCTCCCGCAGCGGAAGAACTCCCTCGGCTCGCTCGCGAACAAGAAAGGGATCGCCTGCCTACTCGACGTGGAGGATGGCAAGGCGCTCGGCTTCGGGCAGTCGAACCA
>CAMCXS010000171.1 GCA_945883495.1 Akkermansia muciniphila
CTACGACCCCATCACCCAGGCGGACTACTATCGCCTCCGCGCCGTGTTCGAACCGGGCTTCGATCTCGCGGGTTGGCGTCTCCCCAGCAGCCGTCTCGTCTCCCTGCAAACCGCGGAGGCCAAGGCGGAATCCGCCCGCATCGAGGAAGAAGCCAAGAAGCTCGATGCCGCCCGGATCGCCCAGCAGAACGTCTTCATCGAGGAGGTGCTCGGCAAGGAATTAGAGAAACGCGATCCCGCCATCCGCGAAACTCTCCGCACTGCCTACAAAACCGAAGCCGCGAAACGCACGCCGGAGCAAGTCGCCCTCCTCAAGGCGCACCCGACGATCGAGAAGCTCAGCGCCGGTTCCCTTTACCTCTACGACACCACCTACAAAACCAAGCACGCGGACACCCTAAAGAAGATGGCGGAGGAAGCCGCCGCCGTGCGTGCCAAGAAGCCGGTGGAAGAATTCGTCCACGCCTTCGCGGAAGTGCCCCGGCCCGCCAAAGCCTTCCCCGTGACCCGGGTTTTCTTCCGCGGCGAACCCGATTCTCCCCGCGAACCGGTTACGCCCAGCGATCTTTCGGTCCTCGGCGGCACCCGCACGGTGGCCATCCCGGACGATGATCCCGCCCTCGCAACTTCGGGCCGGCGTTTGGCCTTGGCGCAAGCGTTGACCGATGGCCGCCATCCCCTCCTCGCCCGCGTCATCGTGAATCGCGTCTGGATGCACCACTTCGGGAAGGGAATCGTCGATAGCCCTGGAGACTTCGGCCGTCTCGGCAGCGCCCCGAGTCATCCTGAGTTGCTCGATTACCTGACCGCGGAGTTCATGGCCCAAGGTTGGAGCCTGAAAACCTTGCACCGTCAGATTCTCACCACCCAGGCGTGGCGCCAAAGCGCTTCCCGCAGCCAACATGCCGAGGAAGTCGATCCCGCCAACCGGCTCCTCAGCCACCAGACGGTGCGGCGCCTCGAAGCCGAGACCATCCGCGACACCCTCCTCGCCGTCTCCGGCAAACTCAATCCCAAGATGGGCGGAGCCCCTGTCCCAGTGATGTACACCGAAGAAGGCCGCGTCGTTCTCGGCGTCGACACCACCGATACCGCTGGGCGGCAGACCGGAAAGTTCATCTCCCTGAACGGTGAGGAATTCCGCCGCAGCATCTATGTCCAAGTGCGCCGCACCCGGCAGCTCGACATGTTCGCCGCGTTCGACGCCCCCAGCATGACGGAAGCGAACTGCGAGGTCCGCCCCGTGACCACCGTCAGCCCGCAAAGCCTCCTCCTGATGAACCACTTGGAAATGCGGGAACACGCCCGCGCCTTTGCCGAGCGCCTCCAAAACGAATGCGGAGCAGCCCCAGGGGCCGCCGTGATCGAGCGCGCCTGGCTCCTCGCCCTGGCCCGTCCCCCGCGCTCCGAAGAAGTCAACGCCGCCCAAACCTTCCTCACCGCCCAAACCAACTTCTACCAAGAAAACCCCGCCAAACTGGAACGAGTCGCCGGCCCCGAAGACAAAACCCCCGCTTCCCCCGAGCTCCTCGGCCTCACCGCCCTCTGCCACGCCATCCTCAGCACCAACGAATTCCTCTACGTAGACTGAGCGTTGATCGCTCGTCCCCACCACCGCCCGCTACCGCAGGCTCCCCGAGTTACCCTTCAGCAGTCCAGGTTTGCCGCTGCCGCGGCGGGCGGTCCACCACTCCACCACTCCACCACTCCACCACTCCACCACTCCACCACTCCATGCCCACCACGCGCCGCCAATTCCTCGCCGCCAACTACGGCATCGGATCCATCGCCCTGGCCACCTTGCTGCAGGAACAAGGGCTCCTCGCCAGTCCCGCAGTCCTCGGTGATACGGCGCACTTCGATGTCGCCCCCAAACCCTCCCACGGATTCGGCCGCGCCAAGGCCATGATTTCGATGTTCATGCAGGGCGGCCCCAGCCACATCGATCTCTTTGATCCCAAACCCCAACTCTACCGCTACGACGGCAAGGATTTCCCCGGGGAAGTGAAGTATGACGACGCCGCCGGAGCCAGCCGGGAGGTCATGGCTCCCCTCTGGAAGTATGCCAAACATGGCCAGTGCGGCATGGACGTCAGCGAGCTCCTCCCCGGTTTGGCTTCGATTGCGGACGAGGTCACCCTGATTCGCTCCATGCGCACCGGAGTGAACAACCACGGCCAATCGATTTACGCCCTGCTCAACGGGACGATCCTCGGTGGACGCCCCACCCTGGGCAGCTGGCTCACCTACGGCCTGGGCACGGAAACGCACAACCTCCCCGCCTACGTCGCCTTGACCGATCCGCGTGGCCTTCCCGTGCTCGGCGTGGATAACTTTTCCAACGGTTGGCTCCCCTCCATCTACCAGGGCACCGTGATCCGCCCCAAGGAACCGCGCATCCTCAACCTCGAACCGCCGCTCTCCCTCCGCGGAGAAGCCCAACAGCGTTACCTCGACTTTGTCGGCGCCCTCAACCGCGAACACCGCGATGCCCGCCCCGGCGAAACCGATCTCGACGCCCGCATCCAAAGCTTTGAATTGGCCGCCCGGATGCAAACCGCCGCCAAGGAAGCCCTCGACCTCAGCCAAGAATCCGACGCCACCAAGCAACTCTACGGCCTGGACCGCAAGGAAACCGCGGAGTTCGGCGCCCGGTGTCTCCTGGCCCGGAGGTTGGTGGAGCGCGGCGTCCGCTTCGTCAGCCTCTTCACCGGAAATCAAACCTGGGATCACCACATTGCCATCGCCACCGGCTTGCCTTCCGCGTGCCAATACATCGATCGCGGCGCCACGGCTCTCGTCATCGATTTGAAGCAGCGCGGATTGCTCGACTCCACCATCGTTCACTGGGGCGGCGAGATGGGCCGGTTGCCCGTTATTCAGAATCGCGCCGGGGGCAAGACGGACCGGGCCAAAGTGGGCCGGGACCACAACACCTATGGATTCGGCATGTGGGTCGCGGGCGGCGGTTTCAAAGCCGGTCACATCCACGGCGCCACCGATGAATGGGGCCATCACGCGGTCGAAAACGTGGTCAACCACTACGATTTCCACGCCACCGTGCTCCACCTCTTTGGCCTCGATCCCCAGCGCCTCACTTTCAAGCGCAACGGAACGGATCAGCGCCTCGTCGAGAATCCAGAAGCCCGCGTCGTCACGGAGATCCTCGCCTGAGGACTCAAGGGTCTGCTTCTACCTGAACTGGATGCATCAGGTAAGCGATGAGGTCGCGAAATTGGTCCGGCGCCATGGCCTGAACTAATCCTTCTGGCATGAGAGAAACCGGTTGTACTTCGGACTTCTCGATCTGGTCCACCGGAACCGGCTCCGCGGCGGTCATGGTTTGCACAACCAGCGCCTTTGGACTGCGCGAGCGCACCATGCCGCTGAGGACCCGGCCATCTTTGAGGGTGAAGACGGAGAGCTGATAATCCGACGAAACAACCGCGCCCGGATCCAAAATGTTCTCCAGCAGGTAATCGAGATTATTCCGTCCACTGCCGGTGAGATCCGGTCCGATGGAACCTCCAGCCCCATACAGTTGGTGACAAGCCGCGCACACGCCCTGAAAAAGGGTTCGGCCGCGCGATTTGTCCGCGGACGCCAGAAACTCAGGGGTAAGCCGTGCCTTCCAGGCAGCAATTTGCTCCGCTTGCGTGCCCTGACCGCTTCGAAGAGTGCCCCAGACGGATTCCAATCGCTGATTCAGGATCGGATCCCCCAGCGCCTGGATCTGGCGGGCATCGTAGGCACTCAAGCCGGTCTTGGGGATCTCTCCCTCAGCGATCGACTCCAACAACGCCGTGGCGAAGGTGGCGCGGGACGTCAAGGCAGCGAAAAAGGAGGGACGATCCTCCGGGTGAAACTGTTTCCACCCGGCGATGATGCTGCCGGCCGCCTGGCGATCGTCAAAAAGCGTTAATCCCTGCGCAGCGACCACGTTGAGGAAACGCACCTGGATCAATTCTTCACAAACCGGCCGCAAATCCGCAGGTCGAGCCTCGATCAGACTGCGCAAGGCCGCTTTGCGAACAGACACCTCCCGTTTGGAGTCACGAGCGATGGCGCGTACCTGATCCAAAGCGCGGCCATCTCCGAAGAGCACTTGGAGCTCCTGCAATCCAGGCGAATCGCCAGCGGCTGTCGCGAAACTCGACCAAGCCGAGGGCGCGGCAGCCTTGCGCCAACCTGCCGTGGCCTGGTTCAATCCGGCGATGATTTCCTGCCGAAGGGAGGGTTCGCCCCGGACGGCAAGCTCCAGCAGGCGGTTCAGCCCCTCTGGCTTGGTTTCGAGATCCTCTGCCAGGCGACGTGAAATGAGCCGCTGCAAGGTGGGCCAAAGCGTCTTGGCGGCCAGTTCGGCCAAGCCCCGCGGATCGCTCTCCGCCACTGGAATCAAGCCGTACCAAACAAGCAACGGAAGGTTGTGATCCGTGCTCCACTCAGCCTGAACAACCAAACGCTCGGCCACGCTCAGCCGCCGTTCCACCGGCAGTCGCTGCAAGGCGGACGCCATTTGCAACGGAGCTGCCGGCAGCGCCAGGGTGGCGTCGATCTCAGCTGCATCGGCTTCGGGCCGCGGCCGCTTGCTCAACACAGTATCCAAGGGCCAGTGCTGCGTCCGGGCAGTCCAGGAATCCGGAGAAGGAGCCGGACGCTTTTTCCAATCCAAGTCCCAGGCAAATGGAGGAGACTCCTCGCCGTAAGAAATTCGATAGATGCGGCCACTGCTGCGGTGCACGCCGGTGTTCTCGTGACATTCCCCGGTGTCACTCCAATCCAAAACATATACCGCGCCATCCGGACCTTCGGAGAGATCGATGCCACGGAAAAATGGATCCTTCCAAATGGCAAAATCGGGCTCGTGCCGCGCCACGTACCCACTACCGTGTTTCTCCAGTCGCTCCACGTTGATGCGCCGTCCGTGAAAATTCAAGGTAAGCGCCTTTCCGCGGTAGGTGGTGGGCCATTGGGTTCCCCGATAAATCAACAAGCCGCAATGTGCATGTCCGCCGCCCCAAGCATTCGCTGCCCCGTCGCGTGACTTGGTCCAATCCCCGCTCGTGTCAAAATGCCAGTGGTCGGCATGAGTATCGATCGTCTCATAGACAAATGGGTTTGGATCCAACGTGTGAGGACGGGCATAGTGGGCACCAGGAATAAGGTGCCAAAAGTGACCATTCACGGTGTTCACAAAGAAGAGTTGGCCATCTTCGTCCCAATCATGGCCCCATGGATTCGTCGTCCCACAAGCCAGCGCTTCAAAGACTTTGCTCTGCGGATGGTAACGCCAGATCGTGCCGCGCAAAGGAACCCGCTCCATCACAGGCGTGCCCGGAGCGCCGACCTCACCAGGCGCCGAGGCCCCGCACCGGCCATACAACCAACCATCCGGGCCCAAGCGCAGCCCATTGGCAAAGTTGTGGTGGTTGGCCGGCGGAACCGTAAAGCCGTCCAACAAGACTTCCGCCGGGCCGTCCGGAACGTCGTCTTGATTGCGGTCCGGAAGAAAGAGGAGTTGCGGCGGGCAAATCGCGTAAACGCCGTCCACTGCGACCTCCAACCCGCTCAACCGGGTCAGCTCATCAGAGAACAGCTTCGGTTAAACTGACAGGAATTTGCTTTACTGACAGGAATTTGCTTACTGACAGGAATTTGCTTTTCCGCCCCGCCCGCCCATGAGTCACCGTTCGGCGTGGGATGGTGGGGGTTCAACTGACAGGAATTTGCTTTTCCGCCCCGCCCGCCCATGAGTCACCGTTCGGCGTGGGATGGTGGGGGTTC
>CAMCXS010000172.1 GCA_945883495.1 Akkermansia muciniphila
CATCGCCAGACGAGAACCCTTTTCATCCGATGAAAACGAGGATGAGGAGAAACTCCCTGGCGAAAAATACTTCGCCGTGCTCGCGCTCGACGGCGACGAAATTGGCAAATGGATCAGCGGAGAGAAAACGCCGCGGTTCAAGCACCAATTCTCCGACTATTTCGACGGATCGGGAGTTCAGCGTCAGGGGGCATTGCGGTACTTTGAAGGCAACGGCGGCGCGGATTTGCTCGAAACCTCGCGCGCCCTTTCGCCCAGCTATCACCTCCAGTTCAGCCAGGCGCTTTCCAACTTTGCCCTCCGCTGCGCCCGCCAAGTCGTCGAAGCCCACTTCGGACGCTTGATTTACGCCGGAGGCGACGACGTCCTTGCAATGCTCCCAGCCGATACCGCGCTGGAATGTGCCCAAGCGTTGCGGAATGCGTTTCAGGGCCGGACGGTGGAAAACACGAACCTAGCATCGCCTGCCACCGGTTACCTTTCCATTGACAAAGATCAGTCAGGTCAACCCATTGCCTTCGTGGTCCCTGGTCCCGCTGCGGAAGTCTCGGTCGGCATTGCTATAGCCCACTTCAAATCACCGCTGCAGGATGTCGTTCGGGAAGCGCAGAAAGCCGAAAAACGCGCTAAAAACCAGCTTAGCCGCGCCGCCGTCGCCGTCTCCCTCCTCAAACGTTCCGGGGAAATCACCGAATGGGGAGCCAAGTGGGATTCCGGTGGACTAGCGCTCTACGAAGCCATCGCGAAGGCATTAAATGACGGTCGGATCAGCGGCAAGTTCCCGCACCGCGTCTGCGAGTTACTCGAACCCTACATCACTATCCGCACGGGCGTTTCCAAACAAGCCGATGCCATCGCCGACCAAAAGACGGCGACGGAACTCATCCAAAAAGAGTTTTCCCACGCCGCGGAGCGTCAGGGATCGGAGTCGGCGGCGGAAGCTCTTCGCGGTCCGCTGAGCGGCTATTTGAAGAGCCTTGCCGAGAACTATCAAGAGGCGGAGGCCGCGGACAATGAGGGGGACAGGCCACCGCTAAAGGCTTCGCTCACCCAAACCCTTCTCGCATCCGTCATCGGCCTTTGCACCACCGTCGCCTTCGCCCACCGCACCAACCACGACAAAGAAACCCGTCCGCCGAAAGGCAGTTGACCCATGAACACCATCCTACTCGAACCCACCGACGTCCTCTTCTTCCGCGACGGCCGACCCATGGGCGGAGCCTCTAGCGGGCACGGAGCGGCTTGGCCACTGCCCAACGTTATCAACCACGCCTTCCACGCGGCGCTCCATCGCGCGGGCTTTGTTGGCGTGCATGAGCATCGCCGTGGACAAAGCGGAAGCTACGAAGCGACCCGCGACCGCAAATTTGGATCCCTCGTGACCGCCGGGCCCTTCCCCGTATGCACGAACGGCTCTGATCACACTTGGTTCTTTCCGCGACCTGCCGATTCGGACGATTCGGGCAAAGCGGTCTTGTTGCCCGCCAAAACAACCGGCGCATCCAGCCTACCCTCACCCTTGCTCTATCCCGTCGCGTCCAGCAAACCGCCATCAAAGAAGAATCCGAAGTCGTGGTGGAGCGAAGGCGCGTGGAACGCCTACCTCGGCACCGGCCAACGCAATGGTCTGGCCGGACGCCCCTTTCGCAAGAACGACAGCGATTTCTCTGATACCGAACACGCCTACGGGATTGGACTCTCGGCAGAAACCGGAACGGTCGAGGAAGGCGCATTCTACGCCGCTCACTACCTCCGGTTGCGGGAAGGGTGGAAGATCGGTGTCTTCGCGAGCGCGGTCGACAAGGATTTCCGCCATGATCAGTACGGCAACGACCTCGTGCGCACGCTACTCAATGGCCACGGCACCGAAATCATCGCCGGAGGCCAGCAGCGCGTCTGTACCGCCACGCTGGATGGGCGACCTTACGAAAGGCGGCCGCTGCCACTCGGGAAAACGAGCGGCTTCAAGGAAAGCAACGGTAGATGGCCCGTCAAATGGGTGCTTCTCACTCCGGCGATCTTTCCCGCCATCGGCGATCATCGGGGTGGCTGGCTACCGAACTGGATCGCCCCGACCACGGGAGCCATCCAACTCCTTGACGGTCCCGGCGCCAACGCTGCCCGGAGACGCAACGTTCCGGCGGGTAAATCGATTAACGCTCACCTCGTCGCCGCCATCACCGGCAAACCCATCCCCGTCACCGGCTGGGCGCTGCCGAATGAAGCGGATCCAGGCCGCTCGCAAGGCGGTGCCAAATCCACCCACCTCGCCGTCCCGGCCGGAGCAGTTTATTATTTCGAGGCTGCATCGGAAACAGACGCCCGAAACCTCGCCGCCGCCCTGAACTGGCACGGCGCAGACACCGACTCCGCACTCCCGATTCGGCATTCCGCGATCAAGAATCGCAGAAGCACTCTAATGGGCGAAAAGGGCTTCGGCCTTGGCGTCTGCGGCTCTTGGGACTTTCAAACTGCCCCGCTGACAACTGACCACTGACAACTTTCCCCGATATCCCCGGAGATCCGCTCACTTCAACTTTCCGCATTCATCTCTCATCCTTGAACGCACCATGTCCACCAAACTCCTCTACCTCTTCACCCGAACGCCGCTCCACGTCGGTGCCGGGGCCAGCGTCGGCGCGATTGATCAACCGATTCAACGCGAGCGGCATACCGGGTTTCCAATTATTCCGGGAAGTTCCTTGAAAGGCAGCTTCGCGGACCAGTGGAATGATACCCTCGAAACACAAGGTGAAGGGGAAAAGACCAAGAAAGTTCGCGGAAAATCGGTCTCGGCCTGGCTCTTCGGTTCGGATGATGCCAACAACGCCTTCGCCGGCTCCCTCAACTTCTCCGAAGCCCGCGTTCTCGCCTTCCCCATCCGCAGTGCCAAGGGCAGCTACGCATGGATCACTTGTCCCTTAATGCTCCAGAGAGCGAAGCGCGATGGAGTGATTTCGAGTGAGATTCCCGAAGAGCCAAAGGACGGCGAAGCCATCTTCAAATCTGATGGTCCGCTCGCGTTGCCCGGAAGCCAGATCGTCCTTGAAGAATACTGCTTCAAGCTCAAGGAAGGCTATTCCTCTGACGTAGCCAAGGCTCTCGCCGGTCTCGTAGGTGATGAACTTTTCAAGAGCATCACCGATCGCCTCGTTATCCTCTCCAACGGCATGATGAGCCACTTCGCGGTCACTGCCTGCGAAGTTGCCCAACACGTCCGCATCTCCGATGAGACCGGCACCGCCGAAGGCACCGGCCTCTTCAACCAGGAAAACGTCCCCGCCGACACCCTGTTCTACTCGGTTCTCAGCGCGACCGCCGGACGCGGTCCGGCCTTCAAGGACAAAAAGCCGGAAAACGCTCTGCACGAATTCGCCGCCAAACTGTCTGCGGCGAACAATGTCTTCCAGTTCGGTGGAGATGCCTCCACCGGCCTCGGCTTCACCAGCGTCACCATCCAACAATAAGGAGACTACCAACCGTGCAAAATCTCGACCAAATCCGCGCCGCCAAAGCTCTTGAGGCCGTCAACCGCAACGGCTCGAAAATCACCAAGCAGACCGTCAGTAAATTGCCCGCGATGATTATCTCCAACGGTCTTCTGGCCGCCGCAGCGTTCGCCGCCGAATTGAAAAAAGAAGGTGAAGCCAAACGGCCCGAAATGCAGGACGCTATGAATCAAGTGGCGCAGCACCTCAAGAATTCCGTTCACGGCATCAACATTCTTACCGGATGCGACTCCGCGCAGCAATTGATCAAAAAACTCAGTGGGGAGAATGCCACCAGTAACGACCTCCAGCGGGCCACCGGCGAAGCGCTGGCTTTCATTTCCTATTTGAAACGCTTTGCCGTCAAGGAATCCAACGAATCCAACGTCTAGCCAATGCCTATTTACGCTCCATTTGAAATTGTCCGTGCGCTAGGTGGCTCCAGCCTGCCATTGTGCGATAGCAGGAGCTTGTTCCAAAGCCGCTTTGCAGATCCTCAAGCTACGGACAAAACCTCCCCGTCCCGGAAAGATTGGTTCAACGCTCTTCTCACGCGCAAGGCACAAGGCATTACAGCCGCCGCTTGGCTCCCCGCCCATTCGACGCAACTCTACGCCCGCCTGATGTCCCGCCTTATGGTAGACCTCGCCGGAGGCGTCATGGAAAACGCCAACGTCTTGCTCGATCGCTATGGGCTGCCATATATACCTGGCAGCGCCGCAAAAGGCTGTGCGCGCCGCATGGCCTTGCAGGCGCTTCACGATTGGGTCGCATCTGGCACCGCACGCCCTGCGGAGGATGACGCCTGCGCACCCTGCTGCGAAGGATTCGACACGCCAGCCCGCATGCTCGCCGCCATTGCCCGCGTCTTCGGCTGGGTGGAGAAGGATTGGGACGCCGGAGAAAGAGATGGACTGTTCCGATCCGATTTCGGCTGGGCCTGTGGCGAAAACCACAAAGGGATCTGGGCTAACGCCAGCCGACATCTCGCGGAAGTCTTCGGCTGGAAACTCGCGGCCGAAAAGCGCTGGAACAAACTCCCCAACTTCGCGGGAACGGTCGCCTTTCTCCCCGCTCATCCGAACGCTGATCCTGGTTTGGAGCTCGATGTTGTTACTCCACACCATACCAAATACTACCAAGGTGAGCTGGAAGCCGCCACTGATACTGAAGACCCCGTCCCCGTCTACTTCCCTGCCGTCAAACCTCAGCGCGACACGGACTACTTCACCTTTCCCCTCATCCCCCTCCGTCGCGTCACCGACGGCGACCTAACCCTTGCTAAAAACTGGCTTGCGCACGGCCTCCAACTCTTCGGCCTCGGCGCTAAGACGGCGGCTGGTTATGGGTGGTTCGATGCTTCTGAAACGCTGCAATCGGCGATCAAAACACGGCGTGAATCGGAACTGAAGAGAATCGAAGAAGAAGCGAGCCGTAAAGCAGAGGACGCAAAGAAAGCCCACGAAGCGGAGTTGCGCCGTCTCAAGAAAGAGGAGGAAGCCAATGCGCTGAAAGGGCTGTCATCCGAAGCAGCAGAAGACTGGAAAATCGCCCAACTTAGCGATCCTCAATTTGAGGCCAAGGTGAGGAGCTTTTTTAAGGAACCCAAAAGAGGTGGACCATTGGATGAAGAAAAACCAGCCATCATCCGCGCCTTAAAAGGCCCACGACTTGAAATCTGGAAGAGATTTAAAGCCCACGCCACCAAAGGCGATCTTGCCACCGCTGCTGCCGCTATCCACACCCTGAATAAGAATCTCCACGGAGACAAGATGCCATGATCCGCAAAATCTATACCTTCGAAATCATCACGCCCTGTTTTTGCGGTGGAGCCGAACCAGACCAGCGCGCTGAAATCCGCGCTGCTTCCATCCGTGGCCAACTTCGCTGGTGGTTCCGAGTGCTCGGCGGCTTCAAATCGCTCGATCCTCAATCCGTCCGCGAGCAGGAATGTCTGATCTTTGGATCCGCCGCCGGTGACGAAGGAACTTCTGGCGCATTACGCCTGCAAGTGCTCCATCCCGTGGCAAGTACGACGCGAAAGAACACGGAAGATTTCAACGCCGGAGTGAACACGGATCTCGGATACGCCCTATTCCCGTTACGCCCCATCACCGGAAATGACAGCAAGCGCGGGGTGCTTTCCGAGGGCACGCAATTCTCCCTCACCGTTACCTGGAGGGGTGATG
>CAMCXS010000173.1 GCA_945883495.1 Akkermansia muciniphila
ATGGGAGCAACTGGAGTGCCTTGGGTTCGGGCGTGGGCAACCAGGTACGTGCCCTGGCGGTTTCAGGAAGCGATCTCTACGTGGGGGGGGATTTCGTTACAGCGGGGGTAGATGCCGCCAGCCGCATCGCCAAATGGAATGGGAGCAGCTGGAGTGCCTTGGGTTCGGGCGCGGACGCCAGCGTACGTGCCCTGGCGGTTTCAGGAAGCGATCTCTACGTGGGGGGATCTTTCACCACCGCGGGGGGAAAGGTTTCCCCCCAAGCCGCGCGGCTGAACACGGCGGAGTCGGGAATCGCCCTCAGCAATAACGGAGCACCCATCGCTAACGGCAGCACCACCCCGAGCTTGGGCAACGCAACGGATTTCGGCGCCGTCGGTCTTCCCGGCGGCAGCACGGCGCGCACCTTCACCATCACCAACACCGGGGCAGGAACCTTGGATCTCCTCGGCACCGCACCCGGCTATGTCACCCTCAATGGAACCGGAGCCGGAGCCTTTGCCGTCACCACCCAACCTTCGTTGCCAACCGTCGCGCCGAATGGAGGCACGCAAACCTTCACGATCACATTCAGTCCCGCAGCGATCGGGACTTACGAGGCTACCGTCAGCATCGCCAACGACGATCCTACCAAGAATCCGTTCACGTTTGCCATTCAGGGGACCTGCGGTACTCTGGACATCACGCTTGCGGGACTCGGAGAGGACATCGCCAACGGCGACACTTCCCCCTCTCTCGTCGATGGAACCGACTTCGGAACCGTCCCCCTACTCAGCACGCAGGCCGTCCGTCGTTTCTCCGTTGGCAATGCAGGCACCCTGACGCTCAACCTGAGCGGAACGCCCCGGGTGGCCATCAGCGGATCCAATCCCGCTGACTTCACCGTCACCGTGCTTCCGGAGCCCACGGTGCCCGCCGGAGAAACGACAACCTTTAACCTCACCTTTGATCCCAGGTTGCCCGGCCCGCGCACCGCGACGGTGACGATCTCCAGCGACGATCCGGACGCGCCGTCGTTCACCTTTGCGGTGAGTGGATTCGGCGCACTGCCCACCCAGTTGGCCCAGAGCATCGCGTTCAACCCTCCTGCCGTCGTTTACCTGAGCCAAAGTCCGCTCACCCTCAATGCCAAGGCCAGCTCCGGCTTACCGGTCATCCTGAGCTTGGGGAGTGGTCCGGCCTCGTTGGCGGGCAATGTCCTGACCCTCACCGCTCCCGGAACGGTCAGGGTGACGGCGACCCAGCCGGGAGGCAGCAATTACCGCCCTGCGCGCGCGGTTCCTCGCACCATCGTCGTCAGGGCCGACCCTACGGCGATGACCTTGACCAACCTCAATCAAATCTACGATGGCCAGCCGAAGCCCATTTCCGTGCTTGGGGCCAGCCCAGTCACCATCACCTACCGGATCAGCGGCGTGCAAGGGACCACGCCTCCCACCAACGCGGGAAGATACCTGGTCAAAGCCGTCGCCGGCACGCTGACCCGGACCGGCACCCTCGTCATCGCCAAGGCTCCCCTCACCGTGACGCCGGATGATGAGCGCAAGTTCGCCGGCCAGCCGAATCCGAGGATGACTTTCCAAACCACTGGGTTCGTGAACGGTGAAGATGAGGCGGTCTTCACCCGCCCCCCCGTGCTGGCCACCACGGCGAAGCTCAACAGTCCGGGCGGCGCCTATCCCATTACCGCCAGCGGTGCGGCGGCGGCGAACTACAGCTTCATCTACCGTCAGGGGACGCTAGTCGTCGAAAGCTTCGCAGGCAGGTACGAAGCGTTGCTCTCCGATGCCACACCGTTGCCGGTAGCCAAGCTAGCGGTCAGGGTCACTGAGACTTCCAAGGGGATCGTCTTTACCGCAACCTTGAGTTCCGGAACGGAAACCCGTGCCGTGTCTTTCAGAGGACCCCTGAGCACCGACAGCGAAAGCGAGCGCGCCACCGGAACCGCGACCACGACGACACGTGGAGGAACGCCTTATGGGATCAACTTCACCCTGCCCATGTTTGGCGACGTGGAAATGAGCGCGACGAGGAATTCGGTTGCCCTCGGCGGAGCGACCAATGGCAAAAAGCTACCGGTCCTGAGAAGCGTGGCTTACGCGGGCGCCCACACCGCCATCCTCCGCCCGGCGACCCCGGCAGGGGCAACCGTGCCCCCGGGCGCAGGTTGGGCTACGGCGGCGGTCGCTACCACCGGGAGGTTGACGCTGACGGGCAGACTGGCCGATGCCACCAAGTTCACCACCACGCTTTCCCCAGATGGAGCGGCAGATCCGGGTTACCGTCTCTTCATTCAGCCGTATCTCCCGGCACGGATGGGAACCTACGTGGCGGGAGAATTCTCCCTGGCTCCGCATCCGGACTTGGTGAACCGGCGCTTCCTGGAAACGGCGGCGCTGACCTGGGTTAAGGACGATCGCGCCTTGGATTCGTCGTATCGAGCTGGCTTCGGCCCAGTGACCACCGCCCTCGGAATTGACCCCTGGCGCCCGCCCGTGGCAGCCACCCGGACCACGACGGCCATCACCCTGGCACAACGCCTCGGCTTGACCGGCCCCACGAACCCATTCGAAGTGCAACACACCCCGACCGGGAGCACTTCGAACGCCAACTTGCCCACCGCACTGTCTCTCGGGGCCCGGGACGTGGTCACAGTGACCGCTCCGCTGCCGAACAGCACCAAATGGCGGACCACCTTCGTGGGCAGAAACGGGACCTTCACCGGGAGTTTCGAGCTTCTCGATAGCGGGAGGAAGCGCACCGTGCCCTTCAGCGGAGTCCTTCGCCAAGCCCCAAGCACCAGCACAGATGACGTGATCGGCGACGGGCATTACCTGCTTCCCGCGCTTCCCGGGGCGGCGAGCAACGAGTGGGTTTCCGGGGAGGTCTTGTTCCAGACGCCCGCTCCGGCGCCCTGAGCCGGGTGGAGTGGTGGAGTTTTGCACCACCCGCCGCGTAGCTCTTTTCCGCGCATCAACCCTCAATCCTCAACCCTCAACCCTCAACCCTTAGCCATCAACTGGCTCGGGGAGCCTGCGATGAACTCCAGAATCCAGATCCTTTTTGCCACGATCGTTTTCCTACAGACTGCGCCCACTCCCGTAGCCGCCCGCGACCTGCTTCCGGCGAATTCCACTTGGAAGTTGCGGTGGGACACTACCTTGGACGGCGAGTTAAAGTCCGAGCAACCTGCCCGATCTTGGGAGGTAGTTGTGTGCAACAACCGAATCCATGTGGAGGGCGGCAAGAGTGTGCTCAGCGGAGAGATTGTGGACGGCAAAGTCCCAGTGTTTACCCTGCGACAGGATGATGCCCAAGGTTATGTCACGATCTACGCCGGCAAGCTGGTCGAAAGGACGAAGATGATCGTTGGCACCTGGGTGAATACCTTAGGGCAGTCCGGTGATTTTGTGTTTGAGCTGGAAAACTAGTCTCGTTTCGCGAGCGCGGTCGAAAAGGTGCTGTTCCCCGAGGGGATTCAGGGCTTTGGCCTTGCCGCGGCTGGAAGGTTGCCCGACGCGTTGGCCTGGGCGGGCCTACGTTCCTGTGCGGAGAGTTCGGCGGATTGTTCCTCCATCAAGCGGGAAAACTCTTCTGGTGGCGGAAGATCGGCTGATTCCGCGGGACGCTGAGGATGTCCATGAGGCGGGGCGTCTGGCACCGCGAAGGGTGGGGGAACCGTGGCGTCGTCTCCGATTGGCTCGGATTTGCCGGCCGGTGCTTCTGCGCCAAGCACGCTCCGGGGGAGCGCAGACGGCTGCCTGGCCGTCGGCTCTCGATGGTTCAGGGAAGGTGATCGTTTCTGGAGCACGAAGCCGCTGACGCCCACGACAGCGAGGAGAAGCAGGCAAACGCCCGCGAGCATCGCGATCCGCTTCATTCTGGATGGTGATTCCATCAATAGACTAAATAACAATCATCCCGCTTAATAAATGTTGGATGCTCGGGCTTTCCACCCCAAGGCTAGCTTGCACTTGCACGCCGCCTGGGAAGGGGAGAGGACCAGCGGCTGTGAAGGCCGCGCGGAGCTCGGTGAGCGTGATTTTTACGGCGTGCGGAAGGGGGCACTGGATGAGTGATCGCAAAAAACGTGAAGCGGTCTCTCCATCGATCGCTTCGATCTTGCCGGTGCGCAGTGCGCACGGCTTCGAGCCGATCGCGAACCACGATCTCCCATGCGGAGTCGGGCGCTTCCGGCCGCACGTGAGCGAGTGATTCGCCGAGCAACTGCGCAACTCGGACCCTGTCTCCAAAGCCAACGTTTCAACCCGTTGCGATCTTTAGTTACCTGCGCCCAGATGCATCAGATCCATTGCGCGCACACCGATGCGCACCGTCACCTGAATGCCTGCCTGTTCGGCCCGATCGAAGACCTTTCACCAACCGACAGATTTCGCGGCACGGTGGCGGGCGATCTGGGGCGGGCGCGTCTTCACCGAGGCGGAAGTGGCGGCGATGCGGGCTGATGAACTAGAAGGGGAGAGGGGATGAGATGTTTCCCCGATATCTCTTCTCTCTGCGTCTTATAGCGGACTCAGGGCAACTCCCTACTCGCTGATCAGTTTATGGCCGGGCTGAGTGGTCCCCTCGCACGGCACCATCCCTCCGGGGCGCAACGCTGTGCCGTCGCTCGTGTCACCGAATTCGTAAGGCGGGCTGCGGTCAAGTCAGCCGGGACGTTCAAACGGACGTGCCGGTCGAGAAAAGTTCAAATTCCTGCTTGCAGATTGTTAAGCCGTGGCGATGTCCAGCAGGGCACGGGATTCGAGTTGATTACGAACTCGTCCCCCAATCGCTGCAGCCTCGTCCAACGAGAGCGGTCGGATCGCAAATCTAACCTACCATCACCCCGTGAGTTGGACCTGTGGTCCGACCTGAGAAGGCGTCGCGACGTCCACCGGCGCTGGCTGAGGACAGCCAGCCCTACCGGATTCGTATCTAAGTCGAGATTCAAGCGCCGGTGAGTTGGCGTATCTTTCCGCGCCATAGAAAAGCTCTTCTTTCACGACCGAGCAAAGCCAAACCTGATCTGGTGGAACTCTCCTGAGCCGGTCTCTCAGAACGGTGTTCTGACCTTTCAGACGTGCAATCCCGTGGTTGGTGTCGAGCAACCAAGGCATCACCAGGTATCTCGCGGTTCGAACGGCAGGTCCGCTGGTTCTTCCCACTTGTCATCTTGGAGTGCGCCGTACCACAGCGCGATCAACGGACCGCGCAGAGTCCTCGATCCCTCTGTTTTTCAACCGTCTGATCGCAACCCCACCGTATTCACCGCAATGACCCGGTAGGTGTGCGTTTTGCCGGGTTCGGGCTGGGGATCGGTGTAGTGCATTTTGACCAAAGGGGCGGCGGGGGTGTCGCTGTACTGCAGCCCT
>CAMCXS010000174.1 GCA_945883495.1 Akkermansia muciniphila
ACTCAGCAACCACGCGGCATGGCAGCGTGTGACCTCATCCTTCACCCAGCTGGCGAGCCCGTTCTGCAAGTCGGCGAGCGGAGTCTTTGCGAGTTCGCGGCGCGCTTGCTCGAACTCCCAGCGATTCACGGAGAGCAGCTTGTTGAGCAAAACATCGACCGGCTTGCCCGCGAGCGGTTCCCACGCGAGCGGCTTGCTGCCCTGCGGGGTGATGCGCCAAATGCGGCCATGCTGCTTGTCGCGACGCGGATCGCGGAAATCCACCTCGCCGTGATTGATGATCGGGTTCGTCCAGTCGGCGACATACAGGCCGCCGTCGGGTCCCATCTTCAGCGCGATGGGGCGGAAGGCCGCGTCGCTTGTGCGCACGACATCGGCCTGCGTCTGCGTGACGTAGCCGGACTTCACGTCGGAGCCGTCCTTGCGCTGCGACTGCGTGAAATCGGTGAAGCTGAAGCGCACAATGCGATGCGCCCGGAAGTCGTTGGTGATGGCATTGCCCTGCCATTCGGGGCCGAAGAGCGGGCTGTTCACGAGTTCGAGCCCGGCGAACTTCGGATACGAGCCGGGGCTGATGCTCGCAATCGTGCGGCGCGCGCCCTCGCTCGGTGGCAACACCGCGCCGGGGAAGCTCCACGTGATGCCATTCCCATCCGCGCCGGAGGTGAGGAAGGTCTGGCCCTTGAGGTCCTCCTGCTGGCCCCAGCAGTTCACGAGGCCCTTCGAGTGGACTTCGAGCCGCTCGGTGTTCGGGTCATACGCGAAGGCCACGCCGCTGTTCGCACGCACGAGTCCCCACGGCGTTTCGATGTGCGAGTGGATGTAGATTGTCTGCTGGAAATAGAGGCGGCCGTCGATACCCCAATGCAGGCCGTGGATGATATGATGAGTGTCTTCCGTGCCGAAGCCGCTGAGCACGATGCGTCGCTCGCCGAGCAGCCCCTCCTCGCCGGGGTTGCTGAGCTGGAGCAGCTCCGTGCTCGCCCCGACGAAGCAGCCGCCGTGGTTGTCCGGCGCGACCCCGCAGGGGATGAGCAGCTTGTCCGCGACGATGCGCGAGACATCGGCCACACCATCACGGTTCGTGTCTTCGAGAAGGATGATGCGGTCATTGCCAGTCGAGGGGCCGAACTTCGCGCTGTTGCCCTCCATCTGCGCACCGAGATCGTCGGGGTTCACCTGCGGGTAGGTGTTCGACGTCGCGACCCACAGACGGCCCGAGGTGTCCCAGTTCATGCCGACCGGTTTTTCGAGCAGCGGGTTTTCGGCGAACAGCGTCATCTCGAGGCCATTGTCCAAGGTGAACTCAGCCCGGGGCAAAGATGGCAGCGCGGTGAGCTTGGTCTCGCTCGGCGGCTCGGGTGGCAGCGTGCTCGGCTTGCCCGCCGCGATGCCGATCACGTTCGCCTCGGCCTTTTCCACGAGCGGATCGAACTTCGGGATTTCCACTGCATTGCGCCCCTGCTCGTGCTTCCGGAAGCCGAAGATGTAGGTAAAGTTCGCCGGGCGGCTGCGATGAAAAAAGAGCGAGTTCTTCCGCAGGATCGCCTCGCGCAGCGTGCGCTGCTCGGGTGTCTCGGAGTCCCACTTCGCCGCATCCGCTTTCCAGCCGAGCTGCGCCGCGAAGCTCTCGGCCAGTGCGCGCAATCCGCGCGGCGTCAGGTGGATGCCATTGTCCGTGCCCTGTGCGAGAGCGATGCCCGCCGACTTCTGCCACTCGCCCCGGACAAAAGGCGAATTTTTCTCCGCCGCGAGCTGCTCCATTACCTTCTCATACTCCGCCAGCAGCGTGTTGTGCTCCGCAGGGTCCGGAAGCCCGGGCCGGGTCGCGCGCAGGTCTTCGTGCTTGATCGGTCCCACGAAAACGAAGCGCACCTTGCCATCCGGGCTCGCCGCCGTGATCAGATCCATCAGCGCCAGCAGCTCCGTGCGGAACTTCGCCGGACTGTGATCCAATCCATAGCGCACAGGGTCTGGATTGAGCACGGGATCGTTCTTTCGATAGGTCAGATCATCCAGACTCGCTGCCATGCCATAGCCCAGAATCGCCACCGTCGGCTTCACCACTGCGAGCTGTTCCTTCAGTGCATCCACACCCTTTTCCACCGGATCAAAACTCGCGCGCGAGGCACCCAGTGGGCTGTCACCGCTGTAGCCAAGATTTCGCACCGCAAAACTCTTGCCCGCAAACTCCCGCCGCATCTTTGATTCGATGTAGCCGTAGTTGTTCTCGCGCTCGACGAGCACGTCGCCAATGAGCAACACCCGGTCGCCGTCGTTGATTTCGAGTTTGCGTTCAGCAGCGCTCGCGATGGAGGCGAGGACGAGTAGAGAGAAGAAGAGGCGAAGCATTGTGGTTGGGGGGGGTATAGGAAGATAAATGTATGTGGGCACGACATCACTCGGCGACGGTTGTGTCGCATTCAGCAATCGAGTATGCCGACGGCGCGAGCAGCAGGGCGGTGAGGAGTTTGAGCGTGAGCTTCATTGAATAGGATTCCTTATCTCCACAGCGGTTCCATGTTTTGCGCGTCCCATTGCTTGTAGGCAGCTGTCATCGCGGCAACGCGTTCGGGTTGTTCGGCCGACAGGTCTTTGGTTTCGCCAATGTCGCTGACGAGATTGTAGAGACTCAAAGACTCCCCGCCGATGCCGCTGACACGCAAAGACTCCTCACCGTTCTTCACGAGCTTCCAATCGCCTTGCCGCATGGCCCAGCCTTCGCGTCCGGGGTTGGCAGGAGGAAGAGGCAAGCGGAAGCGCCAGAAGAGTGTGTCGTGTGGCGTGGCGGCATCTTCGCCAGTGAGGAAAGGCAGGAGATTGGTGCCATCGAGCTTCCATTCGGGCTGTGGGGTCACACCGGCGAGCGCGAGCGCTGTCGGCGCGATGTCGAGACTGATCACCGGCTTGTCATAGGTCTTGCCTGCGGGGAGGTGGCCCTTCCATTGCACGAGGAACGGAACGCGGATGCCTCCTTCAAACAGGTCGCCTTTCACGCCACGCAGGGGATCATTCTTCGAGGTGTTCCGACCGTATTCAAAATCGGCATCGGGCTGCGATCGCGCCTGGCCGGTCGGGCCGCCGTTGTCGCTGAGGAAAAAGACGAGCGTATTGTCGTCGAGTTTCGTTTCGCGCAACTTTGCGAGGACGTGTCCAACATTCTCGTCGAGCGACGCCATCATGCCCAACATCGTGCGCCGGTGCAGGTCCGGGATGTGCGCGAACTTTGCCAGATGCTCCGGCTTCGCCTGCATGGGCCAGTGCGGCGGGACGAAAGCGAGATAAAGGAAGAACGGCTCGCGCTGATGACGATCAATGAATGCCACAGCCTCGCGCCCAAACGCATCCGTGGAGTATTCTGGTTCCTGGACCGGATTCTTCCCGCGATAAAGGTTGGGAATGAATCCGGTCTTTGAATTGGGAAACAAAACACCGCCATGTGGATGCCAGTAAGTCTCGTCAAAACCTCGATTGTAAGGCTTCATGGATTCCAAATGACCCAGATGCCATTTGCCAATCATCCCGGTGGCATATCCCGCCGCTTTCATCCGGTCCGCGAGGGTGCGCTCGCTCACGGGGAGGCCCACCTTGGCCTCAACCGGAGGCGGTGGATTCGCCTCAAAGCCAAAGCGATTTTGATACCGGCCGGTCATAAACCCCGCCCGCGAGGGACAACACTGGGGAGCGGTCACATAACCCGCCGTGCATCGCACCCCATTTGCCGCGATGGAATCGATATTCGGAGAAATGACTTCCTTTGATCCCTGGCACCCGAGGTCGGCATAGCCGAGATCATCGGCAAGCAGGATGATGATGTTGGGTTTGGATGGCACAGGACTGGCCGCGTGCAGCGATACGAGCGGCGCGATCAGCAGGGCGAAGATGTGTCCAAATGGGGATTTCATGAGGAATGGGGCTGAACGCGCGGCGTCGATCTTAGCGCAGCACGACGCGCGGGGTGACCCACGTCGCCCAGTCACCTGCGGGATCGGTGAGGGGATCGACGATGAAGGCGATGCTGACTTCGCGACCACGGAAGTCGGCGAGATCGATCTCCGCCGGGACGCGTTCGGCGCCCTTGAGTTGGCGCGCGAAGACTTCGCGTCCGTCCATCTCGATGGCGAAGGCGACGCCGTTGCTCTTCGGGTTGTTCAGCAGCGCGTCAAAGGTGAGCAGGCAGCGCTTCGCATCCGTAGCGGGAATCGCGACGAGGTAGGTCAGCAGGGCTCGGCCTTTCGGCTTCGGATGCTGCTGCAGCGCATCCTCCGGCACTTCGTCCGGCGGGCCGATCCGCCGCAGCTCGACTGACTGCACATTCTCCTGTTGCGCCTTCGCTCGCTGTGCGACGAAGTCGAAGACCACGTGCCCCGTCTCGCGCTTCACCGCACGCGGCGGGGCGAACTTTGTTGCCACGACATCACTCCAATCCTTACGCCCGACGATGGGCAGCGCAAAGGCGAACGCGGCCTCTTCCTCCGGCGTGCCGGCCTTTTGCACGACGTCCCATAGCTTCCGCGCACGGCCAACACCGTTGACGTTCGCACTGCCATCGTGCTCGCGGATGCCGAAGAGGAGACCGTTCTCATGCGGATGATCGACGTGGCGATGATACAGGAAGGACTCGATGCCCGGCAGCGCCTGCACCTTCTTCCACGCGAGCGCGAAGGCGGCGGCTTGCGCGAGTTCACCGTCGGGACCGGGCGGGCAGTCAAAGCCCTGTTCGGTCAGCACGATCCGGCGTGGCTTGCCCTCGAACAGAAAGCGCGGCTGGCGCAGGAAGGCGGGCAGCACTTCGAGATTGTGAAACGTGATCCGCGGCGCATCGAACCGCAAGGGTGCAGAGCGGTCATTCCAAAAACTTGGCTGTCGAAGGTTCTCTGGATACGGATGATGCGCGAGGTTCCATGGGAAATCGCCTTCCCGTCTCGCACGCTCGTGGACTCCTTCCAGAACCTCCACGCCGGTGAAGTCGTGCGTCCGATCCGTCGTCGCGGTCAGCGTCCAGTGATGGTCCAGCGAGATAAAGATCGGGAAGTCCGCATGCACACTACGCGTGGCCAGATCGGCGATGCGGAGCGCGACGCTGTATTCGCGCAATAACACCTCCGGCTCGACCGCGCCCAGGTGATACCAACCCCAGTGGTTCTGCACTTCATTGCCGATCACGAGCCCGGAGATGTGACCAAACTTCGCGTCGTCGCGCGTGTAGCGATCCACGAGCCAGTGGAGGATCGCGCGGTAGAAGAAGACGCCTTCCGCCGTCGCCGTGTTGAACGCCGCCGGGCCCTCCGGAACCGTCGCCGGATCGGTGAGAGGATGCACGAGCGGCGATGTCCGTGACATGGTCTTCTGAACGGTATTCCCGAG
>CAMCXS010000175.1 GCA_945883495.1 Akkermansia muciniphila
CGGGAAATCACCAACGAACTCAACCAAGTCGCCAAAACCCGCGACACCCGCGAAAAAACCGCCGAAGCCAAGCGGAAGAAGCAGGAAGAAGCGAAGAAACTGGCCGCTGCCGGACGGGCGGTGACGGAGAGCGGAACGGAAACGGGAACGGGAACCACCCGGGGTGTGGCGGATCCGAATCCGAATCCGGCTCCGGCTTCGGTTGCGCCGCCGAGGACCGGGGCGGCTCCGGTGGTGGGGGAGAATGGTGGGGATTCGGTTTTGGCGGGGTGATGGGTTTTTCTGAAGGGGGACGACATGAGCACATTCGCAACCGAAATGGGCTACGAGCAGACGCTCCGTGAACTGACTGATAGGAATAGGAACATGCACATGGTGCAACGGCGCTTCAGCGCATGGGGCGTGCGGGCTAGAATGGACTGTCTCCCTGCAGCCCCTACTTCGGCAGTGCACTCCACAGGGCCAAATTCCGGAACTGCGCCCCCTCGGCCTTCGCCACCATGCCTACCCGGCCTTTGCGGTCTTTGAAGCGCTCGTGCGTGGCTTCCAGCGTGTGGTCGCCGATTTTGGCGAAGAAGCGATCCCCGCAGACTTCGACGGTGATGCGGTGCCAGGAGTTGGGATCGAGTTTGACCTCGATTTTGGTGAGTTCCTCGCGGCGTGTCTCTTTCGCGATCCCGCTCATCTTTTGAATCCAAATCGCGGAGGGTGTGATGACCACGCGACCGAGGTGTTGGTTCGGTTGGTTGGTGTCCCGGCAGACGAAACCGACCTGGGGCGAGGCCCCGAGCTTGAACTCACCCGTCAAAACGAGATCGCCAAGATCAACGATGTGCTCGCAGACCGCCTCGTGGCCATTCGGACGCTTCTCGCTCGGTCCTTCCTGCACCGCGTAGGCCGCACCATCTTTGATGCTCCACTCCCCGATGCCGCCGCGCCAGCCCTCGGTGCCCGGTTGCTTCCCTTTGGCGAAAGACTCCGGTTTGTCGAATGCCTCCGCGGCGATGAGATGGTCCGGCAGACAGGTCTGCGTGGCCGGTGGCGTGGGATCAGCGGCACAAGCGAGCGATGTGGCGAGAAAAAGGGTGATGAGGGTTGGCTTCATGGAATTAGATGATGTCGGCGGGCCTTCCAGTAGGTGGCCAGATGGTAGACGAGGCCGCAACTGGCGTTGTGAGTGTAATCGAAGCTGCCGAACATTTTTTGCAACGTGCTTTGTTGTTCGGCGGTGAGCGCGGGCGAATCGACCATGAGCAGGATGAGCGCGGATTCGCCAGCTTCGCGGGTCAAATGCCAGATTTCGCGAAACGGACCCCACTGTGGGTTCGGGTAGCCTTTTTGGTTCTTCCACTCCGGCACCGTGCGCCAGTCGGGTCCGGTCCTGCTCATGTCCTCGGGGCTTTTCTGGGCGATTTGGGCCGAAACACTCCTGAAGCGCTGCGCCGCGAGATCGCGGACGTGGAGCATGTGCGTGAGGAGTTGTGCTTTGAGGGCCGGATCGGGTTCCAGAGCGTGGAGCACTTCCATGGAGCACTGCATCTGCAGCAGGGCATAGGCCGGCTTTTGTTCACCGGGTTTCGCAGACTGCGCAATGGCCTCGGCGGCGTATTTGCGCCATGTCTCGCGGTAGCGTTCGTTCTTCGTCACATCCCACGCGGCGGCATAGATCATCGGCAATCGCGCGGCTTCATGCGGCTGCACATTCCACATGCGACAGATGCCGAGCGGGCAGCGCGTGCCATCGGCGCGACAGAAGTCGAAGTCATTCTCCGGCGTGACGAAGGCGATCATGCGCTCGGCCACATCGGCCAGGATCACGCGGATCTGCTGCTTCGTCGACTCATCCGGCAGCGGACTATGATAATACTGCCACAGCCCGTGGACGAAGTGCGTCACTTGGTCGCGCGATGAGTTGATATAGGTGCTCGTGGCGTCCTCTGGACACACATTGCGGGCCACGAATCCCTTCACGCCATGCACGGTGACGCAGCGATTGAGTCCGGCGAAGACGTTTGCGGCTTTATCGCGTAGGGATTCGTCTTGGGTTACCTCAAAGCGATCACACAGCACGCTGAGCATCGCTCCCCCCAGGATCGCGCCGTCCTCCATGCCGGTGCTGTACCCGCAAGGATTTGGATACTGGCGCTTCACCTCATTCGCCGAGGGCAGATGCGCTTGTTCTTTGCCCTTCTCATAGCTGCTGAGGTAATCGCCAAACGTCTGCACGTTCGGCAGGTAAAAACGAGTCCAGACCACGTCCCAGCCTTGCTCAATGTTGGCAGAGAGAGCGGGCTCGGCGGCATGAGCCGGGATCGATGCCACGGCGAAGAGCGTCAGAAGGAGCCGCTGTGGGCGGGGGAAATTCATCAGAGCACAAACTCGCAATAGGAGACGTCCGGCAACCAGCAAATTTCGCGAGGGGGAACTGGTGACTATCCGCGCTAGTAGAGTCTCAACTTTGAGTTGATGGATTTTATTGAAAATCGACTTGTACTATCCAGATTTGCCTATCCTTTAGGGGATGCGAAAAATCTATCGTATCCGCCTATCAACCGAAGAGAGAGCCGAGCTGGAAGCTTTCACTCGCAAGAAGGTGATTGATGATAGGCGCAGTCAACCTGCTTGATAGTTGGTCGGAAGGCGTTATGTCGCAACACGTCTGCACGATTCATTGGCGCAACAGCGGTCCAGATATCCTGAAGCGGCAGTAGAGGGCGAGCATACTCTTGGTGGGCTCGATCCCAGGCCACCCGATACTTGGAAGAGTCGGTGATGGATCCGTCGTGGGCCTTGGTGCCGCTTGGTTGCCTTGGGCCGGTCGTCTAGGGCACTGTCGTTCTGCTCCGCCTCGCTAGTGGTCCGCCCAGCCTAAAGTGACGAGTCAGCTTCCGCGGAATTTTGGCTGCCGCTAAGGCGCGAGGCGGGAAGCTGTGCGGACACAACTGACCGGCGAGCAACGCAGGCGGCGGTCAAAAGAACCGGAAGATGCCGTCGGTTTAGACTGGGCGGGCCACTAGTCCTTTTTGAGGAATTCCGTGATCGTCGGCAAGGCCAAAAACTCGGCGGCATCCTCCAGGAGTTTCGCTTCGTCCGCCTTCGCGTGTTGCGCGGCCGTTTTCAGATGAGGAATGGCCGCGGCTTCTCCCAAGGTTACCAGTCCCTCCCGGGCGGCCTCACGCACCCGCGCATCCGGGTGAGTCAGAAATCCGGCCAGCGCGGGAATGGACGCCGCGTCATACGTGATGGCTAACTCCTC
Source organism: Akkermansia muciniphila (assembly GCA_945883495.1). Taxonomy (GTDB): domain Bacteria; phylum Verrucomicrobiota; class Verrucomicrobiia; order Verrucomicrobiales; family DEV007; genus V1-115. The sequence continues at coordinate 3,257 of CAMCXS010000175.1, forward strand.
AATTTGTTCCAGGATCCGCTGGAAGGCGGCACCGTCCGTTTCTCCGTTGGGCTCGTCCGCGTCGGCGTCCGCTTCCGCTTCCGCAGTGGGAATCGGGGAGAGGATTCCTTCCTGCGCCGGGGGAGGCGAGGCGGGAGCTGTTTTCGGGCTCAATGGGACCGGCGGAGTGGCCTCCGGCTGGCGGAGCGGCCGGTTCGCAAAGAATACCGCCAAGGCGGTGACGGCGATGATTCCAAGCAGGAGAGCGGTCTTCACGACCTTCACGACGGTGCTTTGCGGAAAGTTTACGGCGCCTCTAGTAGAGATAGCTCGCGGTGATGCGGTGCGGGCCAAAGGAGAGCGAACCCCGAGTGCTAAAGAAGACGGGGCCGGACTCCGCTTCGAAGTAGCCCAAGCCGCTAACGGGCACCTTGACGGTGCCGGGCACGCTGGTGCTGGAGGTGACGCCTTCGACGGTGCGGCGGGCGACCGTGAAGGGTTGGTTGGCCAGACCGGAGAAAATAAACGAAGCTGGCGAGAGGAATAAGGTGCCGCTGAGATACAGTTGCGAGCTGCCGGTGGCAGAAATGACATCCTCGCCCCGAACCCGCGCTTTGATGACGAAAGGACCGCTGCCGATGGGGGAGAGAACCATGATCGGATTCCCGGTGGCGGGCTCCTTAAGCTCCACGGGGGTTTGGCCTCGCTTCACGGCGAAGAGGGAATAGTTTGCGTTCGAGACATCCCGGTCATTGCAGCGGGCCACCACCTTCCACCCGGCCAACGGGCCAGGGATCTGGCCGTCGTTGATCAAGCCGAGCAGCAAATCCCGGGTGGTGGCGCGAACGGTTAGCAGCTTCGAGGAGACAATCTTGTATCCGTTGGACGCTGTCTTCACGGTGCGGCAGTAAGGTGCAAAGTCTGACGAATCGTCGTTCGCATTGGATTCTCGTCGCGCTCCATCTGTTCCCGGTGGTAGTCCATGACGAGTTGCAAGGCATCAAAAAGGTTGGCTCTCGCCTCCTCTAGCGTCTCCCCTTCCGAAAACACGTCAGGAAGTTCGGCGAACCGCGCCACATAACCTCCTTCGGGAGCAGGCTCGAAAAGCGCGGTGAGATCCAAATGAAGGCGTTCTTCGGTCATGACGACGCAACTGTGGCACTGAAATGCTTAGGGTGTGTTCGAAAACTGGCTGCGGTCGTGCGTTTCTTTGGTGCGACTTTGGACGCGCCGCTGGATGCCTTTGCTGATTACCGGCCATGAAGGCACGTTTGGACACCCAGGCGCTGCGTTGGTTCCTGGCGGGCAGCAGCAAGCTTAGCCTGAAGGCTCTCGCACTCATTCGGGATCCACATGCGGTGATCCTGGTGAGTCCTGCGGCTTTGTGGGAAATCAGCATGAAGGATGCTCTGGGGACCTGAATCGTTTGAGGATCTGTTCCCATCCTGGCTTAAGGCGGCCGGATTCCTAATCCTTCCGATCTTCGTTCCACACCTCCACCAGCACCGGCGATTGCCTTCTCACCACCACGATCCTTTCGACGGCGACTTGTCTTGCTGACGTTTACACCTGCGGCGGCAGTTCTCCACGGGCCTTGAAGTACTCACGAAGGAAGACTAGGTCCGGTTCATCTTTGGCGCGATGGGTTCGTGCCTTCATCCTCCACAGAAGCCGGGGCGAGGCGAACGGGATGGGTACCTCGTCCACCATGCGGACAACGATCTCCTTGGAGGCCTCGGCGTAGTCGATCCCGCAGGCCGATTGCATGAGATCCACGACAATCTCGTCCGCCACCCGTACCACCGTAAACTTGGCGATATCGCCCGGATCGAGTTGTTTTACCTAAATCCAGGGATGGTATGGGCTCGCACGAAGACGCAAAGGCACAAAGGATCAGGCGAGACAGGAGTTTTGGACATTTCCGGTCATTCGCCTGGAGGATGGCGCGTCCGTCCTACCCGCAACATATGTGAACCCGCATTCTCTTTG
>CAMCXS010000176.1 GCA_945883495.1 Akkermansia muciniphila
CATTGGGGAGAGCAACGACGCGAACGCCGTCGTCGGGACCTTGGCTGCCGTGGATCCAGACACCAATGACACCCACACGTTCTCTCTGGTCGCGGGCGAGGGCAGCGATGACAACGACAGCTTCACCATCGATGGCGCAAGCCTGAGGATCAACGAGGTGACGGAGATCGCGACCCAGAGCAGCTACAAGGTCCGGGTTCAGGCCGATGACGGCGAGCTTTCTTTTGCCAAGACGTTCGAGATCATCGTGGCGGGCCCGATCTCCTTCGCTCCGGCCAGCTACGCAGCCGCTCAGTCGGACAGCACCGTCACCTTGACGCTGGTTCGGGACGGCGGTCCGGCGGCTACGGTCAGGTTGCGCAGCGATGACGACAGCGCGCAGGAGGGCATCGACTACACGGACCTCGACGGCACGGAAATCCAGTTTGCGGAAAACGAGACCTCCCGTCCCGTGACGGTCACCTTGATGCCCAAGTCCGGCGCAGACGTTCCTACCCGCGCCTTTAGCGTGGTCATCGAAGAGGTGACGACCGGCGGCACGGTGGGAGCCGAGAGCACCGCCACGATCAGCATTCTGAAGCCGGTGGTGACCGTGACTACGCCGACGGAGAATCTGGCGGCGAGCGATCTTTCACCCTTCACAGTGAGCGGCACGGCCCGGGACCTCCGGGGGATCTCGAAAGTCACGGTGGCCCTCAACGGAGAGGCGCCGGTTGAGGCGATCCTCGGCACGCCCACGGCCAACTTCACCACGCCACTCGTTGACTGGGCTCCCTCCGGAGGGCTGTCAGCCAGTGAAGGTTTGCTGGATGTGAGTCAGATCGACAACACCACTCCTGTGCCGGTGGTTTTCTCCAGCGTAAACAATGAAGATTACGATGTTCAGGTGACAACCCAAGGTCTAGGTGGCAATGGATTCACCAACGAGTTAGGCGAGTCCGCGTGGGCGCTCCAGGGAGCCGCCCCTGGCGGGTCTTTCTCCACGGTTGAGGTGAAGTTCAACGCGGCTGGAAGCAGCGCCTCGCGCGCTTGCACCGCAGTGCGCTTCCGCTTCGACGACGCGGAGCTAAATGAGGCCTTCGCCAACTTCAGCTACTACGACGAAAACGGCGACGAGGTGGATGTCGCATGGGACCAAAGCATCTTCACCTACAGCCATCCTCCCACCTACAACACGACCCGCACCGAAGTGGAGAACGGTGCGGCTCCGCAGTCCGGCGCCCAAAGCGGGAAATGGATTGAAGTCAACCTCGGCACCACCCCGGTCACCGGCTTCAAATTCGGCCTGCGCCGCAAGTCCAGCAGCCTGGCGGGCAACGTGATCATGTCCGCTATAAGGGGGACATTGTCGTCCTCAGGCACGGAGATCGCCCTGAACTCGACCCCCTGGAGTCTGGCCATCGCCCCCCAGAGCGGACCGAACACCATGGTTGTGACCGCCTATGATGGGAATGACAACGTGGTTTCTCTGGTGCGCACCTTCAGTTTCGTGCGGCGCTATCAGCTGACGGTCAATCGAACCGCGCCCGCCGGGATCAGCGTCGATGACGCCGGAACCGTCACGCTGCTGGCGAACCCAGCCGGAGACGCCACTGGCTTGGTGGCCTTCAACGCCAAGATCGTCCCCACCTCGACGACGGTCACGCTGACGGCCACGCCGAAGACGGGGTACATCTTCAACAGCTGGAGCGGGTTGCCCGTCGGCGCCACGGCGCGAGGCAACGTGGCCACGTTTGCCATGCCTGCGCAAGACACGGTGGTCACCGCCGGGTTCGATGCCGTTGGCTTGTTTGACGGCCCCGCCGGAAGTGGCAATTCCTTCCAAGGGATCCTGCTGCCAGAAACGGGCACCGCCACCGGGAACGGAACGGTTGCCTGGCTCAACGGGACCCTTTCGTCCACGGGATTATTCTCGGGTCGACTGATGGTGAACGGAGTGACCCAAGCAATCAACGCAACGTTCTTCGGAAACGGCGCCGCCGTGTTTACCGTGAGCGGAGTTAGGGAGAACACCCTTACCTTCGCGGGAGGAATCCTGTCCCTCAGCTATCAAGACGGGACGATCACCGCCACTCTCACCAATGGCGCCGCAAGCAGCAGCGGCGTGATCCGGCGGTCCATTTACAGTGCGAGCAACCTGGTGCCCGCCGCCTTGCTCATCACCGCGACCCGGGGCACGTTCACCGTGGCGCTGCCCGCGAAGCCACAATCTGGGCGTGCCACCTCGACCTATCCGCAAGGCGACGGATATCTCACTCTTACCCTGACGAATACCGGGGTGGTGACCGGGTCGGGTGTCCTCGCGGACGGAACTGCCGTGACCGTGAGTTCCTCTCTGGTCAGCGGAAACCAATGCCCCATCTCGGTGCAACTGCCCACTCCGGGACAGTCGTCCACGTCAAGGGGAGGCATGTTCCAGGGGATGCTCACCTTCGATGCCTCGCAAGACGACACCGATGTGTCTGGCACCGATTTGCTCTGGATCCGGCCGGACGTCACCAACCTGACGCCGATCGCTGGTGCGGCCGCCACCGCCGCCAGAAACCTCTACACCGCAGGTTGGCCGGACGGGATCACGGTCGATGCGATCGGAGCCCTCTACAACAACACCCAAACCGTCCAGGCGGGGATTGATCTGGACGGTGTTAGTCTCGACGACAATGGAGCCACGCTGCCGTACGAGGACGGCAAACTCGTGCTCTCGGGCGGCAAGCTTTCTCCGGCCATCACCAAGCAAAACTTCATCATCGCCGGGAGCACCATCACGAAGATCCCCACCACGGACACGAGCTTCACCTTGACGGCAACCGCCTCCACCGGCGCCATCAGCGGCTCCTTCCGTCCCAACTGGACGCCATTGGCCACCGCCAACCCAACATTCAGAGGCGTCATCCTCCAAAAAGGCGCGCACAAAGGCGGCCACGGCTTCTTCCTCAGCAACGCCACCGGTGACACCGATCCTGAGTCCGGCGACGTAAACCTCACCCTGGAACCGCTCATCGGCGCCACCGCCCCGGTCGCCTCCACGACTCCGGCCACGGTCAGCGCCACCGCGCCTTACACCTTGAGCGGCACCGCTGGGAATGCTCGCGGCGTCGCCCGGGTCGAAGTCGTCCTCAACGGAGGGAATCCGGTCAACGCCATCCTCGGCACGCCCACCACCGCAGGCAGCGTGTCTTACAGCCTGGCCATCGCCCCAGCCCTCGGCAACAACTCCGCCATCATCACGGTCGTGGATCTGCGCGGCAACCGCACCTCCACCACGGTGAACTTCACCTTCAACCAGCGCTTCCCGCTGGCCATCCACCGCACTGCCCCGACGGGAGTGGCCTTGGACAACGCGGGCACGGTGACCTTTGCGGCTTCCCCGGCCACTCAAGCCTCCGCACTGGTTCCAACCACAGCCAACGCCAGCCCCCGCACCACCGACGTGCAGTCTGGCACCAACGTCACCTTGACGGCCACGCCCAAGCTTGGCTACGCGTTCGTCCGCTGGACTGGACTGCCCGGCACCGCCGCCGTCACCGGAAACGTCGCCCGGTTTGAAATGCCCACCGAATCCGTGGATGCCACCGCGGAATTCGCCACCAGCAGCTCCGTCTTTGCGGGAGCAGGCGGCACGGGCAATAGCTTCTACGGCCTGCTTCTTCCGCAAGGCCAGACCGCGGCAAGCAATGCCACGGTGGGCTTCCTCACCGGCACGCTCACTTCCACCACCGGAGCGTTTTCCGGCCGAGTCTTGGTAGATGGAGTGAATCAAAGCTTCAGCGCCACCTTCTATGGGAACGGGGATGCCGTCTTCGCGACAGGCACCACCCGGAGCAACTCCCTGACCTTCGGCGGCAGAACGTTGACTTTGAGCCTGAACACGGCGGAAGCCAAGGACCAGATCGCCGCGACCTTGACCAGCGGCGGCAACACCAGCACCGGAACCGCCAAACGCGCAATCTATAGTTCCACCAACAAGTTCGCGCATCCCGGCACCTACACGATTGCGCTCCCAGCGAAGACGCAAAACCCCGCCGTTGGGGAGAGCACTTATCCGCAGGGGGCCGGTTACGGAATTCTGACCCTCAGCGATACCGGAGCGGCGACGCTGAGTGGCACCTTGGCGGACGACACTGCATTCACGGCGACCACGGCTTTGGTAGAAGGCAACGAGCTCCCCTGCTTGGCCCAACTGCTGACCCCAGGCTCCACCACCCTCCGCGGCGGCAGCTTCAGCGGCACCCTGGTGGTGGACACCGCTCAGGCCAATACCGATCTGACGGGCACGGATCTGCTCTGGTTCCGCCCATCGGTGACGCAGGGATCAACGGTGGCCACCCGGCTCTATACCAGCGGCTGGCCCACCGGGATTCGGGTGGACGCCTTGGGCGCCCGCTACAACAAAGCGTTGACGATGCAGAATGCTCTCGGACTGGGCTCCACACACGCGAGCAATGGAAATGGCCAACTCGTTTTCACCGACGGCAAGCTCACCGCCTCCATCACCCAGACCAAGTTCAACATCAACGGCAGCGTGGTGACGAAGATCCCTTCCAATAACACCAATTTCAACTTGTCCGTGAACCAAACGACTGGCGGCTTCAGCGGCTCCTTCAAGGCCAACTGGACGTCTCCAGCGACCGCCCTTCCGACGTTTAAGGGCATTACCCTCCAAAAGGGTCCAAACCCGAGCGGCTACGGTTTCTTCCTGAGCAATCGCTCCGGTGACCTGGATCCCGAGAGCGGCAGCGCAGCATTGACCAAGCAGCCTTGACCTGCCCGTTCCGCAGAGCCCCGGCGGCGCCGCACACCGCGCCGCCCGCTCCGCAACCGAATCAATGGATGGTAAGAACCGCATGAACCAAGGTTCTCAAGCCTGAACGGTTGCTGAACTGACGTCCAAGGTTTGCAAAACGCTGGAGTTTCCGCGCAAGCAGGTGACTCGCGCTCCGCAGGCCCCCTGCTCGCCGCGCAAATCTTCGACCCACGCTCCGAGGGAGCCCTATTGGCCACGCAGATTTGCGACCCGCGCTCCGTAGGGTCACCGTTTGCCGCGCAGATCCGAGACACGCGTGCCGATGGAGCCCTGTTGATCGCGCAAATCTGAGAGACCCGCACCGCACGAGCCCTGCTTGCCGCGCAAATCTGAGAGGCCCGCACCGCACAAGCCCTGCTTGCCGCGCAAATCTGAGAGACCCGCACCGTTC
>CAMCXS010000177.1 GCA_945883495.1 Akkermansia muciniphila
CATCCCTCCATCCCTCCATCCCTCCATCCCTCCATCCCTCCATCCCTCCATCCCTCCATCCATCCATCCCTCCATTCCCCCATCCCGACACGAAGATTTGCTTTCGCAAGCGGGTTGCGGTAATTCAGCTATTGATGCACCCCTGCAAACGACTCCTGACCGCCGTCGCCTTGTGCCTGATCGTGGGAGATTTGGGCGCCGCGGAGAACGCCAAGGTCGCGGTCGCGGTCAGCCTTCCACCGTATGCGTGGCTGGCGGAACGGATTGGCGGCGAGCACGTGGCCGTGGTTTCCTTGCTGGAAGCGGGCGAAGATCCCCACTCCTTCCAACCGCCGCCGCGCCGGGTCACGAACCTCAGCAGTGCCAAGATTTGGTTCACCGTGTCCATGGGGTTCGAGGAGAATCTCGTCGAGAAGCTGAAACAGTCCGCGCCCGGCCTCCGGATCGTTCCGGTCCACGAAGGGATCAAACTTGCCGAGGGCCATGAACATGAACATGAACATGAACATAAGCACGAGGAGAAGGAGGCAGCGGCTGCGGCCGAGGAGGAGCACGAGCACGAGCATGAGGAGAAGGATCCGCACATCTGGCTTTCTCCGGTGCTGCTGAAGCAACAGGCCCACACCGTGGCTCATGCGCTCGGCGAAGTGGATGCCGCTCACGCCGCTTTCTACGAGGACAACGCCGTCGCCCTGGAGAAAGAGCTCGATGCCTTGCACGCCACGCTGAGCGAAAGCTTGGCGCCGCTCAAGGGAAGCACGCTCTATGTCTTCCACCCCGCGTTCGGCTACTTCGCGGAAACCTACGGGATGAAGCAGGAGGCGATCGAAACCAAGGGACGCGAACCCTCCGCGAAGCACCTCACGGAACTGATCAATCAGGCCAAGGCGGACGGGGTAAAACTCATCCTGGTGCAACCGCAATTCAGCCAAGCCAGCGCCGAGAAAATGGCCAAAGCGATCGGCGCCACGGTCCATCCGATCAACGATCTGGATAAAGACGTCCTCGGCACCCTGCGCGCGCTGGGGGACGCGGTGAAGGCTTCACGCTGAAATCGACCGTGGGCGCGGCGCTCGACTTCCGAAAAGCGAACTTCCGCTACCGGGAAGTGCCCGTCCTCGTGGACGTCAGCCTCCGGGTGGAAGAAGGCGAGTGCGTGGCCATGATCGGGCCCAACGGCGGCGGGAAAAGCACGCTCTTGAAGTTGGCGCTCGGCCTGCTCAAACCAGAGAGCGGAGGAATTCAGGTCTTCGATCACGCGCCGCACACGGGTTGCCGCCTCATCGGCTACGTGCCGCAGCATCTTCATTTCGATCCCAAGTTCCCGGTGACCTGCATGGAAGTGGTTCTCATGGGGCGCTTGGACCGGCTTCCGTGGTGGGGCCGTTACTCCCCGGAAGACCGGGAAGCGGCGCACGAGAGCTTCCGGCGCGTCGGCTTGGCGGGGATGGAAGAACGCCCCTTCGCCTCCCTTTCCGGCGGCCAAAAGCAACGCGTCCTCATCGCCCGCGCGCTCTTCACGGACCCGCGCTTGCTGCTCCTGGATGAACCGACGGCCAACGTGGATCTCACGGTGGAAGAACGATTCGTGGAACTCCTGGAAGAGTTGCGCGCCAAGGTCACGATCGTCCTGGTGACGCACGATCTGGGCCTTGTCGAACGCCTCACGGATCAAGTGATTTGCGTGAACCGCCGCGTCCACCGGCACCGGGTTTCCGATTTGGATGGAGACACGTTGCGCCAAATTTATAGCGCGGAATTGCGGGAACAGCATTTCGGCTCCTGCGCCTGCCCTGTCGACGAGGAGAAAGCGCCCCGGAAATGAACGAGTTTTTCAAGGAAGTCTTCACTCCGGGCTCGATCGTCCAGTTGGCGACCTTGGCCAGCCTGATCGCCAGCGTGAACTTCGGCGTCGTCGGCACGTATGTGGTGGCGCGTCGCATCACCTACATCGCGGCGGCCATCGCCCACAGCGTGCTGGCGGGGATCGGCTTCGCCGTCTTCGCCCGGGCGCATTTCGGCTGGGATTGGTGCGTCCCGGTGCTGGGGGCGATCGTGGCGGCGGTGATTTCCGCGGTCGTCATCGGCTATGTCAGCCTGTATCTCCGGGAACGCGAAGATACCATCATCAGCGTGGTCTGGGCGGTCGGCATGAGCGCCGGCTTGCTCTTTCTTTACTACTCGCCTGGCTTCAATGGAAATTTGGAGAGTTTCCTGGTGGGCAGCATCTTATATATCGCACCGGCGGACCTCTGGATCATGGGCGGCTTGGGGATCGTCGTGGTGCTCCTCTGTCTCTTCTTTTATAACCCGCTCATGGCGGTCTGTTTCGATGAAGAATTCGCCCGGCTCCGCGGCGTCAATGTGCCGCTCTATTTCATGCTCCTCTTGATCCTCACGTCGTTGAGCGTGGTTCTGTTGGTCCAACTCGCCGGCATCGTCCTCGCGATCGCCTTGATCGTGCTTCCCGCCGCCGCCGGTCTCCACGCCACCAGCAAATTGTGGCACGCGATGTGTTTGGCCACGGTTCTGGCGATGATTCAATCGACGCTCGGTATCGCTTGGAGCTATTCCGTGGAGATTCCCGCCGGTCCCGCGATTATCTTGCTCTCGGCCGCATCGTATCTGGCTGTTTTTGGCTGGAAGTGGTGGCAAAGTCATCTGGCGGCCTCCGCGCCGCGACAGCCGTGAGTCTTCTCTTCCCATTGTATCTGCTGGGGGCGTTGGCGGTCGCGATTCCGATCGTCCTCCACCTGCGGAGACGTCCGGCCCGGGATCGCATCGAATTCAGCTCCACGCTGTTTCTCGATCCCCAAGAACCGCCGCACCGCCGCAGCAGCCGGATCGAGCATTGGCTGCTCCTGGCGCTGCGATGTGCCGCGCTCTTGCTGTTGGCGCTGCTCTTCAGCCGTCCGTTGTGGCGCGGGGCGGTCGATGCCGCGCCGCCAGGCGGTTCCGTCCGGCTTATCCTCATCGATCGCAGTGCATCGATGCGGCAAACGGGGGCTTGGGAGCAAGCGCTCGCCGAGGCACGTAAGCTCGCCGCCTCTGCTCAACCGGGAGACCGGCTGGGGCTGGGCGCCTTCGACCGGGACTTGGAGCTGCTGGTTCCATTCGGCACCGCGCCGGATGCCCGGACGGCGATCGAGGCCGCGTTGCACGCCCTCACTCCGGGCTGGGGCGACACGGCATTTGACGAGGCCTTGCTCAGCGCCGCCGGCTTGGTCGAGGAAGAGGCTCGGGGGCACCGCATGGAGCGGGAGGTCTTCCTCATCAGCGATTTTCCAGAAAGCGCCAGCCGCGACCGGCTGCAAACCTCCGCTTGGCCGGCCGAAGTTCATTTGCGGGGGATTCGCGTGCCCGCCACAGCCGATCCGCCCCCCATCAATGCCTCGATCCAAGTGGTGGCGGCCGCCGAGGACGACGAAACCGCCGCGAACCGCACCACGGAATCGATTCGCCTGCGCGTCACTCGTTCCGGTGGAGGCAACGAAGATGCGGTGGTCACGGTGCGTTGGAAAGATCAAGCGGCCAGCGCGCTCCAAGTCCGCTTGCCTCCAGGAGCCAGCCGGGTCTTGACGGCGCCGCCCCGCCCCCATCCGGAAGCGACCGAATTGGAGCTCAGCGGCGATGCCGAGGCGTTCGACAACCGCGCCTTCGTCGCCCCACGCCAGGCCCGGACCGTGCGGGTCCTCTTTGCCGGAGAAAGCATCGACCCCGCGAATGCGGAATCGCCCCTCTTTTTCCTAAGCCGGTCGCTCGGCCCCACGGAAAGCCTGAGGCCGGAGATCAGCGCCCGGTTGCTGGGAGAACTGACCGCCGCTGACTGGCGGAACGCGGACGTGGCCCTCCTCTCGGGGAACTTGCCGGTTGGCCAAGTGCCGGAGTTGCGCGGCTTTGTCGAAGGCGGCGGCCTGGCGATCGTTTTGCTAAGCGATGCCGGGGCGGGAGGGTGGCTGGCCAAGTTGGATCCGGGCTTCGCGGTTTCCGAGGCGGAAGTGGAGGACTACTCCCTGTTGGAGGGGATTGACTTCGACCACGCGATCTTTCGTCCGTTCGCCACGCCGGGGCTGCGGGATTTCAGCAAGATTCACACCTGGAAGCATCGCCGGCTGACCCTTCCGGCGGCCGCCCGCGTTTTGGCGCGTTTCGACTCCCAGGATCCCGCGCTGGCGGAATGGCCCGCCGGGGAAGGGCGGATCGTCCTTTCGGCGATGAATTGGGTGCCGGCGGAGAGCCAGCTGCCGCTTTCCTCCAAGTTCGTGCCGCTCATGTTTGCGATCTTGGGCGAGGCCGGATTTCAGCACCGCGAGGCGGATCGTTACCTTGCTGGAGATGAACTTCCCGGGACCGCCCGGCCGCCGGTGCGGCTCGGGGCGCCTGGGATTTACGCGATTCCGGAAGGGGCCGGAGAACGAAAGATCGCCTGCAATCTGCCGCCTGGGGAGAGCCGATTGGAGCGCTTCCCGGTGGAAAGCCTGGCGGCCTTTGGCATCCCGATCGGCACTGCCAAGGCAGTAGCGAGCGATGACTCCGGCACCGCTGGGCCTCGGCTGCAGGCGGCGGACTTGGAGGGGCAACAGCGGCTCTGGAAGTGGCTCCTCCCCGCCCTCTTGGCCGTCCTCCTCGTGGAGACTTGGTGGGCGAACCGCCCACGGCTCAAACCGGTGATGGCGAGGTAAATTGGACGAAGCCGCAAAGTGAGTCTAGACTCGCGGCGGATGAGGCCCGGAATCACGATCTTCCCTTCCCGGCGACGGCTCCTTGCCTACAGTGCCTCCTGTCTGGCGGGAGGGCTCTCTTATCTGCACGGCGCAACCTTGGAGCGGCATTGGGTCGAGGTCACCCGCCGCCGCTTGCCGTTGGACCTCGGCCCGGGAGGGCCCAAGCAACTGCGGGTGGCCCTGCTCACGGACTTCCACTACGATCCGATGCTAGAGGGCGAGTTCTTTGAGCGGATCGTGACCCTGACGAATGCGGAGCGACCGGACCTGATCCTGCTATTGGGAGATTACGTTTCCGTCGACAGCGGCGCGGCTACGGAGCTTCTCTCCAT
>CAMCXS010000178.1 GCA_945883495.1 Akkermansia muciniphila
GTCTTTGGTGAGGACAAGGTTACGAAAATTCGCCTTGTATCTTGCTTACCTGCAGGTAGTTACAGAGGCCAGGGGGCCTCGTGCCCTCCCGCCGAAAGGCATTGGTGACCTCTTCTCGTTTGTGAAAGGGGACGCTTCAGGCTTTGGGCCTCGTGCCCTCCCGCCGAAAGGCATTGGTGACGGAGACGGAATCCGATCGTGACACACGTCACGATCCCAGGGCCTCGTGCCCTCCCGCCGAAAGGCATTGGTGACCATACCCCACCTGTCCACTACCAAGGTGGAGGCAAGGGCCTCGTGCCCTCCCGCCGAAAGGCATTGGTGACCCGTCCGGACGCTTGGCCCGGACCATGAAACCTTGTGGGCCTCGTGCCCTCCCGCCGAAAGGCATTGGTGACCCGCGAAGGTGGTTCCACCGACAAGGAGGATCGCCCGGGCCTCGTGCCCTCCCGCCGAAAGGCATTGGTGACAGCAAGATTTCAATGTACGAGTATCCTCCGGTTTTACGGGCCTCGTGCCCTCCCGCCGAAAGGCATTGGTGACAACAGGAACAAGACCGCCCCCACCGCGAGGACAACCGGGCCTCGTGCCCTCCCGCCGAAAGGCATTGGTGACGTCTGTCCAATGGACTGCACTAACCAGCTTGTCTCGGGCCTCGTGCCCTCCCGCCGAAAGGCATTGGTGACCCCGCACTTTTTACTCACATCGTAACGGGGGTCGTTAGGGCCTCGTGCCCTCCCGCCGAAAGGCATTGGTGACGCCGGCCGCCAGCTCGTCAAAGACGGTCGCGATCGGCTTGGGGCCTCGTGCCCTCCCGCCGAAAGGCATTGGTGACCAGCGGCTATCGCCGGGTTGATGGTCTTTGGTTGAGAGTTGATGGGCAACGGAAACCGAAGCTCCGAGGCCGGTCATCCGGTCGGCTTGGGCCATCAACTATCAACGATCAGCCATCAACCAAAGACCCGTCATCCCGGATCACCCCCAGCGCCTTCTCCAGTTCCGTACCGGCAACGCATGTGATGTCCAGGTTGTCGCATTGGCGTTTGAGGTTGGCCATCCGGGCAGGTTTGTCTCCCTCCACGCAGAGCATCGCGCGGGCGAAGCGACCTCCGAACTTTTGTTTCCGCGCCAGGACGGATTCCAGATGTTCCAGGGTGGGAGCCGTGGATTTGCATGAGATGAGCGTCAGACTGAAGTTCGTCGCGTCCACCGCCAGGAAATCCGTTTCCCCGAAGTCCGCGATCTCGGATGAACCGATCGGTTCCACCCCGTGGAGGAAGGAGCGGAATCGTGGGCTCTTTTGTAGACAGCTCTGCACCTGGCTTTCAAAGGCACCCCCGTCCAGTTGGGTCACGGTGTTTTCCAAGCTCCCGCCCCGCTGGCGCTGATCGCCGTCGGGACGGAATTTCAAATACCAGCCGGTCCCGCGGGCCAGGACCAAACCCGCCTCCGACGCCGCTTGGAGAAAGGCTTGAGCGGCTTCGCCCGGGGGAACGGGGAATGGCCGGGCCTCCGCTCGACCGATATCGTCCCAGCCCGGACGCTTGGTTTTGCTCCCGCCAAGCCCGTGAGTCCGGATCGCTTTGCGCAAGCTCCGGATTTCCTCCGGCGCTTCCTGGAGGAGCCGAAAGGCCATTTCCCCAAACTGAATCCGCTTCTTCGAGATGGTTTGGAGCTGCCAATCCCGGTCTTTCTTGAGTCCTTGGGCCGCCAGAATGATCTCCGGTTGGATTCCTTTGGCCAGTTCCGGCAGCTGGACCGGGAATTCGATGGCACCCGTGCCCCCGGAACGAAACTCCCGCGGGGAATCACAATAGATCGATGGACACCCCGCCGTCTCCGCCGCTCGCCAAGCACCGATCGACATCTCCTTGGTTCCGCCGGTGTAATTGATCACCGCATCGGGAAATCGCTGGATCAACGTCGCCACCAAGCGCCGCGTCTCCTCAAGAGAAGGCGCCTCGGATCCAATCACACTGGCGATGTCCTCTTCAAAGTGCGGCAGCGCGCCCTGATTCCGCTTAAGGGCCAGTGTGACGGCATTCTCGATGAAGTTTCGCCGCTGCGTAAAAAAGGGCGCCGCCGTGCTCAACACGGAAACCACTCGTGCCGGCCGGAGCGCCAGGATCGGGAGGACATTCTGCAAGGTTTCGTTGCTGATGAGTTGGATGAGCGTCATGGGAGAGGCTTGGGCAGGACAATAGAGAAGATGCGGAAATTTTCGCGAGGAAGCAATACGCGGATGGAAGGGGCCGCCCGGCGCGGGGTAGCTTGGTTGCCAACCTGCCTAGATTTTGCTTAGGTTTGCAACGAAATCGTCACACAAGGCGTCTGGCGGAATCTCAGGATTAAGCGCAATGAATTGTGCATCGGTCAGGGAACGGTCCGATTGCCGAATGGCATTGGCTCCCTGGCTGTTCCAGAAAACCAAACACAGAATCCAGTTATGTCTCAGAATCTTGCCGAAGTGAAATTGACCGCTCAGGACATCGCCACCCTGCGCGAAGGTCTTGAGATGATTCGTTCCGTCCTGGCCAACCGCAGCACCAGCCTGACCCCCAAGCAACGCAAAACCTTGGTGAAGATGGGGGATAAATCCCGAAACTTCTGCGAGCAGGCCGTCACCGGCCTGCAAAGCCACACGGACAGTTTGCCGAGAGACTTTGATCTCGACGGTCTCACCACCGATCTGGCGGATTTCACCGCCTTGGACGCCTTTTTCACCGAGTTTACGGAGGTCGGGGAGATGATCGACGACACCGCCAAGGCGCTGTCCAGCGATGTCATGGTCAACACCTTGATCGGCGTCTCCTTTTTGAAAGCGTTGAATAAGCTCAAGCCATCGCTCGATAAACTCCTCCAGGACCTAAGGGGCATTCGCCGCGCCAAGCCAGCCGCGAAGAAGAAGGAAGCTCTTTGAAGTTTCCCCTGAGCCTTCAGACCGCTCGGGCCACTGGTCCGAGCGCATGGCTCTCGCCAGAAGAGCACTCCCTCGTGAGAAGATGGCTCACCAGGGAGTCTTTTCATGGCTATCCCGGATGATCCTCAAGCCACCGCCCAGCCTTCCGCGCACCCATTTCCGCGTCGTCCGAAGGCATGATCGGGCGTTTCGAAGGTTCCGGCGTGCCTTCCGGGCACACGCCCCTTGTGTTCAGAAGGCTGACACGAGTCTTCTGAACTCACGATCCCAGTGATCAGAAGGCTTGAGGGAAGGATGGGGAACTCCCGGGCCAAGGTTCCGTAGCGACCGTCGATCAGCCCATTCCCATCGTCCCAGCGTCCCCGGCGTTCTTACCGCGCCTCCGCGTGAATTGTTCTTTGGATATCCGCGGATGTCCGTACCCTTGTGTTTGTTGGAATGTGTGGTTGATAGTGTGCTGACTTTGATGAACTCCCGCACCGACACCGAATTCTGGAAACGCAAGCTAGCAGCGTATTTGCATGATCCGCCGAGCAAGTGCGTGGACATCCGCCTTCACGAAGAGCACTCTAGAACGCTTTACCGGCAAGCCGGATTTGTCACTGAGGATGAGATCCAACGGCTGAGTCAAGCCTACGCCAAGCCATCCGACTGGACGGCCAGTGCCGCTGACCGATTTCCATTCCCCAAATCACGAGGAAACCTAAGTTCAACCTTCGACGGAGTCCGAGCTGGATTTCATCACCCGCTCAGTCCAGATCAACCTTTCGTTTTCCACCAAGAGTTCCGCTCCACCGAGATGGCGTGGGAAGTGGACTCCACAGTTCAGCCGATCATCACAGATAACGGGAGTTGGGCAGAGGGCGAGCAATGGAAGGCCCGCTTTTTCTGCCACTGGCGGTTGTGGGAGAAATTCTGTTCGGAAAAGGACTACCGTTTCAGTTTTCTCCCCGCCGAAACCCGCCTTCCGGATCACAGCGTATGGACTCACATGCAGGTCGTCAGTGCGTTGGATGGTTGCGCCGACGGCACCGGAAAAGACGCAGTGCTCAAGCCTGCCTTCTTCAAATTCCAGCTTGGTCCTGTGCAGGATTTCATCGCCGAGGCCCGTAGCCTCCGCGATCTCTGGAGCGGTTCCTATCTTCTCTCTTGGCTTATGGCGGCGGGGTTGAAGGCGCTGGCTGAGGAAGTCGGACCGGATTCCGTCATTTTCCCGAATCTTAAAGGCCAGCCGGTAATCGATCTCCATCTGCGCGATGCGCTTTGGAGGCCGATGAAAGTCAACGGAAAGTGCGTGTGGGACCATCTTGCGCACGATCGGGACAGTCTGCTTACCCCCAATCTCCCGAACGTATTCCTCGCCGTCGTGCATCGCGACCGCGCAGAGGCGCTCGGGAAGCTTGTGGAAACCGCCATCCGCACGGAATGGGAAACCATCGCCGACAATGTCTGGAGTTTCTGCGAGGAAGCCAAGATGTTCCCTGACGACGGAGGTGGCTTCACCGCCAAGCAACGCAAAGACCGGTTCGACGGTCAGGTGAATCGCTTCCTCTCTCTCAGTTGGCAATCAACGCCCTGGCCGGAGACGCTGGAGCAAGCACTCTCACTGGCCTGTGCCTTCGACAAGGAGATGCCCATGCAGAAGGCGGCCAGACGTGTCCAGGCAATGATCGACTACGCCACCCACGTCATGCCCCAGGACGACCGCGATGGCCGCTACTACATCGGCGGGGACAACGGACCAAAGAACAAGCTCAACAACATTGGGCTCGGTTGGTCCGTCATCCTAGCCTGGAACGGTTGGCATCTCGACGCCACACCACAGACCCGTGCCTTTGATGCCTGGCACAACGGAGGCTGGGACACTGGGTTATTTTCCAACAAAGACAACCTCGGTGGGAAAGCCGAAGCCGTCGCCGGAGGGCGCGAGTGGCACGAGGCCGCCACCAAAAAGGGCGGCGACTGGAAATCCCTTTTTAAGCACGAGGACTGGCTAGGAGCCTCAACCCTCATCAAGCGTCTCTGGCACCTCGCCCACTTGCGGGACCAGTGGGGCCTCAAAACCGGCTCCCGCGATTTTCCCATGCCCAACACTCACGGCATCG
>CAMCXS010000179.1 GCA_945883495.1 Akkermansia muciniphila
GGCTCAGTTGAGGCATCAGGCCGCCATGCGGTAAGCATTCCGATCGGCTGTCCACGTTTCTCAATACAAATGCTTTCCCCCTCTGACAGCCAAGCTTCGAGCATGGAGAAGGAGTTACGTAAATCTCGGACAGTTACCTTTTTCATGTCTCCGTGGACAAATTCTGTCCACAGAGACGCCTGCGTCAAATCCTATTTCAAGAAATCAAACATGGAAGTTAAAGGGACAGACAAAAGTTAAAGGGACAGACAGATGTAACGCTACACCGCGCACGATACCGCAAGGCTGCTTAAGTCAGTGCCATTCTTCCCTGACCCCTATTTTGACCCCTATTTCCCGGTCAGTGAAAGCTGGGCTAGGCGGAGGCATCAGGCTCTGGCAGGAATGGGTCGTTCGCGGTCGGATTCATCGAGGTGGGGGGGACGTTCGAAAAATGGTGTGGCAAAAACAGATTGCAATAACAGTGTTATTGTATTTTGTTCACCCATGGACCTGACTGTCGAGCAACTCGCCTCCCGCGTGACCGCCTGGTGTTCGCAGCACCGGATCGTGCCCGCCAACGGCCAGGTAGCCACCGAGACCCAACCGCGCACGCTGCGGTATTATCGCACGCTGGGCCTGCTCGATGGGCCGAACGCAGGCGGCGGAAGTGGCTATGGCGAGCGCCATTTTCTCCAGGCCTGCGCGGTCCGCGTGCTGCAGGCGGAAGGTCTGCCGTTGAGCCGCATCCAGTCCCTGCTGTTTGCCCGCAGCGACGACAAACTGCGCGAGGTCACCGAATCCGCCGCCTCAGGCGGGATCGCGCTTCCAGATGCGCCCGCCCCGTTCGCGCAGCCGGAGACGTGGCAGACCTTTCCCATCTCGCCTGAGCTGATGCTCGTCTCCCGCCGCCCCGGCTTTCGTCTCACCACCGAACAGATCACCGCCATTCGGAGCATCCTCGATTCCACCTCCTCTTGAATCCTTCACCGCCTTCCCATCCATGAAACAATCCGTCTTCGGCCTCATCGCCCAACTCGCCACGTCCCGCATCACCCTACCGCTCATCCACGTCGAGACCCGCTTCCGCGTCACCGGCGAATTTGTCTTGGTCGAGATGGACCAGGTCTTCGAGCAAAACGCGTGCGAACCGCTCGATGTCACCTACACCTTCCCGCTGCCGGGCAGCGCCTCCGTTTATCGCTGCGAGATGATCGTCAACGGCCGCGTCACCCGCGCCGTGGTGATGGAGGAACAGGACGCGCGCCGCACAGTGGCGGAGAAAAAAGCCGCCGGCCATCGCACCGCCTTGGTGGAGATGGATCGTGATAACCTCTTCAACCTCCAGCTCGGCAACACCGCGCCCGGCGATCACATCGTCATCCGCTTCGCTTACTTCCAGATGCTCGACCGCCTCGGGGAGGGCCTCTCCCTGCGCATCCCGTTCTGCCCCGGCATTCGCTACATCCCCGGCAAACCACTACTGCGGAAAAATCGCGGCCTCGGCACTGTCGATGACACCGATCAGGTTCCTGACGCCTCCCGGATCACCCCGCCGCGCATCGGGGCGGATCACCCCGATGCCGCGACGATATTCCTGCATGGTTCGCTGGACGCCAGCGAGGTGGAATTGACGACCTGCTTCTGCCCCTCTAATTCGGCCGTCATCCGCGCGGCAGGCGCCACGCTCGAAGTCGAGTTGGCCGGAGAACAGCATTTCCCGGATCGCGATTTCGTCCTGCGCTGGCAGGAAACCGCGGTCACCGAGGCAGTTCCGCGTGCCTGGACGACCCGCCACAACGGCGATCTCTACGCCCTGCTGCAACTGCGCGCCCCACGGGTGGAAGCGGCTCAGGCGGCGGTCGACGACTTCGCCCAAGACATCTACTTCCTGCTCGACCGTTCCGGCAGCATGGACGGCGGGAACTGGAGAAAGGCTGCTGAAGCCCTCCACGCCTTCGTCCGCGAACTCGGCGCCAACGACCGTGTCTGGATCACCTGCTTCGAAAGCGGTTTTCAGGACTTCTCCGACAGCCTGATGAGCCGCGATGAATTGCTGAAGGACGAGGGTTTCATCCGCCTCGCCGAGATCGGAACCGGCGGCGGCACCGAGCTGCTCCCGGCGTTGCGCCACGTTCTCGATGTCCGCGCCGCCCAGCAATCCGGCCGACCCGAACGCTTTGTCCTCATCACCGACGGTCAGGTCGGCAACGAAAACGAGATCCTCAAGCTAGTGAGGGACGGTACCATGGCCGGTGTAACCGTCCACACCTTCGGCATCGACTGCTCTGTCAATGACGCATTCTTGAAGAATCTTGCCAGACTCACTGGCGGTCGCTGCGCGCTGATGACGCCGGATGATGACATCCCTGCCGCCGTGAAGGATCTTGCGGTCATCCTGCGGAGGCCCGTGCTGACCGGACTCCGTCTCACGAGCGCGAACGTCGATACAGCGAGCGAATCTGACCACCTGCCCGACCTCCACGCCGGTGACGTGCATCTGCTGCCCGTGCGCCTCCCCGATGACGAGGCTGCCACACTCACGATTCATGGCCATCACCCCGATTATAGCGAGTGGAGCATGCGCTTCGATCTTGGAGCCGAATCCCCTGGACACACGAGTGAAGCGGCGCGTCTGCTCTGGGCGCATCGCCGTTGCCGGCATCTGCTGGGGACCGAACGCGCGAGAGAAGGCATTGAGGTGGCGATTGCCCATAACCTCGTCTGCAAGGGCACCTCTTTCGTGGCCTGGGACGAGGCCGAGAAGGTGACAGTGGCCAAGCGGGAGGTGTATCAGCCGTCGATGGGTTCCGCATTAAACAACACCGCCAATTTTTTTGAGGACACGGTTACAGCAGACTCACTCAGCTACTGCTACGCCATCGGCGACGAGGACGAGGACGAGGACGAGGACGAGGACTTCAGCTGCTGTTTCATGGAGGACGTGGAACCATCAACCATCAACAAGCTCGACACGGGACCATCATTCTACGTGCCCGACGTAACCATAACACCAACACCCATCGCGGCTGCGTCAAGCGCACCACAACTACCTCGCCAGCTAAAGACGTTGATTGATGAGATTTCCCCTCGCTACGGTCCATGGCGAAATGACCCGATGAGTTGGAACCACGCTAAGTTGGTCTGGATGGTTGAGGTCAAGGACGCCTTGACGCATCAGTGCGGATTGCATCGGGAAGTGGCGAACCTTTTGACCCGGATCTTGGGGCAGTGGTGTTGGGCGGTCATTAGCCAACGCAGGCAGCGAATGGTCAACGCACTCCTAGCGGATGCCAAGTCCGTGGAAGTTCTCCGCGCAGTGCTTGCCAATCTGCCGCCATCTGAGGCCGTCAGCGATGCCATTCAGTTGATCGATGCCACGCTTGCCAATCTGCCGCCGTCCGAGGCCGTCAGCGATGCCATTCAGTTGGTAGATGCCGCGCTTGCCAACGCTCCGCGTAAGACGTGGTCCTGGTTCAAACGCAAATCGAAGTAACTCGCCAGTCAACCGTTGAAAAATAATCCAGCGCGTGCATCAGACTCCCCGCCCCTCTACCGACCAGAGAACTTCAGTGGAAAGGGATCCGAGGCGATTAAAAAAGGAAATCTATACCAGTTAACTACCAGCTCAGGAGTTGCGGCTTACCCATGCTCATTCCAGATACCAAGAACCCGTTCCCCTAGGCGATGCGCCAGAAGGAGAGAATCGCCCGCATCACGAGCGGCGGCTCCAGAAACCTAATTAATACGATGATTTTTAGCCCACCAGACATGAACAACGATCCATCCACATCAGCCCCTCAGACGGAACCGACACCGATCCCGACATCCATCGTGCCTCCCGGCATTGATGACGATATCGATTTCAGTGATGTTCAACTCGCCCCGCGCCAGGAAGACGCCAATCAGGGCGTCGTCTGCCACGGCGGCTGCGATTGAATGGTTTGTGAAACAGCGCCAGGGACCAATTCCGATTTTCCATCACCCCGGAACCGGCTCGCCGCTGGAGCCGTTCACCCGATTTCCCCGGCCGGCTCGCTTGTCCGGGAGGTCCCAAAGTGGAATTCCCGTCCGAAACGATGCGCACGATCGGTTGAAGTCCGGCGTGCGTCCGGGTATCTTGGAGGCGTTCCGCCTCTCTTCCCCGTCCATGTCCCTGCCCGCCGTTCCTGCCGTTTCCTTAGCCTCCCGCCGCCATTTCCTTCAAGCCCTCGGTGGCGCGGGATCGGCGCTGCTCTTCACCCAGTGCAAGACCCTGCCCGAGCAAGGCTCCACGAGCGTGACGCTGCGCCAGCCGCGTCTGCCGTGGCCGGTCGTCTTCAAGGGTGAGGCGAAATTCTCAAAGCTCTGCGCGCGCGCCCGACAGGAGAATTGGTCGAACCTTGCCCTCCCGACCCGCACCGTCACCGTCGGCAAGGCCCTCTGTGGCACGCCCTACGGCAACTACACCCTCGAGATCGACAACAAGATCGAGTCGCCCTCGGTGAATTTCGACCTGCTCGACTGCTGGACCTTCTACGAGGCCTCGCTCGCCTTCGCCCGCATGATCAAGAACCCGCCGCACCTTTGGTCGCGCGAGGCGATGCTGCACTACATCGAGCTCGAGCGTTACCGCAACGGCGTCTGCGACGGCACCTACGTCAGCCGCATGCACCACCTCGAGGAAGTCTTCGCCGACAACCAGCGACGGGGACTCGGCACGATTGCGACGCCCTCGCTCGGTGGCGTGCCGATCCGCCGCAAGGTCCGCTACATGCAGGTGCCTGGAAGCGACAACCGATACCTTCGGAACAATCCCGCGATGCTCTCCGACTTTGCGAGGATCGAGGCGAGCCTCTCGCAATTGCCGATCACCTACATCCCGAAATCCCGCGTTGCGTCAGTGGAGTCCCAACTGCAGGACGGCGATGTCATCGCGGTCGTTTCGGACTGGCACTCGAGCTACACCTCGCACGTCGGTCTCGCGGTGCGCGATGGCAAGAACTGCCGCTTCATGCATGCGACCTCGTCGCGGAGCAAAGGCCGCTGCTGCGTCGTCGATGG
>CAMCXS010000180.1 GCA_945883495.1 Akkermansia muciniphila
AAGGCACTCCAGCTGCTTCCATCCCATTTGGCGATGCGGTTGGCCATGACATTGCCCACAATCGCAAAGTCGCCTCCTGCGTAGACATTTCCGGAGCTGTCCACCGCCAGAGCCCTCACCGTCGTATTCGCTCCCGGAAGGCCGCCCAAGCTCGCCCAGTCCACATCGCTAAGCGTAGGGTCGATCCGCACCGGATACGCGGCGCCCCGGTCGTTCACCCGGATTTCGAGCGTTCCTCCAGCGTTGGTGGGTTCCATCCGGGCCTCAAGCTCCCGGCCGGTGGCGTCGGTGACGTGGAGGCGATTGTAGAGCAGTTCCCGGCCGGAATGATTGATGATGACCTTCGCGCCATTTGCTGCTGGTTCGGCGTGGGCTCCGGTGAGTTCGAGGGTGAGGGTGAGATCGTCGCCTGCGGCTCCGACCGGACGCACCGGGATGACGAAGTCCTGGCGGATGCCGTCCATGCTGGTGGTGTATTCTTCAATGACTCCGGGGCGCAGCCAAGCGGCCGCGTCTTTGTTGGCGCGGACTTCGCCGGTGTTGGCAAGCGGCGAGAGGATGTCCTCCCCACGACCGAGCGCCATGGCGCGGATGCGGAATCTCGCGTCTGACCCGGCGGTGTGGCTGTCCTTCTCCGCCGTGGAGCGGACCCAGAGACCTTCCGGGGTGGCGTCGGCTTCGAGGCGTTGGAAGAGCGCTTTGAGGCGGGCGCCGTTCGCCGTCGGGGTGATGCCGAGGCCGTCCCCGGAATACTGCTTCTGCGCCGCGGCACCGATTTGGTCCACGGGGATGGCGGCGGAGGCGGAGGGGCTGCCCGGGGGAGCCAGGCTCGGGGACTGCCCTGCCACCGGGGGGGGCAGGAGGGCGGCGAGGAGGCAGAGGATCGGGGAGAGGGCCGACAGAGTCTTCATGCGCTAAGCTTCCCTTACGCAATGGTCTATCGACTGTCTAGCGCTGATCTGTGAAACAATAGATTTTCGAGGAAGCATTCCGTGCTCCGCATGAAACCCCAGCGAGAGGAAACCGGCCAGACTCCAGTTCGCCGGCACGCTACCTCGAACGTGGCGAGGACTCTCTCGTTTCAGGCGCCCAGCTGCGCCGGGGACCTTCCTCTCGTTTGGTCACGGATTCCCCGATCTCAGCAAGAATCTCTTGAGCTTTGGCTCGGGTTGCTTCGGCACGGGCGTGGATGGCGGTGATGTGAGCGTCCTTTTTGGCTTGGGCGAGCGCTTTCTTCGCTTCGCGCGCCGCGGCGTTGGCTTTTTCGGATTCGCTCAGAGAACGGGTGGCGGCGGTGTGGTGAATTTTGCGGCTGAGCCGGTACGACGCCACGAACTGCGGATACTCTTCCTTCAGAATCTCCGTGAAGCGATCCAGCTGGGTGAGGAAGGTGGTGGCCTCGGTCATGAAAGCCGCCAGGGAGGCATTGGTACACTTGCGATCGGTGATCGCCGCCCTGGGATTGCCCATGCGGTCCAGGAAGCTGGCGTTGAGCTGAGCAAGACGCTCCAGGCGCTCGGCGGTGAGCCCGTAGGGCACCAAGGCTTTGAGGTGAGGCCTGGCCAAGCTGAGGAGATGGTCTACGGTTTCGGCGGCATGAAGGGCGCGGCCAGCAAGAATCTTGGTTTTGGTGACATGCGCCTGATGCGCGAGCTCCAAATCACCCTGCTGGTGGGCCCAGGCGACCACGCTGGCGCTGACGCGAGCGGCGAGTTGGGCCAGGTCTTCGCGGATCTGCTTTTTGTCCGCCGTAAGCCCCTCCGAATGGAGTGCAAACACGCGACGGTAGCCTTTGCCGATCTCCTCGACGACCGCATCAAAGCTGGCCAACGACTCCGCAAAAGCCGGAATGTTCTCCAAGACGGCCGCAAACTCGGGACGAGCACACAGGCGCTGCACCGCAAGGAACATAAGGAGCTTATTTACGTGGCGAGTGGTCATGAGCAGGGAGTACTGAGGTCTGCGATGCACCAGTGGCGGGTGTCGATGCTGGATCATAATGCTCACCAAATAGTTCGCAAATATTAAATATATGAAAATTGGACTCAGCCGAGAGATTTCGCACGTCGGCGGCATTCGTTCGGATGTCTGGCGCAACCGATGGGCGCGAGGCGTGGGGAATTTTGCGGTAGGAAACGGCAGCGGAGGCGGTAGCGAGGAGAGCGGGACGGGCAGTTCGAGGAGGGCGGCCGGGGGTCAAAGAAGCTTGGCCGACGGCGCCAAGAACGATGCCGCAAGCCAGGAGACCGGTGTCGCGGGAGAAGCCATCTGCTTTGCCTGTATAAGAAATCCTTATGTAAGAGGCAATATCTTAGTAGGCAGCATAAGCAATTTTAATGCTCAGGCGCATATCTCCACATCCTGCCTTGCGACGAGATCCGTGAGCAACGCCGGTCCGCGGTCATCGGGCGGCGGATGTGGCTCATGAGGATTTCAAGCAGGCGACTATCCCGCCCGAGCCACGATCATCCCCTCGAATCCTTGTTCGCGCATTGTCGGTGGCTTCGCCGCAATGAAACAGGTGAGCAGAGCGGCCTCCGCTACTCCGGAGCGCCAGCCAAAGTCCGGGCGGGCAAAATGCCCACCCTACGGAACCCTTGATACGATCCTGCATATCTGCGGCCACCGATCACTTTCAGGTCTACTGGAGCCGGTGGTCTGGCGCCCTCCACAACGCCGAGTGGGAGGAACCAGCGGACTTGCCGTTCGAACCGCGGGCTCCCTGGTGATGCCTTGGTTGCTCGACCCGAAGCATTCGATGGCACTTCTGAAAGGCCAGAACTCCGCTCTGAGAGACCGGCTCCGGAGAGTTCCACCCGATCAGGTTCGATTTAGATACGAATCCGGTAGGGCTGGCTGTCCTCAGCCAGCGCCGGTGGACGCCGCGACGCCTCCTCAGGTCGGACCACAGGTCCAACTTACGGGGAGAAGGTAGTTTGGATTTGTGATCCGACCGTTCTGGCAGCCTGCGCGCCATCGATCCCCAGTTGCGATTCCAATTTCGATTACGAGCACGAGCACGAGCACGAGCACGAGCTCCACCGTCCGTGCTTATGCTTGGCCCTTCCTGAGGGCCCGTCTGCGGTGGAGGACTGCTGTTGTTTGCGCGCGAAAGCTGAAAGCCCTCGCCACCCAGCGCCCACCACATCGCATCCCTCCTATTTTCCGGGTGGCCATCGCCCCGGCTCTCTCGTAAGTAGCCAGATGAGGACCAGCGCCCCGAAGCCCCGTTCCCGCAAATCGTCCCAGCCGCCGGCCAAGGATGCCGCCCCGGTCGTGCCCGTGATCGAGATCCGGGGCGCGCGGCAGAACAATCTCAAGGGGATCGATCTCGATCTTCCGCTATACCAGCTCATTGTCGTCACCGGCCCCAGCGGCTCCGGGAAGTCGTCGTTGGCGTTTCAGACGGTGTATGCCGAGGGGCAGCGGCGCTATGTGGAGACCTTTTCTCCGTATGTGCGGCAGTTCTTCGACCGAATGGACAAGCCGCAGGCGGACGAAATTCGCGGTATCCCGCCCGCCATCGCCATCGAGCAGGCGAACAACGTCAAGACCACGCGGTCCACGGTCGGCACGATCACCGAGATCAACGATTACCTGAAGCTGCTCTTCCCGCGCCTCGCCACCGGACGTTGCCCCACTTGCCAGGGCCCGGTGCAGCCGGACACGCCTTCCGCCATCGCCGCGGCGGCCAAAGAAAAGTGGAACGAAGCGCCGGTCCTGGTCACGTTTGGCGTCTCCGCTCCGTCCGGCACCGCGCCGGAGGACTTCTTCAACTTCCTCCAAAGCCAGGGCTACGTCCGGGTCTATGTCTTCGGGGAGATCTTCCGGACCGACCAGCCCGAAGCCTTTACCCGCAAGCTCCCGGCGCGCGTCGATGTGATCCAAGATCGTGTCGCGGCGAACCGTCGTAGCCGGCTTTTGGAAGCGATCGAAACCGCGCTGCAACTAGGCAAAGGGAAGCTCGCGCTCATTGAGCCAACGTCGGGGGAGCGGCTCGATTTCTCCTCCGCCTGGCATTGCGCCCGTTGCGATGCCTCGATCCGCCCCCCCACCCCGGGCCTGTTCAGCTTCAATCACGCGCTCGGTGCTTGCCGGGCCTGCCGCGGGTTTGGCCGGGTGATCGGGATTGATTACCGCAAGGCGCTTCCGGATCATTCGCTCTCGATCGGCGCGGGCGTCGTGAAGGCCTTCCAAGGGGATACGTATCAGGAGTGCCAAATCGACCTGGAGCGCAACGCCCGGAAACGCAAGATCGACCTCGATGCCCCGTTCGAAGATCTCTCCGATGCCGACCAAGAATGGGTGTTGCGCGGCGAAGGCGGCGATCCCGAGCAAGCCTACGAAAGCGGACGTTGGTATGGCGTGAAGGGCTTTTTCGATTGGCTCGAAACGAAGACCTACAAGATGCACGTCCGCGTCTTCCTGAGCCGGTTCCGCAGTTACACCGAGTGCCGCGCCTGCGAGGGAAAACGGCTGCAACCGGAGTCGCTGAACTACCGGATCGGCGAGCGGGCTCTTCCCGATCTCTGGCATCTGCCGATCTGTGAACTGCTTCCCTGGGTGCGCGGCTTGAAGGTTCCCGCCGGCGACGCTTCGGCCAAGCTGCTCCGGGATGAAATCGTCTCGCGGCTCGGTTATTTGGAGGAAGTCGGGCTCGGCTACCTTGATTTGGATCGACCCACGCGGACGCTTTCCGGCGGCGAGGTGCAGCGAGTGAACTTGACGACGTGCCTTGGCGCTTCGCTGACGAATACGCTGTTCGTGCTGGATGAGCCGTCGATCGGTCTCCATCCGCGCGACATCGGCCGCCTCATCGACGTCATGGAACGGCTGCGCGACAAGGGGAACACCCTCCTCGTCGTGGAACATGAAGAAGCGGTGATTCGCGCCGCGGATCACTTGGTAGACATCGGTCCCGGCCGCGGTGACCAAGGGGGCGAGGTCGTTTTCAGCGGTCCCGCTCCGCGATTGGACAAGGACGCCCGGGCCGACTCCCTGACCCGCGCCTATCT
>CAMCXS010000181.1 GCA_945883495.1 Akkermansia muciniphila
AGGGGCTGCAGGAGGGCCGCAAAGGTGAGGGCTAGGCCCAGTTTTATGGTTCTCTGCATCGGAGAGGTCGAGCGGATCGATAGGTTGGAGTGACAGAAAATCTAGCCTGCCCTCCGCCCGCCAGACACCGGCCGCCATGAGCAAGAGAAGGGGCGGTGGGAGGAAATGCGATTTCCCCAGCTTGGCCGCCCTTTGTAATTCGAGATAGTCCGGTCCGTCAACCTTTTCGGCGAAGCAAAGAGGTGGAATTTCGCGGTCACTTTTGTGGTTTGCGCCCCTCTGTGACGAAAGCGACACATGGAAGAAGCGGGAAGCTACGCAAAGCAGTTTTGACGCCAGCTCTCCTATCAAAAACCCGAGGCCCGCGACGTTGGCTTCCATGATGTCAAGGCTCCAAGGGCGCCCCCTTTCCCTGATTCACCGCCCCCTAAGATTGTTACTGTTGCCCCACTCTCGCGGATGAGGTAATTCCAATCCTCATGCGACCGACGACCATCCTCTACTCTTTCGCCATCGCGGCCGCTTTGGGGGTAACGAGCTGCACCACCTTCAAAAGCGGCGCGGGCGACAGCCCAACCGCAGCCAGCGGTGACCTTGATCAACAGATTCAGGATGCCACCGGCGAGTTGGAAGATCTTCAGACTGCCCGTCGCATGATGACCCGTGGTGCCGCGGATGGAACTGCCGACACCGCCTAGATCTTTTTGAACCTTGCGGCCATGGCTTCACCGCCGGCCCGGGGATGGAGGGGTTCAGGGCCTCCGGCCCCTACCACGAGTGCCCCCCTCAAGGCAAGATGCAGACCGACTGCCAGAGCCGGATCGGCTAGGTTTATCCTAGGGAAGGTTTTCGCAATAATCCACCGGCGATCCGCGTCAATCACGGCAAGACTCACCCGTCAGGGCCAAAAAGCTTGACCCAGGTTCCCCCTAGCGTGAGAGGCTACTCATTTATGGACACCGCTACGAGCATCGACCGCACCCCGGAACCAGAGGATAGGTATTCCATCCAGGCCTTTTTTCAGAGCCTGCTCGTGCTGGGGATTTGCCTGGGAGCCGCGTTCGCGGTGACGATCTGGCCGTACCAGCACTATGTTAATTTCACCGAGAAAAGCTTCTTTGCCGGTGGAAAACTCAATGACGTCGCCCTGAAGGAAGCCCTCATCCCCCCGGGCGAACTGTCCGACCCGCGCTTCAAGCCCTGGGCCATTTTGGTCTCCAGCGGGCTGATTGCGATCTGTCTCGCGTTCACCGGGTTGGCGTGGAGCTTTTTGAAGCATTGGCGCGCCTTTGCCACGGCCTTCGCCGCCTCTCTGATTGCCAACGCCACCCTGGCCACCCTGGGGCTGATGAATATCGGGCTGAATTGGGTCCCCTGGCTCATGGTGTTGACGGTTCCAGTGGGCTTAGGGTGGATGGTCTTCGCGTTTTTCCAGGGTATCACCGGCAGCCCCATCGTCAGCACCCTCTTCCGACTCATCGTGGCGATGGGGGTGACTGCGGTGGTAACGCTGTTGTTTCCGGTCATTGTTTTGCTCGGAGCCCTCCTTCTGAAGCTAAAGCGCGGGGAGAAGTTCACCGCAACCATTGCCGAGGCACCCGATATCTACGAGTTCCTCATCATGAACGTCAACCCGGTCTTCTTCGCCATCCTGCCGGAGTTGCTCTCCGTGCAGAGCAGGGGACGGAAAGAAGTGAAACAGTGGAAAGGCAAGGTCCCCCGTTGGCGCAGCGGCCTAAACATCGATGCGTTGAAGGTGGGCGATGTCATCCTCACCGGGGTGAACGAGTGGGGCGTCGCCGCTCCGATCCAAGCCTCCAACATCTTGTCCAGCTCCGAGAGAGAAAAGGATCGCTACTGGTGCCACACCGCCATCTATATAGGGGACGGCAAAATCATCGAAGCGATCACCGAACCGCACCATGACAAGGGAGACGTCGGAGTGGTCGAGTCAACGATGGAAGACTTGTTCAAGAAAGGCAACCGGCTCCGAATCTTGCGTCACCGCTACCTGGACGAAGCCTCCTTGTTGGACGTGGTCAATTATTGCAAGAGCAAGGCCACGGGCGGCTGCGAGTATGATTACTGGGGCGTTTCCTTTTATGCCCTGACCGCGCTGATGCCACCAATGCTCAGCGGTTGGCTGGGGAGCTCCTTCGCCGAACGCATCTTCAACGTGAAAGACGCCTACTTCTGTTCCGAACTCATCGCGGAAGCATTCCAGGAGAACGGGCACCACATCTTTGACCGCGTCCCCTGGCGAGTCAAACCGCTGGACTTTGTATTCTCTCCCCTGTTTCGGGAGATTCCCTCCGCCCAAATCGGCTACAAACACGCCTCCGTCTGACCAGGATTCGTACGCGTTATCCCTTGAAGTCGTCATGCCAATGAAACGAACTTATTTCAGCCTAACATTCGCCGCGCTTCTTCTGAGTGCTAGCCTCCTGCACGCGGAACTCATCCGTACTGTAATCAGTGAAAAGGCTGGGTGGACCGTCAACTCCGTCGCAGACGAGCACGGAAAAGTTGTCCGCACCGAAATGTTGAAAACCTATGACGGCAAACAAGAGGTGCATCTCCGCATCAGCTTTGACGGCGAAAACTTCCACATAGACTCCTCTGCCGATTGGAGTGAAATCCCCGACGCCAAATCCCACGCTGCGGAATACCGCATCGACAGCGCCGCCAACGAATCTGTGTGGAGCGGCAAAGCCAAAGTGATCGAGGATGCCGACGGCATGACTTGGCTGCGCATTACCGAACCCAACGCACCAGGCGTGGGCGACGGCATCTGCAACGGGAAGAAACTCTTCATCTACGTGGGCGCCATTGGCGAATCGGTCGAGTGGAACTTCGACCTCAAAGGCAGCAATGCAGCTTACAAAACCATGGTCGATCGCTTTTTGAATGCCGAATCAGAAACGAGAGGAAAAGCGCCAAGCCCCAGTACCCGCAGAAGCTCCCATTTCAACAAACTTACCGAGCACGATTACGCCCGCCCTGGTGACTGGGCGGTCCACTATTTCACCGACAAGAGAGGTAAATTCGCCTGCGCCTCCATGATTCGCTACTATGACAACGGCACCATGCTGCGCGTTTCCAGGGACAACACCCACCTGCATGTCGATGCCCGGGGCGATTGGAATCTCCTTAAAGGAGCCAGCAAAGATAGCTCTGGCAGCATTGTGGTGACGTTGGCCAGCGACGATTCCCCTGACGACGACAGCCTGAAATACGAAGCCACGGTGATCGATGAAGGCGGCGACAAATGGTTGCGCATCTCCCAATCCTACGAAGAACCCGGCGGCTTGGCCGACGTATACCGCAACTCCGAGAGCCTGCGCCTGAAATTCACCAAAACAGAATACTGGTCCTTCAATCTCAAAGGTAGCCACGCTGCAGATGTCAAAATGAACGAATGCATCGCGAAGTATCAGAAGTAGAAGGGAGTCGCTCAATCAGACCGCAGGCTCGAAAGGATTCACTGCCAACCGCCCTTCCAGTTAGTCCCATTTCCTTACAAGAGTTTCGTTTCGGAACCCATAAAGAGCGAAGCAGTTTTGATGCCGACTCTCCTCCTAAATAAGCAGAAAGCCGCGATGGGGGTTTCCTCGGCGGCACGCTGCAGGGGCGAGCACTGATTTACCGCCCCCTCGAATTGTTACCCTTGCCCCACTCTCGCGGATCAGGTAAATCCAATCCTCATGAGACCGATGACCATCCTCTACTCTTTCGCCATCGCGGCCGCTTTGGGTGTGACGAGCTGCACCACCTTCCAAGGTGGCGCGGGCGACAGCCCAACCGCAGCCAGCGGTGACCTGGATCAACAGATTCAAGATGCCACCGGCGAGTTGGAAGATCTTCAGACCGCCCGTCGCATGATGACCCGTGGTGCCGCGGATGGAACTCCCGACACCGCCGAGATCGACAAAAAGATCAAGGCCGCCACGGATCGTCTCGAGGACTTGAAGACAGCCCGCCGCATGATGAGTCGCGGCAACGCCGGGTGATCACGCGAAACCCGGGCGGGAGGATCGCGAGTCTTGGGCATTTCGCTCCTCGCCGTTAGACCAATCCTTTCGATCGCAAAGCTCAGTCCGAAATCGCGGCCCGTTTGCGAGAGCAACTGACCGATTTCCGGACTGAGTTCCGAGCCAGCAAGCGACCGGCGGGCAACGCGCAGTAACCTTCAGAGAGCGCAATTGCATCAAATTGACGTCACTGAGGCTATAATGCATAAAACGCATCATGATACGCACGCAAATCCAGTTTCCCGAGCCACTCTACCAGCGGCTCAAGGAGATCGCGGAGCGGCAGGATTGGTCGCTGTCGGAGGTCATGCGCAAGGCGGCAGAGCACTTTGTCGCCCGCTTCCCGGAGGAGCCCGCTCCAAAGGAGGCCTGGCGCTTCCCCATTCTCGACTGCGGCGGAGACTTCCTCACCGATCTGGCGAGTCTGCGGCCCGAAGTGGACGCCATGCTTGAGCGCAGCGCGTCCTGATCCGCTCCGCCGACACCAATCTGTTCCTCTACGCGGCGAACCCCGATTCGCCACATCACGAGGCCGCCCGGCGCTTCTTCGAGGAGGAGATCACAGGCGCGCGATTCCTGCTCTGAGGCCTCGTGCTGGTGGAGCTTTACATGCAGCTCCGCAATCCCGCCGGCGTCCTCAAGCCCAAGACCGCCAAGGAAGCCACGGCCTTCTGTAACGCCCTCCGCGCCAATCCCAGCTGGGAGTTCGGCGACTACGAACCCGAAGTTGCCAAACCGCTCTGGACCTGGGCCGCCAAAACCACCACCGGCTTCCGCCACATCATCGACGCTCGGCTCGCGCTCACCCTGCGGCATCACGGCGTCACCCACTTCGCCACGGCCAACGCAAAGCACTTCGAGGGCTTTGGGTTTGAGAGGGCGTGGAATCCGGTCGTCTGATTTG
>CAMCXS010000182.1 GCA_945883495.1 Akkermansia muciniphila
GCCTTCGGCCTCGCCCAGCGCCCCACCGAGATCGAGATGCTCCAGGCCTGCGCGGCCGCGGGACAGGCGCGCCTGATGCACCTCTACGAAAGCCAGTTCGTTCATCACGGTCTCAACGTCGCCCAGCTCCTCGTCACCCATGAGGATCTCCTGGACGAACGTCGCAGCGGCAATGTCCTCGCCACCCTGAATGCGATCCTCGCCCATCGCGGCGTCGTCCCGATCATGAACGAGAACGACTCGGTCTCCGTCTACGAGCTGAAGGTCGGCGACAACGACACCCTTTCCTCAATCGTCGCCCGCCTCGTCGAGGCCGACATGCTCATCCTCCTCACGAGCGTTCCGGGGCTCACCGGTCCCGATTCGGTTTCCGAGGACGACATCATCCACCACGTCGAGGACATCGAGGCGGTCCTCCATTTCGCCCGCGACGAGAAAGGTGCCCTTTCCGTCGGCGGCATGGCGAGCAAGCTCCGCGCCGTCGAGGCGGCGGTGAACTCGGGCATCGAGACTCTCATCGCGAGCGGGCTCAAGCCCGAGCAACTCCCCGAACTCGTCGAAGGGCGCGGCCTCGCGACCCGCTTCCAAGCCAAAGCAAAGACGACTCCCCTTTCCTCCTGACCTCCCTCCTTCCATGACTTCGGACGACATCGGACTCGAGGTGCGCCGCATGGGCGAACAGGCCCGTGCCGCCTCCCACGCCCTCACCAAACTCTCCACGGCGGAGAAAAACGCCATCCTCCTCGCGATGGCCGATGCCCTCGTCGCACGCGAGCCGGAAATCCTCGCTGCCAATGCCCTCGACCTCGCCGCCGCGACCGAGGCCGGGCTCAGCGCGGCGATGCAGGATCGCCTCCGCCTTGACTCCGCGCGCATCGCGGCGATGGCGAACGGCATCCGCGAAGTGGCCGCCCTGCACGATCCCACCGGCGAGATCCTCCGCGAATGGACCCGGCCCAATGGTC
Source organism: Akkermansia muciniphila (assembly GCA_945883495.1). Classification (GTDB taxonomy): domain Bacteria; phylum Verrucomicrobiota; class Verrucomicrobiia; order Verrucomicrobiales; family DEV007; genus V1-115. The sequence goes on from CAMCXS010000182.1 coordinate 966, forward strand.
TGCGCCTCGTGAAAAAACGTAGCCCCATCGGCGTCATCGGGATCATCTTCGAAAGCCGGCCCAACGTCACTGCCGATGCCGCGGTGCTCTGTTTCAAGACCGGAAACGCCACCATCCTGCGAGGTGGCAAGGAGGCGATCCTCTCGAACCGCGCCATCGCCGCCGCTCTTCAGGACGGCGGTGCGCCCGCCGGACTGCCCGATCACAGCATCCAGCTCATCCCCTTCACCGATCGCGAGAGCGTGCGTCACCTCTGCGAGATGGACCAATGGCTCGATCTCATCATTCCACGCGGCGGTGCCAGCCTCATCGAAGCGGTCGTGAGCATGGCCCGCATGCCGGTGATCAAACACTACGACGGCATCTGCCACGTCTACGTCGACCAAGACGCCGACCTCGACATGGCCGAAGCGATCACGATCAATTCCAAAACGCAGAAGCCCTCGGTCTGCAACGCCGCCGAGACCCTGCTCGTGCATCGGAGGGTCGCCGCGACCTTTGTTCCCCGAATCGTCGCGGCTCTCGCCGCAAAAGGCGTAGAGGTGCGAGGCGACGATGCCTTCCGCACCTGCGCCGGAAGAGCCGCCGTGGTCCCTGCGAACGAAGCCGACTGGACCACCGAATACCTCGATTACATCCTCTCCGCGAAAATCGTCGATGACCTCGATGCCGCGATCGCCCACATCAACCGCTACGGTTCGCACCACACCGACTCCATCGTGACGCGCGACGCCGCCGCCGCCGAGAAATTCCAGCTCGAGGTCGACAGCGCCTGCGTCTTCTGGAACTGCTCGACCCGCTTCGCCGACGGCGGTGAATTCGGCTTCGGCGCCGAGATCGGCATCAGCACCGACAAGCTCCACGCCCGCGGCCCGATGGCGCTTGAAGAACTCTGCAGCTACAAATACCTCGCTTTCGGGGCCGGGCATTTGAGAGGCTGAAAATCCAGACCAAAGGGCCAAAGGGCCAAACGAGCGAGCCAAGAGAGGATTGCCCCCCATGGCTCTTTCGAAACTTGGTGTTGGAGCTCCGCTTACCGGGTCGAGACCCGGATCCGCACTGCGTCGAGCTTGGTTGGGTCGCTCTTCGCGTTGCCCCGGATCTCCACGAGGTTGGTCCGGTTGAGGATCGTCACCACGGTCCGCGGGATCGGCCTCCGGCCAGAACTGGCAGACGTCATCACCACCTGACGCTGTCTCAGCGTCTGGCTCGGCACCACCGTCGATTGGATCACCACGGGGCCATCCGCCGACGTCAACTCCGCCGTCTCGTAGCGGCCCAACAACAACTCCGCGGTGATGTTCGCCCCTCCGCTCACATACGTCGTCCGGAAGTCGCTCGCGTCCTTGGTCGCACGCAGCACCAACACTTCGCTGCCGCCCCCTCGGTTCCACGCCGCCACCACCGAGCGCACCGGCGCCAGCGTCCGCGTCGTTTCCACCCGCTGCTGGGTCGAGGCCGCCCCGTAGGCTTCCTCTCCCACCAGCGTCCCCAGCGTCCGTCCCACCGCAAGGTCGGGCTTGGGCGCGGGCACGCCGCTCGCGTCCACCGTCAGCCCCAGCTCTCTCGCCGTGCTTCCGGTGTTGCTCACGCGGATCAGGTAATCTCCGGCTCCAAGCTCCAGGTTCAGCGCGATTTCTCCGCTCCCACTGTAGCTGCCCACCACCGCGCCGCCGGCGTCCAGCACCTCGGCTCCCAGTCCAGCTCCTCCACTGCTGCCAATCACCACCACACGACGCGACCCAAGGCTAATCCGGATCCCCTGACGACCTCCGGCTCCCACACTCACTCCTCCAAGGCCTCCGGTCCCGTTGCCTCCCAGGCTCAGGGTCAGGTCGTAGGGCACCGCGTTGCTCCGCACCGACAGGTTCTGGATCCGAAGGTCTGCCACTGCGGCCGTGTCGGCCACATCGTAAGCCGTCGCAGGCGTCGCGTGGCGCACCAAAAGGAAGTCCCCCAGCGCCTTCTGCTCTCCCAACGCGTTGCCGGGAAGCGACGGCGCAATGGTCAGGTCCAGCGTGGGATCAAGGATGGATCCAAGGGTCCCGTCTTCAAGAAGGTAACGGAAGTTCGTCCCGTTGGCCTTCATCGGGTAGCTGTCCCCTCCGTTGGCAAGGAAGTTGAGCGTCACCAAGCGGATCACCGGCGGCGCCCACGGCGAGAAGGTCCCGTCGTAGACCGCGTCGCGCAGTTGCCCCTCTTCCCCAATCAATGAGATCCTCGTGATCCGGTCTCCCACCGGCCGCGCCGGATCGTAGGCAAAGGACACTCCCCCAACCTGCGGGAAGCGTCCCTGGCCACCCAGGGCCGCCACTCCATGCTCAAGGATCGCCTTGAGCCCCGCCGGCGTCGTCTCAAAGGCCACGAGCCGATTGTTGAACCGCATCGAGTTCTCAATATCGAGCTGCGACACCCCTCCAGCCGCTTTCCCAGCTCCGGGGTTGGCCAAGGGCGGGTTCTTCGCTCCACTGCCTACCTCAACCGAGCCGATCGCAGCACGGATGCCACCTCCGTTTTTCAACGAGACAATCGGCAGGCTCGATCCCACCGCAGACGCCAGCTTAAAGGCGTTGGCGTCCGCGCTCAGGTTGCCCAGGTTGGTCTCTTGGTTGCGCACGAAGGCGCGCTCCCCTTCAAGGTAGTGGTTGGTGTAGCCCTTGACGTCGCCATCCTTGGCCGAGATCACCGCCTGCACCGCATCGGTGATTTGCTTCACTCCCGCTCCCTTGGTCCCAGGCGCAAAGGCGGTCGTGCCCAGGTTCGCTTCGGTCGTACCCCACGCGGCGGCAACGTTCGCGGCGGTCGCCGCGTAGGCTCCGTTTTCCGAAACACGGCCCGCCAGCGCATCGGTCACGATTTCACCACTGGGATCAAAGTCGACGATCAATCGGCCAAGGTAGGTAAACTCGTTGTCGGTGTTCAAGATCAGCACGGGCTTCGCATCCGCACCAGCGGTCACCATCGGATAGCTCCCGGCAAAGTCCGCTCCATGCCCGGTAAAGGCCACGGCCACGTCGTCGGCATCCCCCAACCGGGTGTTCGAACCCCCGGCCAACACGATGTCCACTCCAGTGAGCAGCGGCGCAAGCGACTGCTCCAAGGTGATCTGCTGAAGGTGCGCCATCAGCACAATCTTGTTCACTCCCTGTCCGGTCAGATCATCAATCACGGGCTGCAGCTGGCTGGCCAGCAAGACCATGTCGTTGCTCTCACCACCATCACCGGCAAACCCCTTCACCTCCACTCCTCCAGTCGAGGAGATCGTTTCAAGGATCTGAGTGGTCGCTCCCACCAATCCAATCTTCTCCCCGTTGACCGTGATCACCGCAGAGGGCACAATCTTCCTCGCAAGGGTCGAAGCTTCCTCAAGCCCTCCCACCCCAACGGTTTCCAGGTAGCGCGACCGGATCCCGGAGTCCCCAGAGAAGTCAAGGTTGGCCGTCAGATAGGGGAAGGTCGTATCGTTGACCGCGTCCGAAAACGCGTTGGTCCCAAAGTCAAACTCATGGTTGCCCACCGTCGAGGCCTGCACCCCAATCCGATTGTGGATCTCAATATCCGCCGCAAACGGGTTGTTGCCTCGGGTGTGCGTACCACCAACCCAGTTACCGGAGAAAGCAGGGGTTTCCACTCCACTAACCAATGCGTCGGTCCCCGCAGCCGCAAACGGCCCAGGAATATAGTTGTCTCCACCAGCCAAGATGATCGTGTTCGCATGGGTGCCGTCAAACGCGTCCACCAACGCCGCAAGGTTCGGCGCCGTCTGCGAGGCAAGCAATCCCGCTTCACCGTCAGCAAAGTGCAACACCTGCAGCGGATAACGAAACTCCGCCTCCACCGTCATCCCCTCACTCACTGCCACAGAAAGGCTCGCACTCGTCCCTGCAGACAACCCGTTCACCTTCCATCCAGCAAACACATACCCAGCACTCGGCGTCGCCAACA
>CAMCXS010000183.1 GCA_945883495.1 Akkermansia muciniphila
GGTGACGAAGTCGTCGAGGTAGATGCCGGTGAAGTTGGGGTAGCCCTTGGCCAGGGTGACGATGTCGGGAACCTCCGCCAGGCCACCGAGCCCGCCGGAGCCGACGGCGGCCCACTGGACGCGTTTCAGCGGCTCGAAGGAAATGGCATACTGCTCCTTGGTGGTCATCGACTTCCAGGCCTTCTCCCGCGACATGGCAGGCGGCTGGTTCCAGGGCTGCGTGATGAACATCAGGTTCGGCACGCCGAGCCAGAAGGCGCCCTCGGCCGGCGTCATCCGCGAACCGCCCCGGTAGCCCGCGCCCTCGTAATAAAGGCGCGGCCCGTCGGCCGGCACTCCAAAAAGCCAGAGGCGGTCACGGACAGTGTCGGACGATGTTGTTTGCTGGGCGTTTGCCACGAGCGGCGCGAGCAGCAGGGCGGTGAGGAGAAGGAGCGTGGGTTTCATGGAGTGGTGGAGTGGTGGAGTGGTGGAGTGGTGGAGTGGTGGAGTGGTGGAGTGGTGGAGTGGTGGAGTGGTGGAGTGGTGGCGATTGCGTCAGAGCCTGGGCCTGCCGTCGGACCATTTCACGGCGATGCACGAGAGGAACCAGGTGCGGCCTTTGTCGTTGTTCCCCTGGTAGAAGAGCCAGGTCTGACCGTCGCGAGTGGTGAACACGCCCGGATGGCCGGACTCCGAGGCGTTCCATTCTCCCGGTTCGCCGTTGCGGAGAAAGGGCTCGGTCGAGAGGCGTTCCCACTTCAATCCGTCGCGGCTGATGGCGACGCCGATCTGCTGCGGGTCGTTGTTGTAACCGCCAGCGTAGAACATGATGAGGTCGTCGCCACGTCGGCAGAGGGAGGGGGCTTCGATGCACAGCTTTTCCCAAGGCAGATCTGGCTTGAGGATGGGCGCATCGCAGAGCTGCTTCCAGCTTGCCCGCCCGAAGTCGGACTTCAGGTCCGCGCCCGCGACACCGAGCATCTGAATCTTCATTTCCGGATCGCGCGTGGCGAAGTAGAGCAGCAATCGATCGCCCACGGGAAAGATCTCCGGGTCGATGGCGCGACCGCTCGTCCAGTCGCCGGTCGGGTGAAAGACGGGATTGCTAGGATCGCGCGTGAACCGCAGGCCGTCCTCGGAGACCGCGTGGCAGATGCCGTCCTTCCGTCCGTTGCCGTAGCTGGCGTAGAAGAGATGCACTTTGCCATCGAGCACGATCGCGCTCGGGGTGCAGAGGCCCTTCTTCTCGCACTCCTGCTCCGGCCAGAGTTCGCCGACCTTCTCCCAGGTCAGCAAATCGCGGCTCTCGGCGATCCCGACCGACCAGCCGGAAGGCGCGTTGGCGGGAGCAAGCTTAGGATCAAAGGGCGGCAGCGAGAAATACATCAGGTAACGCCCGCCGAACTCGATGACGTTCGGGTCCTTCGACAAGGGCCGGCCCAGGCGCGAGGAGTCCGCCCATTTCATCACCGGCTCAGAGGCGAGGGAGACCAGCGGGGCGAGGAGGAGGGCGGTGAGGAGTGTGAGGGCGGTCTTCATGATTGTTCATCGCACGACTTTGAGGTGAGTCAGGCCATTGAGCTTGAGTTGGATCGTGCGGGTATCTTGATTCACGGAAGCGTCCGTGCCCGTGACGCGCACGTTACCTGGTGTGGTGTCTTCCAAAGACAGCGTCGCGTTGCCCTCGCCGCTGAGGGAGAAATCCAGATGTTGGGAGTCGGAGTGAGTGACGCAGGCGTTCACCGGCTTGTCGGATTGAATCGTGACAGGGAGGCGGATGATGACGGCGGTTTGGCCGGGGCTTAGCTGGAGATCGGTGCGGGTGCCGGTTTCGTCGGCGGTGGTGAGCTGCTGATGCGGGGTCATCCTGCCGCGTGCGTCGAAAAGACGGATGTCGTGCAGGTGATGGTCCTGCGGCCAGCCGTGGACGCCGGAGTTCAGCGTGACGATGCGTTCGCGGCCTTGGATCCGCCCCGCGTGAATGGACTCGACGGTAAGCGGACCCATCTCCGTCGTGATCATGCGGTGGGTGAGAAAGGAGGCGTTGCCGGTATACCAGTAGTAGGTGTAGAAACTGCCCCAGCTGAGCTTGGCGCGGATGTCGTCATAGATCATCTGCGTCGTGCTGATCTGGGTGGGATTGGCGAGACCGTGCGGCGCGGGGCTGAGGTGCAGGCTGGCGCAGCGGGCGTCGCCATCGTTGGTCTCCGCCGCCCAATACGCCTCCTGCCGGGCAAAGGTGCGCGGCACGGTGGTCATGTGATTGATCCACACGCGGCCCCCCTTGGCGTTGATGCGGCGGATGTATTCGAGGATCACCTCTTTGCCGAGGGCTGCGCCGATGCCCCACTTGCGGCGGATGGTCTTAGTGGCGGGATCGAGCTCGACGGAAAAGCCATCCCACGGTTCGATCGTGCGCACGAATCCGGTGGGAAAATCGCCGATGCCAGCCGCGTAACCGCTGAGCAATCCATCCGCCCACACCATGCCGACGCCGATGTCATCCATCATGGAATCCACGCTCTTGAGCACGTCCTTGCCGAAGCTGTTATGCATGGTCGTGTAGTAGGGAAAGAAGGCCCAGCCCTCGCGGCGTCGCTGCTCGCTCAGGTAACGCGCGTGGTTGCCATACATGTCGTGCTGGCCGCTCGCGGCGAGCATGAGGGAGTCGGCGTAGAGTTGGCCCGGCTGATCCGTGGCGTAGATGTTGTAGGCCACGTGGAAGCCGGGGACGATGCCAGGGTAACGTGTCTTCCACTCAGCGTAGTTCTTCCGTAGCGCATCGCGTTCCTTCGGATAGTTCACGAACTCGATGCCTTGGAACGAGAGTTCGGGATCGTCCGCCACCTGGGTGAGGCAGCCGGAAGAGGCATACTTGAGGCCACCAAACTTCACCAAAGGCTCGGGTGGTGCCTTGCGCCCCCACACGCCGCTGTGCGACATCGCGAGGCAGCCGTCCACGGTCAGTCCATTGAGCCCTTCATCGCGGCGGATGGCGTTGATGAGGTCGTAGTAATCCGAGGTCGCGAGGGGATAGACGGCCCACTCCAGCGTGTGCGCCGCGCCTTTGGCGATGCCGAGTCCGGCGATCTTCGCACCGCCTGCGCGACCTTCCAAATACGTCGCCTGCGTGAACTGATAGACATCATCCAGCGGCACCAAGCCGAGGCCGTGGTCCTTCGCGCGGACAAACAGCGGCGGCACCGGCGCCGCGAGCGCTTGCAGTTCAACGCCCGCATGGTCCCGCGCATCCACGCGATTGTCCAAGGCGAGACCGAGGTCGGCGTCCGTCAGGTTTTCGATGCGGTCTTTGATCAAAATGCGGCTCGGCTCGGGCGTGAGTTCGCGGGTGATGCGGTAATGCTTTCCCGTCGCCACGATGCGGTGGGCGTTTTCGCCCAGCTTCTCCGTCTTCACCGTCCACTCCTTCTCACCTGCGGTGTCCGGCGTGGCGGCAAACCTCAGCCGATTCTCCCCGCCCTGCGGAAAGCTGAACGACGACTCCACCGGATAGGACTGCGTCCCGATGCGCACCGCGAATCCGCCGCCCTGACTCACCTCCAGCGAGTAAGTCGCCTGGCCGGGCATGATGGGCAAAGGCCCGGCGCTGTGTTCCTTAGGCGATGGCAACTGCGGCGGAGCCGTGGGGTGGGCAAAGGCGATGACTTCCTTCACCCGCGCCTTGTCGCCATCGCGCACGGTGACTTCGACGGTGCAGGTCGCGGCGGGGAGCGAGCCGAGATCAAAGCGGAAATCTTCACTGCCCGATTCCGCGAGCGCCGTGAGCTCCAGTTCCTGCATCAGGCTCCCATCCGCGCCGCGCAACACCGCCACCACGCGTTCCGCTTTCCCCAAGGGCAGGACACCGCGCAGGTCCGCCTCAATGATGGCCTCAAGCGTGTCACGATAGACGAAGGGACGCAGCCTGAGCTTCCCGAGCCAGGAGCGGTCTGCGCCGAATCGCTCGGCTCCCTCCGCATAGAGCGCCACGACATCGCCGGTGGAGATCGCGCCATCGTAGAGCCGAGCCTCGCTCATGACGCCCTCCAGCGATTGCACCGCGGCGCTGAGGGTGAAAGGCATACGGCCCGGAGGCAGGTCCTGGTGAGTTCTGATTTCGGCGTCCTTCCGGCCGTCCACAAAGAACGACAAACGGGCACCCTGCTTCACCACGGTGAGGAATTGAAACCGGCCCGGTGTCAGCGCCGACTTCGAGAAGCCCTGCTGTGGCACGGCCTCCTTGGGCCCCTGGCTGGAGCGTGCATACATCCGTCCCGAGCGCCCATCGAGGCGGCAGTTGAACCCTGACAACCGATACTCCTCCCAGTTGAAGAGGTGCCAGTTCGTATTCTTGTCCGGGAACGTCTCCGCCATCGGCTTGACCCAGGCCGAGAAGGTAAAGTCTCCGCTCGGTTTCAACGCGGGCGCGTCACCGAAATCCACGAAGCTCTTGTTCGCGCCAAACTGAAGCCCGAACCCATCGCCCACCCGCACCCACGACGCACCATGGATCACGCCGTCATGGTGGTTCCCGCTGTGATCATGCAACACCTCCCCCGAGCCTTCGGCGAACGACCAATGCGCGAGGAGTGCGGGCTCGGCAGCGTGAAGCGTGGCCAGCGGCGCGAGGAGCAGGGCGGCAAGGAGCGCGAGGGTGGGTTTCATGACGGCTCTTATCGGTTCAGCTTTTCGTCCCCGTGCTGCTTGATCCAGTCGCGCATCCACGGGGCGCTGGGGATGCCTTGGTCGATCCCGGCGACGCCGAGGATGACGAGGTCGGAAACACGGCC
>CAMCXS010000184.1 GCA_945883495.1 Akkermansia muciniphila
ATTCGGCGTGGGCAGAACGTCGCCAACAGGCATGGCCGCGCTCATCGACTTCCGTTCACGCGCCGCAGTGGTTCTGCTTTCAACAGTCAAGCGGGATGATTGTTGTTTGTTCCCAATCAGTCCAATCCAGTCCACGAGACATCGGCCTCCTTTTCCCATAGGCCAGGAGCGGACGGGCATGGATACCTGAGCCGTTTTCTTGCGCTTTTCTGGGGAATGGCAACCGCTCACGGCCGATTCGGCGTGGGCAGAACGTCGCCAACAGGCATGGCCGCGCTCATCGACTTCCGTTCACGCGCCGCAGTGGTTCTGCTTTCAACAGTCAAGCGGGATGATTGTTGTTTACTCACCACATCCATGGTCCCGCGCGGCCCGGACAGTTTGTCGCCACGACCAGTTCTCGTCCGCTCTCCGCCGAAACATTTGTCATCGGCTCCAAGTTTGCTCCGGCGGAGGCTCCGAAGAATTTCCAGGGACCGCCGGAGGAACGGCGGCCCTGAAAACATTTGTATTTGCGACCAATCTTATAAGTCTGAAGCCTTGGAAAAATGTTTTCGGCTCCAAACTTGTAGAATTGGGGCCGAAAAAAAATGTTTTGGGCCTCAAACTCGTAAAAATGCTGCCGAAAAAAATGTTTTCGCCTTCAGCGCTACAAAGTTGAGCCCGCCGACGTTTGTTTTCACGATCAGCGGAGCAAAAGCGGGGTCGGCAGGTTTTGGAGCGGCGCCCCGAGTCATGCCGGCCCTCTGCTCGGGCACGAGGGAATGAAGGTCACTCGTCTTCAGCGCTCCAAGAATAGAGTGAACTCGTGTCGATTGTAGGTCAGGTGTGTCGCCGCGATCTTCCTCAAACCTGCCGCCTCGGCCATGGCGACCACGCGGCCAAACAAAGCGCAGGTATCGTCGATCGACTCGACCCCGGCTAGCTTGAGAGTGAACACCACCACTCCACCGGTCCGCAGCCAGCCGGAGAGGCGGATGACCTGTGCCATGGATTCCATGGGCGAGCCGTTGAGATCCGAGAGAATGGCGTCATAGCTCGCCTCCGCGGAAGGGTGAAAGGCAGCCACATCTTCGAGAACAAACGTCAGCCCCATCCGGCCATGAAGCCGATGATCGAGAGGGGCGCGGTCGATCGCGGTCACTCGGTGCCCCCGGGCCAAAAGCTCCGACGTCATCCCTCCCGGACAGGCTCCGAGTTCGAGCCAATGGCAGCCTGGCGCGAGGGCCGGCCGGTAAAGAAGCAAGTAATGAAGAGCTTCGGCGATTTTCGCCCCGGCCCGGCTGATGGCATTCGGCGCATCTAAGGCGATGAATTTACTGCCCCCTGGGTAGAACCCATTGGAGGCACGTGGACTCTGCATCCCAGCAAACAGCCCCTCCTTGCCGACGAGGCAAAACAGGGTTTGCGCCGTCGCCTCTTGTTCCTCGACCGTGTTGACGGCCGATTTTGGGAAGAGCTGCAAGACCCGGCCGCGCAGATTTGAGGCGAGGGTCTTGTAGTACTTATCCTGGGAGGCGGGCTGCAGCGTGCCGATGAAAATGCCCTGCGGATGGCGAGAGCCGAACTTCCTCCAGAGAGTCTGCGCGGCCTTTTCGATGAAGCCCTCCATCTTCCTCGGGGCGCAGGGCCAAGTGTGTTCCAGGGGAAGGTTCCATTGCGCGAAGATGGAAACGTCGCTCTGCTGAATCGCCTCGGGCGTTGCCGTCTTGATCAGATCGTAGTCCTGACCCAAGCGCATGCTCGACAGCGCCCCGAAACGCGGCAGCACACCGGCGGCGAGTTCTGCAAACACGCCGGGGATGCGAACCAGCCAGGGCTTCGGATCGGTGAGGTCGTTTTCCGCGGCACTGGCCATCCGCTCACTGAGGGCGAGATGAGAGCGGAACGCCAATGGCTTCTTGATCGAAAACCGTGAAACGAACTGCGGCCCGCCTTACAACTGGAAAGCCTCCGGAGAATGTTTTATGGCCGCCTAATTTCGGAGGCTGACGCCGACAAGATAATACCTGGGCCCGGAAGCCGGAATAGGGAAGACACTTCTCTGGATATCAGGAGTCCCGGAATACGAGCCGACATATGGAGTGGCGGTCCAACTACTCAGATCGCTACTTTCGTAGATCGTGAAGGCGACCTGGGCACTGTAAGCGGTCGGCCAATGCCAGCGGATTTCCAGCAAGGTGCCCGCCATCGTGCGGATGGTGACCGGGCTCAATTCGAAGGTCACTGGGGAGCCGGCGGGGTTATTGCCTGGATCGCGAGGATCCGTGCCGCCAAAGTATTCCTGAAGCGTGCTGTAACCGGATCCATCGTCCGAGAACGCGGTGGCACCGGTGCCGCCGAAAAAGAAACGCTCCCAATTGTCCGGGAGGAGATCGTCATCGGTATCCTGGACGGCAATAGCTGGTAGATTGGTAATGTTGAGGTAAATGACCTCAAGAGTCGCGTTGCCGCCGCTGGCGGGTAGATCGGTGAAGGCGCTCACAAAAAACTGGGTGCCGGTCACCAAGGTAAAAGCTTCAGGCAGCTCAAAAGGAGCCCCAAACCGGTCCACGAGCCGGTACACCGTACCGCTGGCGACATCGCGCGCCAGGGTATCCGCGCTGGCGGCGTCGAGCGCTTCCTCGTAAGTGAGGTTGAGGAAGCTCGAGGTGCGGGCGGCGATGCTGCCAACGATCGCGTTCACGGCGCGGCCAGCGGCGCTGAGGTCCGCGACGGTCAGCGTGGTATTGACCCGGTAACCGAGGTTCGGGCCGGTGGTTCCAGTGGGCAGCTCATGATACGGGTTCACGATGAACTCCCGCAACACATCGAGCGGTGGCCCATAAGCCGTGGGATCAGCGGCGTTCAGGGTGCTGCTCATGCGGTAGAGATCGGTGACGAGGGCCCGGAGGGCGGTGACATCCGCGTCTCCGGACGCATTTGCCACGGCGGTCTGGATGGCGGCGAGGGCTTCGCGCAGGAGGATGCTTTCCCCGCCTGTGGCGCTGCTGGTCTCCAACTCCGCCAGCTGTCCGCCGGACAGCGAAACAAAGCGGCTATCTGTCTCCGAGCGCTGAGGCGTGAGGCTGAGGAACTTGTCTCCAGTCAAAACATCCGGGCCGCGGGATCGAAGCGTGTCGGTCAGCCTACGTTCCAGGAGCGCGAGCACCAGCACACTCTCCGGATCTGCTGTCACGCCGATCGCCGGAGGCGCCCCAAAAGCAGCTTGGGCCGCCGTCAACCAATCCGTCGCCAGGGCGGCATAGGGTTTGGCCGGATCATCGCTGAAGCTGACTTCCGGGACGTCATCCGGCACCGGAACCAGCGCGAGCAGTTCCCTGCCGGTGTCTGCCCCGGAATCGATCTCAAAGTGGGTTGGCGTGGACACGGTGAGCAGGCGAGTGGCGCGATCCACCGGGGCGCAGATCAAGTCCGCGACTGCCGGAGAGGCCTCGACTTTGGCGTAGCCCAGGAGGTCTCCGGTGGCGGAATGTGCGCGGATCTCCACGCCGGAAGCGGCAGCGACGCTGCTGGAGGTGGCGCCGTCATAGGGCTCGGGTTGCACGGTGAGCCTCAATTGCGCCAAGGTGTCGTCCAGCGTGGCGGTTGGAGGTTTGCTGCCGGCGTCGTTGGGATCCGTCCCCTTGAGCAATTCCACCAGATCGCTGATGCCATCGCCGTCGGAGTCTTGCCCGGCGGCGGGGTCGAGGCCGTTGATCTCTTCGACGAAGTCGGGGACTCCGTCACGGTCGGTGTCTTGGTTCGCGGGATCCGAGCGGAGCACGTAACGTGCGCCGCGGACCGGGGTGCGCTGCGTGGCATTTGCGGCGTAATATTCCACGGTGGTGTTGCGGAAAAGCCGGAACGGCGCGGCGTAGGCCGTGAACGGCGCAGCCGGGCTGGTGCGGTAGAAGAGCGGGGTGCCTCCAGCGGCCGTCAGGGTGACGCGGACGCTTTCTTCGTAGGTCCCGGGGTCCGGATCAATGCGAACCTCGTCGATCAGCTCCCCGGCGGAGGGTTGCAAGCTCTGGACGGAAATCTGAGGAAGCACTTGGTTCGGCAGAGTGCCGGCGGTGGCGGACGGGATGGGCCCCAATCCACTGAGCGAGGGCGCCCCCAGACCCTGGGCGCTGCCTCGGAAGACTTCCGTCGTCGCTGTGGCCGTGGGCGGTGAGCCTGGAACGACGTTGATCACCGTGCTCCAATCCCCGGCGCGAAGAGAGGCCAGAAGCTGCGGATCATCGCTGATGAAGGGTTGCTGACTGAACAAGAGGACATTCCCAAAAGCGGCATAGGGCGACACCGGAGCCAGGGAGCCCTCGTTCACCTTGCGCCAGGCACTGCCGTCATGCTGAAGACTCCAGAAATCCGTGGAGCGGCCAGTGCCGTCCTGACTGAAGAGGAGTTGAAACTTTCCGAGCCCGAGGGGGACCGCGCCGCTGGCCATTCCCGGGGCGCCGGGCAGGTCGATCACTTCGTGAAGAGTCAAGACGCCGCCCGACACATTCCACAGCGACACGGTCCCGTCGTCGGAAATGGCCAGCACCCGCGTTGCAGCGGCATCTTCCGCCAGATAAAGCCCTTGGATGGTTTTCGGGAGCGTCGTAAGCACGGGGGCCCCAAACGAGTAGTTTCCGGCCCCTAAATCTTGAATGGCCAAGGCTTGCACCTGCGCGCTGGCGGGCCGGTAGACCAAGAAGGTGGCGAAAGTCTCCGTGCCGAAGCGACCGTGAATGTAACGATGATTCGTCGCTCC
>CAMCXS010000185.1 GCA_945883495.1 Akkermansia muciniphila
CCGAACCCCGAGACCGGCCGAGCGAGCCTCGTAATCGCCCGTGGCACACTCGAGTTCGGCAAAAGCTTCCGGCAGAAAAGTCAGCACAAAACTCATCGATCGGGAGCGATCTGCCGCAGTCTGGCGAAGACTTCTCCTGCCGGAATGGGTTTCGACTCTCCGGAGGCGAAGGCGCTGATGCGACGAGCAATCTCTGCTTCCCAAGCCACCTCAGCGCCAGGCTGCGGTTCAAGGTCCACACTTTCCAGCAGTTGACGAGCCAGCGCCAGCCGCTGTTCGGCCGGCAAAATCATCGCGTCTTGGGCCAGTGCATCGAGGGTGACGGACATGAAGAAAACGTAAGGTAAGGCTTCGGTCCTGTCGAGTCGAGAAACCGGATCGCCCGTTGACTCGGCCTACGGCACCGCCTGACTCTGAATCGTCCATCCGGAATCTCCGCGCACACTCTCCACAATCCCTACTCTACGGGTTTGACCGTCGTAAGCAAACTCCGTTCTCCAGCTGTCCTCCACGGGGACTTTGTCGCTCTGCATCGCGATGAGGCGGTTGAGACTGTCCCATTGGTATCCGGGTCGCGCCGCCGGGATCTTCGTCCTTGGTATTCGCCCGGTGGCGCTCGCGGTTCAGGCCGGATTCTCCGGTCCTCGTCCCGAAAGCTTCGTAGGCCGCTTTCCAGGTGAAGGCGCCGGTGCCGTTGGTTTGGGCGACCACGTCGCCGCGGCTGTTGTAGAGATTGTAGCTGGGCTGCGCGCCCGCGCCCCGGACTGGCTAAGCCAGACTTGATTCCGATGGGGCGGTCGGCTGATTCGGTTTACTGCTGACTGGCGTGCCTGGCTATTGGCTGTCCTGCCGGTTCATTTCCCGGCCTTAATGATCTCTACTGGTCCAAAACGGAAGGTCGGCTAACTTAACCTTCAATTGCTTGAGTTCGGCTCGATCAAATGCCCCTTTTGCGAGCTCCAACGCTGTGCGACGCTGGATTGCGAGGCGATCTAAGATCCCGCGTGTTCTAAGGAATTCGACGATTTTGTCAGGTTCTCCTCCTAAACGATCCAACGAAACTACAAGCAGTTCGAGATCAAGAATAATCGATTCCAAAAATTCCTTGTCCTTTGGCGGCATTACTTCCTTCTCCTCACAATTTTCGCATTTCCGCTAAGAGGCACATCTCCACGAACAGTCATTTCGCGGCGGCCATCAAGTGGATTTGGGACGTATTCAACTCGCTCCGTCGGCACGTCGGTTTCAATGTAGTCACGGCCGCGCCCTTCAGGCAAACGGTGATACTGCTCTGCCTCCACGCTGGATACTGGCTTTTTCTTAGCGGGCTCACCGTAGACACTATTATGCTCTCCAGCTTTAATCATCTGTGTCTCCTCGACTCCATTTGAGCCTTTGCGATTGGTGTAGTGCCGCATCCGTATTACATCCCCTTCAGGTGCACACCCATTGTGCGCCAGCACCCCGGACCGCCCGACAAAGTAGCAGTGATCCTTCTCCACTTCAACATTGAAGACCAAATGGGCGCCCGGATTGGGTGTCAGCGTCCCCACCTGTTCCCGACCGCTGGCGGTGCGTAATGTTTCACCGTCAAAAAGGTCCATCGTTCGCACCCAATCGCCTCGGTCAGCCGAGAAGAGCTTGTGCAGGCCGGTGACGCCGATGACTTCACCATTCGCGAGCCGCAACTTCCGCACGTCCCGATTTAGGTGCTTCATGGTGGCGGTCACGACACGGCCGGTGCCCTGCTCCAGGGGCGGACAGGGTGTCACCGACACCAGCTCAGCCCAGCCCCGGGCGCCGAGTTCCTCGATCTCGATCCACACCCTCGATCCCTGCGGCTCGGAGTGCTGGCTCAGCCAATCCAACGGACGCAACAAGGTGATTTCAAAGAGATCCCATTCCCGCTCTGGCTGACGGAGCTGGACCTGGATGCAAACCCACGTAGCGGGATCGACAGCAGTCGAGGCATCGCCGTGGCTGAAGTCTTCCGGAACGCAAACGCGTTGACCGACCCGCAACTTTGCGATCGGCGCGAGTCCGGCCGGCGTCAGGACAGGCGTTTCGGCGAGGAAACAGGAAGGTTCGCGAGTGCCAGACTTTCCATCTCGAGTCTTGGTGCCTGCCTTTGCCCCAAGAACAGCGCCCGTGAGGTTACCGAGCAACCGTCCGCCTTGGAAGTAAGGGTCGCCTTGAAGACCTTCTGGCATCACACCGTCGATCATTCGGCTGCCAGCTTCGGGCATCCCTACGATCGTGGATGCCGTGTTGAGCGCTAGCTCGGCAACTCCTACCGCGGCGCCTGCCAACAACGATCGGTGCTGATTCTCCGCTTTCTGGATCCCTCGGCGCTCCTCATCAGAGATGGAACCTGGATCGTAGCCAGGAGCCATCATGTCATTCAGGCCATCCGGATCAAACTTCGACCAAGGATTCTGCCTGACATACGCATACAGATTCGGCCCATCCACAAACCCAGCCGGATCCCGGGTCAGCCAGACGCCCGTCTCCAGATCCCGATACCGCATCCCCTCGTTGAGGAGGCCGGTGGGATCTTCGTCCTTGGTATTGGCGCGGTGGCGCTCGCGGTTGAGGCCGGATTCTCCGGTCCGGGTTCCGAAAGCTTCGTAGGCGGCTTCCGATGGGAAGGCTTGACTGCTGACTTTTAATGCGGGCTCCGTTCCGGTCCTTTACACCGGCAGACACGGTTTGTGCTTTACGACCTAGTCTACAATCACGTCCGCCCTCCCTAATCTCTGGTTCTACAATAGTATAGCGATCTCGTAAAACTCTTTCGCAATTGCAATATCTTTGGCTGTGCGCCCAGCCTTGTCTCTAGCTCCTACGGTCGCTCCATGTTGGATCAACCATTGAACTCCGATGAGTGAACCAAACCACGCTGCGTGCATCAGCGGGGTGGCGCCACACGCATCAGTGCAGTTGATTTCTGCGCCCGCATCGAGAAGTGCCTGTGCAACAGGAATCTGGGTTTCATAGTCTGGACCGGATGTGGCGAAGACTGAAATCAAAGCTGTTTGACCTTCGACATCACCGGCGTTCGGGTCTGCTCCTTGCTTCAAAAGCAACTTAACCGCTTTTGCCTTCCGATTGGTGCATGCCGCCATCAATGGTGTATAGTTAAGTTGATTTCCAAGATTAGGATCAGCGCCAAGGTTTAGCAGCACATCTAGTGCATCAATGTTCTCGCGAAACGCGGCTGCGTGAACTGCTGTGATCCCTTGGTGATTTCTTGAATTCAGGTCCACTCCCGATGCGGCTAATCGGACAATCAGATTTCCATCGTTCATCTTCGCTGCCTCATGGAGCAACGCAGGATCAGGCGGGGTGCTCTTAAACCAATTCTTCATTAATCGATCTTTTCTTCATGGGCTGACGAGTATGACGCGTCGCCACGATAGCTATTATCTGGCGTTTCGTGCGCATGCTTTGCACTTGTACGATGAGACTCAGGTCGATACAGATTTGGATTGTTTTGCTCTTCAATCCACTCCTCTCGGGGGATTTGCCGGTCAGCAGCACTGATTTTTGCTTTCCGTAACTCATGATCAGGCTTGTGCCCAGCTACCCAGGGTTCATCGTATTTTAGTTCGACTCCAGTTTCCGGATCTCGCACCTTCCCATCTAAGCGCCTGTTACTTTCAAATATCTCACGTCTCGTAGACTCACGCAGTTTGACACGATCGTAAAGTTTTTCCTCTGCATCAGTAAGTTCGCGAAGCGCCGACTTCCCTCAGGGTGATACCGGAAGCTCACTGCCACCGCTGGCGCCTTTGCCTTTAGTGCCGGCCGTGGCTCCCAAAAGAGTTCCAGCAATGTTTCCGATCAAGCGTCCTGCTTGGAAGGCAGGATCATTTCTAAGGTCCTGCGGGAGGCTAGCATCCAGGAATCTGCTGCCAGACTCGGGCATTCCAGCCGTGAGTCCGGTGATCGTGTTCATCGCCAGCTCCGCCACGCCGATCGCAAATCCACCAAACCCTTTACCTTGGATCTCGGCTCTCTTGTTTTGAAACTCCCGATATCTCTCGGGCGACTTGAGATGGCCAAGTTGACGCGCAGCCTGCCAATCGGAGCGGAGATCCGCTCCATTTAATCCCTTCGGATCAAATCTGCTCCAAGGATTCTGCCGCACATACGCATACAAGTTCGGCCCATCCACAAACCCAGCCGGATCCCGGGTCAGCCAGACGCCCGTCTCCAGATCCCGATACCGCATCCCCTCGTTGAGGAGGCCGGTGGGATCTTCGTCCTTGGTGTTGGCGCGGTGGCGCTCGCGGTTGAGGCCGGATTCTCCGGTCCGGGTTCCAAAGGCCTCATACGATGCTTGCCAGGTGAAGGCGCCGGTGCCGTTGGTTTGGGCGACCACGTCGCCAGGGCTGTTGTAGAGATTGTAGCTGGGCTGCGCCTCCGCGCCACGGACAGAGTAAACGAGGCCGCCCACGCCCCCGGCCATCCCTGATCCCCGGATGTGCTCGACGTCCGGTTGCGCCTTGCGGGCGCCGTTGGCTTCCCGCCCGTATTCCTGCACGCTCAACCCGCTCAGGAAGACGACCGTGCTGGCTTCGCCGCCTTCGGTCCGGCCGACGCGCCGGGTCCGGTAGTCGTAGGCGTAGGCGTAGTCTCGTCGGCGGCTGAAGGTGGCTTCGGCTCGGGCGGCGGCTGCGGCCGGACTCAACGTCACGCCCCCAGTTTGCTG
>CAMCXS010000186.1 GCA_945883495.1 Akkermansia muciniphila
CGTCCTTTACCTCACGGCGGACATGTATCTCTGCCGCATCCAGACCCTCACGAAAGGGGCGCGCTGGTAACTGGCCACCACCCCTCTTCGGTAATCAATTCCGCCATGGGACGATCCCACTCGTCCCGTGGCATCGCCGCCTCCACCTGTTCGCGGAAAGCGACCCCGATTGGCAGTGCCTCGGTTTCCGCGAGCAGCCGGTCGTAAAAGCCCTTCCCGCGGCCCAACCGACTCCCGTCCCGGCCAAAGCCCAAGCCGGGAGTCAGCACCCAATCCAACTGCGCAGGACGCACCACCGCGCAAACCGCTTGGTCCGGCTCCAGCAGCCCATGCGCTTGCAAAGTGAGCTGCTCCCGATGCGTCACCGCCCAAAGCGTCAGCCGATCTCCCTCGATCCGGGGAAACACCCAAGTCACCGGCTCCCATAGGAGGTCCATGAGATCCGGCTCCACCGGCATCGGCGCGAACAAGGACACGAACCGCGGCCTTTCTCGCCGGACGCGTTCCCGGAGGAACGAGACGATCCGCTCCGACTTCCACCGGCGCTGCTCCGGATCCACGGCGGCGATGCGTCGACGCAATTCCTTGCGCCATGTTCGTTTCGCCTCGGCGGCCCCTTCCACGCCGTTCCGCGTTAGACCAGCCCAAGTGCCGTCAGCACCAGGATCACCGCCACGGAGATGAAGACCAGGAGCGGCAAAACGAACGCAAAGGCGCTCGTCACCCCATACGCAACCCGGCTGAACCAGCCATCCCGGATTTTCTTGGTGCGCTTGGGTAATTCGCGTTCCAAACGCTCCAAATCCGCCTTGGTGTCGTGCTCGACATCCGCCAGCAGATCGAGCGCCCGGTCCAGTTCCGATTTCATCCGGGACTTGGTCCACTCTTCCGGATGAATCCCGTCGAGCCGCGCCAAATGGCTTTGCAGCAACTGGCTGGTTTTGTGAATCGACGCCGCGCAACGGCGCGCGTCCGCTCCGTCCTCCGCCAAGGCATCCTCCAACTTGCGCAACCGGGCCAACGCCGCCACCAAGTCGGTTTCAAAGGCATTCACGTCCTTCTGAAAGGTCAACATTTCCGCCCGGCGGCGCGAGAGCGCTTCCTCCTCCGCGCGG
This sequence comes from Akkermansia muciniphila, assembly GCA_945883495.1. Taxonomy (GTDB): domain Bacteria; phylum Verrucomicrobiota; class Verrucomicrobiia; order Verrucomicrobiales; family DEV007; genus V1-115. The sequence goes on from CAMCXS010000186.1 coordinate 1,116, forward strand.
ATCCGCGCCAATCGTTCTTCGGCGGCGCGCACCGCCTCTCGCGTATCCTCAAAATTTGGCACCGGCATTGGCACATCCTCCTGCGGACGTGCGTGGACGTGCAGGGAAACTCCTCCGTCTCCAGGGAGGAAACAGTCAGGCATCGGGGCGGCATCGATGGCCCGGATAAATGGCGAGGGAGCAGTGGCGGTCTTCATCGGAGGCGCTAGCTAGGTTTTCTGGCTTTCAACCTAGCAGGAATATCTCAAACAAATGATGATTCATCAATCACAAATAGCAAAACTTTCAATCTCGCGACTCGATCGGCACCAAAAATTTTCCCGCGGCCCTCCTCCACCGCCCTCAATTCCGGGGTGTGAATGATTTGGATGGACGCTGGAACGGAATTCTTGGGAATTCCGCTACTCAGAAATCATTCTTGTAGCGGAATCGCCCACGCATTCCGCCCTTTCTGACCATCAGTTCCATTCACACCCTCAATTCCGGGAAGGCTTGCACCGGCGGCCGATCGGGTGTTTAACGGAGGGCTCCAGGATTGCTTCGCTCGCGTCCCGCTCTGCTTTCATCTCATGCAACTGACCTTCTGCGGCGCCGCCCAGACCACCACCGGCTCTCAGCACCTCCTCGAAGTCAACGGACAGCGCATCCTCCTCGACTGCGGACTCTTCCAAGGTCACCGCTCCGAGTCCTACGAACGCAACCTGAATTTCCTCTTCGACCCCGCCTCGATCGACTGCGTGGTCCTGTCCCACGCCCACATCGACCACAGCGGAAATCTCCCGAACCTTTGCCGTCGCGGCTTCACGGGGAACATCTACTCAACCCACGCCACCCGGGATCTCTGCCAGATCATGCTGGAGGATTGCGCCAAGATCCAGGCCCACGATATCCGCTGGCTCAACAAGCACGCCGCCCGGGATGGCAAACCGCCTCTCGAACCGCTCTACTCCGCCCTGGACGCCGACCGCGCCATGAAGCAGTTCGTCACCGTTGGCTACGAACGGCACATGCCGATCGGCGACGGCGTGAAACTCACCTTTATCGACGCCGGCCACATCCTCGGCTCCGCCCAGATCATCCTCGATATCAAGGAAGCGGATCGGAGTTTCCGCTTCGTCTTCTCTGGAGACATCGGCCGGGGCGGTCACGACATCTTGCGCGATCCCGTGATCCCCGAGAACGTCGATTACCTCCTTATGGAAAGCACCTATGGCGACCGCGAACACGAGCTCAACGCCGGGGTTCGCGAGCGCATGGCCCAGGTGATCCGCCAAGCCATCCAGGACAAGGGCAAAGTCATCATCCCCTCGTTTGCCGTCGAGCGGACCCAACACCTGATCTACGCTCTGCACCAGTTGGTCGAGGAGGGCGATATCCCGGAGATTCCCGTCTTCGTCGATAGCCCCTTGGCCGTGAGCGCCACGGAGATCTACCGGCTCCACCCGGAGTGTTTCAATCCGCAAATCTACGAGTTCCTCATGGAAAAACGAAATCCCTTCGGTTTCGACAGTTTGGAGCTCATCCGTTCCGTGCCCCAGTCCAAGGAACTGAACAAACAGCCGGGCCCCGCCGTCATCATTTCCGCTTCGGGCATGTGCGAATCCGGTCGGATCCTGCATCACCTCCGCAACCACATTGGCGACCAGCGCAACACCCTCCTCTTCGTCGGTTACTGCGCACCCGACACCCTTGGCCGCCGCATCCGCGATGGCGCGAAATCCGTGCCGATCCTCGGGGACGTCCACCACGTCAAAGCCCGCATCGAGGTCATGGATTCCTTCAGCGGCCACGCGGATCGCAGCGAACTGATCACCTATTTCCGCGGCATCACCGGTTCCCTCAAGAAAGTATGGCTCGTCCACGGAGAGCCCGATCAGTCCGCATCGCTGGCCTCCGCATTGATGGAGGAGCACAAAGCCGGTGCCGTCACCGTGGCTCAATGGAAAGCCACCACCCAAATCTGACTTCCCATTTTCCCCCTTTTGAAAACGCTTTTTCTCACCAACGAGTACCCGCCCCATATCTATGGCGGCGCCGGCGTCCACGTCGATTACTTGACCCGCGAACTCGCCAAACTCTGCGAAGTCGATGTCCGTTGCTTCGGGAACCAGGACGTTCACGGAGACCAACTCCGGGTCCGCGGCGCTAACGTCGATACCGCCGGTTACACCGCCCCCAAGAATCTTCACTCGGTGTTCGGCGCATTGCAACGCTGCCTGACCTTTAACACCCTCGATATCGACGCCGACATCGTTCACCTCCACACTTGGTATTCGCACTTCGGCGGCATCCTCGCCAAACTGAATTACGGGATCCCGATGGTCCTAACGGTGCATTCCCTGGAACCGCTCCGCCCCTGGAAGCGCGAACAACTCGGCGGCGGTTACGACTTCACCGTTTGGCTTGAGCGCACCGCCATCGAAATGGCCGATGCCGTCGTCGCCGTCTCCGATGACACCCGGGAAGACATCCTCCGGCTCTTCAACGTTCCCCGCGAGCGCGTCCACATGATCCCCAACGGGATCGATACCGACGAATACCACAAAGTCCACGCCCCGGAAAAGCTCACGCCACTCGGCATTGATCCCGCCCGGCCCTACGTCCTCTTCGTCGGCCGGATCACCCGCCAGAAAGGGATCATTCACCTCGTCAACGCGATCAAGCACATCGATCCGCAGTACCAAGTCGTCCTCCTCGCCGGCGCGCCCGACACCCCGGAGATTGCCGAGGAAATGAAAGCCGCCGTCGAGGCTGCCCGCGCCGCCCACCACGGAGGCGTGGTTTGGGTCGCGAACATGGTGGATACCCCGACGAAGATCGCCGCGTATTCCCATGCCCAAGTCTTCTGCTGCCCATCGATTTACGAGCCGTTCGGCATCATCAACCTGGAAGCCATGGCCTGCGAAACCCCGGTGGTGGCTTCCGCGGTGGGCGGGATGAAGGAAGTCGTCGTCCATGGGGAGACCGGGTTGCTCGTCCCCGTCCTCCAACAAAACGAAAGTCCGTTCGAACCGATCGATCCGCCCATGTTCTCCCACGACCTTGGACACGCTATTAACCACCTCATGTCCGACGCGGAACTGCGCACCCGGATGGCCGCCGCCGGCCGCAGGCGGGCGGTAGAGAATTACAGCTGGTGCACCGTCGCCAAACGAGTCCACGAACTGTATCAAGAGTTACTGGACCGTTAACGAAGGTCAAGGCAGGCCAGACGGCTGCATATTCACTCAGAGCGGAGGGGAATCGATGATCCTCCCGCTTCCCTCTGACACGCTCCGGATCACCCGTTCGTCAATCGAATCTCGCCCGGGAAGCGTGGCACCGGCTCCCGCGAGGATCGCCGCTTGCAGTTCTGGCGCTGGAACCGGTGTGG
>CAMCXS010000187.1 GCA_945883495.1 Akkermansia muciniphila
CCAACTACTCCAAGCGCCTCGGTCTGCCCGGTTACTCGTCGCACCAGTTCTCCGTCTCGGTCGAAACCGAGTTGGTGACCACCGACGATGTCGCCGCCGAATCCGAGCGCCTCTATCAACGCCTCCAATCCACCGTGGATGAGCAAATGCTCAAAACCGGGTTCGTCCCACCCGGCACCTACGGTATGGAGGAAACCAACGGCTCCGATGCTCCCGCACCCGGAACCGTCACTCAAATCCACGACAAGGGTCGCTGGAAGTGCTCCGACAAGCAGAGGGATCTCATCCTGAAACTCGTGGACGAGCACAGCCTCGACAAGAACGAGGTCGATCACCTGGCACGCCAGCGCTTCGGCAAGGGCGTGAAACAACTCAGCAAGCTCGAAGCCTCCGGGCTGATCGACGAGCTACTCGAAACCTACGGTGGCGGCAGTCGTCCCACCGGAAACCAGAGCAACACCAACCGACGGAACGGCTCAGCCTACAGCCGGAACGGAAGGAGGGACGCCGCATGATTGCGACCATCGATCCACCCGGCGCTGCGCCGCCATTCACCACCGGGCTGAAACCCTGGGCGCAAACGCTGCCCCAGCACATCAGCCCGACGGCGGCGAAATCCTACCTGAGCTGCTCGCTGCGGTTCTGGTTTGAGCGCGTCGCCTGCATCCGCAAGCCGACCACCCCGGCCCTCCACCTTGGCAAGGCGGTGCATGCCGCCCTCCAAGCCTTTCACCTCGCCCGCTGGCGGGGTGGCGACGACTCGGTGGAGGCTGTTTCAGTCGCGTATGAAGCCGCCTTCCTCCGTCTCGAACGCGAGGAAGGACCGGTGAACTTCGACGACGCCGCCGAACGCGAGAAATGTCGGCTCGACGGTCTGCGCGTCGTGGCCGCCTACCTCGACTCCCCGGAGGCGATGCATGAAAAGCCGCGCGCCGTGGAGGTCCTGCTCAAGGAGGAAATCCCCGGCCTGTCGGTTCCGCTGACTGGCGCGATGGACTTGGTCGAAGGCAACTTCACACCGGTGGACTTCAAGTCCGCCGCCGCCAAACCCGATCCGGACAACGCGGCGTTCGACCACGAGATCCAGCTCGTCAGTTATCAGCTCCTGCTGGAAGCCATCGGTGAAACCCCGCCGTCCCTTGACCTGGTGTTCCTGGTGAAAACCAAGACGCCACAGGTCATCCGCGTGAAATCCCCGTCGGCCGACGTCCACCGCAAACAACGGGTCACTGCCCTGCTGGAAACCGCCGTCGAAGGCATTGCCAGCGGCCGCCACCATCCACAACCCGCCATGCACTGCTCGTGGTGCCAATACCGCCGCGAATGCAAGGCATGGCTGCCGGGAATGACCGTGGCCGACATCCATCAGCCCAAAGCCGCGTGAAGCAACACGCTGCCCCATCCTAGACCTGCCGGGGCACAGACCTCGGCAGGTCTCCCCTTTTCTTTAACCGGATCCCTGTGGGTTATGCACTTCCCATCGGCCCGGAAATTGCTAGTGTCTCGACCGTTACTGATTTCATCCCGGCCATGAAATACCTCCGTTTCATAACCTTTATCATCGCGAATCTTGCCACATCATCTGCAGCACTCGCGGATGATGTGCTGTTTGTGAAAAATAATTTCAAGTACCGCCTCTACATCCGTGTAAACGGGGAATGGCAGGGCTATGTGGATCCCGGGCGGGTGGCCTACATGCCGCAGGAGGGTTTTGTTACGGAGGACAGTGGCTTTCAGGCGGATGGAACACTCAAAGTCACGCATTCCTACGGCGGTTGGCCGATCTCGAATACGTTCCGGATCGAAGCAGTCTCCGCAGTATTCAAGAATGGCGATGATACGGGAATTTTCTACAGCGAAGGGGAAGAGCCTTACAAGCGTGGTTACAAGCAGTGGGGCTTTGGGGACGGCTCGCAGGTGCAGGTGCTGTGGCCCAGTGATGTGGAGACGGAAAGTGCGGAAAAAATGCAGCGCGGTCTGCCGCCCAAGGAGGTGCAGGATCTGATGGCCGCCGGCACCAGCAATGTGACTGTGACGGGCGGTAAGACGGTGACGGGTGCCGTGGGCGGTGGCAAAAGCTTCGTCCTGAAACGCAGCGGAGGCGGGGGCGCGGGCGAGACCTTCACGAACTCGATCGGCATGAAGATGATCCGCGTGCCGGGGGATACCTACCTCCTCGCCGCCACCGAGACCACGCAGGCGCAATGGAGAGCGGTGATGGGGAACAGCCCGAGTCACTTCCGTGGCGACTCTCTGCCGGTGGAACAGGTCAGTTGGGATGACTGCATGGACTTTTGTCGACGATTGACGGATCGCGAGCGACAGGCAGGGACGCTTCCGCAGGGATTCATCTACACGCTGCCCACCGAGACGCAGTGGGAAAAAGCCTGCCGCGCTGGCACGCAGGGCGACTATGCCGGGCCGTTGAATGAGATGGCTTGGTATAAGGATAACTCCGGCGGCACCACGCACGCTGTCGGGACGAAACGCGCAAATGCCTGGGGCTTCTTCGATATGCATGGCAATGTCTGGGAGTGGTGTGAGAATCGCTATGAGGATGGCCGTGCGTATCGCGGCGGCGGTTGGATCCACTACGCCGAGAACTGCCGCTCCGGCTACCGCCTCTGGACCACGCCGGACTACCGGTACAACACCCTTGGCTTCCGGCCCGCCCTAGTTCCGTCGAGATGAAGCAAGCGAGCGAGCGCGTAGGAGCGGGCAGCGAGGGACGAGCGCCCGGCGACGTAGCAGCGAGCGGTAGATGAGATTGCAACGTACGAAATTTTTTTGAGAAAATGCCTTACCATCACTTCAAGATTCCCTGTGACGAAGGAGCTGCTGCGGAGGCGGAGTTGAACCGATTCCTCGCCGGAAAGGCGGTGCTGGCGGTGGACCGGCATTTTGTAACGGACGTACGAGGCGCGTTCTGGGCCTATTGTGTGCAGGTGGCACCGCCGGGCGGTGGAGCCGCAGCAGTGCCTGGCAGCGCAGGAAAAGGGGTAGACTACCGGGATATTTTGGAGCCGGAAGAGTTCGCCCGCTATGCGAAGTTGCGCGAGTGGCGGAAGGAGCGGGCGCATAGGGATGGCTGCCCGCCATTCGCGATCCTGAGCAATGAGCAACTGGCGGAAATCTGTCGCCGTCCGGTGGTTACGCTGGAGGAGCTGGGACAGATCGCCGGAATCGGCAAAGGGCGGCTGGAACGCTACGGGGCGGCCATTCTGGATGCGGTAAAAACCATGAACGAACCTGCAAAATAATGGCAACAGGGCTGACAGCGGTGATGGAGTGGCAGAATCTGGAGCGAGCCCTGCGGCTGGCTCTGCGCCATGGTTCACGCCGTGATCCGGGACGGCGGGCGTTTACTGCGCAACCGGAAGAAAACCTTTGCCGTGTGGCGCGTATTCTGGCTGGTGATGAGATGTGGCAGTCGGAGTTTCACGAATTCCAGATCCGGGACCCAAAACTACGCCAGATTGTGGCACCGTCGTTTAACGACCGGGTGATCCACCATGCGCTTTTTCAGGTGGCGGGACCGCTGATGGAGGCGCGGCTGGATGATGGTTGCTGTGCCTGCAGGAAAGGGCTCGGTACGGATGCGGCACTAGCACGCGCGATGGAGGAGTGCCGCCAAGATCGGTGGTTCCTGAAGATGGATGTGAGGCATTACTTTGAAACTGTGCCTCGAAGTGGGTTGCTGACGGTGGTAGGCGGAATTTTCGCCGATGAAGACTTGCGAAGATGGATGGAAAAGCTGGTGAATTCCTGGCAGCCCGGTGCACCATGTGGACTGCCGATTGGCACACTCTATTCGCAGTTCTTCGCCAATGAGTATCTCCGACCAGTGGATCTCTATCTGGGTGAAAAAGCGGGGCGGCAGAGGGTGCGCTACATGGATGACATCGTAGTGTGGTCGGAGAACCGGAAAGTCTTGCGGGAGTTCGCACGGGACTGCCGGGATATCGCGAGCGATTTGGGCCTGACCTTGAAAGACCCTGTGCTGCAGCGCTGCGAGACGGGGCTGCCTTTTCTGGGAGTGCTGATCCGGCCGGATCGTGTGTCCTACCTGACCGCGACACGCAGGAGAAGGAAACGCAGGGCGGAAGGCTTGTGGCACCAGCCGCCGCCAGCGGCAGCACGCGGCTGGGACTCACTGGAAGGCAGGAGCCGTGCGCTATTGGAAATGGCAATGCGGCATGAGAGAATTTTCGATGAATCCACCGGCATGGATGGCCGTGCGAATCGCGGCGGCGGTTGGAACAACAACGCCGAGAACTGCCGCTCCGGCAACCGCAACTGGAACACGCCGGACAACCGGAACAACAACCTTGGCTTCCGGCCCGCCCCAGCTCCCTCAGGGATCACAATCTTTCC
>CAMCXS010000188.1 GCA_945883495.1 Akkermansia muciniphila
GGGATGTTCTCCAGAATCCAGGCGATTTTGGTGCCACTAAAATAGGGATCGAGCCGCAGTCCGGTGCGCTGCGTAAACAGCGGGCCGGCTCCGGCGTTTTGCAGGGCTTCGCAATGCGCGGCGGTGCGACGGTCTTGCCAGACAATGGCGGGACAGACGGGCTGTCCGGTTTGGCGATCCCAGACAATCGTGGTTTCGCGTTGATTGGTGATCCCCAAGGCGCTGATGTCCCGAGCGGAGAGCTTGGCCAGGGCGAGGGCTTCTTCCGCGACGGCGAGTTGATTGCGCCAAATCTCCTCGGGATCGTGTTCGACCCAGCCCTGCGCCGGGTAAATCTGCCGGTGTTCGCGTTGTGCGATAGCCACCGGGGTTCCGGTTTCATCGAAGACGATGGCGCGGGAGCTGGTGGTCCCTTGGTCAAGGGCGAGAATGTGCTTCATGGGGCGGATGACAGCCGGATCTGGTGGGGGTTTCCCGGGTCCAACGGAACGTTATAGGTCAGGCTCCAGGTGGCGGATTGGGGATCGTAGTCCGTCTGCCAGAAGTCGTTCCCGTGGACAGCTTGGTTGAGCGGCGCGCGGTCGATGTAGAGCGTGTGACCCGAAGGAGAAGCGAGGCCGGTGAAGGTAAGCGGAACGTAGCCAAGGCCTCCGGAGATGGTGAACTCGGCGGCACCTTGGCTGGCGGCGATGCGGATATCTGGGTAACGCCGCAGCAAGGCTCCCTTGGCCATGGTGATCTTGCGGTCGTTGTCGATCGCTTCCCGGTGGATCATTCGCCAGGAGTTCCCGTCCTTGGTCAACGCGGCGCGCAGGGCTTGGTTGGGGCCGTAGTAATCCGCGGCGAATTGCGGGACGATGAGGTGTTCGATGGTGGCTTCCACGAAATCGCCGGGCTCGAGTTGGCGAACGGTGGGAGGCGGGAGGAGATCGATCGTGGAACTCGGCGTTCCGCGGGCGCCGGCTCCGCGTTCGGCGATCCACGGAGAGGCCGGTTGTCCTCCGAGCCGGGCTTTCCATTCGCGGATGACGATCCCCCGATTGGCCCAAGCGCCTTCGGACGCCGGATCGTTGCGGGGCACGGCCTCGTGAAGGGAAATCCAAGGCGTCGCGCCGGTGGCTTCCACGGGAGCGCCGCGGTAGACATCGCCTCCCCAAGTGGCATCCCATTCGCGGATCAGGCCGGTCTCGTTGCCATGGGCGAGCTTGCGTTCCGAGGTGTAGCTGTAGGTGTCTGCTCCGGCCTGGAAGATGACGAAGCGGGAAAACGGGGTGGGGGCGCTCACGTCGAGGCGGATACGGTAGGTGCCGCGCACGATGTCATCGGTCCGGCCCAGGCTGACCGTCGCGTGATGGCGGATGCCGGAGCCGATGCGCCCTGCGTAGGTCACCTCCGTGAGACACGGGCCTTGGCTGAGGTAAGCGGTGCGCATCCCGGTGTGGAATTGGCGGGCGCCGGAGGGATCGAAGAAGCGGAAGAAATCGCCTCCGCCGACGTTGTTGGTCCAACTCCAGCGACCATTTTTGGATCGGGAGGCGACCATGGCGGGGCGGACATCGAGCACGCTGCACGCACCCTGAATTTGATCGGGCTCATAACAAATGCTCTCGCCCCACGAACCGAGCGCGCTTTGATCCCAAAGCTGATTGCTGCCCCAGCCGATGAGGCAAAGCTGGGCATGAGACGCCGCCGCCACGCCGCCCCAGTGGCCGTAGACGATGGTCAGCTCCAGCTCGATCTTCGCGGAAGGCGGCAGATGAATTTGGGAGAAACCGTGGAACCACTGGCCGGAGTAGACGCCGCCTTGGGGGCGGTTGTGCCAATTCTTACTGAGCTGGACCGGGATGCCGGTGGGCTGGCCATCGGGCGTGCGCAGGACGGCGGACATGCCGGTGATGGGCGCCCCGAAACGATGCTTGATGCCACCCGGAGCGTCTTTGGCGAAGAGGAGACGGGCGGTTTGTGCAGTCGATGACGGATTGTGCAGGGCGATCTGAATGCGTTCGATGGCATTGTTGTCCTGGCCGGTGGGGAGGACGCCGTCCAGATCGATGCGGTGCCAGGCGCGGGCGGCGTCGTAGGTGACCGTTCTCCCGGGAGCGCTGACTTCGACCGTGGAGGCGTGTAGTTTGGAAGACGTGGGATCGAAGCAGATCCCGGCTTCGGCCCAGGCGTCGCTGGGGACGGGGGCTTCGGCGGTGAGGGAGGCCGAGGGGAAGTCGAGCTGCAATTTGGCGTCCTTCCAAACGGCGCGAGGTTGCGAGGAGAGGGCTTGGCCAATCTCCGAGAAGCGGAACTCGCGAACCGGCTTGGGACGGGTTTTGGATTTCCACTCTTCCGGCGTCAGAGCATGGTCGTAGAGGCGGATCTCGTCGATGACGCCGCGGAAATGATAGCCGTCTCCGGAGTTATCTTGGCGACGCCCAAACGCCAATCCTTGGTTTCCGGGAACCCGTTTGCGGCCGATCGACGTTTCGCCGGCGAGGGCGCCGTTTTGGTAGAGTCGAAGCGTGGAGCCGTCGTAGCTGATGGCGAGATGATTCCAGGCGTTGACTTGGACCGGCTGGGGGGCATCGACGGTGGCCGCGTTGTCCCGTCCGCCGCCGATATTGAGCCGCGCCTGGGCTTTGCCGTTGAGGAGGACGATGCCGTAATTGCCCTCCGCTTGTTCGTGATGATTTTTGCAGACGAGCCAGGGGAAGGTTTTCGCGGAAGCTTGGCAGTCCGTGGGGATATAGGCCCAGAGTTCCAGGGTGAAGGTTTCCGGGTCTAGTTCCGGGCTGTGGGGCACCTCGAAATGGTTGTTGCCGTCCAGGCCGAACCCACCGCCTTCGTGGCCGAAGCAGGGTTCGCCCGCCGGAATCGGCTGCAAGCCCGGGCGCGCCGCGAGGATCAGGCCGAGCCGGTCCGGCCAAGCCACGGTTTCGAAACGGGCTTCGGTGTTGAGCACGGCGCCGTCGTCCGACCGGAAGACGAGGCCGGTGACGTCGGCGCGTTGGAGGAATCGGCCGGATTCGATGAGTCGTGGACCGTCGAAGTCGGTCCAAGCGCCACCCGAGAAACAACGGTAGGTCTTGCCGTTTTCGGTAATCCGCAGGTCGAGATCGGCGGCCGGGAGCTTGTCCCAAACCGGTTTCGCTTCCAGGGCCGCCGCCAGATAGCCACCGCCATCGGCGACCGGGCCGAGGTGCGGGATGCGGAGGGTTTGGGTATCGAGCACCATCGCGTAATGACCGGTGCGGATCACGCGGTGCCACGGGGCGGAAGGCGTGTGTCCGGGAAAGCCGTCTTGCCAGAACATGAGGGTGTAATCCTCCGCGACCGAGGATTGCGACTGTGCGGGCGCGGACGGAGACGACAGCAGCCAGCCAAAAGCGAGGATTAAGGCGAAACGGATAGGGAGAACCATGAGCTGCTGGGGAAAGGCCCATGGTTCAAGGGTTGCGGCCGCATTGCAAGATGATTGCGGCGATGCGGTTTCGCGGCGGAGAATCCAAGGGTGCCATGCGACTCCTGACCGGTTGAGGAAATTTTAAAAGTTTTTCTTTACCCTGCGACTTCGGCATTTATAGGAATCAGTCTTCTCAGTTTGCTTGCGCGCACCCTGTCAGATCATTCGAGGGTTGGGGATTCTGGCTCTGGCCGGTCTCTTCGGCCTCTGGTGTGGGGTTTGGGCGGCGGAAGCGGATGAAGAGCCCATCGCGGAAGTGTCTCCCGCCGGGATGATTTCCGAAAGCGAGCCGGCGACTTGGCAGGCTCCGGGGCTGATCGGGGGCGGTTTCAAGGGAACCGAGGCGCACCAGGAAGGCAGCTTTTTCCTGACCGCGCCGCTGCGGAGCACGCTGGGGCGAGATGGAACCCTGGGGGGATCCGTTTGGCTGTTGGAACCCTACATTTCCGGGGCGGAGCAGCAGGAGTTGGCCATGAGCCTGGGCTTGGGCTGGCGCCATCTCTTTAGTCAACAACCGGTGGGTGCCGCGTTGCCCAGTCCCGAGACTTCGGTCGCAGGTTTTTTTGAAGAAGGCGTTTTTGTGGGAGCGAATTTATTTGTCGATGCCCTGGATACGCAATTCCACAACCGCTTCTGGCAGGTGGGCGGCGGTCTGGAGTTTGGTTCCCGCTATGTGGAGGTGCGGACAAACTATTATCTGCCGATCACCGGTCCGCAGACGAGCTGGTTCAACACCACGGACAGTGTGACCCGGCGCATGGAGACCTACTACGCTCCTCCGCGAGCGGACGGGAATGAAATTCGCCAATTCGTCGGACATGGTCTTTACGACGTGACGACCTCGCTGCATCGGCGTTTCCGGGTGGAGGAGTCCGGTTTGGAAGGCTGGGA
>CAMCXS010000189.1 GCA_945883495.1 Akkermansia muciniphila
TCGGACGGCATTCAACTCTCCGCAGGCGGTCCTGCCGTGGTCGCGATCAACACTCCCGTCCGCCTTGGCGGCTCGGCGGCATCGCAGACTTGGAACGTCGCCGACTCCGGAGCCGTGCTTTCCCTCGGGTCGTTGCTAGGTGAGAAAGACGTCACCAAGATCGGTGCGGGTAAAGTGATCCTCACCGCCGCCGCCGATTCCACCTTCAATGGCGGTGTCACCTCCGACTTTACCGTAAGTGCCGGTAATCTGGAGTTCACCAACAGCGCGGCCCTTGGAACCGCCGTCGGCGGCAACCTCGCCAACGTGATCGTCAACGGCGGCGGGTTTTATTACAACAACGCGACTTCTGCCACCATCCCCAATACCATCACCCTCGGTGGCGGCGCACTCTCCGGCGGTGGTAACAACCACACTTACAGTGGCGCGGTCAACGTGGCGTCTGCCTCTACCATCAATTTAGGCGATTCCAACACGTCCCTCACCGGAGCGGCCCGAAACATCACCCTCTCCGGCGCGGTCAGCGGGTCCGGGAACCTGACCATCGACGGCAACAGCACCGCCAGTTCAGGCAACCAGATCGGCGGCACCCTGACCATCAACAATGCGGCCACCGCGTGGAACGGGGATCTCATCTTCAACCGTGGCACGGTCACCATCGCGGCGGCCGCGAGCGCGGGCTTTTTGCCTGATGATATTACCTTCAACTTCGGCCGCCTCAATTACCAAGGGGTGGACGGACAGACCATCAACCGGTCCGGAACCTTGACCTATGCCGCGGGAGCAATCAGCGAAGTCGGGGTGGACAATACCACGGGCACCCAAGTCACCGATTTCATCATCAACCAGAACGGAGCCGTCACGCTTGGTTCCGGTGGCACCGGGGCCACCATGCGCGTGTTCCTCTCGGATACACTGGCCAAAATGAAGCTCAGCGGCGGCGTCACCCTCGGCGGCAACAGCAGCATTTCCGTCGCCAACAGTGCCGCCCGCGTCCTCACCATCGACAGCGTGATCAGCGATGGCGGCAGCGGCTACTCCCTCGCCATCAACGACGACGCGGGCGCTTGGGGGCAGACCAACGGCACCGCGCTCCTCACCGCTCTCAACACTTTCTCGGGCAATTTCGCCCTGGGTGAGGGCATCGCGGAATTCAACACCGTTACCAACGCTGGCGGAGCGGCGAGCAGCCTCGGCCAAGGCAACGCCATCTCCCTTGGTGGAGGTAACCTTCGTTTCGTGGGCTCCACCAATCAGTCCACAAACCGGCCGATTGCCACGACCGCATCCTCGACCCTCTCTGCACACGGTACTGGCGGAGCCAGCATCACCTACGCCGGACCGATCACCCAAGCGTTGGATCATACTCTTTCCCTCAACGGAACAGACAATGCCACTTCCGGATTCATCACGGGTGGCATCTCTCAAGTTGGCACGGCCGCCGATTTGATCGTGAATTCCGGAAACTGGACGATCAGCGGCGCTTCCAGCCTGTTGTCTGATGACATCATCGTCACCAATCCCTCCGCAGTCCTTAACCTGAACGGGGCCAGCCTCATCTCCTTCACCACCGGCACCAGCAACGGCCTCTACGCCCGCACCGGAGCCACCATCAACCTGCTCTCCAATGATATTTTCGGGCCCCTCAACAGCGGCAGCCTCGATTTCATCCTGCTCGGGGACAACTCGACCGGTGGAGGCACCCTGAACGTGAACACGTTCAGCATCGAGACCCCAAGGCTCGATCTCGGACAACGGACGATTGGTTTCGAGGCCCAGATCGAGGGTTCGGGAACCGTGTTCACGCGGGGCGGCGGGATCGATCTTTTCCGAGGAACGGTGAACGCCAATCTGGGCAGCGACGGGTCCACCTCCCTTGAGAAGTTCAGTACAGGCACGGTGACGCTCAGAGGCGACAACAGCGGTATGGCCTCGACGGGCTCCTCGCTCCTCTACGAAGGCACTCTCGTCCTCGACTACACCGCCAGCAACACCACGAAACTCCGTGCCGCTTCCGCGCTCGACATGCGCGGTTCGAATCTGGCGCTGACCGGGAACGCGTCCGCTGCCAGTTCCCAAACCGTAGGCAGCTTCACGCTTGGCAGCGGCGGGAATAGCGCTGTCACTCTAAACGCCGGCTCCGGTCAAAACTTGGTTCTTAACTTGAACGCCATCACCCGAGCCACCAATGCCCAGGATGGCACAGTTCGTTTCAACCTTCCCGGTGGCACCCAGACTGCCACCAACGGGATCACCACGGACACCCTCAACGCCTCAGGCACCGGAGCCAACGCCGTCCTTGGTGGCTGGGCTACGGTGAATGACGGAACTGGCGTCTTTTTCGCCCGCAACCTCACCAACGCTGCCGACGGGAACATCGTCGCCACCACCACCAACTCGCAGGATGCCGTTGGATCGTGGCTCACCGGAGAGAACATCAGCGACTCGACCGGCTTTACCGGAATTCTCGGCAGCGCCTCCATCAATAGCCTTCGTTTCCATGCCGCATCCGGTTCCGATCTCGCGCTCGCGTCGGCTGGTGTCCTCGGCATCGCCAGTGGTGGACTTCTCGTGACCGACAACGTTGGCGGCACACCTAGCCTGATGAACGGCACCATCTTTTCGGGCGCCCAAGCTTCGAACGTCCCGGAATTGATCCTTACCCAAGACAGCGCTGCCGTCTTCGAACTGGGGGCCGACCTCCGCACGAACTCGGCCTTGACCAAGTCTGGCTCCGGCACGGTGGTGCTCAGCGGCGATAACGTTTACACCGGAGTCACAGAGATTCAGAACGGGGTGCTGGAGCTCTCGGGTGGCAATGCCATCGGCGACACTTCCTTGGTCGCCCTCGCAACCTACCGGAACTCGACCCTGCAACTCATGGCGGACGAAACCATCGGCCGCCTCCAGGGCGGTCAACGCCAAGCGGATTCCGACAACGGCATGGTGAACGTGGGCAGCCACACCCTCACCATCAACCAGAGCGCTACCACCACGTATTCGGGACGGTTCAACGGATCAGGCGTGATCGTCTTGAACGCCGGAAGCACTGGTAACTTGAATTACAACGGGCAGACCAGCACCGGTCTCTTCACTGGTTCAGTCACCGTCAACGGTGGTCTCTTCCAACTCAGTGGTGACACGGCTCGCATGGGCTCAGCCACCGCCTTCACCATCAACGGGCGAGGTAACTTCCTGCTCGACAACAATGCGACCGCGAATGTGACAGACCGCATCAGTGACTCCGCCACCTTCACCTTGAATTCCGCTTCCGGCCCGTTCAGCAGTGAGACCATCGTTCGTGGACTCGCGATTCGCAACGACGACAATGACGACTCAAACGAGACGATCGGCGCCACCACCTTCAACAGCGGGGCGAACTACCTCAGCCTCGAGGCGAGCGGTGGCAGCTCCGCGCAGTCCCGTCTTATCTCTGCGGGATGGGCCCGGCTCAATGGTGCCACCGTGAACGTCCGCGGACGCAATCTTGGGGCCACCGCGGACGCCGCGGGTCGCACCCAGTTCAAGGTGACGGATGCCAATGACGCCGCCATGCTCGCGGCCAACGTCGGTGGCGGCGGCACCATCGGCGGCACCGCCAAAAATGTCAGCATCATCCCCTGGGCGATTGGTGAGACGGTCACCGGCGGTGTGGCAGACGTCAACATGGGCAACACTTTCCTCTCGTATGTGGACAACCGGGGTTTTGTCCCTCTCAATCTCACCAACGAATTCTCCACCTTTGCCACCTTCGCTTCGGGTGACAACGTCCGCGAGTCGCTTAGTGGCGATCTTACCGGCGTCCCCGGAGCCACGGTCAATTCTCTGATCGTGAACAATGCCGCCGTTGCGGGTCTGGATGTCACCGGGACTGGTGTTGGACAGACTTTGGGGATCACCAGTGGCGCCATGCTTTTCACGGTCACCGGCGGCGTGGCGAGCTCCGCCTACGACACCACCCTAGGTGGATTTGATTCTGGAATCACCGTTGGAGGGACGAACGAATACGTGATCCACGTGGTGAATCCGTCTTCGGCCGCGAACACCTCGACTCTTACGGTCACTATTGCTTCCCCGCTCAACTCCAGTGCTGACATCACCAAATCCGGTCGGGGTAGCCTCATCCTCAACCAAGTGAACACGGCTGGTGGAGGCGCGAGAAAAACGACGATCAACGAAGGTACCCTCGAAATCGCCGACCTCGATCACATCGGCGGTGCCACCGGCTCCCTCGTCTTTGCCGGCGGCACCCTCCGTCTTGGAAGTTTGTTCGAC
>CAMCXS010000190.1 GCA_945883495.1 Akkermansia muciniphila
GCCAAAACGTCGCGCGCGTCATCCAGATCCTTGCTCCGGCCCCAGCGCAGCTTCTGGACGATGACGTCCTCTGGCGTGGGCAACCAGGTGGTCCCCTTTAGCAGCGGAACGAACACCTGACGGCGGCGGCTGAATTCCTCGATGACGAAAGGGTCATCAAACACCTCGAACCGTTCCACTTTGTAGGGAGGCGAACTCCGGCTTCGGCCCACCTGTCTTCGGCCCCAGGTCAGCGTATCAAAGAGCACCTGGGGCTCGAACTCCACCCACGGAGCCAACTCTTTTATGACGGCATCGATACCGCCTCCGACATCCACTGACACGACGGAGAAACTATCAAGCAGGTTGATTTCTCAAGCTCTCGCTGCTGCGGCTTGCCAAATGGCATTCCTGCTGCGTTACGCTCGAATTCCAGAATTCACGGCATGTCAGATACCGCTCATTCTGGAATCCTTCGCGCGCCTTGCAGGCGATGCGATTCTGCGGCGCCTCGCGACGCGAGCCTTGAGAAATGCGGACTAGCGGTTAGTGGTCACCGTCAATCTGGCTGATTTGATCTTTTTAGTTGTGGAGACGGAGATGCAGTGATAGACAGGGCCTCCATGCGCCTTGGATGTTTACTTCCCATGGTTTCCCTCGCGATGGTGATCGGCGGGGGACAGTCCATCTTTACGGCGGTGAGCAACCGGAAGCCTACCGAAGTTGCGATGGAGGGCATTCTCCAGAAGGCGCCCAGTGCCAAGTGGCTGCGCATTAAAGGAGGGGTGTTAGACGTCGCCAATGCCGGATATTCATCTATGTTCGGTGTAGCCAACGCCGCGAGCCTCTATATCCCGTTGGTCCTGCCGGAGGAGGACTCCAGTGAGGGGATCATCCGCGTCCTAGTCCTTTCCAAAGACCCCGAATTGGTGGGTTTCATCAATGATATGCGGGAGGTTGATCGAAACCAGGCGGCGCCCGACGCCAAGAAGGAATTCCTGCTTCAGAACCTTTCCAAGCTCCGGGTTGCCCGAAACGTCGAGGGTGTCGTGCAGTACGGAATCGAGGCCGGTGGCAAGAAGGAGCGAAAAATCAGGCAGCTGTACGGCAACCTAGCCAGCGACGTGTTGATCCTTGAGGAAGGTGCCAGACCCGACATGGGCCTTGGTGTGTTCATGCTGGTGGGCGGTCTGGCGCTGGGATGGTATCTCATGATGCGTCCGATAGCGGGCGAGCCGCAACCTCCCGTCCCTCCTCACTCACCGCTTCCGGGATCCGGGCCTCCACCGCTTCCAAAATCCGGGCCTCCGCCGCTTCCTCCTCAATGAGAAAAGGCTAAGGGGCAGGCATTTTGCATCTAGCATGGAGACCAGGAGTTTGCTGCAACGTTCGTCTTCTGGCGACGGTTTGTCTTCGGGGTGCAAATAGGGATACGACTTCAGGATCTCGTCCACGGTGCGATGGTTTGCGAGCTGGCGGAGCACATTCGCCACGGTGACCCGCATCCCCCGGATACAAGGCTTCCCAGACATCACGGTGGGGTCGATGGTGATTCGCTCAAGCCAGGGGCTACGGCGGGTGTGAATGACACTGGTTGGCGCAACCGTCGTTTCCCACCGCCGTATGGATCCGTCCCGGAGGGACCTTGAGATGGAAGCCGGTGGTGAAACCACCGGAAAACGCCGATTACCATGAATGCGCGCTGACAGGGCGCGAGAACCGATGGCACGGGCCTTTTACGCAGGCGGCGGACGACAATGAGCAGAAAGTTCCCGGTCTGAGGGCGGACTTCATCGCATCGACGAATTGGACGCTGTCATCTAACGGATCCTGGAATCTCCGGATGCTTGGGGACCGATCTCTGATGAGTTCCGGGCCTGCCGTCTCCGCCGATTTCCCTACTCGGTGACTTACACCCTGATCGGCGCGAATGAGGTGCTGATTGTTTCGGTGTTCAACCAGAGCCGCCCGGCCGGAGGCTTGGAGAAAGCCGAATGTGGATAAGTGACAGTTAAGCGGGATGATCGTTGCTTGTGGAGCAGTGGAGCAGTGGAGCAGTGGCCGATGGGTATCGCGCCACGGCCGGCTGGAGGGTGGTCCACCCGGATTTAGGTCCCATCCTCCGTGCCCTGGTGCCTTGGTGAGAGGAACAGTGAAACGAAACATCGTGATCGTCCGGGTCCATCCTCTGCGCCCTCTGCGGCTCTGCGCGAGGCTCGGAGTGATGGAGTGATGGTCGTTTTGCCTCGCGCCCGCTTCGCTCAAGAGGCAGAGCCCGCAGAGGATTTTTGTGGATGGGCGACGACACAGCGTCGCGCTCCGGATTGGGGTTCATCCTCTGCGCCCTCTGCGGCTCTGCGCGAGGCTAAGACAACCGTAGAGGATGTTGGTTTTGTCTCACGCCCGCTTCGCTCAAGACGCGGTCCTCGCGGAGGATGTTTGGGGCGGGCGACGACACAGCGTCGCGCTCCGGATTGGGGTTCATCCTTTGCGTCTTTGCGCCTTTGCGTGAGGCCACGACAAACGTAGAGGATGTTGGTTTTGCCTCACGCCCGCTTCGCTCAAGACGCAGAGACGCAAAGGATTTTTGGGATGAGCGACGACGCAGCGTCGCGCTCCGGATTGGGGTCCATCCTTTGGGTCTTGGCGCCTTT
The DNA here is from genome assembly GCA_945883495.1 of Akkermansia muciniphila. Lineage (GTDB taxonomy): Bacteria > Verrucomicrobiota > Verrucomicrobiia > Verrucomicrobiales > DEV007 > V1-115. The sequence goes on from CAMCXS010000190.1 coordinate 2,634, forward strand.
GCGTGAGGCGAAGACAAACGTAGAGGATGTTTGGGATGGGCGGCCGGATTGGGGATCGGCGTTCTGGGGAATGCCGCTGAGGGATAGCTGCGCCGACTGCGGGAAGTGGGAAGACCCGCCGCTACGTGGATTTTGATAAGTTCTGGTTGGCCACGGATGGACCGGATGAAGGTTGTGGAGCGTTGCGCCAATCAACCCGCTGAACGGGACGACAGTCAGGGCAAAACTCGTGTGCCGGGGAGGCGCGCGGCTTTGCGTTCAAAGGTGACCATGGTCCGGTCCCGCCATCCAGGACGCTCACCCACCGGGGGATGGTTCGGATTGAGGCGGATCGTTCTTGGCTCTGTGGCCTCGGGGCTCTCTGTCGGGTGTGTTCGAAAACTGGCTGCGTCCGTACGTTTCCTTGGTGCGACACAGGAAAATGGCTTCGCGAAGCTTGTAGGGACGCGGTCATTTTGGCCGCCAGCGTCGTTCCCATCCGGCTTTGTGAGCTCGCTCATCTCCGCTGGATGGCGCCTCGCTGGCCGCCAAACTGCCTCGCGGCACGCCTCGCCCCGCTTTTCGAACCCACCCTAGTGAAAAGGGACTGGTCTTTGCCCGGTCTAGCCCGCCAAGGCCGTTTCTCTCAGGATCTCCTGCCGTTGCAAATATTTTCCCGAACCGCTTCCATGGAATGGTCGGTGGCGTTGACCGCATATTCCTTCAAGCAGCCGAACCAAGGCCGTTCCGGCGACTGCCGCTTCCGGAGAATCCAGACGGTTTCCCCATTCTCTAATCGCGGGATCAGTTCGAGTTCGTCCCCTGCCTCCAAACCAAGACCTTCACAGACCGCCGCTGGGAAGGTGACTTGCCGCTTGGAGGTAAGCTTCAAGGTGGCGGCCATGGGTCACCTTACGAGGAGAAAAGCCGGTAAGGCAACCGGAAACCCGGCCGCGCGCCAATTCAGCGGGGAGCTCTGCGGGATCGGGGGCGATGCTCGATTTTTGTCGATGATGGTTTCGGTTCCGATCCCGATGGCGATTGTCACGCCTACTCGGCCAGCGGAAGCGAGGCCTATCCAGATTCAGCTCAATCCTCTGCGCCCCCTGCGGCTCTGCGCGAGGCTCGGAGGGATGGAGGGATGGAGGGATGGAGGGATGGAGGGATGGTCGTTTTGCCTCGCGCCCGCTTCGCTCAAGACGCGGAGATGCGGAGGATTTTTGGGATGGGCGACGACACAGCGTCGCGCTCCGGATTGGGGGCCATCCTTTGCGTTTTCGCGGCTTTGCTTGAGGCTAAGACAACCGTAGAGGATGTTGGTTTTGTCTCACGCCCGCTTCGCTCAAGATGCGGAGGATGTTTGGAATGGGCGACGGATTGGGGATCGGCATTCTGGGGAATGCCGCTACGGGATTGCTCGCCAGTGTGCGCAACTTAGGCGGGGGAAGCGAAGCGCCGCCGCGACCATGGATCGTGGAGCTCTA
>CAMCXS010000191.1 GCA_945883495.1 Akkermansia muciniphila
CACCCTCCGCTCCCGCAGCATGGTGGTGCAAAACCTGTATCAACCCGTCACCTTCTCCGGCAATATCAGCAATTCCGGAGCCCAGGGCTCGAATCTGGTCAAGAGTGGTCCGGGCACGCTCATTCTCACTGGAACCAATACCCAGGCCAACCTGGCCACAGCAGACACCAATTATGGCACAGGCGTTTTCATCGACGCCGGTATCCTTCGAGTCAATTCCAACGCCGCCCTCGGCAGCACGGCCACCCTGGCCGCCGCAGGCCCGCACGTGGCAGGTCCGGCCGACGTCCGCCTCCGTGGTGGTTACCTCGCCGTCACCAGCGGCTTTTCCTCCGATCGCCAGTTCATCCTCACCAACAGCAACGGTGGTCTCGACGTTTCCACTAGCCAGACTCTCACCCTCACCAAGGTGACCGCTGGTGCCTTTAACGTCCGCAAGGTGGGCGAGGGGACTCTCGCCCTGAACCCTGCAGCCAACGGCAACAACACCATCGCCACCTTGACGATCGGCGGTGGGCAGCAGTTGAATCCGTCGGTTGGATTTACCAGCCACCGCGGCGGCATCGTCAGCACGACCAACACCAGCGGATCGCCCTTCGCGACGACCGCGGTCACCATCGAAGGCGGTGCCTTGGCTCTCGTTGGCGGCAGCGTCGCCCAGGCCCTCACCATTCCCACGGTCAATTACGGAGCCAACGCCGCCATCGCCCTGGTCCAAGGTTCCACCAGCAGCCAGTTGACCGCCACCGCGCTGACCCGCGCGGGAGCCTTCAACAGCGTGAACTACGGCACCCTCACCGTCGTGCCGAGCTCCCTCGCCAATCTCGGCGTGACGGAGAAACTGCTCACCAGCACGGGCAGTTTGAATACCGCCACCGGTGCCGGGGACATTCTCACCACTCCGTCCATCTTTGTCCGTCTCCAAGCGGCGGGTTCGGATGCCAACTTCGCTCGCTATGACGCCGCCAACGGCATCATGGAGCACAACGTGTCGACCGTCGCGACCCTCGGGGCCTCCGCCGGCACGAACGTGGCTGACATCAGCGCGGCGGATGTTGCCGGCGCCGGGAACATCGATATCCAGGCCATCCGCACCTCGGCCGATATCTCCCCCACCGATAGCAGCACGCTCCTCCGTATCGCCCGCGGTGGTTTGATCATCAATGGCAACACCGCCAGCACGCTCAGCGCCAACACCCTCTTTGGCACCGGCACGGGCGCCAGCCTCACCGAGGCCCTCGTTTATGTCCGTGAGAACCAGATTGGCACCTCGGCGATCTCGGGGAATATCACTGCCCGTGACTTCACGAAGACGGGTCCCGGAAACCTGGTGATCTCCGGTGCGAGCAACCTCCTCAACACCAACGCCACCCGTCTTCCGGTGCTCAGCGTGCAGAATGGCACGCTTCGCTTCGCCAACGCCGGTGCCTCCTTCCAGAACGAGCGTCGTGGCACCACGGTGGGAGATGCCCTTGGCCATTACGCTCTGAACGTGAACGATTCCGGGGTCTTCGACCTCAACGGACTCAACCTCTCCATCGGAGGATTGAACGGAAACGGCACCATCACCAGTGGCATCGCTGGAAGCGCCTCCCTCACCGTCAAGAACGGCTTCGGGGCGGATACGACGTTCAGTGGTTCGATCAACGATGGCGCGGGCTCGGTCAGCCTCGTGAAGAACCAGAATGGCATCCTCACCCTCAACGGTCACAACACTTTCTCAGGTGGCACCACGGTCGAGGCCGGGCGAGTCACAAGTGGTATCGGCGCTACCGCCGTGCTCGGCCGTCTCGAAGCGCAGACCGTCACCGCCCTCGGCACCGGAGGAGTCACCCTCGCGGGTGGCGCGCTCCGCTTGAATGCGGCCACCTTGCTCAACGGCGGCCAAGGCAGCTCGGAAGTCATCAACGCCTTTGAGTTCGTCCGCTGGGGCGGAACTTCCGGGCTCGACATCACTGTCTCCGCCAACGGCTTCTCGAACGGGATCGCGCTGCCCGCCAACCGGAGCTCCTTCATCAACGCGGCGACGCAAAATGCGGGCTTGAACAGCCTCACCGTCAACGCTCCCATGGTGTCCTTCGCCGAAGGCATCATCCAGGTGAATGGCACCACCACCCTCGGTTTGGCCGAGACCGAACTTCGCACTGCCGGTGGTCGCCTCTTCTTTGCGGGCAAACTCGATGCCGCCGGAGGCACCGTCATCAAAATCGGGGCCAACGACCTCGTCCTCACCAACGGCGCCGGAGGTGCCGCGCAAAACAATGTCGGCCTCTGGAAGGTCTACGGAGGGATGCTCGAGGCCCGCACCGCCAGCGGCGATTCCAATCCCTTCGGGATTGGCTCGACGATCGAGGTCAATGTCGGAACGACGGCCGATGCCCGTGGGCTCCGCCTCCTCACTGACGGCGACGGCACCAATAACTCCGAACTCGTTACCACCTACGCCAACAGCAACCTGCGAATTGGTTCGTTGTTGCCCGTGACCGACCCGGCGTTTGTGTCGTCCGGTTCCAACCGTATCGCGGCCGACCGGGTCGCTCAGATCGGTAACAACAGCTTCAAGACGGTTCAGGTCAACAATCTCGAAGTCGGTGGAGCTCTCGGATCGGCTTTTGCCTACTTCGTCCTCGGCATCAACAACTCGATCAAGGTCAACGGCACCACCACCTTTCAGCGCGACCTGACGGTCCAAGTCGACGGCGGTCAGGGCCTCGTCCTCAACGGTCTCATCTCCGGCAACGGCACCCTCAACCGCCGCGCCAACGGAGGCACCCTCTACATCAACGCGGACAACAGTGTCCCCGGCGGTTATCAGGGAGGAACCTTCTTCACCGCGAGCGGACGCAACTACCTCGGCAGCCTCCTCGGCAACCAGGTCACCCTCAGCGACACCGCCAAACTCGGCCAAGGCCACGTCTGGATGGGTCCCCTCGCTTCCTTCCAGATCAACAGCGCGGGTAACCTCCAAGCCGGTCAAAACTTCCACGTGAGTGGCAGCCTCAGCTGGGCGGGCACCCTGAGCCTCGCCGCTGATCTCAGCCTCGACACGATCCGTCTCCGTTCCAACGGCCTCGGCGGGATCCAAGATGCTGCCGCCGACTACTTCCTCAGCGGCCGCAATCCCTCCTCGGGCGTCCTCGCCCTTGGCACTGTTTACAACCAAGCCCTCGACATGAGCACGCTGGGTGACGGGATGTGGTTCCTCGGTTCCATGACCAACGGGATCGGAGCCAATGGGGCTTACGACGCGGCGACGCTGAAGCCCGGTCTCGCCAACACCTACCGCCTCGGAGCGGGCGGCAGCACCCTCTTCCTGGGCACGAACGGCAACACCAACATCCTCACCGATGTCAATTCCCAGACTCCCTCGAGCCTCGTCGTCGGTGCCCCGATGACCGTCCAGAACTCCGCACCGCTCTCCGGTGCAACGGGAACGGTCGTCCTCATGGGCAATCAGGACTACACTGGTGCCACCATCGTGAATCGCTCCAGCACTCTTGACTTCCGCGGCACTCTCGCGACTTCCGGGATTGAGAATTACGGAACCGTCAACGTTGCTGGTGAGGGCGGGACTTTCATCAACCCCATCACCGGGAACAACATCCCTCTCACTCTTCGCCCCGGCGCGACTCTTCGCCTCGACAACACCACCGCCGGTGTGCTTCCGGTCACCGCCACCGAGGGTCGTTGGAAGGATAATGCCATCCTCGATCTGACCAACAACGTTCTCCGCCTCCAAGGTAACGCTGCCGTCGAGGTCGTGGAAACCGTCGGTGAGATCGATTCGATCAGCGGCGCCAACCGCCTCGAAGTGGTGCGCGCGACCCCGGGTCGCGGCACCGAGCTCCGCACTCCGGCGATCACCCGGAGCGGCAGTGGCACCCTTCAATTCGTCAACAACACCAGCCAGCTCGGTTCCGATGAGCGGGTCATCATCACCGGCACCGCGCCCGCCGTCACGAACGGCATGGTTGCCCCGTGGATGGTGAGCGCGAACGACGTGCAGTTCCTGACCTACAACAACGACGTCGGCTTCACGATCGCAGGCTTCGATCGCGTCCAT
>CAMCXS010000192.1 GCA_945883495.1 Akkermansia muciniphila
GGGCCTGCGCCAACAGTCTGCGCGGGGCATTTTCGTCACTGATTTGGACGCCAACAGTCTGCGCGGGGCATTTTCGTCACTGATTTGGACGCCAACAGCCTGCGCGGGGCAACTTCGTCACTGATTTGGACGCCAACAGTCTGCGTGGAGTCGCGCGGCCGTGCCCTACACTTCAGGTCCTTTGCGCGCGAGATCCGGGAGGATTTCGACAGGCTCTTAGCGCCCCGGGGGCTTCTTGTTGCCACCGCCGAACAGCCGGAAAAACGATGGCGGCTTTTTGGCGGGGACTGGCTTGGGCGGCTCCATCTCGGCTAATGGATCCACCGAAGGCCCCCCGTGATAAACAGCCGCGAGACTTGGGTCCACGGTGGGCGCGACGGCCCCTGGTTCGCGGACCTGAATGGAGTCGGAGAGCTCTTTGAGAGCGAGGAGCCGGGGCTCCGTGAGATAATCCTTGAAGAAATCCCCGATGATCGGAGCGGCCTTGCTGCCTCCGCCGATCTTCTCGCCCGGCTCCCCTTCATAAACGGCAGCAAAAGCGTAGACCGGATACTCGGAGGGAGCAAAGCCAGCGAACCAGGCGATGTTCTGCGACTTCGTGGGGTTCCACTGGCCGGTTCCCGTCTTCCCGGAGACGTTTATCCGCGAGTGACTCGCATTTTTCCCGGTGCCACGATCACTGTTGACGACCTCGAACATGCCACGCTGCACGATGTCGATATTGCGGGAAGGGACCTTGAGTTCGCGCGGAAGGACATCGTAAGAGTCGCGGATGTTCTCCATGTAGTCCTGAACCTGAAGCACCAACCGCGCGGGCACCAAGGCACTCCGGTTGGCCACCGCCGTCATGGCCTGCGCCACTTGCAACGGCGTGGCTCCCACGCTGCCTTGACCGATGCTGATATTGCAAAGGTCCCCCTTACCGATCTTCGCGCCGTATTGCTTGAGCCACCAAGCGTCCGTCGGCATCAGCCCAGAGGCTTCCTCAATCGGAATACCGGTTTTGCGGCCGAAACCAAACTCAACCCCCATTTCCGTAATGTAGGGGGCATCGGTTACCATCGAACCAGCGAAGAACCAAGTGTTGCACGATCGGGCCAAGGCACCGATCACGTTCATCCCGCCTTCGCCATGTTCGTTCCAGTTCCGGGCGATGCGGTCGCCGATCGTGAAGGAACTCGGACAATCATAGATACTATCCTCCGTAATCGTTCCGGCGTGGAGCAACCCCAGTGCGGAAAAGACCTTGAAGGTGGACGCCGGGGGATAAACGCCCTGAAACGCCCGGCCAATCATCGGCTTCTCGGGGTCGTTATTCAACGCGTTGAACCGCTCCGACGAGATCATGGGAACGAACTCATTCGGGTCATAGCGTGGATAGGAGGCCATGGCCAGAATATCCCCCGTCTGAACTTCCATCAGGACGAAGGCGCCGCGACGCACGTGCTTTTCCGTCAGCTGCTCCGCGAGCCGCTGCATCTCGACGTCCAGGGTGGTGACCACGTTCAAACCGGGCATCGGATGCCGGATGACTTTTTCTTCCACCCGCTCGCCCCGGTCGTTGAAAATGATTTGGACGCGGCCGTCCACTCCGGTGAGCTGCTTATCAAACGACTTCTCCAGGCCCTGAACGCCTTGAGCCGTGGGCCACATGGCCTCTCCATCGGGGACCTCACCTTTGGGCCACGGCGCGCGCTTGCCGACATAGCCGACGATGTGCCCGGCCAATTGTTGCTGGGGGTAAATCCGCTGATAGGTGGGCAACAGCACCAATCCCGGAACCGCCGCCGCCTCGATTTTCTTCCGGTCGTCCTCCGGAAGCGGAAGATTCGCGAACACCAACGGGAGCCAACGACGGTCCCGGTAATGGTCGAGGATGTCCTTGTCGGTCAACGTCCAGCTCTTCGCTAGAAGAGTATTGGCCTTCTCCAGCCGTTCCCGGGCGTAGGCGATCCGCTTCTCCTCGGGCTCCCCGTCCATGTAGGGGAAATTCAGTCCGAGATAATGCACCACGACGTTCTGCGCGAGTGGGACGCCATTGCGGTCCACGATCTGCCCCCGCGGTGCAGGAATCGAGAGGTTCAATATGCGAGCCCCTTTGACAGTCAAAAATCCGGCCTGGAATCCAGGACCCGCTGGTTTGCTCGGCGCGGCGGCAGGCTCGTCTTCCGCGACCAATCCTCCCAGAACACTCGTCAGGGCGGAAGTCGGGCCCGGTGTCTCCGGTGCGGGGTCAGCCGGAGGCGTGCCAGCAACCGGATCCGAGGGTGCCGTCCCCGGCATTGCGGCGTCACTAGCCGGAGCCGTTCCGTCCCCCTGAGTCGCTGGCTCGGGCCGCGGCGTTTCCGTGACCTCGGGTTCAGGTTCAGATTCAGGTTCAGATTCAGGTTGAGGCTCGGGCTGCGGCGGGGCCGTGACCGGGCGGGGCCGCTGTGCTGCTGGCGGCTTCTGCGCTTCAGGAGCCCAGGCGTTCCGTGAGCCCCCCCCTCGCTCCGGGGCTGGCGCCGTCGGCTTGCGGAAAATCGAGGGCCCCGGCCGAAGCTGTGCGTTCCCAGGGACCAAACCAGCTCCCAGCACGAGGAAGCAGACGAACCCACAGACAACTCTTCGGCTCAGCGATACAGTCACGGCAACTCGATCCCCAATCAGGAAACGTATTGCTAGCAAAGCACGATCCCGAATCCGTTGCACTCCGTTTTTGTGAGAATCCTCTACCATCCCGGCCCTCTTGCTCCGCGTCAGACGAAAGAACGTTGCCGGGCATTCACTCTCGTGGTATCGCCGCCAAAGGATGGACCTATCACGTTTCCTTGATTTCGCGCGGCAGACGGCGTGGGAGGCTGGCCGACTTACCTTGGCCACGTTTCAAACCTCCCATGAAACCGAATACAAGGAGGACGCTTCCCCGGTGACGATCGCCGATCGCGCGGCGGAGCAATTCATCCGTCGCCAGATCGAGACGGCCTTCCCCGGCCACGCCATCCTCGGGGAGGAGTTTGGCACCTCGCAGCCCTCGGGCGCCTCCCACCGCTGGATCATCGATCCCATCGACGGCACCAAATCCTTCATTTGCGGCGTGCCGATCTACGCCGTTCTCCTGGCCTTGGAAATCGAAGGGGAAGCCAGCGTCGGCGTCGCTCATTTCCCCGCCTTGGACGAGATGGTTTCCGCCGCCACCGGGCTCGGCTGTTCTCGCAACGGCCGCGCCTGCCGGGTCTCCCAAAAAGCCCCGCTCGCCAAAGCGATTGTGGCTCACGCCGATACTTCATCCTTTTCCCGGCAGGGAGAAGAACGCGGCGCCGCCTGGGATCGCCTCCGCGCCGCGACCTACTACAACGCCGGTTGGTGCGATGCCTATGGTTACGCTCTCGTCGCGACGGGACGGATCGAGGTCATGCTGGACCCCATCATGAACATTTGGGACTGCGCACCGCTCCTGCCAATCGTCCGCGAGGCCGGTGGCTACTTTGGAGATTGGCAGGGCAACGAACGGATCGACGCCGGCGAGGCGCTGGCCACGAATGCCCTGCTAAAAGACGAGGTCCTCGCCCTCCTCCACTCCGGCGGCTAATCCAAGCTCCTCTGTGTGCTCAAGAGCCTTCGCCCGAGTGCGCATGAGCATTCACCCGCAGGCTCTACCGGCGGGACAATGCCCTGTTGATCGTCAATGGGCTTCCACGCCGATCGGAAAACAGGCCATCGCTGCTAAATCTCTACTTTCCCGTCGGGAAAATGCCCTGTTGACCGTCAATGGGCTTCCACGCCGATCGGAAAACAGGCCATCGATATTAAATCTCTATTTTTCCGGCGGGAAAATGCCCTGTTGACCGTCGATGGGCTTCCGCGCCGATCGGAAAACAGGCCATCGACGCCAAATCTCTATTTTCCCGGCGGGAAAATGCCCTGTTGACCGTCAATGGGCTTCCGCGCCGATCGGAAAACAGGCCATCGATATTAAATCTCTATTTTTCCGGCGGGAAAATGCCCTGTTGACCGTCGATGGGCTTCCGCGCCGATCGGAA
>CAMCXS010000193.1 GCA_945883495.1 Akkermansia muciniphila
AGCAGACGACAAATCTAGCGTCCATAAGCAAGTCGTCCCTTGAGCTTCTACCTGTAGCTCGTCCTAACATCGGCGAGCAACAAGCCATCGCCGAGGCGTTGAGCGATGTGGATGGGCTGCTGGGGGCGCTGGACCGGCTCATCGCCAAGAAGCGCGACCTCAAACAGGCCGCCATGCAGCAGCTCCTCACCGGCCAAACCCGGTTGCCTGGGTTTAGAACTGGTTCGACCTTCAAGCACACCAATGTGGGGTTGATACCCGAGGAGTGGGACGTCCGGTATCTTTCGGATGTTTCACGGAAAATCACGGACGGCGACCATTTGACGCCGGTACGCACGTCTCGAGGTTACTATTTACTGTCCGCCCGCAACGTGCTAAACGGGCGAATCGACGTGTCGGACGTGGATTATGTCGGGGAGGCTGAGTATCTGAGGATGAAACAACGGTGTGGACCGGAGGCAGGGGACATTCTTATTTCCTGCTCTGGAACAATCGGGCGCGTCGCAGTCGTTCCGATGGGATTTGAATGCGTTCTAGTACGAAGCGCAGCACTCGCCAAGATTGACCGCACACTAGCTAGTGGTGTCTTTCTTCAGTATTGGCTGCAAGGAAGCAGGGCGCAGTTGCAGATATCCAACAACGTAAACCAAGGTGCGCAGCCAAATCTGTTTCTCAATCAGATTGAGGGATTGCTTTGTCCGATGCCTACTCTACCCGAGCAGACCGCCATCGCCGAAGTCCTGACCGACATGGACGCGGAGATCCTCGCGTTGGAACAACGCCGGGAGAAGACTCTCGCCTTGAAGCAGGGGATGATGCAGGAACTGCTTACCGGCAGGACGCGATTGGTCTGATTCAGGAACGAAAGAAAAATGAGAGGCAATGAGCGAGAATCAGGTATCCACCTTTGAATCGATCTTCTTCCTCAGAGTCCAGGCGGGTTCGCGTCCCCGACTACCAGCGCGCCTTTGCTTGGGAAGAAAAGCAGATTGATTTGTTCATCGAGGATCTCAGAAAATACGAGGCCCTGGCTCGTCCGTACTACTTTGGGCACTTCATCGTCGAAGCCCAAGAAGACGATGAGGGCGAATGGCACGTCGTCGATGGGCAGCAGAGACTGACCACTTTTGTCCTCTTCTTAATGGTCTGCCGGATTTTGTGGTCCTGTGCCTCCGTCTGCCGTGCTTTCGGCATCATCGAGAGGTTTTCCACCGTGAGCTACGATCAAGAGGCGCTGGAAACCATTGCCAGAAATCTAGATCAATACCTTCGCCATCACGAAAGCTTTCATCGGAAGCAAGAGCTTACCGACGAGCAGATCGTTCGTGGCTTGTCGTTGGTCCAAGGCGACTTTACCCGATCTCAGCGTCGAATCGTCCTTGCGCTGCACAGCTTTCACCGAGCCTTTCAGACCGGGAATCTGGACCGGAATACAATCCCGTCTTATATCGACGTCGTGATGGGCGCCAGATGTTCGCACCACCTCACGACGGATAAGTCCGTGGCGGTGAACATCTTCGAGATGCACAACACCAGAGGGATTCCGCTCTCAACGATCGAGATCGTCAAGGCCAAGCTGATGAAGTTTGTGTACGATCACGCAGGGCCCGCGTCTGAGACGAAGGTCAAACAGATCCAAGCGGAGTTTGGCGAAATCTACAAAATGGAAGAGCAGCTCGCCGCAAGCAGTTTCCGGGGCCAGTTGACCCTGACCCAACTGCTTACGATGCATTTCCGCGTCGTGGACGACGGCTCCAAACGCGCGAAGGAGGAACTGAACTCACCGCCGCTGAGCGCGAACGCCGAAGAGTTGGTTTCCTATTTGGATTCACGGCTCGATTTCGCGGATCCGAAGAAAACCATCCGCAGGGATCCGCGTGACGGGGTGGAATATGCCTTAAACCTGGCCAAGGAGATCAAAAAGTCCGTCCGAATCGTCTCTGAAACCCTTCCTACGTGGGACGAGAAAGAGCGCTTGGTCGGAGATGTGTTGGTCCTGGATCGTGCGCTAAGTTGCCAGTTCTTCCTGATCGTTTGTCGCCGATTGGAGACCGGGACGGATCTTGCTGATGGTCGATTGACCCAAAAAGCGCTACTACTTTGGGAAAGGCTCGTGTTCACGCGAGATTTTCATGAGCAATATTATCGACTTTGGTACGGCGATGACTTCCCGGCGCTCTTCTCCGCATGTGACGCGGACGAGGCGAAGATTGCCGAAGCAATTTCTTACTATTTGAACGACGGCTTTCGTTCAGACAGGGGAACGAAAGGACTGCAGAAAATCGTCAGAGACTATTTGGATGTTCAGAAACCGCAGATCCTGAACAACACGTTTCATTGGAGGTGGAGAGGCAAGATGGAGTATGTGCTCTATAAGTATGAGCGCAGCCATGTTCCGAGAGTCCGCACCGTCCTGAAGTCGGCGCCTTCGCTCGATCATATCTTGCCCCAAGCGTGGGACGAAGCATGGGGTGAGGAGCATGATTCCCCTCCGAGATCGCTGTCTGAATCCGAACGTCAGAGGTTCCGAGAAGAGGTCAATTCGTATATCAACGGCATCGGCAACTTGATTCTGATTCCGGGCAGCGAAAATACATCGCACAAAGATGCGCATCCCAAGGACAAGTCCTACGATCTAGCTCCTGACGGAGGATCCTATGCGGAGCACGAGCGAAACCGGGAGAGATGGAAGTCGTCGAGCCAATGGCGAGACCTCATCCACGAACGGGGGAACAGAATCTTCGACTTCATGCTCGCCACTCTCGTCGGGGCTGCGGACGAATCCATGGAACTTCCCCCGAACCCCTGATTGGCTGAAACTTATTGCATCAAAGCTTGAGTCCTCCGCCGCTTTTTACTGACCAAGCCCACATCGACGTTCTGCATGAAAATCTCCAACATCCTCGATCACATTGACAGTGGGCACATGGCGTTGCCCGAGTTTCAGCGCGGCTACGTTTGGAACCGGGATCAGGTGCGTGGGCTCTTTGATTCTCTTTACCGGAAACACCCGGTGGGCGGTCTTCTGGTCTGGGCCACCGAATCCCGGACGGCAACTCATCGCGGAGATGGGCCGTTGGCCGCCGGGGTCGTGAAACTACTTTTGGATGGGCAACAGCGGATGACTTCCATTTACGGCGTGGTGCGCGGACGACCGCCGAAGTTCTTCGACGGCAACGCCCAAGCGTTCACCGGATTGCGCTTTCACCTGGAGAGCGAGACGTTTGAGTTCTACCAGCCCGTAAAGATGAAGGATGATCCGTTGTGGATCGACGTGACCGAACTGATGCAGCGAGTGAACGCCGGTCTGGGCGAGTGTGTGACGCGTCTTGCCACCCAGCCAGCCGAATTGGGCAAGTATGTGGGCCGCTTGGGCGCTCTCCTCAGCATCACGGAAGTGGACCTGCACATCGAAGAAGTCACCGGTGCCGACAAGTCCCTCGACGTGGTGGTGGACATTTTCAACCGCGTGAACAGCGGCGGGACCAAGCTGTCCAAGGGCGATCTGGCGCTGGCTAAGATCTGCGCCGACTGGCCAGAAGGCCGGGACACGATGAAGGCCAAACTCAAGGAGTGGGCGGATGCGCATTACCACTTCAATCTGGATTGGTTGCTGCGCTCCGTGAACACGGTGCTGACCGGGGAAGCCAAGTTCCAGTATCTCCACGAGAAAAGCGCCGAGGAAATCCAAGACGCGCTCGCCCGGGCGAACCGGGCCATTGATACCAGCCTTAACCTGATCGCGGGACGGCTGGGGCTGGATCACGATCAGGTATTCTTCGGACGTTTCGCCGTGCCGGTGATGGCGCGGTATTTGGATCAACGCCAATCGAATCGGCAAGGCCCCTTGAATGAGAAGGAGCGGGACAAGTTGCTGTTCTGGTATGCGCAGGCGGCGATGTGGGGCCGGTATTCCGGTTCGACCGAATCCTTTATCGACCAGGATCTGGCCATGCTCGAAGGCCCGGAT
>CAMCXS010000194.1 GCA_945883495.1 Akkermansia muciniphila
GCCGCATGAACATCCCGCAGCAGCCCCGTCACGAACGCGCCCAGCAGATGCCGGTCATGGATAAACTCTGCAGCAGCTTGCTGTATGGCATGGGATTCTGTGGACATGGGACGGTAACTCGTCCGATGAAACGGCGAAATGGGGACAAATTATCTTCGGCATTCCTCACACCACGCTCGATCCTGCCGATGGATTCCCGGCTGCTGCCACGCTCACGAACCAGGGTTTGACGTTGCTCAAGCCCATCGCTTCCCGGAGTTCCTGAATGCGCCATGGCAGCAGCTCGGGGTTCGGGGATGTTTTGCTCCGATGGTTGTTTCATCGCGTGCGTTCTCATGGCTTTGGCAGCGGCACCTGCGACGTGGTGCGCAGGTAGGCGATGAGATCGCGCACCTCTTCGTCTTTGAGCGTTTTGAGCAAACCCTCAGGCATCATCGAGATGGGGGATTTCTCGCGGGAGAGGATCTCGGACTTGGTGACGATGCTGTCTTGGCCAACAAGGCGCAGCGTGAGCTGTTGGTTGTCTTCCGCGGCGACCATTCCAGAGAGAGTGCGACCATCGCGAGTGGTCACGATCACGAGTTGATAGCTCTCCTGCATGACCTCGCTGGGATTGATGATCTGGGCGAGAATGTAGTCGAGGTTGGCGCGATTGGAACCGGTAAGGTCGGGGCCGACGTTGCCGCCCGCGCCGTAGAGAACGTGGCAAATCGCGCAGGTGCGCTCGAAGATCGCGCGGCCGTGGCCAATGCTGGCTTTGGCGAGCACGGCGTCGGTGAGCAGGCCTTTGTACTTCGCCATCTCCGCCTGCTTGTCGCTCGCGACCTGGGTGATGGGGCCCCAAAACTCCACAAAGGACGGCCCGAGCACACGGTAGAGCTGGCGTGCATCGAAGGCGCTGACATCGCTTTTCGGAATGGTGTTCTTCTTGAGCTCATTGACCAACGCCTGTGCGGTGCCGCGACGGGCGGAAAGCGTGGCGACGGCCTCGGATTTCTCGGCAGCGGAAAGCCCGGTATAGCGATTGATCAATGTCTGCCCCACGCGCGGATCATCGAACGAAGCCAGGGCGCGGATCGCATCGCGGCGCACGGCGGGTTCATCGAGCAGCGACAGCACCACCGGCAGAGCGGCGGCATACGCATCGCGGGCAAATGCGGTCAGGATTTGTCGACGACGCTCAATGGGGGCCGCTGTGTCCTTGAGGACAGCAAGCTGCGCGGCGGCGGCTTTGGCATCGCCGAAGAGTTGGCCGATCTGTGCGGTGAAGTCGGTGAGCTTCGCATCCTTGGTTGCGTCCAGTGCGGCAAAGGCCTCGTCCCAGTTCTTCGGCTTTGTGACTACATTGCGGCCCAGCGATTTGAGCCCATCACGCACGCCTTCCAGAAGCTGGAGCCGCAGGGCGAGATCGGTGTTGCTCAGCAGGGCGGCAGCCACGGGTTCGAGTTGTTTGGCCGCGATGGCGCGGCGGGCGATGTATTGCGCGAGCACCGGGATCTTGCTGTGAGTGGCCAGCGCCATCGCACGCGAGGCATCGGCTTCTACGAGCGGCTCAATGCCGAACCAAATCATCTTGGGCAAGTTATGATCCGCATTGTCCTCTGCGTGCACAACGAGGTTCTGCGCGATGGACCAGCGGTCCGACAACGGCATGCGCTGAAGCGCCGATGCCAAATAGAGACGGACCACCGGCGAGCTATCCTTTTCCGCCATCGCGGCAAGTTTCTCCAAAGCCGCAGGGCTGTAAGCGCGATCTTCGCCCAGCAATTGAATGGCCCAGCTGCGAGTATAAGGCTCGGCATGATCGAGCAACGGCAGCAGACGATCCGCCGGAAGATTTCCCGTAATGTGCAAAGCCCAGAGCGCGCGAAGCTGATGCGCTGAGGTCTTGGATTGGGCGAAGAGTTCCCAAAGCTTTGCAGGCACTGAGGCATCAAGCTGACCCGCAGCGGCGCGCTGCTGGAGCAATACCCGGGCACGGCGGCTGTACCAATCGTTGCGGTGGGTCAACAGTCCGACGAGTTCGAGATCGGACTGCGCGGCGAGATTGATCCCGGTCTTCCCAGGAAGATCCTTCGGCGCGAGGCGATAGATGCGGCCGGTATCTTTGTCGTGAATGGCATTGCCGCAAATTTCGGTGTCATGCCAATCGAGCACATAGGCGGCACCATCGGGACCGAGCTCCATGCTGAATCCCACCCAGGCATTGTCGTTGGCGAAGAGCGGTTCATTGCCATGATGACCAATGAACCCCGATCCGCTCGGCTCCAAGATATCGGTGATGACATCGTGCTCGTGGAGATTCGCCATGATGATGCGGTCGCGGTATTCTTGCGGAAACTCATCGGCTAGATAGATTCGCGCGCCTCCGTGCGCGGAACGATGCCGGTGATCGGCGATGGTCTTGATATCATTATAGACGTACGGATTGATATGGCTGCCGCCCTGGCGATGGTAGATACCGCCCGGGATCACATGCCAGAGATGCGGGATGACACACGCCGTGATGAAGAGCTGGCCGTGATCATCGAAATCGAGGCCCCAAGGATTGCTGAAGCCGTGCGCGACGACTTCGAAGCGATCCTTCGTGGGATGATACCGCCAAACGCCGCCGTCGATGTATTGGCCATCCTTGACCGGAATCTCGACGGGGAACGAATCGCCCTTGCGGAAGATCTTGCCGCCATCGGCAGGCTTGCCCACCGTTGAGCGTGTGGCGAAGCCCTGGCAACCGTAGAGCCAGCCATCGGGCCCCCAATTGAAGCTGTTTAAGGTCTCGTGGCGATCCTGAATGCCCCAGCCGGTGAGCCTGATTTCGAAGGCTCCGTCGGCTTTGTCGTCGTGATCCTTGTCGGGCACGAAGAGCAGGTTGGGCGGCGCGCCGAGCCAGAGCCCATCGAACCCAACCGCAATGCCGGCGGGAAAGGGAATGCCTTCGAGGAAGACGTTGCGGGTGTCGAACTTCCCGTCGCCATTCGTATCCTCCAGGATGAGGATACGGCTGTTGCCGTCGGCGGAGAAACCAGTCCCGCGCGTTTCATAGTCCCGATTCTCCGCGACCCAAAGGCGGCCGCGATCGTCCCAGCAAAACGCCATCGGCTGGGTGATCATCGGTTCCACTGCGGCGAGCTTGGCTTCGAATCCGGCCGGCACCGTCATCTTCGCGACGGCCTGTTCGCCCGTGAGAAAGGTGGCCGCTTTGCCCTCCGCCTTGGCGATGTTCCACATCACGGAATCAGAACCCTGACCCGTGTAGGCCTTCCACGAGTCGGTGAGGGCCACATCGTTGAGCTTGCCCGTGTAGACCACGAACTGATGCCGTATGGTCTCAGACTTGCCCTTCGCAATCGTCCAATCGCCCGCGATGGCACGGCAAGGTCCGACGCCCATCTGCCCGTCCACTCGCCACGGTTGCGGGTAGCCTGCGTTCTTCGGATGATCAAAAATCGCGATGTGCGCTTGATCGTCGCGCCCGTCCAGTTTCAAGCCGACATCCACCCAGATCGAGCGCTGGCCTTCGGCACGTGCGTTGCTCTGACGTACGCTGTTCATCACGCCGCCTTCCATTCCAGGCTTCCACGGCATGCGCAGAAAGAGCCCGCCGTAGGGCTGCTTCGCCATGGTCAGGTCCACGAGCCCTTCGCCCTTCCATTCAAGATCTAGCAGGTAGCGGCCATCGCGATCGCGCATCGTCCACACCTGGGTCTCGTTCATCACCGGCTTGCCCTCGGCATCGAGAAGTTGATACACCGTCGTCCACTTCACCACCTCGCCTTTGCCGACGAGCACCGCACTGGAGACCTTGCGCCAAAAGTCGGCGCCCGGATTGTGAAAATAGTCGCGGCCGTTCACCTGCTTCAGCCCCCAGTAGAGCCCCGTCTGATGCTTGTGATGCCCTGG
>CAMCXS010000195.1 GCA_945883495.1 Akkermansia muciniphila
GCTCACTTTTGCGGGTTGGAGGTGTTGACCTGGACTTGCTTGGACAACCACTTTCACCTCGTCCTCAATGTTCCCAGCGAGGCCGAAGGAGCGCGGCTGCGGGCGGAGGTTTCCGAGGAGGAGATCTTCGAGCGGATGAAGAAGTGCTACTCGCAGGCTTATCTGAAAGAAACGAAGCAACGGCTCAAAAAGTTCCGCTCCACCCCGGGCAAGGAAGCCTTGGCCGAGTCCATCATGCGGCGGCTCCGGGCTCAGATGTATGACATTTCGAAGTACATGCACATCGTACAGCGGCGCTTCAGCGCTTGGTTCAACGAGCGTCACGGCCGGCGGGGCACGCTTTGGCAAGGGCGTTTTGGCAGCACCTTGGTCGAACCTTCTGGAGAGGCTCTGCGGAAAACCACCGCCTACATCGATCTCAACGCAGTGCGCGCCGGAATCGTCAAGGATCCCAAGGATTACCGCTGGTGCGGGTATGCCGAAGCCGAAGCGGGAAGGGCGGATGGCTTGGCCGGGATCGTCGCCATCGTGCGAATGGCAACGAATTCTCCTGACTCCGAGCCCATCTCCAACTCCGAGGCCCTGGAGCGCTATCGCGAATGGCTGGTGGAGCTCGGCGCCCCGGTCACCGACGAGACCGGTGAGTTGGTGCGGCGCGGCTTTGCAGCACCCGAAGGCGGCTCGAAGCTCAGCCAAGCCGGGCAGTTAGGCACCCGGATTCGCTACTTCACCGCCAGCTTGGTGATCGGTTCCCGGGCCTTTTGCGAAGAGCACTTCCGCCTCCACCGCCACGCCTTCGGGCCCAAGCGCCAAACCGGCGCCCGTCCCTTGCGTCACGGGAACTGGGGCGACCTCTGCGGGCTGCGCGATCTGCGCAGCAAGGTGATCGGAGCGTCCCGCTGATCGCTGATCGCTGATCGCCCGTCGACTCGCAAGATGGCGAGGCGGCCGACAACAAAAGAACCCATCAGTCCAATCCCGTCCACGAGACATCCGGCCTCCGATTCCCACAGGCCCGGAGCGGACGGGCATGGACACCTGAGCCGCTTTCTTGCGCTTTTCTGGGGAATGGCAACCGCTCACGGCCGATTCGGCGTGATCGGAACGTCGCCAACAGGCATGGCCGCGCTCATCGCCTTCCGTTCACCCGCCGCAGTGGTTCTACTTTCAACAGTCAAGCGGGATGATTGTTGTTATCGGTGGTTTCCGTGACGTAGGATTTGTCCCACGGAGCCACCCACTGGGACGGTTTGCCGCCATCGACCGTGCCGGTTGCTTCTCCCTTCACCTTTTTAAAACTGATAGGGCTTTGCTTTTTGACTGATAGGGCTTTGCTTTTTGAACCCTGCGGCCATCGCTTCACCGTCGGCCCGGGGATGGAGGGGGTTCAACATCGGGAAAGGCCAGCCCTCGCTGTGCCCCAGCCCCTCGTGCTGATGGCTCGAAACGTAGCCGTCTTTCATTTCGCGCATGGACAAAAGCCGGGCCCGCAGGCTCGCACGCGTATGGCTGTCCGCCGGACTGGCGTCGAGCGCGGCCCAAATCGCTGCCGGGGCGACCCATTGGATATTGAAGGCCGACAGGGTCGAGAGATCCAAGCGGTAGTGACCGAAGAGAATCTGCCGCATCTGATCCATTTCCTTCTCGAAACCCGGCACGGCAAAGGTCGGGATGTTCTCCGGGATGTTTTGCTTGGTCGGGTTGGTCACCGGGCCCGAGACGCGCCCCCAAGGTCCGCCGTCAGCCGGCGTAAGAGCGGTGGCCGAGGCCCACGCCGCATCGTCGAAATCGGGATCTGTCCAATCGCTGGCCCCCTCCGCTGCCAAGGCCGATTTCGTGTTCCCGTCGAAAAGCACGGGCGGATGCCCCGGCATTTCGATCATGGCCAACAGACCCGCGGGAGAAGCTTCGGTATTGTCCGCTTCCACCGCTATGACATTGCGGCCCGGACGGAGCAAAGGTCCGATCTCTTCGCGGGCAAGCGGTTTCCATCCCCGGAACAGCCCGAGACGTTGCCCGTTGACAAAGACCTCGGCCGCGTTATCCACCCCGAGAACCAAGCCGGCGCGCTCCGGCATTTGGTCGGCCGGGATATCGAAGGAACGCCGCAGCAAGACCTTCCCTTGCGGCGCGTCCGTGGTGGCAGGTTCACCCGGCTCCTTGTGCCAGATCCATTTCAGCACACCACTCCGGGCCATTGCCGAGAAATCGGGGGAAGCATCAGATCCTGCCGCAACAGCGGTCAGGCCAAAGAAGATGGCACAGAGCACAGCGGATGGGATCAATTGCGCATTCACAAGGATACAGGGGCAGTATTCGGCTAAATCGCCTTTCGTGAATAGAGGGCGGGCAGGACAAGGCGGATGGGTAGCACAACCAATCTCAACGGAGTTCCTCCCGCAGCTTCTGCCATTGATTGCGCAACGTTTCGAGGAATTTCCTTTTCGAGCCCGCCCGCCGACGAGTCACCGGTCGGCGTGGGATGGAGGGGGTTCAGTGTTTCTGAAACGGTATACCGTGCCAAGTTCTTTCATCCGTTTGCGGTTTGGAGAGAGCTCCTTCTGGAGCGCTTCCACGCGGGTGTTGAACAGCGGGCGGGTGGGAGCTCCCTGCCTCCGATTTGTGGGTTCGCTCGGATTGACCGACTCAGGGGATGGTCGCTGTGGGCGTGATGTGAATGTCATCGAGCTCGATGCCGTGATCACCGCCGTTCTGCATCCAGAGGAGCTTGCGCTTGGGGGCGTGGAAATTGGCTCGTTTGAGGGTTTTTGACCAAGTTTCGCCATCCAGGGTGATGATGGCCTCCTCGCCGCGGAAGACGAGTTTCACCTCGCGCCAGATGTTGGCGGTCAAATCGACTTTTTCGTGCGGCAGGAACTCATTCAGCCGGTAAGCGCCGCTTTTGGGATCCGCCGGGCGGCCGGTGTTTTGCCGCATCGGATGATTCGCGTCCTTCGAGTGCGCATCCACCTGCAACTGGACGCCGTCCCGCAGCAGCTTCACTCGCAGCATGTGATCCTCGCTGCCGAAGCCGTCATCGCCATCCACGAAGAACCAAAGGGAGCCACCGGCGGCAAGGTGACGATAGCGGAACGATATCGTGAGATCGGTGCCCTGCACGGGGAGGTAGACCATCGGGGGGTATTTGCCGCCGCTCGCTCCGCGCGTCCACAGTACGCCGTCGCGCACCTCGGTGTTCTTGTTCGGAATCGGAGTGAGGAAGCGCGTCGCATCGAACTTGGTGTCGAAGGTCTCGTGAAAAGGGGGAGCAGGTTCGGCGGCGTGCAACATGCCGAGTGGAGAGAGCAGCACGGCGGGAAGAGCCGCCCGAAGAACGACAGCCCGCCAAGCGGTTCTCCAATGCAAGCGGGTAATGGTGAGGGTGGAGTGCATGGTCAGAAGCTCCAGCGGCGCGGTTCGCCTTGGGGAGGGGTGAGGACGATATCGTCGAAGTCAACGGCGGCGGACCCGGACGGAAGGTAGAGCCGCAAGATGCCGGACTTCTCCCTGATGGGCAGTTCGACCGTCACGGTCTCCCACACGGAATCGCCGGAGACCGAGTAGGGCACGGACAACGTCTCCGCGGCACCGGCGGAGGCGAGCAGGGTGACTTTTCCCTGTCCGGCTTGCGGTGCGCGGATCCGGAAGGTGAGGCGTGCGGCGCCGACGGGTATGGCGGCGCTGATACCAAGGAAAGATTCTGCCCCCTTGGACTGGACGGCAAGGGCACCTTCGCGCACAACGGCCGCTCCGGCGCGGTTCTTCCATCCGCCGGGGAGGTCGTCCGGCTGGGGCGCCTTCTTTTTGGGGGCCGCTTCGGAGTTGCCGGGGACGTTGCGGAAGTTGGGATTGAGTTTCGGGA
>CAMCXS010000196.1 GCA_945883495.1 Akkermansia muciniphila
CGTTTTGCAAAGCATCGAGCACGAGTTTCTCAAACGGCGGGATCGCATCCTCTGGCACTGGTTCGCGCGCAGCGAGCGTCATGAAACGTCGCAGCAGTCGTTTCGCCTCCTCGGCGGGCGTGGCTGATTTGACGTCGGCGCCGAGATCATCAAACAGCACGCGATGCGAAGCGGGCGGCCAGGATGCCGGCGCGATGGGGCCTTCCATCTCCAGCCACTGAAACGCGATGCCCGGCTGCCCACCCTCCGGCAGCGGCGGATAGCGATAGTAACCCGTCTTGCCCTGCGCATCGATTTGCGGCACCGGAAGGCCGAGCATGCCATACTCGAGGGTCTGACCCGCGAGCAGATAGATCGTGGTTTCATAGACGCCGCCCTCGGGCTGCACGTCGATGATGCCGCCAGTCACGCGCACCTCCTCGGCGATGTCGTGGTTCGTCGGCTTGCGGGCACGGAAGTTCATGGGCACAGGCCTCGTGCCTTTTTTGAGAACAAAGCCCTCCGCTTGCAAGACCGACCGCGCGGCGAATCGCACGCGATACTCGCCCGTGGTGCTGGCGATGACGTTCTTAGGATACACGGCATAAGGCCATCCCGGCGAACGAAACAACGCGAACTCGATGCCCGGATCGGGCTCGGTTTCCTTGGCTTGGTCCGCGTTCTTTTGCTCCAGATCGAAGCCCTTACCATCCCGCGCATAGAACAGCGACTCCACACCACCCGTGGTGCGGCGCGGTCCGAGTTGCTTGCCAACCACTCGCGTTTTTTTCGACTCAGGCGGCGCGGGTGATGTCACCACGGCCTGGCGCAAAGCCGTCTCCGCCGCATCTAGGTAAGCCGTGAGTTGGACATGCGAGATGTCCAGCGTGGACGCGACCTTGTCGAAGTGATGCGACTCGCGATCCGCAGGCAACATGTCGCGAATGTCGAGATGCGGCAGCGCGAGCAGATCTCGCAAGTTTTGCTCGAACTCGATGCGATTGAGCCGCCGCATCGCCCCCCTCCCCTTCTGCGCCATAGCCGCCGCGCTCGCCGCATACAAAGACGATTCCAACGCCGCCAGCAAAGCCTTCCGATCCTCAGGCTTCATGTCTTCCGACTTTGGCGGCATGTCGCCATTCTCCACCCGATCAAACACCTGCACCCAGCGTTCCATTCCCTTTGGATCAGCCAAATCAAATGTCAGCTCCGTGAGATCGAGATTGCCCTTTTTCGTCTCCGTATCGTGGCACTCGGTGCAGCTCTGCTCGATGAGAGTGGCGATGGGCTGCGGTGCCTCATCGGCTGCGTGCAGCGCTGGCAGAGTGGCGAGCAGCAGCGAGACCAAAGAATGGAAATAGACTTTCATGGATGGACTGTTTCTAAGTTTAGGTCGCAACCCACGCTCTTGGAATTGAAAGAATGATCTGCTGCATGTAGATTCTGACATGGGAGACGAAGCCGATCCAAACCTCTACTTCAGCACTCCAGGCCCTTGGAATGTGAACGCCACACGTCCCGTCCATTCGTCGCTTGGACAGATCGTGTATGCAGGCACGAAGTGGGGCAGCCAGGCCACCTACGCCCACGCACCGCCACCGAAATTCATGCGCCCCACACCGCATTTTTTGCTCGTGCTCACCCTGGAAGGCAAAGCCAGCTACATGGACGAAACGGGCCTGCGTTGCACGCTCCAACCCGGCTCCCTCATCTGGGCCGCCCCTGGCGTGAATCAAAGCTACGGACCCAAACGCGGCGAGCGCTGGAGCGAGCTGTTTCTTTGGTTTCGCGGTCCCCTCTTCGATGCCTGGCAAGGCGGTGGGTTTCCCGGTGCACGCAGCCGCCACCTTGAACTCAACCCGCTCAACTACTGGACGGATCGCCTGCGCCGCATCATCGAGCCCTCTCCCGAAGCCCCTGTGGAGTCCGACCTCGCGCGGATCTGTCAATTCCAACAATGGTTGGCCGACGCGCTCCAGTTTGAAAACAAGCGCACCGAAACCACCGAAACACTGCAATGGCGCGAGAGAGCGGAGCAGAAGCTGCGCACCGGCCGCCTCACCGATCCCTCGTTGGAGGAGATCGCCCGCTCGATGGGCATGTCCTACAGCGCCTTTCGCAAACGCTTCGTGCAAATGACCGGCAAAAGCCCCGGCGAGTATCGCGCCGACGAAATCGTCCTCCGCGCCTGCTCCCAGCTTCTCGAAACCAGCCACAAACTCGCCGCCATCGCCGCCGACCTCGGCTTCCATGACGCCTTCCATCTCTCGAAGCGTTTCAAACAAGTCGTCGGCATGTCCCCGCAGGATTTCCGAAGGCAGAACCGGGGGAGGTGATAACAAAAATTCGACTCCCGCCGCCAAACGATTAGTCAGCGCGGTCAGCATAAGCGCGATGAAGAATGCGAGTGTGTTTCATGGTCAATGCGCCAACGAAAGCGTTTCGCCGCGTTCGTGGTTCCATATCATTCCACCAGCGCCCCCGACGGTCACATTTTTGTCGGAGTTATTCGCGAGGGCTCACGGCACCTTGCGCACGCTCAACGAGGTGACCGTGACACCGGCGGCTGACGTAAAGGTGAAGTCGTTGGTGCCGCGCTTGAGTGCTGGCTTCAGAGCGGCGGAGGAAAGCGTGAGGGTGAAGCCCGCTTTGACGGGTGTGGATTTCAGTTCTTGGAGCGCTTGACCGTTGAGGGTGATGGCAGGTGCTGCGGTCTCGCCTTCGCTTTTGAAAAGGATCTCCAGGCTGGCTTCCTTGGCCTTCGCGGGATCATCGGCGATGACCAGATGCACGTTGGCGGGAGTGCCGGGCTTCAAGGTCAGCGGCAGCGGCCCGCCGCTCTTGGTCAGGTCTTTGTCGCCGCCGGATTCGAGGAAATACTCCTTCGGCAATCGCGCCAGCAGCGCACGGTCGGCGAACTCGTCTAGCAGCGGCATCTCATCGCGGATGTAGAAGTTGAAGAAGTAGAGCCCGTCTGCGCCTTTCTCCCAGAGCGTGGCGATGGCGGCCCGCAATGTTTCGGGGCTGCCGTAGCGGGGAACGTTGTTCCGGTTCTGTCGCTCCATCGATCCATAGACGGGAACGCCATGCCGGTGTGCGAGGTCAACCCACCGCTCCAGCGGGCACGAGGAAAAACTCGTGCCGGGACCGGCGATAACGGCGTCCAGCCAACCCGCCTTCAGCCAGGCCTCCACGTCCAGACCAACGGAGAGCGCCTGCTCCGGCGTCACGGGCACACGGGCCAACAGCCGCAGGGGATGCCCGCGCCGTTTGCCTGCTTCATCGAGAACGGCCCGCGCATCGCGAACGAAGGCCGTCATGATTGCCACATCGACCTCACCCTCGCGGAAGAGGTCGGGATAGCGCAGCCAGTCGAGTTCGACGCCGTCCAGATCATAGCGACGGCAGGCTTCGCGCAGCGCTTCGAGGTAATACGTCCGCACCTCGGCGCGCGAGTAGTCGAAGGCCACGGATGAAGTGCTGATGGCAGGCCGCTTGCTGGTCTTGCCTTCGAACCATGGGAGGAACTCGGCCTCCCATTCCTTGTCCGTTGGCGGCTTGAGAAACAGATGCCGCTGCGACCTGTGGAAGTCAGACCACAGGTGCGCCCAGTTGAACCACGCATGATGGATGTCATTCATGCGCATCGAGAAGAAGAAGGTGCGGCCATCGCGCTTCCAAAACTGAAGGATCGGCTGGAGCGGATCGTCCCCGAGCGCGGCGATGTGATCGCGCTTCAGTTCCCAGATGGGCAGGCCGAAGTTGCCGCAATAGGAAAGGCCCTGCGTCTTCGTTTTGGCCAGCG
>CAMCXS010000197.1 GCA_945883495.1 Akkermansia muciniphila
GTTCACCGGCGAAACCGGCTGGCGACGCCCGGTGACGTGGTTCACCACGCATCCGACGGAACTGCACCATCTCTCCTACGACGTCGATGGCGACGGCGAGTCGGACGAAACCCTCTCCGGCACCGCGCCGCACCCGTTCTGGCTCGAAGCGCAGCGGAAGTTCGTGCCCATGGGCGAACTCAAGCCCGGCGACGTCGTCACCACCGCCAACGGCGGCTCCGCCACGATCACCGCCAACCTGCGCGAACGCGCGCCGCCCGGTGAGACCTTCACGACCTACAACTTCGAGGTCGCGGAGTTCCACACCTACTTCGTCGGGGCGGCTGGAGTTTGGGTGCATAACTTCTCGGACAAGTTCTGCGATGACTTAGCCTCACTAACAGAAGTCGTTCGGAAGAAACTGGGCATCTCTGAGCTCAAGGGGCGCCGGATGGAAATCCTCGAGGAGGCAATGAACCTTGAGCGGGCTGCCGATAAGGTGATCCCGAGCGAAGGGGCTAACCGGGCCTTTCATGTTGCCCAACTGGAGGAATTTGCCGAATACTCGGGCGATCTATCGAGCATTGCCTCAGCTAAGAAGCTGAAGCAGCTCCGGACCAAGCTGGACCTGGAACCTCCAAAAAGCGGTGGGTTTGACATTCACCACACTTCGGAGAAGTGGATGTCGGAAGCCCTGGGCGTCCCGGCGGACAAATTGGACGATTGTCCGGGGATGCCGATGCGGCGGCAAAAGGACCCGGCGTTCGACTCGCAATACGAGAAGGACTTCGGTCATGCACCCGCTTACCATGGGTCGGTTGCAGGAGATGACGGATTGGCGAACAAATTGCAAAAGATTCGCCTGAGATTCGAGACGGATCCGGGATTCGACGAAGCAAGAATGCTTGAGGCAGTGCGGACACTGTACACCGAGCCACCATATGAATCACTAAAGATGTGGACTTTGACCCGCGATTGGCTGCGCGCAAACGCCTCCAATCCCGCAGTGATCCCTGATTGAAGCCGATGAATGTAGAAGCACGCTTGGTGATTGAATTTTATTGCAGGCCGGACTCTAGTTTGCCCCCAAACATCCGAGGTTACCTCCATACCAACGATCCTTCATTGAAGTCCGACCTCGAATCACTCGGGTATCAGTTCACCGAGGTCGGTACGAACGTGGAGCGATGGCTCCGCACAAAAATCGAAGTTCCGGAGGACTCCGATCAATACCGCGCCGTCCGAATACTGCTTTCAGACCACGGGTGGAAGGAAAGCTCGACAAACGTAATCCTTGTTGACCATCGACGCAGTCATTTTGGCTTCGACCTGAAACGCCAGATCACCAAAGAGCAGTTGGATCAAAGTGAGCTTTTGCTCGTGATCCCCGCCGATCTGACCAAGATCGCGAATTGGTGCGCCACAGACAATAGGGGTTATGTGCTAGCTGCAGATGCCAGACTTAAGAACAGGATGACCCTCGGGTGGGTACGCACCATTATTGTCCCTTATGCCAGCGAAGAGGGACGTGAACAGTTGCGCTCGGGCCATCTTGACGGATTGGACTTTATCCCTGCGCGCTTCGATCGTCCCGACAAAGTGACGAAGCCGCTCTATCAGATTTCCAGCCGAGTCACTTTACCGAAATGTCGCTTGAGCCTGCAGGATCACCTCGGGCAAGTCAGCGTTTGCGGCGGTTCGTGGAGCGATGGTGGTTACTCTCCGCCGATTTTGCGTTACATCCGCAAAGATGTCGATGCACTGCGGCCGTTTGATATCGCACTGACTCTCGAGAAGATGGGCGGTCTTCCAACTCACCACCGGCACAACTTGATTGTATCCCAAAGATTTCGACGTCATCTCGCAAATCTTAAAATCCGTGGGTTCGGATATATTCCAGTGGTCCTTGAAGACTGAACCAGAATCGGTGACTTATGTCGCCATCGTTGGCGGTAGGGCTGCCGTGATAAATGCGCATCGGGTTCCAGGCGGACAAATTCGATGATTGCCCCGGAATTCCAAAATCCAACAATCATCCCGCTTGACTGTTCAGGAATAGCGTGTTCATCGTGACAGTCATTATGAACGAGACCGCCGACCGACCGTTTCCCCAGTACAAGCGCTTTTTGCCAGGTGGCACTTCGTCGTGGGGCGTCATGCATGCCTTCAACCGCACCGCGGGCGGGCTGTTTCTGTTCGGGCCGGATGAGAAGGAGCACTTCCGCTCCTTGGTCTTTGGGGCGGCTCACTTTTGCGGTTTGGAGGTGTTGACCTGGACTTGCTTGGACAACCACTTCCACCTCGTCCTCAACGTTCCCAGCGAAGCCGAAGGAGCGAGGCTACGAGCGGAGGTTTCCGAGGAGGAGATCTTCGAGCGGATGAAGAAGTGTTATTCGCAGGCTTATCTGAAAGAGACGAAGCAACGGCTCAAAAAGTTCCGCTCCACCCCGGGCAAGGAAGCCTTGGCCGAGTCCATCATGCGGCGGCTCCGGGCTCAGATGTATGACATTTCGAATTACATGCACATCGTGCAGCGGCGCTTCAGCGCCTGGTTCAACGAGCGTCACGGCCGGCGCGGCACGCTCTGGCAAGGGCGTTTTGGCAGTACCTTGGTCGAACCTTCTGGAGAGGCTCTGCGGAAAACCACCGCCTACATCGACCTCAACGCGGTGCGTGCCGGAATCGTGAAGGATCCCAAGGATTACCGCTGGTGCGGTTATGCCGAA
The DNA here is from genome assembly GCA_945883495.1 of Akkermansia muciniphila. Lineage (GTDB taxonomy): Bacteria > Verrucomicrobiota > Verrucomicrobiia > Verrucomicrobiales > DEV007 > V1-115. The sequence goes on from CAMCXS010000197.1 coordinate 2,706, forward strand.
GCCGAAGCGGGAAGGGCGGATGGCGTGGCTGGAATCGTCGCCATCGTGCGAATGGCAACGAATTCCCCAGACTCAGAGCCAATCTCCGGTTCCGAGGCCCTGGAGCGCTATCGCGAGTGGCTGCTGGAGCTCGGCGCCCCGGTCACCGACGAGAACGGTGAGTTGGCGCGGCGCGGCTTTGCAGCACCCGAAGCCGGCTCGAAGCTCAGCCAAGCCGGGCAGCTGGGCACCCGGATTCGCTACTTCACCGCCAGCTTGGTGATCGGCTCCCGGGCCTTTTGCGAGGAGCACTTCCGTCTCCACCGCCACGCCTTCGGACCCAAGCGCCAAACCGGCGCCCGTCCCTTGCGTCACGGGAACTGGGGCGGCCTCTGCGGGCTACGAGACCTGCGCCGCAACGTGATCGGCGTGCCCCGCTGATTGCTGAATTCGAAGCCAGCGTGCAGCTGGCAACAAACTTTCCGCCAATCCAATCCGAAACATCTGGCCTCGTTCAGGCTCTGAGCGGACGGGCATGGACACCTGGGCCGTTTTCTGGCGAGTTTGTGGGGAATGGCAACCGCTCACGGCCGACTCGGTCTGGGCTGAGCGTCGCCAACAGGACTTGCTGCGCTCCTTGCCCTCCGCTGCGGAGGTTGCTTCCAACAGTCAAGCAGGATGATTGTTGTTTTGACGGAGCGACGAAACCCTCTCCGGCACCGCGCCGCACCCGTTCTGGCTCGAAGCGCAGCGGAAGTTCGTGCCCATGGGCGAGCTAAAACCCGGCGACGTCGTCACCACCGCCAACGGCGGCTCCGCCACGATCACCGCCAACCTGCGCGAACGCGCGCCGCCCGGTGAGACCTTCACGACCTACAACTTCGAGGTCGCGGAGTTCCACACCTACTTCGTCGGGGCGGCTGG
>CAMCXS010000198.1 GCA_945883495.1 Akkermansia muciniphila
CCCCGCCAGCGGCACAGTGTCCGCCTGGGCGCCGCGTTTCGCCTTCGCGGCCTTCGCCTTGGTTCTCGCGTTGGCGGTAGATTCTGCTCTCGCCTCTGCTTTGGCCTCCTTCTTAGCGGCTTCCTCGATCCGCCATTTGGCCACCGGCTCACCATTCTCGTCCAGCTGGGCGCGAGAGCCAGGGGAGAAGCGAAGACGGGCGGAACGGTAGGCCTCGAAGAATTCGGGATCCTTGGTCTCAAACTGGCGCATCGAGGGATCGAAGAACTCCTTGGTCAGCTCCATCGCGCCGCGCAGCTCACGCTGCAAAATCCGGGTGATCGTGGCCCGGGTTTTCACCGCGTTCCGGGGAGCGCCCGCCAGGGTCTCATACGTCTCGATCAAGTCATTGAGCTGATCCAACGACTCTTTCGTGGTGCCCGCTTCCATGAGCGCGTCCAGGTTCGCTGTCGCTACGGTATGTACCTCACGAGCGATACCTGGCAGTTCCAACAACGAAGCGCTTAACTTCGTTTTGGAGAACGCAAAGCGGGTGCGCAGTTTGATGTCCTTCGTGACCGTAGCCCAGGCCTGAATTTGGCCTGAAGTCACCAGGACGGCTTGGACCAGCAAGCCGAGATACTGATCCCGCTCCGGCTTGACCCCGGCACGAAGCAGTTCTTGATCCTTGGTCAGCGTCTTGATCCGCGCAACGGATTCTTGAAGCTGCGTGAACTGGCTCGAAAAGAGCCGAATCTTTGTCCAGGCCGATGAGAATCGGAGGACAACGGTGATGATGCGCAGCAACATATCGTACTGCGACGTCTGTAGTTTTTTCATACGATTTAGCTTTGTTACTTTTCTTCGCGTGGCTGATTTGGCCATGGCCAGATCCGGCACAGCTTATAGATATTCATTAAATCCATAATATCAACAAATTTTCTCATGCCGTTTGACCTACTATTCTTCTAGGGATCCGTTCGGATCGTATCACCCCCGTTGGCGATTCCTGCGCTTCCTTCACTTGGAGATCAAACTTCCACGACCACCGGGCCGCGATGCCCTTCCGGAGCGCGACGCTGTGTCGTCGCCTATCCGAAATCGACCGCGTCGCCAGTCGAGAGGGCTCTCGGTGTCCTTCGTGGTGAAAGCGACAAATCAACCGGGTTCACCTCGAAGAGCGCGAAGGCACACGAAGGATGATGATCCCCAGAATGGAAGATGATGACTCACGCAAAGGCGCCAAGACGCAAAGGCAGGGTGGAACAAAGCTCGTGCATCTCCGTTGTATCTGTGCTCCCAAACGACTTTTCCCGCCCATCAACGATCAACCATCAACTCGCGCGCAGCGCGAACCAGGGCTGAGGCTTTCACGCTCCACCATTCCGGAATGCTCTCATCGCCCAGCTGCCGTTCCAACGCTTGCAGGATGATGCCCACGACGTAGGGCAGATCTTCCAGCTTCTCGAACCGCACCTCCACATCTCCGTTGCCCCATCGCCCGACTTTGGTGATGTCCGTTGCCAGTTTGCGCGGATCGGTCAGTTCGGGAAATGGCAGATTGACGATCAGCCGCAGACGCTTGGCCTGGGGAACGACGTCGACGAAGTTGGTCTCGGCCTTGTAGGCGATATACAGCTTCAGGACTTCGTTTGAGCCCCCCTTCCTCCGACTGCCGAGGACTCGTCCCCGCTTTCTCAGTCGAAGCTTGCTGAGACGCCAATCGTCCGTCATCGACTCCATCTCTTTGCGCAATCCGGGTTTTCGGGTGATCCTTCCCTCGCTGCACGCGAAACTCGGCCCCGCGCCGTGAGGGCCCGCAAGGCTCCTATACGTGCGGCTTTTTCTTTTTCGGGGGGGCCGAGGAACTCACTCTTCAAAATAATCCGAATCTACCCGCTTGATCGCGATCGTCCGCACCGTCGAGACTCCGATGTCGTGTTCAATCATGTGAGAAGCTTACCGTCAACAAAGGCGCCGTCCGCCGGCCGGATGGCCATGGGCTCAAAGACATCAAGGGTTCGCTGAACCGCCCGTTCGGTCTCACGGATTCGATCAAGAGCCACCGTGTGGGTCGCATTGATCTGTTGCCGCAAACCTCCCACTTGCTCCATCAACCCTCGGGTCAAGGCCACTTCCTCTGGGAGCGAGTGTCGCAAGAACGCGTCGAGAGTACCGGACGCCTGTGCGAGGCACACATGCAGCCCAAGGCTGACGTTCATCAAATGTAGTTCCGCCAAATTCTGATAGGCCTCGGACGCCGCTCTCTGATCGTTGGCATTTTCCCGGAAGCGGCGAAAGCGCCTCATAAACCAATTGCTTGCGTCGTCGGGCTTTTTCGGGTCAACCTCACTCAGCTTGTGCCGAACCTCGTTCCGCCACGACGCTCGCAGCTCATGGAGCACCATCCCCATGCGATGCAACTCTCGGTGCGTCTCCGGTGAGTCGGGAAGAGCCAACAATTCCTTGGCTTGCCGGAACACCGCCTCCATGCGGGCGCACTGGTCAAGCCGGCGGGCCACGATCAGAAAATCGAGCTTCTGGTTCGCCTGCTGGAGTTTTCGAGCATTGTCCGCCCCACTGATCATGTGGGCCACCACCACCGTAGCGCCAGCAGCAGCCGCTACGGTGTTGGTCAACTGCGCCGCGCCTCCAACGACGCGGGCATTAGCGACGGTTTTCCCGTCCCTTATCAGAGTCGGCAACTGGCGGCCCGCCTGATCCACCATGAGCTTCACGCCTCGCAACGCCCGGGCGCTCTCCGCAAACTCCACAACGAGCGTTCCATTGCTGGAGATGACCGACGCCGTCTCCAGCGCGAGCGCCAGGCCTTTTCCGGCGTTGTTCGCTAAAGCCGCCAAGAACACTTTCCGGGCGTGCTCACTCGTTCCTTCCAGGACCGGTGAAACCTCCATGACCTGCTTCCAGGTCAACTGCGTCAAGGTTGCGGCTGGAGGCCGAAGCTGATGAGGGCGTTTCCCGAACATGACGAGGGACTTTCCTTTGAAGGGGGGCGGATTCTAGGAGGACAGGAAAAGTGATGGATTGCAAGGCTGGACCTTCCTTGTAGAGAGCCGTTGGCTTAACGATCTTCCTACAGTTGGCTGACCATCCACTCAAGTGCAAATCTCGGCCAGTGTTACCCGCCCACCCCAAGCCCCGCCCCCAACGGCAACTCATTCAACTCCGCCCGAGCCTCCCGCCACCCCGGGTAGTGCCGATCCAAAATCGCCACGAATCGCTCGTTATGGGTCGGCTCAAGCAGGTGAGCCATCTCGTGGACGATCACATATTCCAGGAGATCCTTGGGTTTTTTCACCAGTTCCGTGTTGAGCCGGATGTTCCCGGCCCGATGGTTGCAGCTGCCCCATTTGGTCTTCATCGCCTGGAGGAAGTACGCGTTGACCGTCACTCCCAACTTGGCTTCCCACTTGCGGATCAACTTTGGGACCACTCCATGGAGAAGCGCCTTGTGCCACTCGTAGATCACCGCCGCCCGCTTTTCGGCGGAGGAACCCGGACGCACCGTGAGAACGATGCGTTTGTGATCGAGCACCACGGAGGGCTTCTCATCCCGGTAGACGATGGT
>CAMCXS010000199.1 GCA_945883495.1 Akkermansia muciniphila
TTCGCGCCCCTCGGCGGCAGAACGATCGCAGGCGAAAATGACTTCGAATGACTTGTAGGACTCTTGCAGGCTGGTCAACTCCATCCGGCGGCCTTCCGCCAAGGCATTGAAAAAGGCATCGAACTGCACCTGATACGGGTGATCCGCGACATCGCCAGAATCCATCATCGACATGTGGAGCTGGCTCCAACCGTCTTTCTTCAAGGCTCCGAATCGAGTCGTGTAAAACTTGTTGTCGAGCAGCGATCCTTCGCTGCCGACGAGATGCGTGTGGAAATAGTAAGGCTGCCAGCAATCGAGGACGGACGCCGTTTTGCCGATCCGGCCATCCTGAAACTTGATGATGTTCACGGCGGTGGTCGCGTATTCGTATTGCTTGAAAATCTCGTTTTCGGAACCGGTGGCATAGCTGGTGACGCTTTCCACCTCGCCGCCCATGCACATCAGCAAGGCGTCGAGCGCGTGGCATCCAGCGGACAGCAGCGAGCTGCCGCCGTTCTCCTTCTTGATGTTCCACCGGAACTGCCCGTACCAGGGGCCAACGCCGTGGTAGTAGTCGATTTCCCCATAATGAATTCGTCCCAACAGCCCTTCGGAAATCAGCTTCCGCGTGGTTTGAAACTGACCTGAAAATCGGCATTCGAAGCAGACGCACGCCTGCACGCCCGCCGCTTCGACCGCGTCGAGAATGGCGCGACAGTCCTCCAGACTCATCGCGAGCGGTTTCTCTATGATCAGGTGCTTGCCCGCTTGCGCCGCCTTGATCGCCTGCTGCCGATGCTGCGAGGGATAACTGGTGATGTCCACGACGTTGACCTCGGGATCCTCCAACATCGCATCGTAGCTGCTGTAAATCCGGACCGGGACTCCGTATTTGGCTTCCAACTCAGCGGCGCTAAGGCTGGCGGCCCGCGACGAGTAGATCGCGCAGACATCCCCAAGCTGGGTGTGGCGGATGGCATCAATATGTGCGGTGGCGGCCCATCCGTATCCCGCGACTCCGACCTTGAAGGGTTTGCTCATGGACTTGCATCAAAGCGGGCCCCCGCCCCTCCGTCAACGGAATGGAGCGATTCCGCGCAAAGCCCAATTTCCAGGCGTCACACTTCCGCCTATGGTGACAAGGAAAGGTTGAGCCCTAATTCCGCCGTGCTGAGCAACGAACAATTTGTCGACCTAGTCCGTGAACACCAATCCGGCTTGCGGGCCTTTATCCGCTCGCTCGGAGTGGATCCGATGTGGGTCGATGACCTCGCCCAGGAAGCGCTCGTCATTGCCTATGAGCGCCGCGACGACTACGACGAGAACCTGTCGTTTCGCAATTGGGTCTGGGGCATCGCCAAGCACTGCGTCCTCAACGAGCGGCGCAAGCTGGCCCGTCGCAGCCGCATTCTTCAAGAGAACATCACCGATATCTTGCTCGCCACCTCGGGAGACTCCCCAGAACCCGAGGAGTGGACCGATGACGATCGATTCCGCGCGGCGGCCCTCAAAGTCTGCCTTGAAGAAATGCCGGAACGGAGTCGCGAATTGTTGCGACGCCGTTACGAGCTGGAGATGAAAGCCACGGACCTGGCCGAGGAGTTCAACATGAATCCCCCGGCTTTGCGCAAGGCCCTGGAGCGCATCCGGACCGCCATCCGCCACTGCATGGAAGGGCGATTGAGCCCAATCGCCAACAATTAACCCAAACTCGGCACGATCATGAATTCATCCATCCCGGACTCCGCCAAGGACCTGATCAGCGCCTTCATTGAAGGTGATCTGGACGAGACTGGATCCATCCAACTCGCAGAGTGGCTGGGAGAAGATCCGGCGAACTCCCGCGCCTTCCGCGCCGAACTCGCGTTCGCGGATCTCTTGGAGCAATCCCTCATCCCACACCGGCAACTTCCCGCTTTCCTCAACGGCCTGGAGACCCGGTTCCATGCCATCGCCACCGCCGATGAGTTTCTTGAGGACCTGTTGCCTCGGCTCCGGGAAGTCGATGAACGCCAAGGAACCCCGAGCGACGCCACGATTTGCGCGCCCGAGAAAATCGTTCATTTCCCGGGGGCTTGGGTGACTGGCCTGTCCATCGCCGCAGCTGCCGCCGTGGCGGTGGTAGCCTTCCTCTTCTTCGGCCCACGCCAGCCGGGAGACTCCTCGATTCCAGCGGTCGCAAAGCTCGCGCAAACTTCCGCGGATATCGTTTGGTCCAAGCCAGACGGACAATCTCCGATTGAGTGGCAACTCGGTTCTCCCATCCCGGCTGGCGCGTCGATTCGCTTGGAGTCGGGCACCGCGCGCTTCGACCTCGCGGACGGCGGAGTGCTCACCCTGGAAGGCCCGGCTGATGTCCAACTGGAATCCTCTTCCGAGGCCCGGCTCGTCAAAGGCAATGTCTTGGCCTCCGTTGCCCCCGGAGACGCCCCGCTGACCATCCGCGCCCCCGGGATGGAATACAAAGTGGACGGTTCCACCACCGGCGTCCGCACCTTGGACGGGGACAAACTCGAAGCAGCGGTTCTTTCGGAGACCGGCAAAGTCACCGCCGTCGCGGAGAGCGGCAAAGGGGCTCAGGAGGCCATCGGTCCCAAGGAAGCCATGGTCACCCACGCTCAGGACGGCTTGAAAGAGCTGGTCCCCATTGATCCAGGCGCCTACCGCAATCACTTGAATCTTCTCGCCGGCATCACCAACCACAGCGAAGGCGTCGCCGTCGAAATGTCACGGCCCTTTGAAACCGGTTCCGCCGCGCCCGTAGTCATCGCCCTTGAAAAAGAGGGAATCGACACCAAAACGCCTCTCCGGGTGGACATGACGCCAGCCCAGCCCCTTCCGTTGTCCCACGCCCGTGGCCTTCCGGTCTCCAGTCGTCCGGCCATGGAAGTGGGTAAAAAGCTGCGCAGCTACGTGGTCGATGTCGCGGAACTCCCAGCCCAGGACAACGCCGCCGGATACACCGAAGCTTTCATCCAATTCGACAAGCCTATCGCCGGCATCTCGGCGACTTCGGCCACGCTGGAAACGAGCGATACCGTGGTGGGCGTTCAGCCGGAAAGCGGAGCCGTGCGAGGGCTTCCGGAAAGCGATGCGGTCGCAATCAGCGAAGACGGACGCACCTTGCGCATCCGATTGAAAGCGGGCGAACGAGACGCTTTGGCCAGGTTCCGGGTCTTCGTGCAGGACCGAGAGATTTCGCTTCCCACAAGCTACAGCGGAGCCGCGTGGGCAGCCCCCGGGGTGCCGACAGACGAGAAACCGGATCTCACCGGGAAGGATCCCGACGCCAAGCCCTAGCCCGCGCGTTCAGTCCTGCCGCAACCGCCCCAACTGGCTCCGCAATGCGGTGGAGACAACTTCACCAAAGGCTTGCACGGTCCAGGCGAGGCCCGTTTCCCGTTCCACGGAAGTCATCGTCACGTCCTGAATTCCACACGGCACGATCGCGGCAAAGCCCCCCAGATCGGCAGCCACGTTGATCGCGAAGCCGTGCATGCTGATCCAATGCCGGACCCCAACGCCAATTGAGGCCAGCT
>CAMCXS010000200.1 GCA_945883495.1 Akkermansia muciniphila
GTCCTCTACCTCCTCACGCGGATGGGCGGAGCCAGGGATTGGGGCACAGGCTTGCCGCTGAAAGCTAATCTCCTGGGCAACATGAGCCGGTTGGAGGTGCACCATATCTTTCCCAAGGCGCAACTTTACAAGCGAGGGCTTTCCCGGTCTGAGGTCAATGCTCTGGCGAATTTCTGTTTCCTGACCAAAGACACGAATTTGCGGATCAGTGATCGATTGCCGGAACAGTATTTCCCTGAAATCGAGGCGGCGCATCCCGGGGCGTTGAGTTCTCAGTGGATCCCAGAAGACCGGGAGCTGTGGAAGGTGGAGAACTACCTGGCGTTCCTGGAAGCGCGCAAAGCGTTGCTCGCGGCGGAACTGAACCGGCGCATGGAGGAACTGCTCCATGGAGACCTCCGCTGGCTGGCCGGTCCGACCGCGGCGTTGCCGGTGTCGGAAGCCGCAACGGGTGGGATCACTTCCGAAGAGGAGGAGCGGCAACTCGAAGCTCTCTGTGCGTGGATGGAATCGCAATCCCTTCCCCGGGGCGAACTCTCCTTTGATTTTGCCGATCCGGTCACGGGACAACAACGTGCGGTGTTTGACCTGGCATGGCCTGCGGGCATCCAAGAGGAACTGAGTCAACCGGTGGCTGTGCTTCTCAACGAGCCGGATGAGACCTTGGCGATCGCCAGCCAGGCAGGTTACCGATGCTTCACGCGAGTGGAGGATTTCGGGCGGTATGTGGAGACGGAGATTTTGGCTGGTGCTTCCAAGTGATGAAGGCTGATCGACTCCCCTGCTTCGAGTGCGTAAGTGGACGACTTGAACCGATTCGTCAGAGTTGCGTGACGGCCATGCGTGATTCGGCGGAAGTGACAGTTCCAGACGTGCCGATGCTGCGATGCCCTGAGTGCGGCGACACCGTGATCGGTGACGAGGGAATGCGATGGATGGATGCGTGGCTTGCCCAGAATCACCCGGAGATGGCACCGGATCGGTTGCCGCGACGCCGAACTTCCACTACCATGCAGTCCGATGACGCCCGTGGATCCTGAAGCAGCGCTTGATTACTTGGAGCAGCAGATTCCCAGCCTCGCCGCCGCGGCTTTCGACGTGGCCTACTGGCAGGCGTTGGCATCGGGACAGCCGGTGTTGGTGGGTGAAGATGATGGCGTTTATCAGGTGTTTGCGGACGGCACCCGGACGTTGATCAAACCGACCGAAAGGCCCCTCAGTGTTCCGGTCGGAACGAAGGTGCGGATCCCATGAGCGATGCGGTCCCGCGGATGCGAATGTTCGCCGGACCCAATGGCTCGGGGAAAAGCACCGTCAAGTCCATGCTTCCGCCCAAACTCCTGGGCGTCTACCTAAATCCCGATGACATCCAGCGGGAGATTCAGGCTTGCGGCTTCTTGGACACCCGAAGTTACCAAGTGGAGACCACGCCCGAGGAGATTCTCCCATTTTTCCAAGCTTCGCCTCTGCTGCAGAGGGCGGAAATGGTTCCGGAGGCGGCACGCTTACGATTTGGCGGAGACAAACTGTGTTTCGAAGCGGTGGCCGTGAATGCCTACTTCGCGTCGGTGGCGACGGATTTCTTGCGTCGCAAGCTACTGGAGAGCCGGCTGTCGTTTTCCTTTGAGACCGTGATGTCTTCTCCTGATAAAGTAGCATTGCTGGCAGCCGCGCAGCGTTTGGGCTACCGCACCTACCTTTACTATGTTGCGACCAATGATCCGTCGATCAACGTGGCTCGGGTCAGCTATCGTGTCTCGCAGGGAGGCCACGATGTGCCGGAGGAGAAGATCATAAATCGCTACTACCGTTCATTATCGCTACTCTTGGATGCAATCCGGCACACCGACCGTGCCTATCTGTTCGATAACTCGCGGGAAGGCGGCGATCGGCTCTGGGTAGCGGAAGTGACTGATGGAAGCGATCTGGAACTGAAATGCGATCCGATGCCGTTGTGGTTCCGCAAAGCCGTTTGGGAGAAACTGCCCCATGCCTGACTACCGTCGATCCGAACGCGCCACTCAGGTCCGAGTCATCCGCCTCTTCACGGACCACGAGCATCCGCTTTACCTCGGCTACCGCTTTCTCGGCGATTGGAGCCAACGGCCAAACAACCGCTGCATCGAAACCGATCTCCTCCGCGCCAACCTGACCTTGCGCGGGTATTCCGAGGCGCAGATCTCCGCCGCGTTGCAGAAGTTGGCGATCGCGGCGGAGACCAAGGGCGCGACACTCTATCAGGCCAACCTGCGGACGTATCAGTTTCTCCGCTACGGCATCCAGGTGCAGACCGCCGTCGGCCAAGCTCACGAAACGGTGCAGCTCATTGATTGGGAGCACCCGGAGAACAACGACTTTGCTTTGGCGGAGGAGGTCACCTTGCGGGGTGGATACGAGCGTCGGCCCGACTTGGTGATCTACGTAAATGGCTTGGCCATCGGCGTCATCGAACTGAAGCGGGGATCGGTCGAGGTGGCGGATGGGGTACGGCAGCTGATCACCAACCAAGAGGCGATCTTCAACGAAGGGTTCTTCAGCACGGTGCAACTCGTCCTGGCCGGGAACGACTCCCAGGGCTTGCGCTATGGGACGACGGGCACGCCGGAGAAGTTCTTCGCGGAATGGAAGGAGCCGTTGCAGGTGACCGATGTCGTGGTGCGTGGCTCGTTGCTGGACGTTCCACTCGCCGCCACGTGTGAGAAGGCCCGGCTGCTCGATCTCATCCGGCATTGCATCATCTTTGATGGCGGCCAAAAGAAAGTCCCGCGCAAGCACCAATACGAGGGTTTCAAAGCGGCCCAGGAGCGGATCCGGAGGCGGGAGGGCGGCGTGATCTGGCACACCCAAGGCAGCGGCAAGAGCATCCTCATGGTGATGCTGACGAAGTGGCTCTTGGAGCACGATGCGGACGGTCGCGTCTTGGTGATCACGGATCGGGATGAACTCGACAAGCAGATCGAGGGAGTGATGCGGAACGCCGGGGTGATCGGCACCGATGCTCCTGCTCCGAGGATCGCCACGCGCAAAGACTTCGAGGAAAAGCTCACGGCCGCCAGTCCCCGGCTGATGTGCGCCTTGATCCACAAGTTCAGCCTGGACCTCAAAGGGGAACCTCCCCGGGTTCAGGGCCGGTTCTACGTCTTCGTCGATGAATGCCACCGCACCCAAGGCGGGGCCATGAACCAGCAGATGAAGCGTTGGCTGGCTGGCGCCATTTTCGTGGGTTTCACCGGCACGCCTCTCTTGCGCAAGGACCGGGAGACGACCCGTGACGTCTTCGGAACCTTCATCCACACCTACAAGTTCCACGAAGCCGTCGGCGACAAGGTGGTCCTGGACCTGAAATACGAGGCCCGCGATGTCCCGCAGCAGCTGACTTCCAAAAAGGCGATCGATGATTGGTTTGAGCAGAAGACCAAGGGCTTGAACGGGTATCAACGCTCCGTGCTGCGCCAACGCTGGGCCACCATGGAGGAGCTCATGAGCGCCGGAGAGCGCAAGCAACGGATCAT
>CAMCXS010000201.1 GCA_945883495.1 Akkermansia muciniphila
GTGGTCACGGTGGCGCGGATCCGTTGTTCCTTCCGCCTCCGCGCCGCGTGGTGATCCCGGCTGGCCGCGATGTAGGTCCGCACGCCTTCGTATTCCGGCCCGGCAATGAGTTCCGGCGCGTCCCGGAGCAGGCTGAGGCCTTCCTCCAGGTCGAGTCCTTCCGGGAGGAGGAGATCGGTGGGCTCCCCGTGATCCCCCCACCGTTTCAGGACGGTCTCAATCCGGGTACGGATGCGGAGGTGTTGCCGGTTCGCCCGCACCCAATCGACGACGCGGTCCCATTTCCGGAGCAGGGCCTCGTGGGCCAGGGTGACTTGGGCAGTTGAAGTGGGGTGGACCTGTGGTCCGCCCGGACGGCTTTCGCCACTCCCGGCGGACGAGGCGTCCCCATCGGCCGTGAGGAGCCGGGCGTCGATGAAAGCCTGGACCAGGGCGGCTTTGTCCGCGGTGTCCATGAGAGCGGCTTTGTTGGCGCGCCGCCGCACGTCGGACTCACCTTCCACGGTGACCAGAGCGTGGAGGATTTGGGGACAAGTGGCTTGGGCTTCCGGGGTGAGGCGCTGGAAAACCGCTTCCGCCCGGGTGCTGAGGACGCCTTCCAGGCCGGTCTGCTCTTTTTCGGCATCGGCATAAGCCTCGTAGGCGGCGAAGGGGATGACGTTGTCTTTGCGATGCTGATACAGATCCAGGAGGAGATCCGAGAGGAGCGGGAGGAGGTCCGATTGGCCCCGGGCGTCCTTGAGGATTTGGGCGACGAGGCTGGTGCCGTCCGGACGTTTCTCGAAGCGCAGTCCGGCGAGCCGGGCGGGTTCGGTGATGATGCGTTGGAGGGCATCCGGGCCGGGCGGGAGGAGATCGTATTGTCCGCGCTCGCCTTTGAGCCGGAGGAAGGCGGCCGAGGTCTGCGCCTGCTCATAGAAGTCACTGCGCATGGTGACGACGACCCAGCAATAGCCAGACAAGGCGAGGAGTTCGAGCCCTTCGAGGAAACGTTCGCGGTTCTCCGGGGCGATCTTCTTGTCGGTGAAGATTTCCTCGAACTGATCGACCACGACGAGGAGCTTCACCACACCTCCAGCCGTCGTCGCGGCGCGGACCAGGGCCGGTTTGATCACGGTGCGGAAGGTGGCGGAAACGGATTCCTGGAGGGAGAGGCGAAGGTCTTCCTGAGTGAGCCCGCCGCTGAGCAGCTCCGGGAGTCCGCGCGGATCGGTGGCCAATTCCCGCACGAGGCCGCCGAAGAGATCCCCCTGCGCCTGGGCCGGGATCATGGCAATGGAGCGCCAGGCGGCCACGGTTTCGTCCAGGTTTTCATTGGTGAGCGCGGCCCGGAGACCAGCGCGGACCAGGGAGGATTTTCCGGAACCGGAAGCGCCGATCACGGCGAGGAAGGCCGGTTCCTTGGGCGCGTGGTCCCGCTGCCGGAGCCGGGTTTCCAGTTCGGAAATCTCCGCTTCCCGGCCGAAGAAGATGGGGGCGTGCTCCAGCTGAAACGGTTCCAACCCTCGATACGGCTCCTCCGTCCAAGTCGCGCCGCGCAGCCAGACGCGGTCGGTGAGGCGGCGGTCGATCAAGGCGCGGAGATGGACCTTGAGGATGGTGGCGAAGTCGATCGGACGCTGGAACCCGTGGTACGCCCGGATGTTCTTGCCTTCCCGGTCCCAGAAATGGGCCTGCATGAAGGCTTCGGCGGCGCGGTTCTGATCGATGGCCGTCTGCAGCAGCTCCGGTTTGACCCCGGCCAGTCCGGAGGTGAAGCCTTCTTCGTCCCGGCGCCGGTAGAAAAGGATATCCGGCCGCTCGCCGCCAGATTGGGCCAAGGCTTCCAACATGAGGTGCCACTCTCGTTCCGTGCCCGAGCATAGGTCCGGTCTCCGATCGTCACCGGGGTGCCGAGCCGGGACCAGAGGATGAAGATGGCGATATCGATCCCTTGGTCCGCGGAGAGCACGGCATCGATCCCATCCTGAAAACCCTGGTTCACTTCCAGCGGCATCTGTTTCCAGAGGACCGGCTGAAGGACGAGGGCATCCCCGTAAAACTTCCCGAGTTGTTCGATGACCTGCGCGGCCTTGAGCCGCTCCGGTTCCACGTCCCCCGGGGAGGAGATGAAGATGCGGATGGTCTGCTGGACGGATGTAGAGGAGGAGTCCATGACGGTGCGTCCTGATCCTCACCGAGGCTCAACCGCTTTGTCAAACCACGAAACTGTTAGCTTTCAGAGGGAAGCGGATGAACCGTCAATTCCCCCAACTTCGCGGCCAGGCGACCGGCTTTCGTCGACCTTAGATCAAAGCTGAGGTTATCTTGGCGACAGCGAATCCACGCCAGCTTGCTAACGGGAACTGAATTCCCGACAACGCCTCGCAGCGCACCAACCGAGCAACGTCCGCGCCGGAAGCGGCGCGGCTACGAGACGGGGCCGCCGGACCGCTGCGTCAACCCGCCAACCCAACGGATCCGTTGGCCGTCGCCTCCGGCGCTGGCGAAGCCACAGACGGCTCGGAGGCGCGGCTGGCGGCGTCCGCTGAGGCCGAAGCTGGAGCGGACTCGGCGGCTGCGGTTTGGGACGCGGCGGGAGCGGGAGCTGCCGCAGCTTGCTTCTTCGCCAAAGCCTTCGCTTTCCGTTCCTCCTGCCGCTTTTTGGCGCGTTCTTTAGCCTGAGCTTTCTCTTCGTCGGTCAGCTTTTGCCGGGGCAGATCGGTCAGGCGACGGGCTTTGCGGTAGGCATCGTACAAGGGCCGGTCCGTGCCCCAGTATTGTTGCATGAGCGGATCGAGCTGCTCGCGGAGGCGATCCGTGGCTTCATCGATGATGCGGGCGACTTCCTGGGTGACATCGGCGCGGCCGGTCACGGCTTTGCGGGGAGCGCGGATCAGGCCGCGGAAGCTGTTGTTGTGGAGCGTCAAGGCTTCCCGATGCGCGGCGGTGTGGCCGCAGGCTTGCTACAAGCTTTGATGCCTCCGGCATCGTGCTCGTGCTCGTGCTCGTGCTCGTGCTCGTGCTCGGCATCGGCATCGGCATCGGCATCGGCATCGGCATCGGCATCGGCATCGGCATGAGGATGGCGTCGCTTCCGTTCTGCCTGCAACATCTGTGAACCCGCATTGGCTTTGTGCGAAGCTTTCACTTTCTCATCCGGAGAGGCTGCCCACCGGCTCACGCTGGCACGCGGCTGGGCCCCGGCCGGGGTGCGGGTCGTGAGCAAACGCTAGGTCCGGTGGTGTCGCTGCGCTCAACCACCCATTGCTTTGATGCCTCCGGCATCGGCAAGCGCTGAAAACGCGAGACAACCGGCGGATCTCCCCATTGTCCCGCACCTTTCAGGGCGGGGCGCCTGTCGTGGCGTTTCCCAGGGCTGCGGTCGCTGAAAGCTCCCTGCGCCCTGGGCTACCCTATCCCGGCCCGTTGGGCCTATTGGAATCGCTGGCAGCGTGAGCGGTGCAGACATCGCGATGCCGGTTGTACGATCACGAGCCGTCATTGATGAGAGTCAGATCGCAATTGAAA
>CAMCXS010000202.1 GCA_945883495.1 Akkermansia muciniphila
CGGGATCAGGTGCGTGGGCTCTTTGATTCTCTTTACCGGAAACACCCGGTGGGCGGTCTCCTGGTTTGGGCCACCGAATCCCGGACGGCGACTCATCGCGGAGATGGGCCGTTGGCGGCCGGGGTCGTGAAACTGCTTTTGGATGGGCAACAGCGGATGACTTCCATTTACGGCGTGGTGCGCGGACGACCGCCGAAGTTCTTCGACGGAAACGCCCAAGCGTTCACCGGACTGCGCTTTCACCTGGAGAGCGAGACGTTTGAGTTCTACCAGCCCGTGAAGATGAAGGATGATCCGCTGTGGATCGACGTGACCGAACTGATGCAGCGAGGGAACGCCGGTTTGGGCGAGTGCGTGACGCGTCTTGCCACCCAGCCAGCCGAATTGGGGAAACATGTGGGCCGCTTGGGCGCTCTCCTCAGCATCACGGAAGTGGACCTGCACATCGAAGAAGTCACCGGGGCCGACAAGTCCCTCGACGTGGTGGTGGACATCTTCAACCGCGTGAACAGTGGTGGCACCAAGCTGTCCAAGGGCGATCTGGCGCTGGCCAAGATCTGCGCCGACTGGCCAGAAGGCCGGGACACGATGAAGGTCAAACTCAAGGAGTGGTCGGATGCGCATTACCACTTCAATCTGGATTGGTTGCTGCGCTCCGTGAACACGGTGCTGACCGGGGAAGCCAAGTTTCAGTATCTTCACGAGAAAAGCGCCACGGAAATCCAAGACGCGCTCGCCCGGGCGAACCGGGCCATTGATACCAGCCTCAACCTGATCGCGGGGCGGTTGGGGCTCGACCACGATCAGGTGTTCTTCGGTCGCTTCGCCGTGCCGGTGATGGCGCGGTATTTGGATCAACGCCAATCGAATCGGCAAGGACCGATGAATGAGACGGAGCGGGACAAGCTGCTGTTCTGGTATGCGCAGGCGGCGATGTGGGGCCGGTATTCCGGTTCGACCGAATCCTTTATCGACCAGGATCTGGCCATGCTCGAAGGCCCGGATGGAGGACTGGACAAGCTCCTGGAGCGCCTCCGTCTGTGGCACGGCGGATTGCGGGCGGAAGCTGGACACTTCACCGGTTGGAGCTTAGGCGCCCGGTTTTATCCGGCCCTCTACCTCCTAACACGGATGGGAGGAGCCAGGGATTGGGGCACAGGCTTGCCGCTGAAGGCCAGTCTTCTGGGCAACATGAGCCGGTTGGAGGTGCACCATATCTTTCCCAAGGCGCAACTTTACAAACGGGGGTTCTCACGGTCGGAGGTCAATGCTCTGGCGAATTTCTGTTTCCTTACCAAGGACACGAATTTGCGAATCAGTGATCGATTAACGGAAGACTATTTCCCTGAGATCGAGGCGGCGCATCCCGGAGCGTTGAGCTCTCAGTGGATCCCAGAAGACCGGGAGCTGTGGAAGGTGGAGAATTACCTGCCCTTCCTGGAAGCGCGCAAATCGTTGCTCGCAGCGGAACTGAACCGGCGCATGGAGGAATTGCTTCACGGAGACCTCCGCTGGCTGGCCGGTCCGACCGCGGCGTTGCCGGTGTCCGAAGCCGCAACCGGTGGGATCACTTCCGAAGAGGAGGAGCGGCAACTCGAAGCTCTCTGTGCCTGGATGGAATCGCAATCCCTTCCCCGGGGCGAACTCTCCTTTGATTTTGCCGATCCGCTCACGGGACAACAACGTGCGGTGTTCGACCTGGCATGGCCTGCGGGCATCCAAGAGGAACTGAGTCAACCGGTGGCTGTGCTTCTCAACGAGCCGGATGAGACCTTGGCGATTGCCAGCCAGGCGGGTTACCGCTGCTTCACGCGGGTGGAGGACTTCCGGAGGTATGTGGAAACGGAGATTCTTGCTGGAGCACCTAAGTGATGAACGATGAGCGCCTCCCCTGCTTCGAGTGCGTGGGTGGACGACTTGAACCGATTCGTCAGGGTTGCGTAACAGCCATGCGTAATGCGGCGGAAGTGACGGTTCCAGACGTGCCGATGCTGCGATGCCCTGAGTGCGGCGATACTGTGATCGGTGACGAGGGAATGCGATGGATGGATGCGTGGCTTGCCCAGAATCACCCGGAGATGGCAGCGGATCGGTTGCCGCGACGAAGAATTTCGACTACCATGCAGCCCGATGACGCCGGTTGATCCTGAAGCAGCTCTCAGTTACTTGGAGCAGCAGATTCCGAGCCTCGCAGCAGCGGCTTGCAGGCTGGCTTTCTGGCAAGCGTTGGCATCCGGTCAGCCTGTGTTGGTGAGTGAGGACGATGGCATTTATCGGGTTTTTGCGGACGGCAGCAAAATGTTGATCAAACCGATTGAGAAACCGTTGAGAGTTCCGGTCGGAACCAAGGTATGGATTTCGTGAGCGACAGCAGTTCCGAGACGGAGCATGTTCGCAGAAGAAATAGATTGATGCGGAGGAGCTTCAATGGCTGAACGACCACGCTCCGAACGCGTCACCCAACTCCGCATCATTGGCCTCTTCACCCACCGGGAGCATCCCCGTTGCCTCGGCTACCGGTTTCTCGGCGATTGGAGCCAGCGCGGCAACAACCGTTGCATCGATACCGACCTCCTCCGCGCGAACCTGACCTTGCGCGGGTATTCCGAGGCGCAGATCTCCGCCGCATTGCCGAAGTTGGAGATCGCGGCGGAGACCAAGGGCGCGACGCTTTATCAGGCGAACCTGCGGACCTATCAGTTTCTCCGCTACGGCATCCAGGTGCAGACGGCGGTGGGGCAGGCTCACGAAACGGTGCAGCTCATCGATTGGGAGCACCCGGAGAACAACGACTTTGCTGTGGCGGAAGAGGTCACGTTGCGGGGCGGCTACGAGCGTCGGCCGGACTTGGTGATCTACGTCAACGGCTTGGCGATCGGCGTCATCGAACTGAAACGGGGATCGGTCGAGGTAGCGGATGGGGTGCGGCAGCTGATCACCAACCAAGAGGCGATCTTCAACGAAGGGTTCTTCAGCACGGTGCAACTCGTCCTGGCCGGGAACGACACCCAGGGCTTGCGCTACGGGACGACGGGGACGCCGGAGAAGTTCTTCGCGGAATGGAAGGAGCCGTTGCAGGTGACCGATGTCGTGGTGCGTGGGTCGTTGCTGGATCTTCCACTCGCCGCCTTGTGTGAAAAGGCCCGGCTGCTCGATCTCATCCGGCATTGCATCATCTTCGATGGCGGCCAAAAAAAGGTGCCGCGCAAGCACCAATACGAGGGTTTCAAAGCGGCCCAGGAGCGGAGCCGGCGGCGTGAGGGCGGCGTGATCTGGCACACGCAGGGCAGTGGGAAGAGCATCCTCATGGTGATGCTGACGAAGTGGCTCTTGGAGCACGATGCGGATGGCCGCGTCTTGGTGATCACGGATCGGGATGAACTCGACAAGCAGATCGAGGGAGTGATGCGGAAC
>CAMCXS010000203.1 GCA_945883495.1 Akkermansia muciniphila
GCATCGGCCTCTTGCCGCTCGATGGCGTTCAGGATGGCCGCGTGATGCGCGATGGCCGTTTCCTTGCCGATGCGGCCAATGGTGCGTTTGCGGCTGGCGAGGCCGAGGTCTCCCAGCGAATCGAGCACGAGACGATAAATCAGATTCCCACTGGCCTCCGCGATGGCTCGATGGAAGGCGAGATCGCCATGGATTGCGGTGTCAATGTCCGGTGCTTGCGTCAGCTCGGTGTGAAGGCGCCGCAGCTCGTGGAGTTGGGCATCCGACGCCCGTTCCGCCGCACAAGCCGCCGCATCTGGCTCGATGGAAAGGCGAGCCTCATTGAGCTGCTGCAGACGGTCCGCGACATCTGGAATGAGCAGCGTAAGGGAATCGTTTAGCGGACGATGGAGCCGGTCCACGATTTTGATGCCGTTGCCATGCTGAATTTCCAGCATCCCCTGCTGCTCCAGACGCTTGGTCGCCTCGCGGACGACGCCGCGGCTTACGCCAAGCTTTTCGGCAAGGGAGCGCTCTCCGGGCAGCCAGCGCTCCCCTTCACTCACGCCATCCTTGCCACGGATGAGCGTGGCGAGTTGCTGACAGACGGTTTCAACCAGTGAGATTGGGCGTTCCAATGGGATGAGGTTCATCAAAGGGGGGCATTGACGATGTTTTCAGGCCGTTCGCCACGCACCGCGGCCAGTGCAAGGCGTGCGGAGGTAGTGCGCATCTCCACTTTGGATTCCACGCTGCAAAAGGCGGCATGACAGGTCACGATGAGATTGGGCGTGGCGGCTTCTTCGGCCGTCCTCAGAGGTTCATCCTCCACCACATCCAGTCCCGCACCGGCGAGGCGTCCGTCGCGCAAGGCCGCCAAGATCGCGTCTTTGCGGATCACCGCCCCGCGGGCCGTGTTGACGACGAAGGCACCCGGCTTTAGCAGCGAAAGCTCCCTTTCAGAAATGAGATGCCGCGTTTCCTCCGTGAGCGGGCAGTGCAGCGACAACACATCGCTTCGGGAGAGCAAGTCATCGAGCGAGCGCACGCGCTCAATGCCTACGGCCTTGTCCGCTCCATTGGGAAGATACGGATCATGGAAGATGACCCGGAAGCCAAGCGCCTTGGCCCGCAACGCCGTGGCCGTGCCAATGCGGCCGAGGCCGACAATGCCGAGGGTTAGCTCCCGGAGTCTGCGCAGCTTTGGCTCCACTTTGATCTGCCATCCAAGAGCCTTGGCTTCCGCATCAAGCGGAAACAACTGCCTGCACAGAGCCAGGATCAGCGCGACTGCGTGATCCGCCACTTCTTCCGTGCCGTAATCGGGCACGTTGCACACCGGGATTCCGAGCTGCCGCGCGGCGGCGACATCGACGGAGTCAAATCCCACTCCATTGCGGATCACGGCGCGGCATTGCTTCAATTTCCGAAGCCCTGTCGCCCCGATCGGCGTGTTGTGCCAGACGATCATCGCCCGCGCCTCGCAGAGTTCGTCCGTGAAGTCCGCATCACTGGCGCAAAGAAAGCGCCGAACATCCGCGGCTTCCCCAATGACGGATTTTTCCACGGCGGAAGCGGGGTCGCCCAGGGGTGAAGCGGCCCAATCGACAATGGCCACGAGCGGCTTGGAGGATGACATGAAACGCAGTGGTCAGAGGTCCGACCACTGCCATCACGGAGCTCCTCAGGAGCTTTTATCAGCGGGTCGTGACCGCTGTGGCAGACGTGGGCGAGTTCGATGCCCGGCACGAGCGGTTTCCGCACTTGCAGGATGTGTGCGGCTCGCTCCATTTGAGGTGATTCGCAATGCCATGACGAAGCTTCGACTCCCCCGAGCCACCGAACTGGCCCACGCCTGGATCCGGGAGCGGCTCGAATCCATTTGCGAAAGCGGCAGGGTCACGATCGCGATCGATGCCACCGCTGGGAACGGGCATGACACCGAATTCCTTGCCCGTTTAGTGGGTCCCGGAGGCCGGGTCATTGCATTCGATATTCAGGCGGAAGCGATCCATGCGACCGGCCGACGGCTGGAGGCGTCCGGTTTGCATGAGCGCGTCAGCCTCCACTTGGAAAGCCACGAACGGATATGCGATGTCGCAACCTCCCATGTCGTGATGTTCAATCTCGGCTACTGCCCGGGAGGCGACAAAACGCGCATCACTCAGCCGCAATCGACGGTCCGGGCGTTGCAAGCGGCGGCCGTCGGCTTGGCTCCGGGAGGCCTGATCACTGTCGTCTGTTACCCCGCTCACCCGGGCGGCCGGGAGGAGGGGGAGGCGGTCCTGGACTGGACGCGGAATTTGGACCCACGGAAGTTCCGCGCCATGCGATGCGAGATGCTGCTGGTGCAAGGAGAACCCGCTCCGTTTCTGGTCGGAATTGAGCGTGTGCCGGCGGCATCGTAGGCGATTGGCGTTAAGGCCAGCGTTCCGCCGAAAATCAGCTGCCCACCTGAAGAAGAACTTCGTGGTGACTTCCGCCGCCAGGAAGGCGACTGCGCCGGTTGGGATCAAACGACTTCACCTTGCCCGCGCGGATTTGCGAAAGGCCCAATTCGCGTTGCGCGATTCCTTTGGCCGCGGCCAACGGATCGGCGGAGTTGATCGGAACGGCCACAACCAGGCTCGACAAGGGCAGAGCGGCGAACAGTTTGAACTCCCCGACAGGGATGCCGTGCTCTCCCGGGCGCTTGGCTTTCTCCTCTTCAGAGGGAGCAACGACTTCTCCTTCCATTTCCAGCGTGAGATTCAGACCATCGCGTCCGATGGTGCGAAATTCACTGACTGCCACGTCCAGGACCGGCGCGCTGCGCCCGGCGATGAGGTTTTCCAAACTCATAAAAAAGAGGCCATCATCGTCCGCCAAAAAGTCAATGCGTTCCAGTTCGTGCCAATGCTTCACCTGCAAAAAAGCCAGCGGATTGATGGCAAGGCGCAGGTATTCCCAAACCTGCCAAGGCGGCGGGCCCGGATCGTCGTCATCCGGAACAAAGTGCGCCTCGATCCGCCAAACCTGGGACCATGACTGGCCAGTAAGGGGGTTGATGACGCAGTGAAAGCCGCTTTGCGAGCGGACCAGCCGGTACCGGCGATGCGCGAGGAGGAGCATGTTCCATAAGAGAGCGGCCAGGACAATTCAGCAACTGAATTGCACAGGCCAGCGCCCCTGTGACAACCCGCCATCATCCTGCTGAACTCGCAAGCCGATCGACTTTCCCTAGGGGCGATGGGCCTGGCGGATCGACGGTCTGGCTTCATTGCAGGCCAAAGACACGCCAGGAACCATTGAAACGCACGAGTTTATCCCGGAAGGATCGCATCTTTTCGTCAATGCCGACGTCGCGAAAGGCCGCCTCGCGGTGGAAGTGCGAACCATGGACCGATCGTATTGAATGATGACGGTGATGGCCGGAG
>CAMCXS010000204.1 GCA_945883495.1 Akkermansia muciniphila
CCGGTTGAGCTGCAAGCTCCCGCCGCGCGGCTGGCCCACCCGCTCGGGAAGGCGTTCTGGCGCGGTGGGGATGAGAGCTGTGGTGATTTTGAATGCTGGGTTGATTGAAAGCCGACAATCCGAGCAGCTGCCTACCTGTTATACGTTCAACAATTTCTCCACGACTGGCGCCAAGAGAACTCCCAACGGCTTCCTTGCATCCTTGAGGACCCGCACCCCCTCTTTCAAATCCCCGGACGCATGTCTAGCGTCCCAGACCGCGACAACCCTCAGCTGACCGCCAAATCGCACCGCGCGAAGCTTTAACGGGGACGGCTTGCGGGCCAGTTGCTCTCGCGAATCCCCTGCCGTGCCGAACGGCCTTCCGCAATGCGCCATGGCTTGATCGGAGAGAATGTCGCTCACGTCGGAACGGAGTTTGTCCTCGGTGGACCAGGTTCCTTCCAGCAACGCGAACCGGAGCTTGGAGCCCGCGAGGAGTTCCCCAGCCTCGCGCTCGTAATCTAGAGACGTTTCTGGAGCATCCTCCGGCCACAGCGATCCGGCGGCGCGGTTAGCCCGTTGCCCGATGCCTCCGAGCAGCAACCAAGCTTCGGTCGCCCGCTGCAAGCGTTGCCACTGTTCCGGCTTAGGTCCCTGGCGGCGAGGCAGCAGCTGAAGCGTGAAACGGGAACCGGGTGCCAGAGCCGCCTTTGTGCCTTGGAGACCCTCCCGCTTTTTGTGAGGAAGCACGTCGGCTTTGGTTTCCTGAAGGGTCTCCTCAATTACCCGGATGCTGAACAGGGACGCCTCGTTTCCCTCCAAACCTCGTCGACGATCCGATACGTGCCCAAAGAGCTCCAATTCATCCTTCCCGGCATGCCCGTCCCGCTCCTGTCCAAACAGTGCGGCATACCACCAGTGCAGTTGCCCTTTCACCGACGGCGGACGCAGTTCTGGGCGATTGTTCTGCTGACTCTGGTAGGCCCCATGCACAAAGGCCGGGGTCAGTAGAGTGAACGTCTTGATGATTGGTTCCGTAGCCATCCCACTTACCTTCCTTCGTTCAGTTCAGCTCCACTCCCTGGCGGCGTGCTGCTTGCCGGATCGGTTCCAACCGATCGCTCCACTTGGGCGATTTTTTCCAGGCCTTCCATCGATCCTTTCCAGCGGATGATAAGAAGAGACAGAAAGCCTTCTGCTCAGCGTCTGTTTTCTCCGCGATCGCTTTGGCGAAATCCGCTAGCTGCTGGTCATTCCAGCCCGCGATGGATTCGGCCAAGACTTGTTCCGGAGACAATGCGGCCCGGCGATCCGCCTCCGCCTTTTGCACAGCGGCTTCCTGCTCTTCCTTTCGGCGCCGTTCCGCGTCGTCGGCCGCCTGTTTCTCCAAGCGGGCTTGGCGCTTCTCCTCCGCCTTGGCGTCAATGACGAACCATCCGTAGCCAGCTCCCGTTTTGGCGCCCACGCCGTCGCCGGTGACCGCCTGCATCATCCACTCTTTAACCTGGGCGAGCACGCCAGCGGCGTCGATGCCCGGTAAATCCCGCTGCATGCAGCAGGCGAACCCAAACTCCGAGCCCTTTTCCACGGCGGGAAAGAAGAGTGGACGTGGTTCATGCGTTTGGGTCGCCCTTGGATGCGGAGTGAGAACTTCCGCCACAATGCGGAGATTCTCTTCGCTCGTCGGATACGCCGGAAGAAACGAACAGAGCCCCTTGAACGTACCTTCCCGGGTGATCGACCGGCCCGCCTCCTGGGAAATGGATTTGTCCCCGGCCGCCCAAGCGAAATCCTTCTTGAGATCGTCTTCCACAAACCCGAATGCGAGCAACGCGGACCTCAAAAGTTGGCGCTTTTCGTCGGAGTCCGGTATCCGGCGGAGGTGCCATAACGCTGCATTCCGGGTCACGCCCTTTACCGCCGAGCCCGGCACATAGGGCAGGCCGAAGCAGCGATCAAGAGCCATCCCGGCGTTCTCCATCACGCCGCCGGCCATATTGATGAGCAGACGCCCTCCCAGCTGTCCGACGAACGTGACCACGCGATCCGCATAAGACTGGTTGAGGAGCCGCAGGAGATGATTCGCATTCTCCACCTGACGGCGGATGAGCTCGGGATTGTCCGAGGGAACCGTCGCCAGCGCTCCGGCGACCTGTGCCTTGTAGGCATTCTCCTCCCGCACGTAATCCTTGGCTCGCGGACTCGTGGACTTCTTGTGAGCCGTTTCCCGGTCTTCGCGCAAGAGGTCAGCCCCTCCAGTGGCTGCGCGCAACACATTGAACCGGTTCGCGTCGTTGAAGCGGCCCGGATGTCCCCAGTTCTTCGACAGCACCATCTTCTCGAAGAGCAAGGCGCGGTTTTCGACCCGCTCGGCGAATTGGCCGATCGCTTCCCGGGTATCCTTGGCCAATGGAATCATGACTGGTCCCCTTCCTGGTTGGTGACAAAACGTCGAGCATAGCCCAACCATTCCAATGCCTCCGCCGTGGCAAGCTTGAGGGTCTCGCTATCCGCTTTGGTCAGATAATCAATCAAGCCGTTGGCCGTAGTGACGTTCTCCGTGATTCCAATTTCCGGAGAAGAAAGATGCTTGGCGATGTCATCAAACGCCGCGCTGAACCCAGGCCGGGCCAGTCCTGTGCGCCGCTGTTCCATGGCAAACGCGATGGCAGCTAACAGACCGTTGGCCATGATCATCGAAGGGATCTTTTTCATGGCCTCGCCCCCGTTGGCACCGTGTTTCGGCGCTTCGCTCTTGGCAAACGCGAGCGCGTGTCTCGCGCGAACTTGTTCTAAATTCTGTAAGGTCATAAGAATGGAAGGTTAGCCAAGTTTCACCGAGCAAAAGCCACGGCCGGTGGTGGAGTTTCCGCCGAGTTGCAAGATCGGCCGCTGGGCAAGCAGGTTCGCCAATTCGGCTTCGCAATCCGTCTTGTAGTGCTGACTGCCGTTGCCGTTGTTGCCCCGCTTCACGAACGTCACCGTGGCGGAGAACAGCGTTTCGGCCGGAACACATTCCAGGCTGAACAATGCGCCCTTGGCGACCGCGCCGGTCTTCGGATCAATCTTGATGTGGTGACTGATCTCCGTGGCGGAGGAAACGAAATGGGAGAAATCGCCGTCGCTCACCAGAACCAAGCGGCCGGGCATCTCACGCCAAACCGGATCATCGATCACGCCCTTGAGAGCGTCCTGCCAAGCGGCCGGGAAATCGCCATCATTGCTGAAGGCGTATTCTTCCAAGACGACTTTGTTCTTCGCCTGCAGCCGCACTTTGGCGCCTGAGTAACAGTGTTGATCCGTGACTTCCGGCAGGGCGGGCAGCCCAGCGAGTTCGCGATCCCGCGCGAAGCGCTGCAGGGCGATGGGACAGGTGATATACGCAAACGAGCCCTTCGCCGACCGCACC
>CAMCXS010000205.1 GCA_945883495.1 Akkermansia muciniphila
TTCGCGTCTTTCACCGGCACCCCGAGACCGTGGGCGAGCAGGTAAGGCGAACCCATGAGATCCATAAACTGAGGATCAACGACCCAGCCCCCGGTGTCGGCAAAGCCCTCGGCCTCGACCAGAATCGGGAGATCCACTTTGGAATCAGCTGCGGAAACGACGGCGGAAAAATATCCGGTGACCGCGCATGAAAAGATCATGCTTGCGCAGATGCGGGTGATTGACCGCCCGATGGCAAAGAGCACCCGCAGCGAGGCCCATTCGGCGAGGATGAACACCTTGAGCGGCTTTGCGAAGCAGACCGGCGAGAGGACGCACAGCAGTGCTGCGGTTAGGATGATAGTTGGTTTCATTACCATTGATTCGTTGGCATACAGATTTTTGGGGAATGCGTTGGCTCATGGTGATGAAACGCTTCGCGATCTCACTCCGTCTCACGCCATGAACTGCTTGATGGCTCCGGATTGATCCAGCTTCAGTCGGGACATCGTGAGGTCGAAGTCGCCGTAGTGTTTGATCGGATTACCGTGGGCGTTGAGCAGGGTGGTGTACCAGTTGCCGATGGTCTTGTGGCCTTCGGTGGCATGGTAAGGCAGGCGGATGTAGCGGCCGGCCAGGTCGAGATTGCACTTGTCCCCCGCCAGGATGACGAAGGGCGCTTCGGTGCCGAGGCCGTGATGTGTTTCGCCGCCTTCGGGGAAATACATGATCATGGTATTGTCAAACATCGTGCCGTTGCCTTCGGGTTCGGCCTTCAGGCGTTCGACAATGCGGGTCACCTGCTTCATTTGCATGATGCGGATATTTTCCCGGATTTTATCGGCCGGGACACCACTGAAACTGGCGTTGTGCCCGAGGGCGTGGATGCTCACGTTGTCGCCCTCGGTTCCGGGCAGCCCCCGCATAGGAGTGCCCAAATCATCAATCGTATAAGTCACCACATTCGTCAGCCCGGTGATCAGGGCGGCGATCAGGATTTCTGTCATGGCCTCCTCCTTTTGCGGTGTAGTGGCGGTCAGTCCACCGTTCTCGTGGACTTTGTCGATCTTCGGCAGGTGTTTCGCGATGGAACCGGCCATCTTCGATAATTTCAGATTCCGTGCCTGAATGGATTCGATGGAGTTGATATGGTTGCTGAGTTTAAGCTTCTCATAGCCCTGCTGAACGCTCGCCTTGAAGGTTTCCTCGCGTTCCAGGAATTTGAACATGGCATTGTCGGAGTGAACCACGCTGGGATTCGTGACGGCGCGGAACAGTTCGTTGTAGGCGGTCATCGGGTCGGCGTAGCAATAGTTCCGCTGGTGGGGTCCGGAGGCGGAGTAGCCAGAGACGATGCCGGTGCGGTGGGTCCCGGATTGAGTGCCGGTCAGAGACAGTTCAATGTGGCCGAAGGGCGAGGGATAGAGCTTGGCCAATTCGAAATCGATCGTGGCGCGTTTAATGCCGCTGAGCGTGTCGCGATTGGATTTGTAGGCACCCATAATGGACGAGTAGGAGAAGTGGCCGTTCTCGCTCATCATGCAGGACAAGCCCTGGAGAATGCACATGTTCGCCTTGTGCTTTTCCAGTCCTCGAAGGTAGACCGGCAATTCGTGCCGGTCGAGGGCGACTTCCAGTGGTTGTTTGTTCTCATCAAGTGCTTTGTCTTGGGCGGAGAAAGTCGGCAGCGCGAGTTCAAGCGGCCGCTCTCCGTTGGATTTGCGAATGAACACAAATCGCTTTGGAAACCCGCTGCCCGGCGTTCCCGCACCAAACAAGTTGAAGCATGGCGTCAGGGAAAGTGCGCCCGCGCCCAAGGCCGTGGTTCTGAGAAAGTCTCTTCTGGTTTTCATGGTGTTAGTTGGTGGTGTTGTTAATTGGTGGTGATTGTGGATTTGCGGTAGATGAATGAATCGGAGGTCAGCAGGGAAACGATGACGGCGTCGAAACTGCCGCCGCTCTGGAGATAGGCCTGATCGGCCTCGATGAGGGTTTTGGAGTCGGAGAGTGTTTCGTTACGCCCCATGAAATAACGGAAGGCATGACGAATGATGGACTGGCGGACCTTGCTGGATTTTGCGAGACGCCCCGCGAGGTCAATGGCGTCCGTGATCTCGCCGTCCAACTTGGGGTCGCCCGTCCCGTCGAGTCTGCCTTTGGCGTCCACTGGCAGGGTTTTGTAGATGTCCCGCAAATCCTGTTTCGGTGAACCTTTGTCCGGCATTTTCTTGATCAAGCTGTCCGGATGTTCGAGCGACTCTTCGGTGCGATAGCGTCCGAAGTCATCATACATTTCAAATGCCACACCCAACGGATTCATCCGATCGTGGCATTTCGCGCAATAAGCATCTCCGGTTTTTAATTCCAATCGCTGGCGCAGAGTTTTTGTGTGATCCTGAGGAATCACCGCGTCCACCGTGACCGGAACATCGGGCACCGTGCCAGCCAGCAATTTCTCACGAACCCATTTGCCGCGTCTGACCGGATCCGTCTCGGTGTTGGCGGCAAAGGCGGTGAGCCACGCCGGGTGGGTGAGCAGACCCTTACGGTGCTCCATTTTGGCGGGTTGAACGGTCGGATAGTTCCAGCTACCCAAATCAAGGTTAAAAGCCTTGGCTACCTCGCCACTTCCCAACTGGTTGCCGGCGCGAGTCTTCGCGGTGCCCGGGACTCCGAAGACCGATGCGTAAGGGGCGGTGACACTCGTCCCGTTGCCAAGCCGCTCCGTGTAATCGGTCATCATCGATTTGAAAATATTCACCTGTTGGATGTCGGCTTTGCCGCTCTCCAAAGCGTCGAGATGCAGGCCGAGAATCGGGTTCTCTTTGAGGAATGGCAGGTGAGCCGCCAACTTTGCCACGTCGAAGTTTTTCCAGTCCTTGTCCTTAAAGTAATCATAGACTTTGCGGATGCTTTGTGTCGCTGCGGCCATCGCCGTGTTGTCCCCCGAGTGATAAACGTAGAACTTTTCGGTGGACAGAAGCTGCTCAAAGACATTGCGGTCTTCTTTGAGGATGTGCTCCACCAACAGATCCGCCTCGACGACCAATCGGCGATTTGTGCCGTTGTCGTAAGTACCGCCAAAGCGCTTGTTGTCCTTAAAGACGGGGAGCAGGGCAGGATAGCCGAAAAACTCCCTGAAAAACCGCAATTTACGGATCGGCATGTCGGTAAAGCTGTCCATATATCCGTG
>CAMCXS010000206.1 GCA_945883495.1 Akkermansia muciniphila
TCCTTCTCGGGAGTGAGTGGGCTGGACGCGGGGAACTATGCCGTGACCGTTTCCAATGGGGCAGGGAGCGTGACGAGCGCCGCAGTCCCCCTCACGGTGGTCGAACGGCCGGTGGTGCCGGTGCAGAATCTGCCGACGGCGATCATCGGGCAACTCTACTCCGCGCCGTTGACCGCCAGCAATGGACCGACGCGTTTCGTGGTCACGGGGCTGCCGAAGGGGCTCATGGTCCCGCGTGGCAAGCTGGAGATCGCCGGGCGGCCGGTGGTGAGCGGCTCCTTTCCGATCCGCATCGTGGCCTACAATTCGGCGGGATCGAGTTTGGCGGTGCGTCAGGCCACTCTGGAGGTGAAGCGATTCCCGGAAGGTGCCCTGGGCGTCTACGAAGCGGTTCTGCCGCGGGATGCCGTTTTGAACACGGGGCTGGGCGGCTACGTGAGCGTGTCGACCTCCACCTCGTCCCGTTTTAGCGGAGTGCTGCAATTGGGGGCGGCGATCTACCGGTTCCGCAGTGCCTGGACGGTGTCAGAGACCCAACCTCCTCAAGCCACGGTCCGCTTTCCGCGCCGTTCCGCGCCGGAGTTGGTCTTGGAGTTGCGCCTGGATCCGGTCACTCGCGGTTTGGAAGGCCGGGTCGTGGCTGGGACGGACGAGCTGATCTTCAGCGGCGGAGGCGGCGCCGTTTTGGATCCGGTGGCTTACGTGGGGACGCATACCCTGGCGTTGCGCGTGCCTTTGGCGTTCGAGGGGGACGAGAGCAAACCACAAGGGGATGGAATCGGCGGACTCCGAGTCTCTTCAACCGGGCGAGCATCTGGAGCGCTTCGGCTGGCGGATGGTTCTTCCTTCACCTTTGCCGCGCCGGTTACGGAAGGGGGCTGGATCCGGGTGATGCAGACCTTGTACCGGAAGACAGGATCGTTGGCAGGGCGATTGCAGATAACGCCATCCACGAGGCGCTTGGAGGCATCTCAGGTCACCTGGTCCAAATTGGCGAATTCCCGGACGCGGAGCTATCCGGACGGTTTCGAGCCATTGAACCTGCGGGTGATTGGTGGCCCCTACGCGGCGCCGAGGAAAGGACAAACCCTGCCAGGTCTGGACAATGGCGCGGTGCTGTTCGCCGGCGGCAAGGTGCCCGATCCGGCGACGCGCGTGAACCTGAGCGAGGCAACTTTTCCAGCCACTGTTCCTTCCCGGGCCAAGATCACCGTCGCCAATCCAGGTGCGGTGGCCTTGACCTTGCAACCTGGTTCGTCGGGCCGCTTCTCGCCGGGGTTGACGGGGACCTTTGGTGGCAGTTTCCGCCTTTCGGATCCGGATCCAACGGTGACTGGTGAACCACTCCGGGCGCGGAGCGCGACGATTCGCGGCATGATCGTCGATGATGGCACTGGGTATCGAGGGTTTGGCTTCTTTCTATTGCCGGAAATGCCCTCGGCCGGACCGCCGCTGACCACCTTGCGCACGTCGCCGATTCGCTCCGGCAGCGCCCGGCTCAATCCGCTTCCCTGAATCAGAATCAGAACCACAAAATTATCAGTCTATGAAACCAAAATACCACCCAATCCGGTGGCTTTCGGGTGCCCTGCTTTTGCTGGGGACTTGGAATGCCTCCGCTCACGTCGGCTACAGTGGCCGTGATTTCGGTACGATCGCTCCAAACGGAACGGCCGTAACCATCAGCAACCAAGCTGTCACCGGCAGTCACGGCTGGGCGGACGGCACCGATGAAGACTTTGGCGACAGCCATCGTGTCCGCGCCTTCCGCTTTAAGTTGGACGTTCCGGCTTATGTAGCGATCACCTTCAGCGGTTCCACGAATGGTGGTACCAAGGACGGAAGCATCAAGCCCGGCTTTTCGATCTACCGTGGCTTGGCCCACCTTGCCCCGATCACCAATGCACCCGGGAGCGCTGACCACGACGGGGCGGCGATCTCCTTGGCCTATCTGGCCACCCTTGGCGGCGTGCAGCCGAAGGAGGGGGCCTTTCGCTCGCTCGTGACTTGGCGCATGGGCGGGGACAACCAAACGGGACCAACCTTTGACTTCGACGCTGCCGATGGCCTCAGCACCTTCACGTTTGTGGGGTATGCGGTGGATGGCGATTCCAGTCTCTTCGGTTCCGTTCCCGGAATCGAGGGAGATGGAAACGCCGATGGAACCGTGACCAGATCCTTTTTCCTGACCCCTGGGGATTACTCGATCTTTGTGGGTGGGGCGAACTATGCGGCGCAAACCGATACCGTTTCCTATGGGTTGACGGGGACAATCGTTTCAACCGGCTACGTCGCCGGAGATCCGGCCGATGGCGGAATTGGGTATCGGCACCAAGTGACTCTGGATCGGAGTAGCAGTGTTGGATTCAGCAGGCATGTTGGTGCTTGGAGTTGGCAGGACAGCGCCACGCCTGGGCCCGGCGGTGCCACGCAAGGGTGGACCCACACCTCAGATTGGGTGGCGCTGCGTTTGTTGCGGGACACCAATTTGACGATCACGATGGCACGGGACGCGAACGTGCCGCTGGTGATCGATGTGCCGGCCAACGTGGCGGATACTTCCGCGATGTTTCCGTCTCTCACCATCTATCGTGGTTGGGATAACGATGGTGATGATAGCCATGTTTACAATAACAAGGGCAACATCAGTTGGGCGGAGGATATCACCTATGTCGATCACTTCGGCAACTCCACTGCGGAGAGCTTCACCAGAACTTGGTTCCTGCCAGCCGGGGACTACACGGTGGCGCTTGGGAGCTTTGCTCCGTCAGCTCCGGAAAATGCGGGCCGCCAAGGCTTCAGCGCTAACTTCTCCACCGCTCCAACGGCTTCGTCAGACCCGGCTCCCACTCCTGCTGGGATCGGCTATCTCCGCACCGTGACCTTGACTGGTGGGGATAGCGGAAACTTCTCTTCTCACGTGGGTGCTTGGAGCTGGGAGGATAATGCACTGTTCGGAAAGCCGAATCAGGGCGCGTTGCCGGTCGGCTGGACGCACACGTCGCGCTGGTTGGCGTTGAATGTCGAGCAGGAGTCGTTCGTCACCTTGGCGATGGAGCGGGACGC